>JAGBAJ010000035.1 GCA_017939755.1 Clostridia bacterium | reverse complement strand
TAAATATATATGAAATTAAAATTACTAGGATTACTAGAATTGCTATTTTTTTCGCACTTGTACGTTTATTGAACATTTTTTTACCTCCTCTTTTGCGTCTATTCGGTGATAGTATATCACTAGTGCTTTAATAAAGTCAATTCCCCAAATTGTTGTATTTTAAGCTCTAATTTTGTGTTTTCCCTTATATATCAACAAAAAAAGACGTTAAAATAAACGCCCTTTTTTTTATTTTTTTATTTTATGCTAGAAATTATGTTTAGCCTATTTATCGATATAATTTATCAGGATTATATATCTGAACTATTTTTTTATATCAATATATTCTATATCATTTAATGCATCCGAACATCGTATATAAAAAATCTTCTTGTTCTCCTGCTCAATTCCTGCTAATAAATTTTTAAATACTATCTTTGTTTTATCATTAATATTTGACATTTTATTTATCTGATTGTTAGCAGTATTAATACAATCACTTACATTTGACCATTCGTCATTCATAGCATAAAAATATGCCTTGTATAAATTTTTCTTTATTTCAAATACATTTGCCTTTTCTTTTTCTACATTGATAGTCATTAATATATTTTTCATTTTATCATATAAATCAGCAGAATCTTTTAAATACATTTTTGCATCTTTGTTTGTTGAATCGTTAATTAAATTATCTATACTTTTGTTGACGTCTCTTAAGTCTTTTTCATTTACTCCGCCCTTAACGTTTATATCGCTTTCAATAACAGACCAAGATGTACATAAATCTTCTGTGCTCTTTTTTATTACTTCCCATATTTTGTCTTCATTTTCTCCCATTTCCTTATGCTGCATTGACATAGAGCTAATTTCTTTTGCTGTTTCTTCTGATTGACTTTCGCCCTGTTTATCATCACCAGCTCCTTCTTGTTTTTTAGTGCTTTCGCTACTATTCGACTCGTTTGTCGCTACTTTTTCATCTTTTTCTTCTATGCCTTCTGATTGTTCAATATTTCCGATTATTTTAAATAAAGAATTTGACATGGCATTATCAATATATTCCATCTCAATTAATATTTTATCATCTATTGTTTGATTCTTTTTATCCATACCGCATCCTGAAAACAATAAAATGCATAGTGCTAAATAAATACATACTGTTTTTTTTATACTATCACCCCATTAGAAAATTTTGAATTTTTATTATTTTTTCACCAATTTTAGAATTTATACCATTGAATACGAAAAGAAAAAATACATATAATAAAAATATAAAATTATTATGAATTTACGGAGAATTACTATGAATTCAATATTAAAATTATGTAGCACATCTGAAAATGAAATCCCAGATTTTCTAAAAAAATTTTATTCTCTTAATATTGCTCCTGATAATACTACTTATTGGGGAAAAAAATTTTTAAATCCAGTTGAAATGTGTGACCTTGTTGCCGCATTTATTGACAATAATGATTTATATCCTTTCACCAATTTATGGATTAGTATCGATACTGGTGTTTTTATAAATATAAAAGATGATAATTATGACTATTTTATACAATATATGTTTGAGAGATATCCATATTAAATATATTACTAGCTAATGGTAAAAATTCAAAAGCTTTGTAATATAGCAATTTTATCGTTCAACTTCGGACGCTAGACTATTTCCATTTTGATTAAAAATCAAAATAGAAACACCTCGTTTCTCTCTAAAATTGCTATATTACAAAGCTTTTATTAGTGTTATATACGAACAACTCGTAAAATCAAAGATTTTCCGACACTTTCCTAATGTATAAAAAAATAGAGTAGATAAAATCTATACACATACCATGAATACAAATTTAATCTACGCTATCTATATTTTAGAAAAAGAAAAATACTTTTTTCTTAGCTCTTAATCCATTTGGACATTCAACATAAATATCAATATCATCTAATACCTTTTTGGGATTTATTGTTGTTAACTCATTTATGTATTTCTCATCACCTGAGATATTTTCAAGCCTTTTAAGTATTTGGTCTATATTATCATATATGTAACCTTGCCTATGAGTATCTGTTCCTAAAAAATGTATCAATTTATTTTCTAATAATATTTCTGCTGTGCTTTTTGCAGCTTTTCCATATGAACCAATAAAACTTCCATAATTAGATTGGACTAAAACCCCCATTTTAATTAGAGGAATAATATTCTCGGGATTTTCCTGTATAAAAGCATAACGCTCTGGATGAGCAAGTACAGGAATACATCCTAAATCTATAAGATTATATATTATTTCTTCTAAATTTAATATTTTGCTTGTAAAAGGAATCTCAAATAAAACATATCTACCATTAGCTAATGTAGAAACTTGTAAATCCTCTACCAATCTTGGTGTATTTTCTGTTAAAAAAATTTCATTTCCTTGATGCAAAGTAATAACTATTTCTTCCTTATATAGTACTTGTTTTAGGGTTTTTATTTTTTCATGAATTAATTGCCTAGTGTTCTCATAGTAGTTCTCTATATAATGTGGTGTCAATATAATATCTGAGAATCCGGCTTTTTCAGCTTTGGTAAGTATTTCTAATGTACTATCCAATGAATTTGATCCATCATCCACATTGTTAAGTATATGAGAATGTATATCTATCATCTTTATCCCCTATCTCTTTTTACTAATCTTTCTTATCGTTTTCTGTTAAATATTGGCTTAGTTGCTTTAATACAGAATTAATATCAATATCTTCTTGACTTTTTTCATCTTTCTTCTTGTTATCTTTTGAACTTTCTGCTTCAACAGAGTTTAATTTTTTCTTAACCTCTTTAATTTCATCTTCTTCGATTTTCTTTGTTGGTGTAGCTTTCGTTGTTAATTTTTTCATAAAATTACTACTGTTCTTTCTAGACGTTACAACTGAACTTTCATAGTAGTATCCATTCTTTGATGATTTCTTGGCTGTTGGCATTTTATTTAGAACAACACCTGCAATATTTCCACCAACATTAATTATATTTTTCTTAACTTGATTTAAGTCATCCATTTTCGTAATTTTGTATCCAGCAACAATCAATGTTGTATTAACAAACTTAGAAAGGATAATTGCATCTGTAACTATTGTACTTGGTGTGCCATCGAATATTACTATATCAAATATTTTTTCTAAGTAATGGATTAAATCTACCATTTTTTGACTTGTTAATAGCTCTGATGGGTTAGGTGGTACTAAACCTGATGTCATTACATATAAATTATCAACCATGGTATTTTGAATGTATTCTCCAATAGAATCTAAACAACTTTCTTTTGTTGTTGTTATTAGATAATTTGATAGCCCTTTTGAGTTTTTCAATTCAAATATATCGTGTTGTCTACCTTTTCTCATGTCGGCATCAACTAATAATACTCTTTTTCCGGCCTGTGCAAAAGTTATAGCTAAATTAGCTGAAACCCAGCTTTTTCCCTCTCCTGGAACAGTACTTGTTACTAATAATGATTTTAAATTTCCATCTACATTCATAAATTGGATGTTAGTTCTTAATGTTCTGAAAACTTCTGAAATTTGTGTCTTTGGTGATACAAATGTTATAAGTTCATTTTTCATTTTAGTACATACCTCCTTTTTTTCCATCATCACTCACAAAAGGTATAGATACGAGAGCAGTAAGTTCAGCACTATTTTCAACATCATCACTATCTTTAACTGTTGTATCAAACATATTCGAAATTAATACATATACAGCAGATAGAACTAATCCAATAACGAAGAATATCAATATATCTTTAGCATGGTTTACGTTACAAGGTGTTATTGATTCTTCTGCTTCATCTAATATATATACATTATCAACATATACCTGAGATATTTTTTCAGCAAAGACTCTTGTTAATTCATTTGCTATTTTCATTGCTTTAACTGGATCTTCATCTTTAACTATAATTTTTAACATCTCAGTATCATCGATTTCACTTACAGTGATTTTTTTAATAAGGGATTCCTCGCTTTCATCTAATTGCAAATTGTTAATTGTTGGCCTTAAAATAGATTTGCTTTTTGCAAATTGACTATATGTTCCAATTAAACTTTTTGCTAAACCAACATCTGATGATGTTATTGTTTTAGTTGCTGTTTCTGAATCCTCTGTTGCCTTTACTAAAACTAATGTTGTATAAGATTGATATTTAGGCGTTACAAAATAAAATGAATAAATTGCTCCTATTATAATAGCAATAATTGATATTACTATTATATGTAATCTTTTGTTCCAAAAAATGCTTATCAATTTTTTTAAATCTAACTCTTCCATTATTCTCCTCCATCTTATCGAGTTTAGAAAACATAAATTACATTTTCTGAAATTTCCGTTATTGCTTTTTTTGGTTGGTATGACTTTCCTAATATATAAAAATCCAAAAAAGACAAAAGTATGCATCTACTATTATACATAATATTAGTACCATTTGGCAAGTGTTTTCTTGAAAATAATTAAAATATCTTGTTTTTTCGTAAACTAATTTCATGGTCAGAATATTTTCACAGCTAATCAATATGCAAATGTTTTCAAAAATTTTTTTATTTTCCCTCATTAATATCTGCTACAACCTCAAAGGAAACCCTTCTAAGATTTTTATTAGCTTCTGTTACTCTTATTTTTATGCATTGACCAATCTTATATATTACTTTAGTATGTTCCCCAATTAAAAGTTTTCTATCTGAATCATATATAAAATACTCACTTCCAAGATTCTCAAATCTAATTAATCCTTCTACTGTATTTTCTAGTTCAACAAAAATACCAAATGATGTAATGCTTGAAATAATACCATTATATACTTCTCCAACCTTATCTTGCATGTATTCAGCCTTTTTTATATCCTCACTTTCTCGCTCTACTTTTTGAGCAATCTTTTCTCTTTCTGAAGATCTATCTGCATATCTAACCGCTTGCTCCGAGTATTTATTAAGTAAGCTCTCTTTTAAGTTATAGTTGTTTTCTATATATTTAGATATAATTCTGTGAATATATAAATCTGGATATCTTCTTATTGGTGATGTAAAATGACAATAATATTTACTAGCTATTCCAAAATGACCTTTATTTGTTGCCTCATATCTTGCTACCTTTAATGTTCTAAGTATCAAATTTGAAACAACTCTTTCTTCAGGTTTTCCTTTTGTTTGCTCCAATACTTCTGCAAAAGATTTTGGGTGAATATTATCTTTATTGTATTTAATTTTGTATCCCAAATTAAATAAAAATTTATTTAGTTCATCAATTTTGTCTGTATCAGGATTTTCGTGAATTCTATATATAAATGGAGCTTCTAGCCAATAAAATTTTTCTGCAACTACTTCATTTGCAATTAGCATAAATTGCTCTATAAGTTCATTCGCAAAATTTATTTCATACTTTTTTACATCAATAGCAATTCCATTTTCATCAAGGATAATTTTACTTTCTGGAACGTCCAAATCTAACGCCCCATCTTTATGTCTCTTATCTCTTAATATGTGTGCAAGCTCCGCCATAACTGCAAAATTATTAATATATGGCATATATTTCTGTATACTTTCGAGCTCTTCTTTAGATAGCTTTTGTTCTTCTATATAGTTAATTATTTTAAATACATCTGTATATGACATACGCTCTTTTACGTTAATAATGCTCTTTTTTATGTCAGACGATACAACTTTTCCAGCATTATTAATTTCCATAAAAACTGAAAGAGCAAGTCTATCTTCTTTTGCATTTAAACTACAAATTCCATTAGATAGTTCCTTTGGTAACATCGGAATAACTCTATCCATCATATATATACTAGTGCCTCTTAAAATAGCTTCTTTATCAAGCTCCGATCCTTCTTTTACGTAATGACTTACATCAGCTATACTAACTATTAAATTGTAATTCCCAGATTCATTTTTCTCTACAAAAACAGCATCGTCTAGATCTTTTGCATCTTCTCCATCTATAGTAAAAAATATCTTATCTCTTAAATCGTACCTTTTTTTTACTTCATCTCTAGAAATAGTGCAATCTATACCTCTCGCTTCATCCAATACAGATTGTGGGAACTCATTTGGTAAGTCATATTCTTTTATTAATGATAGCATGTCTACCCCAGCCATATCAACAGACCCAATTATTTCTATAATCTTCCCCTCTGCTTTCTTTCCATGTTCGGGATATTTTGTAATTTTGACAACAACTTTGTCTTTCTTTTTTGCATTAAGAAAATTCTTCTTCGAAATGAAAATATCTGTACCAAATCTTTTATCATCTGGAACGACAAAACCAAAGTTTCTACTTGGCTCAAACATCCCTACAATTGTGTCTTTGGCATGTTTTAAGATTTTAACAACAATACCTTCACTATGGTTTTCCCCTGCTGACTCGGTAGTTATCTCAACAATAACTTCGTCTTCATTTATTGCATTATGAGTATGCCTTCCTGATACGTATATTTCTTTTTCTTCACCTTCAACCTTTACAAATCCAAAACCTCTTTCATTTATTCGTATAATTCCTCTTTTATACTTGATATTATCTACTAGAATATATTTTCCCTTTTTATTGGCTCTAATTTTATATTCAGCAACAAGCTCTTTTAATATGTCAACAAATTCAGCATAGCTCTCTTTGGGTACACACATTAATGTTGCAAGCTCCTTTGCTTTCATTGGAACATACGATTCTTCTGACATAAGTCCTAAAATTTTTTCTTTTTTATCTTTCATAACTCCTCCATCTATATGTCTATTGAATTATTACAATTATAATTCAATAAGATTATACAAGTAAAAACTGAAATACATGGTTAAATACATATTATTGTAAATACGTACATAAAAAGGGAATTACGAATTTGTAATCCCCCCCTTTATATTATAACTAATTTCAGCATATTAAACTAATAGTAAAAAGCTTAATCCTATTGTTGATATAGCAAATAATAAGCTTAAAACTATTGTTGCTTTTTTTAAAGCACCTTCTTTTGTTCTACCCTTGTTTTTCTCGTAGAAGTTATTTGTTGTAGAACCTGTTATTGCTCCAGATGCACCTTGGCTATCTTTTGCCTGTACTGTTGCTAATATAATTACAGCTATACAAATTATAACATATAAAACAATTACTATATTTCTAGCTACTACCATTTTTTATCCCTCACTTTGTAATTTTATCTTCAATCGTTTTCTATTCTATCATATGATTTTTTTAATTGCAAATCTTTTTATGCAGTTTCTTCTTTTTTGCCAGTTGTTTTTCTTCTTTGTACATTGTTATTTTCTATCGCTCTAGTTTCATCAATTGTAATTTCTGGCTTAGCTCCATTTTCTATTGTTTCTCTTGTAATACGACATCTAGCAATCTTTGGATTAGATGGAATTTCAAACATTATATCTCTCATTATGTCTTCTAGGATTGATCTTAATCCTCTAGCACCTGTTTTTCTTTCAATTGCTTTATTTACTATTAAATCCAAAGCGTCATCATCAAATTCTAGCTCTACATTATCTATTTCGAATAATTTTTTATATTGTTTTATTAATGAATTTTTGGGTTTTGTAATTATATCTAATAAAGCAGCTTTATCAAGAGCTTTTAATGTAGCAACAATTGGTAATCTACCAACAAATTCTGGAATTAGGCCAAACTTTAATAAGTCTTGAGGTAATAAGTCTTGTAATACTTCATCGTCGTTTTTATTTAATTGAGTTAAATTTGTTCCAAAACCTATTGTCTTCTTTCCTGTTCTATCTTTAATAAGATTTTCTAATCCCTCAAATGCACCTCCGCATATGAATAAAATATTTTCTGTTTTTATTTGTATAAACTCTTGGTGTGGATGTTTTCTTCCTCCCTGAGGTGGTACAGAAGCAACAGTTCCTTCAACAATTTTCAATAATGCCTGTTGAACACCTTCCCCACTAACATCTCTTGTTATAGATGGATTTTCTGATTTTCTAGTTATCTTATCTATTTCATCTATATATATGATTCCCTTTTCAGCTTTTTCAATATCATAATCTGCCGCTTGAATAAGTTTTAATAGAATATTTTCCACATCCTCACCGACATATCCGGCTTCAGTTAATGTTGTTGCATCGGCTATTGCAAATGGAACTTTTAAAATTCTTGCCAATGTTTGGGCCAATAATGTTTTTCCACATCCTGTTGGCCCTAATAAAAGAACATTACTTTTCTGTATTTCTACATCATTTAGTTCTTTATTTTTTTCTGAATTATTAACTCTTTTGTAATGATTGTACACAGCTACAGCTAATGTCTTTTTTGCATCATCTTGCCCAATAACGTAATCATCTAATATACTTTTTATTTCAGATGGTGTAGGAAGCTTAGCTTCCTCATTTAGAGTATACTCAATTTCTTCATCATACATTTCATCTTCAAGAATATTATTACAAGCTTTAATACATTCATCACAAATAAAGACACCTGGTCCCGCAATTAATTTTTCAACTGCATTATGTGTTTTACCACAAAATGAACATTTAACACTATTACTATTTTTATTGCTATTTGACATGATACCTCCTAATTATGGATTAAATTCTTTTATCCAATATTCCGTCGATTAAGCCATATTTCAAAGCTTCTTCTGCTGTCATATAATTGTCTCTTTCTGTATCCTTTTGAATTGTTTCGAGACTTTGACCTGTTCTTTCACTTAATAGTTTATTTAGTTTATCTCTTGTCTTAACCATATGGTCTGCATGAATCTTAATTTCTGTTGTTTGACCAGAAAGTCCACCACCACCAATTAATGGTTGGTGTATTAGTATCTCCGAATTTGGAGTTGCATATCTTTTTCCTTTTTCTCCAGAAGCTAATAAAACAGCTCCCATACTTGCGGCCATTCCGACACATATAGTTGATACAGGACACTTAATGTAGTTCATTGTATCTACTATTCCCATACCATCTGTTATTGATCCCCCTGGACTATTTATATATAAAAATATCTCTTTTTCTGGATCTTCAGACTCCAAAAATAACAATTGTGCAATGATTAATCCTGCAGATGTACTATTTACATCTTCTCCTAAAAATATGATTCTATCCTTTAGTAATCTTGAAAAAATATCATATGATCTTTCCCCTTTAGATGTCTGTTCGACTACATATGGAACTAAACTATTTTTTTCTGTCATAATTTCCTCCTTATTATATGAATTTTATAATTATATGAATTTTATAATATAACTATTTAATTTTCAATACTAAATTCTAAGTTATTTATAAAAAAAGTTAGAGACACATTGCAACTAACTTTGCCCCTAACTTTTTACATTTATTTATCAGATTTTTCTGTTTTCTTTGCTTCACTTATTTTTGCATTATCAACTATAAATTGTATTGCTTTTTCTGTAGCTATATTATTTCTTAAGTAATCTTTTAAATTCTCATTGTTTGAAAGCTCTTCTTCTTTTTTACCATAGCTTGAAGCCATCTCTTTAATTTTTTCTTCTATGTCTTTATCTGTAGCTTCAATTTTTTCAGTTTTAACTATAGCTTCTAATACTAGTCTTGTCTTTACAGATTCAGCTGCTTGAGATTCATATTCTTTTCTCATGTCATCCTCTGTTTTATTTAACATTTTTAAGTATTTTTCTAGATTTAATCCTTGATAAGCTAATCTTCCATCAATTTCTTTTAATATGTTATCTATTTCTGTTTCAATCATTCCTGATGGTATATCAATTTTTGTATTCTCACATACTGCTTTGATTGCATTATCTTCTAATTGATACTTAGCTTGATTTTTCTTTTCTTCAACCAATTTTTCTTTTATACTTGCTTTTAAATCTTTTAGTGTATCGAATTCACTAACGTCTTTTGCAAACTCATCATCTATTGCTGGTAATTCTTTAACTTTTATTTCATGTAATTTTACTTTAAATGTAGCATCTTTTCCAGCTAATTCTTTAGAGAAATACTCTTCTGGGAACTTAACATTTATATCTTTTTCTTCATCAATTTTCATTCCAATTACTTGATCTTCAAATCCTGGTATAAATGTTTTGCTTCCAATTTCTAATTCATGATTTTCTGCTTTTCCACCTTCAAAAGCTACACCGTCAACAAATCCTTCAAAATCAATAACTGCTATATCTTTATTTTTTACTGCTCTGTTTTCTATAGAAATTAATCTAGCATTCTTTTCAGTCATTCTTTCTAGCTCCTTTTTAACATCTGCAGCCATAACTGATGTATCAGCCTTCTCTAATTCTATTCCTTTATATTTTCCAAGTTTAACTTCTGGTTTAGTTTGAACAACTGCTGTAAATATTAAATCTTTTCCTTTTTCCATTTGAGTAATTTCTATTTCTGGTCTACTTACAGCTTCAATATTATTTTCTTTTAACTCTTTTTCATATATTTCTGGTACTATTTCATTAAATGTATCCTCGTAGAATATAGATGGTCCATATGTTTTTTCAATTAAAGACATTGGAGCTTTTCCTTTTCTAAATCCAGGTAAACTAAAATATTTTGCAGTTTTTTTATAAACTTTTTTTATACCTTCATCAAATTTTTCTGCTTCAATTGTAAATGTTAATTTTAATTCATTTGTTTTATCTGTCTTATCAATTTTAATACTCATTATAATTCATCCTTTCAATCTCTAAAACTAGCTTTCTCATTATAACACATTTTTTTAAATTTGCAAGCCCAACTTTAAGATTTTACATATTTTCAGCTATTTCCTCTATTTTAGATAAAATCACCTTCATTTTTTCGTTTAGTATTTTGTTTACACTTATATCCCCTTTTATGTTACTTGTAGTATCAATTTTGTATATCTTATATGATTTGTAGCTCTGCTCTATTTCTTTTATTCTATCTCTATACTTAAAGTTTTCCATAACCAATGGCTCACTAATTACTACTCCAAATTTTGTTTTTGATATTTTAGCAATTTCCTTAATCAGATCATCAACCTGTGGATAATAATTATTATAGTTAATGTACAATAAAACTTTTTTCCCTTTGAATACTGATTCTATTAATTTCCTTATTTTTAAATATGTTTTAACATCTTTAATTTCTTTTTCTTTTATTAAATCTTTCAATTGAATTTGTTTAAAATCTATTAATGAATCGCTATTTTTTAATGTTTCATTGATATCATTGTCAAAATACACAACACGAGTTTTGTCTTGGCATTCTTTTACCCAAGTATATTTACATTTGTTGTCATTTTTGTCTAACTTAAAATCATTCTTCTGAAAAAAACAATTGATTATTTCGTTATCACTATTAGCAATCGCAGAAAGCTTACTGCACTTTTTCTTACATGCATCTACTAACATAGATCCAATGCCTTCTCTCCTAATTGCTTTATCAACATAAATTAGATATATTTCGTTATTTTCGTCATAGCTTATAAAGCCTTCTATTATATCGTCCTCTGTATATAAAATAGTTGTACTCTTTTTATTTAGCAGTTTATCCTTTACAATTGTATATTTTTGAGTAAGCTCTTCATTCTTCATTTTTTTATGACTAAAAAAATATTCCTTTTTCCATAGATTCATTATTATATCTATATCTGATATCTTGAATTTTTTAAGCACACTAATCACACTTCCTACTTAATTTATCATTAATAATTTAAAATTTAAATAATCTGCACTAACTAGACTAAAGTTTATTCCTCCAACATCACCAACTACCGCATCAGCGTGAGATTTTCCATGAAGATGTCCATAATAGCATCTTGTAATTCCATATGCTCTTAATGTTTTATAGAATTCCAAGTGATTGTTCTGCAGCAGTGAAGAATTTACTAATGGTGGATAATGGAAAAATGCAATTATTTCTTTGCTATTACCATATTTTTCTATTGCACTTTTAATTGATATTTCGAGTCTTTGATTCTCCCTATTTATCATCTTTGAACTATTTTCAGAATCTAAAAACGTCCATCCTCTTGTTCCTACTAGAACTTTATCTTCAACGTCAATAGCATTATTATATAAAAAATCTATTGTATGAAATTTATTTTCCTCTAGAAATGCTTTCATACTTGTGATCGTAGTCCACCAATAATCATGATTTCCCTTTAACAGAATCTTCTTTCCTGGTAGTTCATCTAAATATTTAAAATCCAAGTATGCATCTTCTATGTATGTAGCCCAGGAAAAGTCACCTGGAATAATAACAGTATCTTCATCTTTAACTTTGCTAATCCAGTCTTGTTTTATTTTTTCTTCATGATTTTCCCAATTATTGCCAAATATATCCATTGGCTTTGGCTTAGCAAATGATAAGTGCAAATCACCTATTGTATATATTGACATTCTGCTCTCCCTCTATTCTAATTTTAAATTTGGCACAGCATTCAAGGATAAATCAGAAGTTTTTCCATTTATAAATTCATAATATCCTGCACCTGCAATCATCGCAGCATTATCTGTACACAATTTTAGTTCAGGATAATATACCTCATATCCTTGTTCAGTTAATTTGTCAAAGCTTTTTCTAATATAACTATTGGCAGATACACCTCCTGCAAGAGCAATTTTAGTTATATTTAACTTTTTTGCTGCCTCTATAGTATTATCTAGTAGCTCTTCTGTAACTGTTTTTTCAAAACTAGCACATAAATCAGCTTTATTTATATTAGGATCTTTATGATGTAAGTTTATAACAGCAGTTTTAATTCCACTAAAACTAAAGTCTAAGTTTTCAAAGCGAGTTTTTGGCAATGTAATATTCGCGATTCCTTCTTTAGCTAATTTATCTACTTTCGGTCCGCCAGGATATCCCAATCCTATTACTCTTGCCACCTTATCAAAAGCCTCACCAATTGCATCATCTCTTGTTTTACCAAGAATCTCAAAATTTTGGTAATCTTTAATATGTACAAGGTGTGTATGTCCTCCAGATATAATTAAACATATGAATGGTGGCTCTAATTTTAAATTTGTAATATAGTTTGCTGCAATGTGACCTTTTATATGATTTGTTCCAACTAATGGCTTATTTATAGCATAGCTTAATGCTTTTGCGTAAGATACACCAACCAACAATGCCCCTACAAGTCCTGGTCCATATGTGCATGCAATTACATCAACATCAGAAAAAGTAATATTAGCCTGTTTTAATGCTTCTTTTGTGACATCTGATATATTTTCAATATGTTTCCTTGAAGCAATTTCTGGAACTACTCCACCAAATTGTGTATGGATTGCAATTTGGGTATTTATAACATTTGAAAGAACCTCTCTTCCGTTCCTTACAACTGCAACAGATGTTTCATCGCAGCTAGATTCAATACCTAAAGTTATTATATCTTTCATTTTTTACCTTCTTTTTATATTCCAAATATTTTAAAAACTAATTTCATTATTAAACTATATATTCCAGAAATAGCAGGTGAAATAATGGCTCCAGCTATTCCTGTAATCCAAATAATTATAAACAATATGTATGCATAATACTCATTATTTTTAAACCACATGTCTACTTTGTTAGGCAAAAATGCACTTAAAACTTTTGATCCATCTAATGGTGGTAGTGGAATAAGATTAAATACACCTAGACCAATATTAACTAGTACTGTACTTTGAAGAAATCCAAATATTGCTTCTATTGCATTATAATTTGCATTTGCCAATACATTAAACTTTACCAAAATTGTCGTTATGCAAGCAAATATGATAGCTAATATAAAATTTGCAAAAGGTCCAGCAAACGCAATAATAGCCTCTGCTTTCTTAGCTGAAATATTTCTATTAAGATTCCTATAATTTACCTGTACAGGTTTTCCCCAGCCAAATCCAAAAAACACAAGTAATATCATACCCAAAGGATCCATGTGATCCAATGGATTTAATGTCATTCTACCTTGCGATTTTGCTGTTTCATCCCCTAATTTATATGCTGCAAAAGCATGGGCATATTCATGAAAAGTAATAGCAATAAGGACACCCGGTAAACTTAATAATAAACCTTTTAATGCATTAATATTTGACATGTAATTTATTAGGGTAATACCAACAAATACTGCAATGAATATATAAAATATTTTTCTATTATTTCCAAAAAACATAATTTGCACCTATCTTTCTTTCGTTTTTATCCGAGTGTATTATATATTAGAATCTTGATAATGTAAAGGTTTTATTGACATTAAGCCTACTTAAATTTTATACATTTTTATGCATAAAACGACAATTTTAATATTTTTTAGACATTAGTAGCTAAGTTGCAATCTTATACGAAATATTTTACATCTATAATCTAAATTATTATTCTACGCTCTTTTCCTCATCTCTCTTGCATGCTCTAGAGCGCTCTTAGTTAAATCTCCACTAGATATACGTGCAATTTCTTCAATGACTTCATCTTCATTTAATAATTTAATTGTTGTATATGTTTTTCCATTTTCTACTTTTTTATTTATAAAATAGTTTGAATCTCCCTGTGCTGCAATGTTAGCCTGATGAGTTATGCACATAACCTGGTGCTTTTTAGATATAATTTTTATTTTTTCTCCAACAGACTTTGCTGCCTTTCCACTAATACCTGTATCGATTTCATCAAAAATTAGAACTGGTACTTTATCTGTATCAGCAAGTACAGTCTTTATTGCTAGCATTATTCTTGAAACCTCTCCTCCTGATGCAATTTTTGTAAGTGATTTTTCTTCATCTCCTATATTTGTAGCAATTAAAAATTCTACATCATTTAATCCATTTTCTGTATAGTTATCTTTTTCTTCATACATTATACTTACGTAAAAACGTGCATTCTTCATTTCTAAATCTTTAAGTTCTTTATTTATTTTTTCATTTAAAACTTGTGCATTTTTTGCTCTAATTTCATTCATAATCCTTGATTTAGTTAACATTTGCTCTTTTATAGCCTTTAGTTCACAATTAAGACGGTTGTTATGCTCATCTAAATTTTCTATTTTAGAGATTTCTTCTTCAACTTCTTTCTGATATGCTAAAATTTCTGATATACTATTTCCATATTTTCTTTTTAAGTCATATATATAGTCTAGACGTTGCTCTACTTCATTTCTTTTATCTTCATCAAAGCATATATTACTACTTAATTCAGAAATATCTCTTGAGAGCTCTTGCACATCATAGTAGATATTTTTTAATAAGCTTAATTTTCCTTGATATTCGTCATCTATATCTTCAATTTTTTCTAATGCCCTAATAGACGAATTTATTCCATCAATAACAATCTCACTTAAATTTGAATCCACCTCATTTAAGCATGAATATATCTTCTCGGAATTCATCATTCTTCTGTGTTCTGCTTCTAGAGCTTCTTCTTCGTTTTCTTTTAAATTTGCACAATCAATTTCATTTAATTGATATCTAAGTAAATCTAATCTTCTTTGCTTTTCTTTTTCATCACCATAATTCTCTTTTAGCTCTTTTTTTATTTGGTTATAGCGTGAATATAGCTCTAGGTACTTTTTTTTCTCTATTTGAATGCTCTCTCCTATAAAATCATCTAGATAATTAATATGCTCTGCTTTTGACATGATTGTTTGATTATCGTTTTGTCCATGTATATCTACGATTTTTCTCATAAATTCTTTGAGTTCATTTACAGTGACAAGTCTTCCGTTAATCTTACATGATCCCCTTCCATTTATATGGACTTCTCTTGAGACAATTATTGTTCCTTCTATTGCTTCCTCATGATTTGGTAAAAAAATGCTAATTTCTACCAAACAAAAATCTTCACCTTTTCTTACAATTTCCTTTGAAAATCTGCTTCCACATACCAAATTTAGCGAATCTATAATTAAACTTTTTCCAGCTCCAGTTTCACCTGTTAAAACATTAAACCCCTCGTTTAAATCTATTGTTAGGTCTTCAATTATACCTATATTTTTTATATGTAAAGTTGAAATCATATTGCCTCCATTTATACGAATTTTTGTTTGTATTATATTACTTTTTTTATTTTTGTCAATGGATTCTTGCATAAAAAATAATCTTTTGCAAAAAATAGTTTTGAAAAGAACAAAAGTGGCATGATTAATATTTACTAACATTTTAGATCACTTTTCATGCCACGTATTTGTTCGTGCGCCAAATTTTCGAAGAAAATTTGTGTGCAATGTATTATTTTATATTATAGGAAAGTAGAACTTTCCTATAATATAACAAAAGTGGCATGATTAATATTCTCTGACATTTTAGATTACTTTTCATTCCACGTATTTGTTCGTGCGCCAAATTTTCGAAGAAAATTTGTGTGCAATGTATTATTTTATATAATAGGAAAGTTCAACTTTCCTATTATATAACAAAATGGAGGTATTACACATATGGAAATGCAAAAACATATTTCAATTACAGGATCTTCAAGTACATCCTGGAAAGATGCCATAACATCTGCTTTAGAAGAAGCATCAAAATCTATTGACTACTTAAAATCTGTAGACGTAATTAAACAATACGCTACTATTTCTGGAAATAAAATAGAGAGCTATTTGGTAGATTTAGATATCTCATTTACAATAGATTCTTCTCGAAAATAAGGAGGTATATTCATGGAAGAAATAAAAACAGATAAACAATATAGCGATTATGTTGATAAAAAAACTCCTAACTCCCCTATCTTGAAAAATTGCTTTAATGCTTTTTGGGTTGGCGGTTTAATTTGTAGTATAGGACAAATTATTTTTGATTTTTGTGAATTTAAAGGGCTCGATGAAACTACATGTTCAACTATAGTTTCTATTACCCTTATAGCAATATCTGCAATTTTAACAGGCTTAAATATTTTTAATAAAATTGGAAAGTTCGCTGGTGCAGGATCCTTAGTTCCTATAACAGGATTTGCAAATTCTATAGTTGCTCCTGCAATTGAATACAAATCTGAAGGATACATTATGGGTGTTGGTGCCAAAATGTTTACTGTAGCAGGGCCTGTTCTTGTATTTGGTATATCATCAGCGGTTATTGTAGGATTAATCTCACGTTTATTTATGGGTTAAACTACTTTTTTTACGTATACTGAAACTTTTCTATATAATATGGATAGTCAGCATGACTTTCCTAATGTAAAAAAAATAGGAATGAATAATTGTATTCCTTCCTATTTTGTAGTGAGATTGCTTCATTTATTACTGCAAATTCATTCTACTACATTTTTCTTTATAATTCAACATTTTTTGAAAGGAGTTTATATTTTGGAAAAATTAGGAAAACAAACTATAAAATTGTCAACCCCTGTTACAATTCTTGAAACGGCAAGTATTGTTGGTCCTAAAGAAGCTGGCGGACCTATGGCACCATATTTCGATACATGTTTACAAGATGAATTTTGGGGTGAAAAAACTTGGGAAAAAGCAGAAAGCAAAATTATAAAAGAAACAGTTAACACAGTAATTGCAAAATCTGGGATTGCAGCAAACGATATAGATTATTGTTTTGCTGGTGATTTATTAAATCAATGTATTTCATCAAGTTTTGGCTTAAGAGAGCTAAATATTCCTTTCTTTGGTGTATTTGGAGCTTGCTCTACCTTTGCTGAAAGCATGTGCTTAGGAAGTATATTTGTATCTTCTGGTGCTGCAAAAAACGTGCTATGTGCCACATCAAGTCATTTTTGTAGTGCAGAAAAACAATTTAGATTTCCACTAGAGCTGGGAAATCAAAGACCGCCATCATCACAATGGACTGTTACTGGATCTGGAGCCACTATACTTTCAAATTCTGGCGATGGTCCTTATATTACACACATAACGCCTGGAAAAATAATAGATTTAGGTATTACAGATGCTAACAATATGGGTGCGGCAATGGCTCCCGCTTTTGTAGATACATTGATTACTCATTTTAAAGATACAGGCAGAAAACCTAGTTACTATGATGTAATTATTAGTGGAGACCTTGGTCATATTGGAAAAGACATTGCCATAGATTTAGCTATGTCTAAAGGTTACAATATAAAAAGCAATTATAATGACTGCGGTGTTTTAATGTTTGACAAGGATACTCAAGACACACATTCTGGCGGAAGTGGTTGTGCTTGTCTTGGCTCTATTTTTTCAGGCTATTTCTTTAAGCAATTAAAGGAGAAAAAAATTAAAAGAATTCTTGTTATTGCAACTGGTGCATTAATGAACTCTACTAGTGTTCAACAAGGAGAAAGTATTCCCGGAATAGCTCATGCACTTTCAATAGAAATTTAATTAATTTTTATACCAACAAAAAGATTAGGAATTTACTCAAAGTGAATTTCTAATCTTTTTGTTTTTTATCATTTAAAACACCTCCTTAATGCGGAACAAATCTGAAAAAAGAAAGCATTTAATTCAAAATACTTTCTTTTAATATTTGATTATTTAAATTTCGAACATATTTTCTTTAAGAATATTACTATTTTCTTTATATTTCAATTATAATATTCCGCCCCATAGCTTGATTCCAAAATCAACTAGAAGCTGTGGCCACCGCCTCCTCCTGAGGAACCACCACCGCCTCCAGAAGATCCTCCTGAAGAGCTACTATCACTAACTGGTGAATATACTCTATGCTCACCCGTTTGCCTTACAGATGGATTAGTATGTGTACATGAAAATGCACACTCTTTAATTTGCTCGTTAACACTAGCTGCCCTATTTTTAGTTGCAATTTTAAATATTGCAAAATTTGCAAATAAAGCTAACATTACTGCAATAAGAGCATTGCTGATATATTTCATTGGCTCAGCAATTTTTCCACCTTCTAATATTGTGTACATCTGAGAATATGCTTCATCTGCACACTCAAAATATTCTTTATTTGACGCATGTTTATATACATTATCTGTAATTGTTTCTGCCTTTGATTTAGTAATAGTTTTATAATTTTGACCATCAGAAAAAATATAAATTTTTCTTTGAGACATATCAATTAGAAAAACTGTACCGCTTTCTTTTCCAAAGGTTTCATGGTAATACTTTTCGGCATATCTGGACGCAGATCCATAGCCATTTTTACTTATTGACTTAAATGCTATATTTCCATACTCTGTCAACTTTTCCATTGAATCTGCTAAACTTTGCTCTTCATTGTAACTTAGTAAGTTTGCATCATCCTCTATTATAACTTTATACCCTGTATCACTATTTTCATACATATCAGTAGTTACCGCAAGTACTGGATTAATAAACCCAAATAATAAAAAAGCCATTATCCATAAAAACATACAATTCTTACGCATTTTCATCGCCTCCTCTTGCTTCAAGATGTGGCAATTTTCTAGTAGTTAGTAAATTAATTTCTTTTATCAAACCAAAGAATGACCATATAGTTGTTATTATTGAAACTATTGCTCCAATATAATATACAACATCAGATGCTGGATTTGCCATAAAAATTATTATTGCTACAATAATTGATATTAATGGTTTATAAATTTTTTTTATTCGCTCTCCAAAGGGCATTTTGTTTGCTTTATTAGCTAAATTCTTCTTTATTTTAATATTTTTTAATATCTGCGTTTTAGCCTGATTATCTTCAACTTTGGCATTTTCTTTTGCTAAAACACCTTTATCATTTAATTTATTTTCTCTAGCATAAATTTCTCCAACCTGTTTATATGAAACAATCAGGCTAATTATACTAAACAATATTGATAAACCTAATACCTTACCTGGTGTGATTGTAAAAAGTAAATTTAAAATTATAAAAATAGCTACGGATAACACTGCTGAAGATAATATAAACTTAGTAAAGTCTATTGGTATTTCAGCTGCCACTTTGCCTGTCTGCCCATTTACAACAGCATAACTTATTCTATCACCTTTACGATTTCTTGTAGCTAAGAAGTATACTGGAAACAATCCCATCTCAGCTTTTGTCATATCCATAAATACATTTGGATGTGCATTATATCTTGAATATGTAGAATCTTTTGCAAGCTCTTTAGATGTTCTTTTTCCTGCAATTTCCCTACATTGAGCAACATATGTATCATTATTTACATCTTCCGAATCTGCATAAAAACCACTTAAATATGTTGGCGAAAAATCCTTCCTTTTTGATATACTAAATGGACCAATTGCTTCACTTAACGTATCTGAGAAATTTGCAGAAGCATCATGAACAACCCCATCACACACAGCGTCCAGATTTGTACTAATTTCGTAATCTTTATAGTATACATAGTCTCCAACTCTTCTAGAACGTCTACTTCCATTATCTTTTTGAAGACCCTTTTTTTCATATGAATACACCCAATATGGCATATAAATACCTCTAATCTTTTCAACTTGTTGACTTTTTGACATATCACTAGGTGCAAAAAAGGCTCTCTGTAACATTCTCTTATAGGCCTTTTCACATTCTTCCTTTGATTTTTCAAACGGAATTATATAATCGGGCTTTTTATTTTTTTTACTATTTTTTTGCAGTACAGCTGATGAGCCACAATAGCTACAAAATGTTGCCAAAGTTTCCTCTGTCGTCATTAATTCTGCACCACATTGTGTACAACGATAAGAAATAACATCATACACTTCATTATCCGTAATGTTATCAATTTTCTTTTCTTTTTGACCTTTTGCCATCTTATATTGCGTATCTTCAACTTCTTCTGGTTTAAATTTTGAATTACAATATGCACATTCAAGCATTTGACTCTTTGGATTAAATGCTAGTCCTGCACCACAAGCTGGGCATATATACATCTCTATTCCTCCTTTAATCTTTCGTTTATTATATTATTTTGCAAGCCCTAAAATGCTATTTGATGCCACTATTAAAATGTCATCATCAATATTTCCAGTTTTTAAATTTTCATCTATTTCAATTGTATATACATTGTTTGTCAAATCTACAACAATTCCTGTTTTGCCATTAGTAAGCTCTACATGATCATTTTCATGAATTTCAATAGCCATTGGATTTACTTCACTGCTCTCATTTTCTAAATCCATAATAATGTCTAAAATTTTATCAAATGTTTCCTCATTTTTATAGAATGTTTCTTCCGCACAATGTTCATTAATATATTCTAAAACTTCATGCTCTAAAGCATAAAGCTCTTCAAAACTATAATCTCTTTCTTCATTAATTATTTCTGCTTTCTTTAATAAATTTATTTCTTCGGTACTAAGATAGTCTTTTAAAAACATTTTCTTCCTCCATCTATATATTATTCATAAATAATTTAAACATAAAAAAAAATATAAGTCAAACAAGGCAAAGGATTTTCTCCTTTGCCTTTGATAAAACTATTTTTTCAAATACATATTCGGGTCTATTTGTTCGCCATTTTTCATCATTTCAAAATGAAGATGTGGTTCATCTAAAATTTCGAATGAAGCAGTATTACCAACAGTCCCTAATGTTTGACCTGCCTTAACATTTTCTCCAACTGAAACAAATTCTGCTGTTAATAAGTTTGAATATATTGTACTATATCCGTTAACATGTTCAACCACCACTGTTAAACCATATCTAGGATCATTTTTTATTGACTTTATTTTACCATCTGCCGATGCAGCAACAATAGCAGTTTTACTTGCTTTTATATCAATTCCAAGGTGTGTTACCCATTCACCTAGTGTGTCAGAATATACTAATTTATCTTTTGCATAATTTGTAGTAATTTCACCTTCCACAGGATATTTAAACACTGGATCTTTTATAATTTCTTCCTGCTTTGTAGTTGATTTTGTAGTTGATTTACTTACATTCTTTTCATTTGATTTACTATTTCCATTATTTTTTGATGTACCTGCTGATGCATTACTATTACTTGAAGTTTGTTTAGCTTTATCATTTACTTTTTCTTTTTTTGTATCACTTGAACTTGAAGAGTTCTTGTTTTCATTAGAATCTTTAATCTCTTTAAATTCAGCTGTATTCTTATTTTCTTCTCCATCCTCCACTAAATTTGTACTAGACATCACTGAAGGCTCTGTCTCATTTTCAATTTTAGCTAAATTATTATCTTTTCTTTTAGCTATGACAATACAAAATATAACCAATGCAATAATTGCCACTCCAATTCCTGCACTAATTCTATAAAACCTATTATTCATATAAATTCCTCCTTGAAATTCTTTAGTTAAAGTATTTCCATAAATTATAAATTTATACAAATTACAGACTCACTATTTCAATATTTGCATAAAAATGCTCTATTATATCTTTACATGAAGCACCATTTTTAGCTAAACTATCTGCACCTGTTTGACTCATTCCAACACCATGACCATAACCAACAACTGAAAACTTTATATTATCGCCTTCAATATTGCATCTAAAATTGGCTGATTTTAAATTAAAAATCGATCTAATCTCAACTCCAGACAATTTTTTGTTTCCAACCTTTAGTGTTCTAACTCTACCTCCATCTGTATACTCAACTATTTTTATTGAATCTGGCTCATTCCAATTAATATTAAAATCACTATACTTTGACTTTAATTTTTTCTCCAAATCATTTTTTGTAACAATGGCTTCAGAGCTATATTGCGAATATGCATCTTCTCCAGAAGTTTCAACAACCTTAAGGTATGGAAAATCTGTTCCTCCCCAAACATTAACAGGAATTTCTGTTTTTCCTCCACTATTTGAATGAAAGAAAGCGTCAATTACTTGCCCTTCATATTCTATAACTTGACCTTTTGTTGAATACACTGCTTCTTCAATTTTAGCCCAATTTTCATTTTTTTCGCTCTCATCCCATTTTGAAAGTCTATTTTCTTTTGAAATCCAAGCTTGACAGCAATTAGATGCAGTACAAATTACCCCGCTTCCATGCTTATCATTATTATGTGTAATTGTATATATTGTGTAGGTTCTTGCAACAATTGCTTGGGCCTTCAATGCTTCAATGTGATAACTTGCTGGCATTTCTGCAGACACAACTCCGAAGCAAATATTCATCTAAATTAATTTCAGAAGTTTCATTTGTACTCACATCTAGTAATTTTATTGTTCCATACTGGCTATAGTTATGTGGCTCTTTACTATATTTTATGTCTTCAATTGGCTCATCTACCAAGTTCCACTCTTCATTTGTATAAAATCTAGTAGCGCAAAAATATGGAATAATAAAAATCAAACAAATAATACTCAATATGTATAAAATAATCTTTCTCATTCTTATCCTCTTAATCAATGAAATAAATTACATTGCTCTCATTAGACTATTCTTCATATTATTCAATATTTTCTTTTCCATTCTAGAAACCTGAACTTGACTAATCCCCATAAATCTTGCCACTTGGCTCTGCGTCTTTCCCCTAAAATATCTAAGTATAATAATCTTTTTTGATTTTTCATCAAGTTTTTCCATTAAATCTTTAATCGTAATTCTATTAATAATTTCTTTTTCCTGATCAACATTGCTTTTTAATTTATCCATGATAGTTAAATCATCTGAATCATTAATATTCCTATCAATAGACTCTACAGAATTTGTAGAATCTATTGCAATTAAAATATCTTCTTTATTTGACTTTAAAATTTTAGTTAGCTCTTCTATCTTTACCTCTCTTCCTTTTTTATTTATAAATTCTCTTTGCACTATTTTTATTCTATATGATAGCTCTTTTATACTTCGACTTACCTTTACTGGTCCATCATCTCTTATAAATCTTTTTATTTCTCCTAATATGTATGGTACTGCATATGTAGATAATTTAACATCATAATTTGTATCAAATCTTTTTATAGATTTTATAAATCCTATGCATCCAATTTGATACAAGTCTTGTGTCTCATAGCCTCTATCTTTAAACCTAGTAACAATGCTCCAAATTAAATTTGAATTTTCAGTAATTAATCTAGACATCATTTCTTTGTCTCCAGATTGAGCTTTTAATATACTCTCTACTCTATTATCATACATAAAAAAGTTTACCTACCTCCAAGTTCTGCAGAATCTAGCTCTTTTTCATTTTCTTGAAGCTCTTGCTTTTTTATTATTTTTTTCATTGTTATTTTTGTTCCAAGACCAACTACAGATTCAATATGAACCTCGTCCATAAAGCTTTCCATAATTGTAAATCCCATACCTGACCTTTCTAAATTTGATTTAGATGTATATAATGGTTTTCTTGCTAGTTCAATATTTTCTATACCCTTACCAGAATCAGATATTTCTATTTCAATAGAATTAGCAAATATCTTTGATACTATTTTTACTATTCCCTCCGAATTTTCATAACCATGAATTATACAATTTGTAACAGCCTCAGATACTGCTGTTTTTATGTCTGCCAGCTCTTCTATAGTTGGGTCAAGCTGCGAAGCAAATGCTGCAACTGTTATACGAGCAAAAGCTTCGTTGTTTGACTTACTAGCAAACTCCAATTTCATTTCATTTTCATATAAACCATTCATTAAACAAATTTCCTTCCTTAACATGAACTTTATAATTAAAAATAAATTAAGAAGCCATAGAATCAATTATAGGTATTATCTTAACTACACCACTCATTTCGAAAATTTTTCTAATGCTCTTTTTAACATTTTTCATTTGAGTAATCCCGCCAAGCATATTTACCATTTTGTATCTACCAATTATCATTCCGATTCCGGCACTATCCATAAAAGACACCTTATCAAAATCAAATATAACTTTTCTTGGCATGTATCTAGTAATGTCATCATCAATTTTCCTCCTTATTTTATCTGTTGTGTGATGGTCTATCTCCTCTGTAATTTCCACCAGTAAGGTCTTGTCCTTTTCTAAAAAAACGCTATTCATATTCATCCTCCTTGAAATAGGTTGGTTATTATTATATGACCATTTGGGAAATTTTCATATAGCGAAACTTAAGAAGTTTTGGCGTTTTATGGGAAGTTTTCGATATAATTCGACATTAGATTAACTTTCCAAATGTTGGTTTACATTTTATCGTTTTTATGATATACTAAACTAATGGCGTATGCATTTTGCAACGTTCAGTATAATAAATTTTAGGAAGGTGACACACAAAATGAAAAAACTCAACGAATCCGACATCTGCACGATGTTGGAACAAGCCAAGAATGCAGAGGAATTCCGGAAACAAGTTCTGGCAAATCTTGCTTTAATGGGTCCATGGGGGTTGAATATTTATAATTCCCTCCAGAAGCTGTATTTAACAGATGACATAATGAAGAACTACTTATCAACAAGTAGTACCATCCTTCATGAATCGTTTGATTTAGCTGCACAGATATACCCTGGAGCAGTGGCAGCCTATGGACGCAGAAAAAGCTTCATATCATATCTCGTAAAGCTGATTGATTATGAAGATGTTACAGACGTATATGATCATCACGCACTTAGAATCCTTCTGGATGATACAGATATTGACGCTGTTACTAGCATTGAATACCTGTACGTTATACTTAAAGGAATCTTTGATCATTTCTACTTTAAAAGGAAATGTCTGTTTAAGCCACTCCCCTACGGGATAGATACAATAACTGATGACATTCGCAATCAGTTGTATGTCCCAGAGGAACTGCCTGATGACCTTAGAGCATTTAATGATTTCTTTAAAGATCGGGTTCGTTTCCCTAAAGAGAACGGCTTTAGAGGAATATCTGTAGTTATTATTACTCCAGATTATTTCCCGGTCGAAATCCAGCTCTGGACCACGTCTATGGCATATATCAATGACTTTGGTACCGCCTGTCACGACGAGAACTATAAGCCGCCATCAAAAATTGACAAAATTATTTATGAGCGTGGTGGAGACTTTTTAAAACTCAAGAAAAAAACAATAGTATCTAATCCGTTGGTAAAGAATACTGCTCGAAGAACGTTTCCTGAGGATCTCCTTAAGCAACACTAATTATTAGCATACCTTCAACAATTTAAGCCCTACATGGTTTTATTCCATGCAGGGCTTTTGCTATATCAAAAAAAGCTCTATTTCTCACATTACAAAAATTTCTCCAAATATTGTGTGAAATTTTATAAAATAAAGCTTCATCCAAGAAACACTTATTCTCTGTAGTTTGAAACTTCTTTTATAAGTTTATTTATTAAATTAAAAATTCTTATTATCAAGAAAATTGCAAATATTGATGTTACTCCTAATAAAATTGCAGATACTATTGAACTAGCAACTATTCCAACAGTAAAAGCAATAGTAGAAGTTATAATTGCTCCTATAGCGCCTATAAGGGAATCTCTTGCTTCTGCCTCAATTCCAGCACAACAAGGGCTCTTGTTTTGAGCAAATCCATCAATTAAAATAGATAATAAAATCCATCCAACAGCAACAACAGCAACAGAAATAATAATTGTTAGAAGTGTAGTAATATTAGTTACAAGTCCAAAAAAAGTGGCAACACCAATTCCTACACCTAAAACTATACTTATAATTGCTCTATATATTGCCAAACTATTACTTTTTTTATACTCACATTCCATCATTTAAATCACTTCCCTACTTATAATGTAATAAATATTACAATGTAATATCTATTCTATATATTATATTTTTAAGTTCATTTTTTTGTGTAAATGTGTCAAAAAAATACAAAATATTCCATCAGTATATTGACTTTATGTAAACAAAGTATTATAATATATATAAGGTCAGAACAAGTAGAGATGTCTACTTTCAGGGCCGTCTCTTCTAAACTATTCCGTTACAAATTTTGTTGAGTTTCTGTAAAACTCATTTTAGGTTATTTAGTTGTAATGTGGTAATAGTAATCTATGAAAAAGGAGGATTTTAATGGAAGAGGTTATGTAGAACTCCAACATTCTTATTATTATTTAAGATGTTGGAGTTCTTTTTTTGCTCTTAAAGTTTTTGGGGACACTGCAAAAAAACAGCACCTCCAGAGTTGATTAATCCTAAATTCAAAAAGACACTGCAAAAAAATGATGTTTTTTTGCAGTGTCCCTAAAAACTCCGTGTAGGTTACATATTTTTTAATCTTTCTATTACGCTATCAAGCATTTCTTGATACTTTGCAAGTTTTGCTTTTTCTTCATTAATTTTTGCTTCTGGAGCTTTATTAACGAATCCTGGGTTTGATAACATTTTGCTGGCCCTTGCAACTTCCGCTTCTAATTTTTTCTTTTCTCCTTCTAGTCTTTCTTTTTCTTGCTCTAAGTCAACTAGATCTTCAAAAGGCATAAATATTTCAATTCCATCTGTAACAACAGAAACTGCATTACTTGGAATATCATCTTTGTTTGCTCTTATTTCAACTGATTCTGCAAATGCAAGCTTTCCAAGAATAGCCTCACTTTCCCTTACTAATTCTACATAATGCTCTGTAACTACAATTAATTTAGATTTTCTTGAAGGATGAACATTCATATTATTTCTTATATTTCTGATGCCTGTAATAACGCTCTTTAATTTTTCAATTTCCATTTCTTCTTTGCTAAAATTATATTTTTCCTCATACTCTGGCCATTTTGTTGTCATTATTGTTTCATCATCATTGTATAGCTTTGTATATATTTCCTCAGTTACAAAAGGCATTACTGGATGTAATAATTTTAATGCATCTTGTAAAACTTTACTTAATGTAAATTGAGCTGCCCTTCTTGTTGTACATTCTTTATCATATAAACGTGTTTTACATATTTCAATGTACCAATCACAAAATTCATTCCAAATAAAGTCATATACTTTTTGTGTATATACACCCATATCATAATTATCTATATTAGCAGTTACATCTTTTGCAAGTGTATTTAATTTTGATAATATCCACTTATCTTCCTTGCAAAAATCTTTTTCATCATATTTTCCATCATAATCTTCTAAGTTCATTAAAACAAATTTTGATGCGTTCCATAGCTTATTTATAAAGTTAGATGCAGCGTCTAATTTTTCTGGCATGTATCTAATGTCGTTTCCGGCTGTTATTCCTAAAATTAATGAAAATCTTAGACTATCAGTTCCATACTTTTCAATAATTTCTATTGGATCTATACCATTTCCTAAGCTCTTTGACATCTTTCTTCCCTGGCTGTCTCTTACAATACCATGGATTAAAACATCATCAAAAGGTTTCTTTCCTGTATACTCAAGTCCAGAATATATCATTCTTGATACCCAAGCTTGAATAATATCATATCCTGTAACTAATGTATCTGTTGGATAGAATGTTTGGAAATCTTCTGTGTTATCTGGCCAACCCAATGTTGAGAATGGCCATAAAGCAGAGCTAAACCAAGTATCTAATGTATCCTCATCTCTTGTAAAATGAGTACATCCGCATTTAGGACATTTTTCTGGGGTTTTATCAAGAACTACTATCTCTCCACACTCATCACAATAGTATACTGGAAGTTGGTGTCCCCACCAAATTTGGCGTGAAATACACCAATCTTTTATGTTATTCATCCAGTTAAAGAATGTTTTTTCGTATCTTTTTGGAATGAACTTAACATCTTCATTTTTAACAGCTTCTATAGCAGGTTTAGCAATTTCAGACATCTTTACAAACCATTGATCAGAAATTCTTGGCTCTATAGTTGTATGACACCTGTCACACTTTGCAACATTGTGAGTATAATCTTCAATTTTTAATAAAGAGCCTATTTCCTCAAGCTTTTTAACAATAGCAGATCTTGCCTCGTATATATTCATCCCTGCAAATTCTGGACATAAATCATTCATTATTAGGTCTTCGTTAAATACTTCAATAATTGGTAAATCGTGATCTAGTCCAGCTTGGTAATCGTTCATATCATGAGCCGGTGTAACTTTAACAGCACCTGTTCCAAATTCCATTTCGACAAATCTATCACCAATAATAGGAATCTCTTTATTCATTATTGGAAGTATACATGATTTTCCAATTAAGTGTTTTAATCTATCATCCTTTGGGTTTACAGCAACTGCAGTATCCCCAAGCATTGTTTCTGGTCTTGTTGTAGCTACAACCAAATATTCTTCACTATCTTTTATAGGATATTTGATATGCCATAAATGTGTAGCCTCCTCCTTGTATTCTATTTCAGCATCAGATATTGATGTATGACATCCTGTACAATAGTTAATCATACGTTTACCTTTATAGATATATCCTTTTTCATATAATCTCTTAAATGCTGTATAAACAGCTCTAGATAAGCCTTCGTCTAAAGTAAATCTTGACCTTGACCAATCACAAGAGCATCCCATTTTCTTTTGTTGGTTTATTATTGTTCCACCATATAATTTTGTCCAATCCCAAGCACGCTCTAGGAATTTTTCTCTTCCAATATCTGATTTTTTTAAACCTTCTTCTTTCATAGCTGCAACAATCTTTGCTTCTGTAGAAAGTGCAGAGTGATCTGTTCCTGGAACCCATAAAGTATTAAATCCTTGCATTCTTTTATATCTTATTAACAAGTCTTGTAATGCTGCATCTAATGCGTGACCCATATGTAGCTTGCCTGTTACATTTGGTGGTGGCATTACTATACAATATGAAGGCTTTGTTTTGTCCATACTTGGTTTAAAATATCCGCCCTCATTCCATCTTTCGTATATTTTGTCTTCAAAATCTTTTGGATTAAATTTATCAGCTAAATTATGATTTTTTTCCATATAATTCCCTCCTGAATCTTTTAATTTATCATTTTCTATATAAAATTATTATCTTTTTTATTATACCTAAGCATCTTATTCTTAAGAGCTTTGACATTATACAAACATCCTTAAAATAGATATCCAACTATATCTTCTATAGTATCATACCCAGACTCACTATTAATGTGTCCAGCATTCGGTATAAAGACATGCTCTGTTGCAATTGCATCAGCAAATTCTTTTTCAGCCTCATATTTTACATATGGATCATTATCCGAATACAAGCATATTATCTCATCTGCATACTTCTTAACATCTTTTAGATTATTGAAATACATTGTATTATTTACTGCATCGTACTCTTCATCTATTCCTAAATAATTATTAAACCCACATACAAATATTAATTTTTTTACTTTAATCTTATTTTCTACTAAAAACTTAGATATAAATACTGGCGCAATTGAATGACCAATTATTATAGTTTCTTTGTTTATTAATCCTAAGTCTACATAGTACTTTAAAAGTTTGCTCCAATTTGTATAATTTTGATATCCCACACCTATTGGAAAGTCAGGAACGTAGACTCGTTTTCCTTCATCTTCAATTACATCATGTAACCAACTTAGCCAATTTGAATATGGGCTCGCAAATGACCCATGAATTATAAAATAATTCTCCATAAAATCACTCCTTTTTATTTCTTCTTATCTGTGCAAATAATCCAATTAAATATTGTATTTTCACATATATAAGATCTTTTTCCAAATTTTTAATTATACAAAAATATGATTAAACACAAAAAACTCGTCCTGTATAAGGACGAGTGTAAATCGTGGTACCACCTTAATTAATACACTAAAACTATGTTAATATTACATATATTTTAATATATAATCTCTTCTGCATATAACGTTGCAATACGGATATATCTACTACATGTTCAATACATCAACTCAAAAGCTACCTTCAACCTACTTTTCTATAAGGAACTTTCAGCGACTCATTCCTATTCTCTTTGATAGCCAGTTTGGTTTACTCCTCTTTTTCATTGTATTTAAAAATATCTATGTGTCTAATATTATCATAATTAACTTAGATATGTCAACTGATTTTTCAAAAATAGTATCTAGCTCAGAGTGTCAAAAAAACTACGCATCACAAAAGTGTTACGTAGTTTGAACTTCAATATATGCATATTGTTCTTTTTTCTTGTTAATTTTTAGTTTCTTACATATTTTTTATATATTGCATAACTTCTGGAAAATATGAATAAATAATTCCCATACCCAATAATGCAATTAAAAAGCCAAATATCTTTAAATACTTTGTACCTTCATTTATGTCCTGAAAGCTAAATAATTTATTTGTAATTTTACGAGCATCATATATACTCACGACACCGATTCCAACAAATATTAGTCCTATTATTACAAAAAATAATTCCATTTTGTACATCCTTTTCTTTTTAATCTTCGTAAAATTTTACTGTGTACCTGCATTCGTATGATTGGTCTGGCTTTAGCAAAATACAGCCTGTTTTCTCTGCAAAAATTCCAGTGCTCTTTATTGTATCGGAAATTCCTTGCCATGGCTCAATGCATATAAAAGGTGCATTTGGTTTTGACCATATTCCAAGATATGGAAAATCAGAAAAGTCCATTGTTAGTATAGGTTTCCTTTTATATTTATGCATTAAACTTATCCTTGATGAAGTTATTCCTTTCATGATAATTGCATCATCTTTAAATGAATCTGGTCCTAACATGATTCTTCTTTTATCTTCCATTCTATCTTTTGCATATCCTGTTCCAATTAAACCATCTACCAAATACAAGAAATGAATTTTTTCCTCATCTTGTTCAAATTCCAAATAATAATTTCCTTTTTTCATTTCTATTGGATCAATTTTAAAGGCAGGATGTCCGCCTATACAAAAAGGCATATTTACTTTTCCAGTATTTCTAACTTTGTATATTGTAGTCAAACAATTTCCATCCATTCTGTATGTATTATATAGTTCAAAATCAAATGGGTATCTCGCAAGGGTAACCTTATTGCTTTTTAAAACATATGAATGAAAATTATCTAATTTTGTTACTGCTTCATATTCTAGATCTCTGGCAAATCCATGTTGAAAAATTTCATATTGTTTTCCATTTATAATTGTTTGATTTCTTCTTAACTTTCCTACAATTGGAAACAATACAGGAAAGTGTCTCTTCCAATATACTTTTCCATTTTCATCAACAGAATCAGTACCCTGATGTATTTTTTCTTCGCCATTAATTTTAAAACTAATTAACTCTCCACCATATTTAGATGTTGACATTTGTGCTTGCATAATATTGTCTCCTTTATAAAAAATAACTTTTTCAACTATAATATATGTTTTTTTTGGACAAATGTCAAGTATTTTAGCGTTTTTTCGGCTCTTATCGAATAATAAACTATGATTTTTGTTCATTATTTTTTATCTATTAACTACATTTCAATTCTTCCGTTAAATTTTTCATCAACAAGTGTTTTTAAACCCTTGTTTTTCTCTAATTCAAGCTTTGGGTCAGTGTCCTCTATTTTTATTGTAAGAGCCTGTACTTCTTTTAATATGTCTATATCCTCAAATAAATTCGCAATTTTAAATTCTGGAAGTCCATGTTGTTTAGTTCCAAAAAATTCTCCTGAACCACGTAGCTCCAAATCTTTTTCCGCAATTATAAAACCATCTGTTGTTGATGTCATTATTTCCATTCTTTTTTTAGCTACATCTGAATTGCTGTTATACTTTAATATACAATACGATTGATATTCACCTCTACCAACTCTACCTCTAAGTTGGTGCAATTGAGCAAGTCCAAAGCGCTCTGCATTCTCAACAATCATGATACTTGAGTTTGGAACATTTACCCCAACTTCAATTACAGTAGTTGAAATTAAAATATCAATTTCTCCATTTTTAAAACGCTCCATTATATCATCTTTATCTTTTGGTTTCATTTTTCCATGCATATACTCAACATTCAAATCGCTGAATATCTCATTTTTATATTTTTCATATATTTCAACAACAGATTTTGCATTTATTTCTTCATTTTCTTCTACTAATGGGCAAACTATATATGCCTGCCTACCTTCTCCAATTTGCTTTCTAACAAAGTTATTTACTCTTTCTTCCATACGTTTAGTTACAGCATAAGTTTCTATTTCTTTTCTGTTTGGAGGTAATTCGTCGATTATTGATATATCCAAATCTCCATACAAAATTAGTGCTAAAGTACGCGGAATTGGAGTTGCGGTCATAACTAAAACATCAGGATTATTTCCCTTAGCTACAATTTTGCTTCTTTGTCTTACTCCAAAGCGATGTTGTTCGTCTGTTACAACTAAACCTAATTTATTAAACACAACATTCTCCTCTAAAATTGCGTGTGTGCCAATTAATATATCTATTCCTCCATTTTCAAGCTTTTCTAAAATTTCTTCTTTTTTCTTTTTAGAAACACTGCTTATAAGTAGCTCACATCTTATTCCATATTTTTCTAACATTCCAGAAAAGCTCTCTAAATGCTGAGTGGCTAAAATAGATGTTGGTGCCATAATTGCTACTTGATACCCAGCTTTTACTGCCTTATATGCTGCAATTATTGAAACTATTGTCTTTCCTGAACCTACATCTCCTTGCAATAATCGGTTCATTGACTTTTCACTTTCCATGTCGTAATCTATTTCTTCTAATACTTTTATTTGTGCCCTTGTTAGATTAAAGGGTAATTCATTAATGACATCTGACATTTTTATTTCAGTACTATATTTAATTCCTTTTTGCTCTTTCTTCCAACTACTTTTTAAATTTAATAGTGCAAGTTGCATTATTAGTAATTCTTCAAAAACAAGTCTTCTTCTTGCATGTTTAAAACTTTCAAAGCTTATAGGTTCATGAATTTGATATATTGCTTGATTTATATCATATAATTTATATTCGTTTAATATGTACTCTGGCATATACTCTTCGAGCTCTCTATTTGTCTGCTCGACCGCATTTGCTATTATTGATCTTAATGTATTTTGTGGAAGACTAAATGTTGTTGGATAAATTGGTACAATTTTTCCTGTATGTTTATTAGAATTGGCGGAATCGAAAACTGGAGAATTCATTTCTAGCTTTGAACCTTTTATATGTACCTTTCCAAAAAAGCTATATTTTTCTCCATATACAAATTGCCTCTTTAGATATGGCTGATTAAACCACGTAATATTGCACATTCCAGTTTCATCTCTAACCGTTAACTTGTACATAGTCATATTTTTTTTAAGTCTCAGCTCTAACATTTTAGATACAACTATAGCCTCTATAAGTACATCTTCACCATCCTTACAATCTACGATATTTTTTGGTTTACTCCTATCTTCGTAATCTCTTGGATAATATGTAATTATATCTTTCATTGTATATATGCCAAGCTTATTTAGCAATTCTACGCGGTTTGGACCAACTCCCTTGACATATTTTACATTATTATTTAAATCTATCATTCGTTTTTCTTGTACGATTCGACTATTATATACGGTCGAATCGTACTTTTTCCTCCATAAAATATATTATGATGTATTATTACACAAATAACAAAAAAAGTAAACATTTGTACGCTAATTATTTTGTATTTATTTTATATATTGTTACTAGTCAGCCATATTTGAAGAGATATGTAATAGAAAGTCTTAGCATTTATATTTTACAGCTATCGAAACATAAATGTTTCGATACGGACGCTTTACTACCTAAAATAATTATCTAACGAAATAATTATTTTAGTACCTTGACGCTTACAAATATAAATGCTAAGACTTTTTATTACATTATAATTTGATTTAAGGCTGACTGGTAACTATATATTTCTTCATTCTATATATTTTTGTTTATAAATTCTTCCATTATTTTTTCACTTCTTAACCATTATTTTTCACTTCTTTAATTTTCTCTTCAAATTTCTTTGCTTTACCAGAGCCCTCATTGATAATTTTGTTTATCTCTTTTTTATGTTTCTCCTTTATTTTGTTCCCGTCCTTGTTTTTTATAATTGTGGACTCCTTTTTTACAGACTTTTTTTCAGGAATTTTTATGTCTTCTTCAAAATCATCGTCAAAATCTAAATCATACTTGTTATCAAGGTCATTGTCATTGTGATCCTCAAAAAAATCATCTCCCTTTGATGAATGCTTACCTTGTTTATCAATATTGCTTTCTTCTACATAATCATCAAAATCATCAAGCTCGTCATCATAATTATCTTCAAAGTCATCGTCAAAGTCGTCCCCGAAATCATTATATTCATTACGTTTATTATCCAATTTCTTTTTTATAAGATTGCTAACTTTTTCAGCTACATCTGGTATATACTCAACGATTTTGTCTAAAACAGAGCTGTGGCTTGCTTCTATTAGCTTGACATTGTCATTTTGGACAATTAAAAAAGCTACTGGACTAATATTAACTCCTGCTCCACTTCCCCCTCCAAAAGGCAATCTGTACTTTATATTTTCTTCCTTCTCTTTTCTGTTATATGAATTTACTGTTTCATCATTAAATTCGCTTCCACCAGCAGCAAAGCCAAAACCAACTTTAGATATTGGTATAATTACCGTATTATCTAAAGCTTTTATAGGCTCTCCAATAATTGTATTAACATCTACCATTTGCTTTATGCTATTCATGGTTGTAACCATTAGCTCTTCTATAGGATGATTTTCTTCCATTTTGTTCACATCTCCATTCATGTAAAATTCTAAATAATATACAAGTAATATGCACAATAGTTGAACTTATTATGCAGCTAAATTCAAAATGAAATATTTTTTTATTTTCATAAATAGGTTTTATCTTATATTTAAAATTTTTTTTGTCTATTATAAAATTTAGATATCTAATTATAAATCCTACAATACCGGAACTTATAGCTACAATGTATGATGTAATAGCAACGTCTCCTGTAGAAACTTCTGCAATCAAGTTGAATTTTTCTAAATTAATATATCCATATTTTCTAATAACTTTTATTGCTTTTTTTATGTCTTTATAATTTATTTTTTCTTTAAATTTATTATTGTACTTATACTTTACTTTTTTCTGTATTTTTTTTAAATCAATCTTTGCAATAGGAATTACATAAAACACATATATCTTTAATACAAATTTGTTGCTATTATTATCTGCATATATATATATCTTTATTTCTATAGTTATTATAGCTACAATTAAAAATAGCAAAATAAAAACTAGTAACATATTTATCTCCTTATATACTACTAGTTATATTTTCCATATTTATTTTTTTTAATCTATTTTTCTTCTATTTTTTTCAACCATAATATCACCAAATAATATATTTTGTGATGTTTGAACCTTACTACGCCTAGACATCTCTAACAATCCTGTAAATGCAGTAACAACTTCTTCCTTATTACACTGCTTTTGAGAATATAAATTGTTAAATACAAACTTTTTGTTTTTTACTAACTCTTTATACATCTCCCTTACTTTACTTGAGACAGTGTACTTATCTGTTATTGCAATCTTTCTTATATTTCTTGCATTTCTGTTTAATCTTTTTTTATTTTTTTCAATTATTCTAGCATATGACTTTACTATCATTGAAGAGTTAACTTCTGCCTCTAGCTCTTTTTTATCGAATTTGATTTTCTCTGCATCTTTAAAAAATCTTGAATAATTATCTTGATACATTTGTTTAAATTTTTCAGATATTTCTTTATACTTTTTGTACTCCATAATTCTTCTTAATAGCTCTTCTTCAGTAAGCTCTTCTTCTTCAGTTTCTGCGTTTTCAACAACAGGAAGTAATGTTTTTGATTTTAAATATAATAATGTTGATGCCATAATTACAAACTCACTTGCAATTTCTAGGTTTAGCTCTTCCATTGCATTTAAGTATTGCATATACTGATCTGTTATTTCGCTGATATTAATATCACATACACTCATCTTGTTTTTATCTATTAAATGACACAATAAGTCCATTGGACCTTCAAAGTCATTTGTCTTTATTGAATATATTTGAGATTCATAACTTAATATATTTTTCATTAATCTCTCCTCTCTAAAGCTTCCTTTACATTATCATATTCGAAGCCTTTTTTCAACAAAAACTGAATTATTTCTTCTGCAGGTTGATCATATTTTTTTGTTATTATATTATTGGCAGATTTAATTTCGTACTCTTTTAAATCATTATTATGCTCTTGAAAATAATCTTCTATTAAATTTACACCTATGCCTTTTGATTGTAATTTATATTTAATTTGTCTTAATGATAAATTTTTTAGAGCCATAAATTCACTTACAGCTCTTTCTATATATTTCTCATCACTAATATACTGATTTTCTTTTAATTCTTGTATAATATCATCTAGCATATCTTCATCAATTTCTTTTTGAAATTTTACTCTTATTTCGTTTTCAGAACGTTTTTTATATATAACATACTTTAAAACTTTAGTTTTACATTTGTCATATAGCTCTAACTTTTCAAAATTCATTATACAATCTCTCCAATACTATTCAGCACCTTCTGTATCATCATCTTTCGAAACTTCTTCATCAGTTAAACTTTGCTCAAATGCTTTTTTATGATTTTCTCTAACTTTTTCTTCTATTTCGGCCATAACTTTTGGATTATCTTCTAAATATTTTTTAATATTTTCTCTTCCTTGTCCAATTCTCTCACCATTATAACTAAACCAAGATCCACTTTTTTCAACAATATCTAGGTTAACTGCCAAATCTAATATACTTCCAGATTTAGATATTCCTTTTCCGTACACAATATCGAACTCAGCTTCTCTGAATGGAGGTGCCATTTTATTTTTTACTACTTTTACCTTAGCTCTATTTCCTGTAACTTCTCCATCTTGTTTTATATTTTCTATTTTTCTAATATCAAGCCTTACAGATGCGTAATATTTTAATGCTCTACCACCTGTTGTTGTTTCTGGATTTCCAAACATGATTCCAACTTTTTCTCTTAATTGATTTATAAATATAATAACAGTTTTTGTTTTATTTATTGCTCCTGCTAATTTACGTAATGCTTGGGACATTAGACGTGCCTGTAGACCAATATGAGAATCTCCCATATCACCATCAATTTCTGCCTTTGGGACAAGAGCTGCAACAGAGTCTACTACAATTATATCTAATGCACCACTTCTTACAAGTGCTTCTGCAATTTCAAGAGCTTGCTCTCCTGTATCTGGTTGTGAAACTATAAGATTATCTATATCAACACCAAGATGTTTAGCATATACTGGATCTAATGCATGCTCTGCATCAATAAAAGCAGCTTCTCCTCCTAGCTTTTGTGCCTCTGCTATCATATGTAATGTTAGTGTTGTTTTACCTGATGACTCTGGTCCATATACTTCTACAATTCTTCCTCTAGGTATTCCACCAATACCTAGAGCTATATCTAAACTTAAAGATCCTGTTGGAATTGCCTCTACATCCATAGCAGTTGTTTCTCCTAATTTCATTACAGATCCTTTTCCGAATTGTTTCTCAATTTGGCTTAAAGCTGCCTCTAATGCCTTCTTTTTTTCTGTATTTTCTGTTCCCATTTTCTTCCTCCTCATAAAACGTTTGTTTGCATTTATTATATATTAATTTTTTCTTTTGTCAAGTATTTTTTTCACTTATAATTACTTTTTTACAAATTACTTTTAGTTATTGTATAACCTATAACTATTATTTTTTCAATAGCAATTTTAAAATTTTCTAGAAATCTAACTAAAAGAGAAAAAGTGGCATGATTATAATATTCTAACATTAGGAAAAGTCAGCATGACTTCGGTACCATATAAGTATAGAAATTATTATACTGATTTCTATACTTTTTTCTTTCCTAATGTATAAAAGAGAGCATAGTTTAAAATACCATGCCCCCCTATATAAAATATTATTTTCTAGCCTCTATGATTAATTTGATACCTGTTCTTTCTTCGCCTTCTACTTGTACTTCAGCGAATGCAGGTACGCATACTAAGTCAACTCCTGATGGTGCAACAAATCCTCTAGCTATAGCTACTGCTTTAACAGCTTGATTTAAAGCTCCTGCCCCTATTGCTTGCATTTCTGCATAATTATTTTCCTTTACTAATCCAGCTATTGCTCCAGCAACTGAATTTGGGTTTGATTTTGATGAGATTTTTAAAACTTCCATTTTTTGCCTCCTATTATTTTTATTTTTGTGTTCTCACTACATATATATTTATAATACATTAATAAATAAAAGTCTATATTTTTTATAAAATATAATTACTTTTCGTATGCCATATTTTGCGATTTATTTTCTTATTATTCTCTCTATCGACGTTACTCGACAATCCTCATCATTTATCTCGAAAATACATGCGTTTAGCATGCACTTTCCCTCAGCTAATTTATATCTTTCTGGTAATGAAGTTACAAATCTTTTTATTGATGCCTCCTTATCCATGCCTATTATAGAATCTATTGGACCTGTCATACCTATATCTGTAATATATCCAGTTCCATTTTCTAGAATTTGCTCATCTGCTGTTTGAACATGAGTATGTGTTCCGTAGACTGCTGTTACTTTGCCATCTATATAGTTTGCCATAGCTATTTTTTCTGCAGTTGCTTCTGCATGAAATTCTACAAAGATTATATCACATTCGTCTTTAACGTTTTTTATTGCAGATTGTACCTTTGTAAATGGATTATCTGATAATACATTCATATCTGTTCTCCCAATTAAATCTATAACTGCAATTTTCTTGTCCTTACAATTATATATTCCAACACCTTTTCCTACGACACCCTTTGAATAATTTGCTGGTCTTAAAAGTTTTGGATGATCTATAAAAGAGAAAATATCTTTTTTTCCCCAGGTGTGATTTCCCATTGTAATTACATCAACATTTAAATTTAATAAATCATTAAATATTTTTGTTGTTATACCCATTCCTCCTGCAGAATTTTCTGCGTTTACTATTACAAAATCTATATTATATTCAGCTCTTATTTTTGGTAGCTCTTCTTTAAATTTTTTTACACCGCTTTCGCCAACGATATCTCCAATTGTTAAAACTTTCATATAAATATTCCCTTCTTTCTATGTCACATGTATATTATCATAAATTTATCTTTTTGTATATACGAATGTGCTAGTAACATTTACAACATTTTACTTTTATATTGCATTATAAAGTTTTACATTATATAATTTCAGAAAATTACTATTTGTATGCAAAAACTGAAAGGATATGATATTTATGGATGAAGTTACAATATATACCGATGGAGCTTGCTCTGGAAATCCAGGTCCGGGAGGATGGGGATCTGTCCTTATATATAAAGGAATTAAAAGAGAAATTTCTGGCGGACAAAAAGAAACAACTAATAATATTATGGAAATAACTGCTGTTTTAGAAGCATTAAAGTTATTGAAACACCCATGTATTGTAAATGTATATAGTGATAGTGCCTATGTAGTAAACTGCTTTACTCAAGGCTGGATTTATAATTGGATAAAAAAGGGCTGGAAAACCTCAAATAATGAGCCTGTAAAAAATAAAGATTTATGGGAAGAGCTATATAAATTAACTAAGATTCACAAAGTTACATTTAATAAAGTAAAAGGTCATAGTGATAATGAATTAAATAATAAATGCGATGAATTAGCAAGAAATGCTATTCCATAAAACTAAACATTACTTTTGTATGTTTTTTAAATATTACTAGTATAATTAAATATATATTTTATTATTTTTGAATATTTTATAAAAAGAAGGAGGACCACGTGTGCTTTTACACACACGGGTCCTTTCCCTCATTTTCCGTTATCCAAGCAGAGGTTTGCCGATTATTCGTCGACAAAGTCCTCCAGGATTTCGGAATTTTTCTTGCTGTGACTGCGCGGCTTCTTGGGCTTCTTGGGCTTGGACTCGTCGTCCTCGTCCTCATCCGTGAGAAAGCTTTTAGCTTTTTCAAAGATACCCTTGAAGCCTCTCTTTTTAGGCTTTTCAGCAGTTTCCTCTGCAGCAGATTCTTCTTCTGCCTTTTCAGCTGCAGCTTCTTCTTCAGCAGCTTTGCGTGCTGCCTCTTCCTCTGCAGCCTTTTTGGCAGCTTCTGCTTCCGCAGCCTTTCTGGAGGCTTTTGCTTCCGCAGCCTTTCTGGAGGCTTCTGCTTCCGCGGCCTTTCTGGCAGCTTCTGCTTCCGCGGCCTTTCTGGCAGCTTCTGCTTCCGCGGCCTTTCTGGCAGCTTCTGCTTCCGTGGCCTTTCTGGCGGATTCTGCTTCCGTGGCCTTTTCAGCTTCCTCTTCGGAGGTGCTGCTGAGAACAATCTCTCCCTGCATACTCTTCAGAAGAGCGTAACCAAAAGCGATGTTAAGGCACGATCCTGTAATAGAGTCGAACGTGCGACCCCATTCTGAGCTGTACGGAGTATCTTCCTTCGGGAAGACTCCTTCACTCATAAGGCACAGCAGATAGGACGCCGATTCTTCGGCGTTCTTAAAGGACGCATATTCGCCCTCCATACCGATAACACCCTCACAGGTGTCCTTTGCCTCCGCCATGGTTGCCTTGACATTCTCGAGTACCTGCTTCGTAGTGCTGTCACCTGTAGCCATTCCCTCAAAGACGGGTGCACCATCAAAGAGAGACTTTGCAGTCATACCAAAAATTTTCTGCATATCCATAATAACATCCTCCTTAAAAATGATTTTGGGGTTACCCCCTATGTGTGAAACTATGGATTAGTGCGACACATTGTTCGCCACTTCCTATATTTTATCAGATTTTATGTAAATTGTCAACTTATTCCGTATTTTTTATGAACGCTTATATTTAACATCTCCGGTTGCATTTTTATGTATTCTCTTGCTTTTTCATACAAAAAAACACCCTTATGTAACCTCATAAAGATGTCTTTCCTAATGTATAAAAAAGCTTCATGAAAACATATGCACATCAATTAGCCGTGGCACAACGAAGTTAGCTACGGATAATACATGCGCCGAACAAATCGGAAAATCTTCGATTTTCCGATTTGTTCTTTACCCTATATTGCTTAAAACTATAAATGTCATGTATGCTAGATATCCAATAAAATATATTATTCCATTAAATCTAGTCATTTCATCTTTCTTTCCGATAAATGGGAATAGTCCTAAAAATAATGTAGCTACTGTCAAAATTATTAAATCCTTATTATAGCTTGTTGAATAATTAATAGGTGCTATAATTGCAGAAACTCCAATTATTAACAAAATGTTAAAGATACATGACCCTATAATGTTACCGATAGCCAAGTCTATCTCACCCTTTTTAGTAGCTACCATTGAAGTAACAAGCTCCGGCAAACTTGTTGCAACTGCAATAATTGTCAAACTTATCAATTTCTCACTCATACCTAGCCTTCTTGCTATTTCAGAGCAACTATTTACGACAAAATCTCCACCAAATTTTAAACACGCAATGCCCAAAATTATATATATAACCGATTTTATAACATAGCCAGGTGTATTCATTTTTAAATTTGGAATTATAAGCTCTTTGCTAATACCATCAAAGTCTTCACCTTTTTTAGCCATTACAATATTGTATATGATAAATACAATACATAGCACCATTAGAATAAAACCTTCTATTCTATTAATAGTATTTGGTTGTCCACTTAAATTATTATTTGCTAACACAAATAATAAAATTGTAACTAATAAAGCAAATGGGCTTTCAAAAAATTTTGTCTCTTTCTTAAACTTTAATCCTTTCATTATAGCACATAAGCCTAAAATCAATAATAAGTCCGCTATGTTACTTCCTACTACATTTCCAATAGACATATCTGAATGACCACTAATTGCAGATGTTAAACTAACCATTAGCTCTGGCATCGACGTTCCTACAGAAACAATTGTAAGCCCTATTATTAGCTCTGGGATATGAAATTTTTTTGCAATATTGCTTCCTCCATCAACTAGTAAATCTGCTCCTTTTACTAATAGAACAAATCCTATCAACATTAAAACTATTTGTAATACCATATTTTTCTCCTTTATTTTTACTTTTTATGTAATCTGGTTAGGCAATTAAACGCGGACTGATTTTTATCATTTATTATTATCAGTCCGCCGTAGCTCTTAAAAAAGTCAACGCATTCTTATATTATACCACTTTTTTAATATTATTTCAAATTTGTTATTTTTTAAACAAATTATTTATCTTCTACGATTCTTTACATCAAGTGAATCTAATGTATCTAAAGCCTTTCCTGTACCAAGAGCTACACATGAGATAGCATCTTGTGCAATCATAACGTTTATTCCAGTTTTCTCTTGTAATAATTTATCTAAACCATCAACCAAACAGCCTCCGCCAGTCATATAAATTCCTTTGTCGCTTATATCTGCAGCAAGCTCTGGTGGTGTCCTTTCTAGAACAGAATGCACTGCATCAACAATCATTAACGCTGGCTCTATAAGAGCTTCTAGCATCTCACTTGAATATACTGTTACTGTTTTTGGTAGTCCATCTATTAAATCTCTACCACGTATTTCCATTTCTGTATCTTGCATTTTTGGGTATACACATCCGATATTAATTTTTAAATCTTCGGCAGTTCTTTCCCCAATCATTATATTATGTTTCTTTTTTATATATTTAACAATATATTCATCGAATTTATCTCCTGCAATTTTTAAAGATGTACTTACGACTGATCCACCAAGCGAAATTACAGCTATATCTGTGGTTCCTCCACCAATATCTACAACCATATTTCCACATGGCTTAGCAATATCTATTCCTGCACCAATTGCCGCTGCTATTGGCTCTTCTATTAAGTATACCTTCCTTGCTCCTGCTTGTGTGGCAGCATCAATTACTGCTTTTTTTTCAACTTCTGTAACCTGTGATGGTATACAAATCATAATTCTAGGTGAAAAAATGAATCTACCACAAACACGACTTATGAAATATTTTAACATTTTTTCGGTTACTGTATAATTAGATATTACACCCTCTCTTAAAGGTCTTGTAGCTACTATGTTTCCAGGTGTTCTTCCAAGCATTCTTCTAGCTTCTCTTCCAACAGCCAAAACTTCGTTTGTATTGCTATCTACAGCAACTACTGATGGCTCTCTTAAAACTATACCTTTTCCTTTTACATACGCAATTACTGTTGCAGTACCTAAATCAATTCCTATATCTTGACCCCAATTGAACATTTCGCATCTTTCCTTTCAGGTTTAATATTACACTTTTGTTGCATTTTTGTTACGATTATATTACATATTGCTTAAAATATCAACATTTTTTAAAATTTATTTTTTATGATAGTTACCATATTACCAAGCCCTTACTAGATAAACCGTTAAATGGTAACTTACGATACACTAAACCCAAATTGTTAAATTTTATATAACAATTTGGGTTTCTTTATTTTATATAAATATTATTTTCTTGGATCTACAGAATCAACTATATTGCTTACTTGCTCGTCAATTCCAATGTTTGGCATTATAGATTGATCTTTGTTTGCATCTATTGCATCTTTCTCTTCTTGAGATAAGAAAATTATTTTGAAGTGTTTTACATTATCACATGTAAAGCTTACTTTAAAATTTTTTATTTCTCCAGGGTTAATTTGTTCAACTTTTATATATTCTTCACCAAGATTTACGTTGTTTTCTGAGTATAACTCTACTTTCATATACTTATTTGTTATTTTATCTTGTGTTCCGTTTGATACTTTACCTTCAATATATCCATCATCCTTTGAAGCTCTTGCAGACATTATTGTAATTGTAAGCTGCTCTTCATCTATTTCATATGAATCGATTTTATAATATGATGTTTTTATATATGCTGAAATTAATATATTACTAATTACATATAAACCTAAGAATAATAATAAATATATAGTAAATGTTTTCATTCTACCCATAAACAAGCTCCTTATATTATAATTTTCTAAACACCCCTGAAACTACACCTAATATTTTACAATCACTGACAATTATTGGATCCATTGTACTATTTTCTGGTTGCAATCTAATATAATCTTTTTCTTTATAAAATGTTTTAACTGTAGCCTCGTCTTCAATTAATGCTACCACAATTTCACCATTTCTTGCAACATTTTGTTTTCTTACAAGTATATAATCACCATCTAATATCCCTGCCTCTATCATGCTCTCTCCGCTTACTGTTAGCATAAAACTTTCTGTATTTCCGACAAATGATAATGGAATAGGAAATGTGTCTGTAACATTTTCTACTGCTAAGATTGGAGCTCCTGCAGTAATTTTTCCAACAACTGGAACATCAACCATTTCTTTATCTGTATAAAAATTCTTTTTATCTTCTATATTTGGTTGTTTCTTCTCTGCATTTTTATTGCTTTTTACAAGTCTTAAAGCTCTACCTTTTTGATTTTCTTTTTTTATAAATCCTTTTTCTTCTAATTTTGTTAAATACCCATGTACAGTAGCTGTTGAGCTTAGCCCTACTGACTTTCCTATTTCTCTAACTGATGGTGGATATCCATGCTCCTTTATTTGTTTTTCTATGAAGTTTAATATATCCTTTTCTCTTTTTCCTAAATCTAAACTTTTCTTTCTTGGCATATAATCACCCCTTAAAATTAATTAAGGAAATCATATCATATATAAATTTAAAAGTCAAACAAAAGTTTTGTTTTATTACTAATCATACCATTCTAATTCCCAGCCACAGATATTTACTGTATCTCCCTCTAGCACTCCTTCTTTTCTTAGCTGTTCATTTACACCTAGGCTATCTAAGCATTTTTGGAAATAGTACATAGATTCATTATCATCAAGATTTACTCTTCTCATTATTTTGTCAACGGCTGGTCCATCTATATAAATTATTCCATCTTTACGTGTAATTGTAAATCCTTCTTTTTCTTCTTCTAGAGTATAAACTTTTCTTTCTCTCATGTCTATATCTAACAAATTCTCTTTTGGAAGCTCTTTAAGTGCGTCTGTTACTCTTTTTAATAGGCTAGAAATTCCCTCTCCTGTTGCAGCGGATATTTTAAAAATCTCCATATTATTTTTCTTTGCAAGTTCTTCCAAATCATTGTATAATGCTTCGTCTTGCATTGCATCTATTTTATTTGCAACAATAATTTGCTTTCTTGTGCTTAGTTTTTCACTATAACTTTTTAGCTCATCATTTATTATTTTGAAATCTTCGACAGGAATTCTTCCTTCAATTCCAGATACATCAATTACATGAAGTAATAGCCTTGTTCTCTCTATGTGTCTTAAGAATTGTAGTCCAAGCCCTGTTCCATTGCTCGCGCCCTCAATTATTCCTGGTATATCGGCTATTACAAAACTATCTCCATACTCACTTTTTACAACACCAAGGTTTGGCTCTAAGGTTGTAAAGTGGTAATCTGCAATTTTTGGTGTTGCCGATGTTGTTCTTGATAAGAATGTTGATTTACCAACATTTGGGAATCCTATTAAACCAACATCTGCAAGTAGTTTAAGCTCTAAAATTACTTCTTTTTCCATTCCTTTTTCGCCATCTTGCGAAAAACGTGGAGCTTGCCTTGTTGATGTTGCAAAATGGCAATTTCCTTTTCCACCTCTACCACCTGGCAGAATAAGCTCTGTTTGCTCCTTTTCTGATAAATCTGCAAGTATTTTTCCTGTTTCAGCATCCTTTACAATAGTGCCTTGTGGAACTTTTACATATAAATCCTCTCCACTTTTTCCGTATCTTCTTGCGCCTTCGCCATTGTTTCCATTTTCTGCTTTAAATTTCTTTTTAAACCTAAAATCAACTAAGGTGTTAGAGTCTGGGTCAACAACAAAATATACACTTCCGCCTCTACCGCCGTCTCCTCCATCAGGACCTCCAGCAGCAACATACTTTTCTCTTCTGAAAGAAACAGCTCCATTTCCTCCATCGCCAGATTTTATAATTATTTTTGCATAATCTGTAAACATATATTTTCCTCCTATTACCAAATTGGTTAAACAACATTGATGTATATTTTAGTACCAATCTGCTTAGGCCAATCTTAGTACCTATTGCTCATCAAAATAGTTAAGTTTCATAGCCTCTTTAACTTTTTTCATAACTTCTTTTGCTGTCATTTGTGCTTTTTTAGTTCCTTTTAGCAATACCTCATCTATTATTTCTGGATGAGCTTCTAGATATGCTCTTTTTTCTCTTATTGGTTTTAATTCATCACATATATTTTTTATTAGTTGCTTTTTACATGCCACGCATCCTCTTTCTCCTGCCTTACATTCTGCATATACAGAATCTACTTCATCTTGTCTCGAAAATAATTTATGATAATATGCAACCATGCAAATATCTGGATTTCCTTTATCGTCTTTCTTTATTCTGCCTGGGTCAGTAACTGCACTCATAACTTTTTTAGCAATTTCCTCTTCACTATCAGAAAGATATATTGCATTTCCTAAAGATTTTCCCATCTTTTCGTTGCCATCTAAACCTTTAATTCTTTTACCTTCTGATAAAACTTCGTGTGGCTCAACCAATACATCACCATATATTGAATTAAATTTTCTTACTATTTCTCTACATTGCTCTATAAGAGGTAATTGATCTTCTCCGACTGGAACAAATTGACCTTCTAATGCGGTAATATCTGCAGCCTGACTTACTGGATATCCTAAAAAGCCATATGTTACACTTTCTCCAAATAAGTCTCTTTTTTGCGCAATTTCAGTCTTAACTGTAGGATTTCTTTGTAATCTTGCTATTGTTACTAAATTTGAATAATATACTGTAAGCTCTGCAACTTCAGGTATCATTGATTGAATGTAAATTGTTGTTTTTTCTGGATCAATGCCTACTGATAAATAATCTATGGCAAGTTCCCTAACATTTTTTCTAACTTTTTCTGGATTATTAAAGTTATCTGTTAATGCTTGGACATCGGCTATTAAAATATATTGATCAAATTCTCCTGAATTTTGTAATTCTACTCTCTTTTTTAACGAACCAAAATAGTGTCCTATATGTAATCTGCCTGTTGGTCTATCACCAGTTACTATGCGTTTTTTCTTTTCCATAACAAATCTTCCTTTCAATTTAAAATTCTTAGAAAATTTATCTACGCCATCGTCTATCTAACCTTTTATTTAAATACAAAAACATATGAGCTCCCATCTAGGAATATCTTTTCTCTATTCCTTTTATTAATAGTCAATTACGCTTTATTATAGAATAAATTTTAAATTTTTTCAACCCCTTTGATTATTAATTCCTGCTTCGACTCACAGCAGTGAATTGTAACATAGTAAGAAAAAAATCTCTATAAGTCATGTGCTGTGAGTTGCAAGCAACTTATAGGAAAAGTTCTAAATTTCTTTCATAATGTTGTCACATTTTGTATGTTATGGTAAAATGATGTTGGAATTAAGTTTCTAAAATATTCTAAGGAGGTAAATATGCCCACTCTATTAGGTTTTAGCATATTTACGATACAAAGAGCATTTTTTAAATTATAAGGAGGGAATGTTATGGATAAGAAAACTACAGGATGGGTTGCATATATTACATGGATTGGCTTAATAGTAGCTTTTTGTGCAGGAGATAAAGAAGGTGCAAAGTTTCATTTAAATCAAGCTTTGGTAATTATGTTAGCAATGCTTTGTGGAACAGTTGTTGCTATTATTCCAATAATTGGATGGATTGTTGGTTCTCTATGGAACGTTTTCTGTTTTGTATGCTGGATTTTAGGATTAATCGCTGCTATAAACGAAGAAGAAAAAGAAGTTCCATTGTTAGGACAAATAAAAATTTTAAAATAACAAGCTACCCTATTATGGGCTATATGTAAAGGATAAGTATAATCTTATCCTTTATTTTTTTGTATATAAAATAAAAAATTGATAATAATACTAATATATTTTATTATTGGAGGATACTATGGATTTTATTCAAAGTATAGATTGGATGCAACTTTTACGTTGTTTTGCCGTTGGCGGACTTATTTGTATAATAGGTCAAATTTTAATTGATAAAACAAAATTAACTCCTGCAAGAATATTGGTTACCTTTGTAACCACGGGTGTAATCCTTGGTGCAATCGGGGTTTACAAATATGTAATTGATTTTGCAGGATGTGGAGCAACTGTTCCACTTACTGGTTTTGGTGCAAATCTTGCAAAAGGAACAATCGAAGCTGTTCAATCTCAAGGATTAATTGGTGCTTTTATAGGTGGTGTAAAAGCATCTGCTGGAGGTATTGCTGCGGCAGTATTCTTTGGCTATTTAGCTTCATTAGTAGCAAAGCCCAAAATAAAAAAACAATAAATTTATTACAAATACGAAAGGAAAAGTCAGTATGACTTTCCTAATGTAATATAAAAATGACCCTCCAAGCCAAATGCTTATAGGGTCACTTTTTTCAAATTGCAATTGTAAGGCTTTCATCTGGGTTTTTAAATCCTATTGGGTTCATTGAAAACGCTTCTGGAATATTTCCATTTGGATTTTCATCACATCCATATACGCCTTCCCCAACCTCAAATGAAATAGAGAAAGCCTTCCCATGATAATTCTGAACAGCTACGTTAATTTTTGACCGGGAAAAGTTACATCCCTTGTACATAGGATTCTCCAAGAATCCATAATCCGCAATAAGAAAAATTGATTTTGGTATTTCCATTGCTATGTCTTTCTCAACAACACTTTCAAGTACAAGCTCTGCATCAGTTCTTTGGTCAATTTCAGGGATAATAAAAAGTTTCCTCATGTCGATAGGTGTCTTTATAGTATATCCCTCTTCCGTCTCTGTTACGAGAAACATGCAATCTGCCTTTCGGACATAGATTACATAAGATATGTTTTCTCTGTACTTAACAGCAACAACACATCCATATTTGTCGAAATAAAATTTTTCCTCACCGAACTCTTTCGACTCTAATCCGGCAACTACATAACTGAATATATCCATAGCTTGGTCTCCCTTCAGATGTATTATTTTGCTTTGGATTTGGTGGTGTATGTAACTGATATTTTGGAAGAACTCCTTAATTTCAGTTTTGATGCCACATTTTTTATTGTGCCATTATACCATTATAATTATGCAGAGTCAATCACTTACATATCAAATAAGTACGTTGCTTCCAAATCCGCTTCATGCATAAATAAAGCAAATGGATATTTTTTATATGCTGCTCCAATAGTATTGTAAAGCTCTTTTGGCTCTGTATAACCCATATGCCAACGAATTGCGTATTTCTCCTCTGATGTTAGTTTTATATATTCTGTTAACATCATAACAGATTTTTCACCATGACCATATGGAATTTGATCATCTATAGTGTAATATGGAACTTTTTCCCATTCCCCAAGAGCATTTTTTGCATTTCTATAATCAACCTTGTAAAAATTAACTTTACATATGTCGTGCAACAAAGGAACTAAAATAAGTGTATCTTCTGGAACTTTTAAATCTATAACATTATGCTCTACTTTATATTTTAAAATCTCATACACTTTCATGCTGTGCTCTAAAAGACCACCTTCATGTGATCCATGGAATCTGGTACTTGCTGGTGCTGTGAAGAAATCTGTTTTCTCTTCTAAAAATTTAATTAGATTTTCAATTCCTTCACGATTTGTACTTCTTAATAACTTAATAAATTCTTCTTTCATATTTAATCTCATTCCTCCCTCAAGGCGCAAATCTGGTTCAAAAAGAATTAAATTTTAGGCCTTTCCTCTTACATTCTTTCTGGTATATCTATTGCTAACACATCAAGTATTAATTTATTTACCTTATACACAAGATTTGTAATAAATAACCATGTTTGCTTTTTCTCTTCATCTTGCTCTGTTAATATTCTATTTTCAGCGTAAAACTTATTAAATAAGCTATCAAGCTCATATATATATTCTGTTATATCACTTAAAGTTTTATTTCTATATGCCTTATCTATTCTTATTGGCATTTCTAAAACTTTTGTAATTATATCCTTTTCTGTTTGTGAATATATATCGTGCATTTCGTAGTTTGTTATACCAGATTTTGCAAGTAACGACTTCATACGAACTGCAGAATATAATATATATGGTCCTGTTTTACCTTCTAAGCTACAGAATTTTGCTAAGTCAAAGATATAATCCTTTTCAACATTTGGTAATAAGTCTGCATATTTAAGAGCTGCAACTGCAACTTTATCCGATACATCCTTTTGCTCTGCTGCACTCATAGCTTCATTGTCCTTTACATATTTTGAAGTTTCTTCCTTTATTTCACTTAATAATGTATTAAGCTTCATAACGCCACCAGCTCTTGTTTTAAAAGGCTTTCCATCAGTTCCATTCATTGTTCCAACACCTACGAACTTGAATTTTAAGTCGTCCCTTACAAGATTTGATTTATATGATGTTCTAAATACTTGTTCAAAGTACATTCCTTGCCTGTTATCAACTATATATATAATCTCATCTGGATAAAATCTTTTTGCTCTTGATAAAATTGTTGCAAGCTCTCTTGTTGCGTATAAAGTAGTTCCATCTGTTTTTATAACAACTAATGGTGGGATTTCGGCTTTGTCTGTATCTTCTTTTACATCACACACTAAAGCTCCTTCACTTTCCACTAAGCATCCTGCTTTTTTAAGTATTTCAAGAGTCTCTTCAATGTATGGATATGAATCTGTTTCACCTTCCCATAAGTCAAACTCTGCATTTAATGCTTCGTATGTTAATTTTATATTAGCTATTGATATCTTACGAATTAGCTCCCATAGTTTTACATATGGCTCATATCCTCTATCCAGTTCAGCTGTTATTCTACGAACCTCTTCCATTATGCTATCATCTTCTTTAGCTTTTGAACTTGCTAATGGGTAGATTCTACCTAAATCGTCATTTGTAATTGGAATTTCTGATGGATATTCTCCTTTGTAGTTTTCGTCAAAAAATACCCAATCTGGATGCTCTTCTCTTAGCTGATATATAACCATTCCAGATTGTCTTCCTATATCTCCTAAGTGTACATCAGACATAACTTCGTTTCCAACCAACTTTGTTAACCTTTTTAAAGCCTCTCCAATATTTGCAGTTCTTAAATGTCCAACATGTAAATCCTTTGCAACATTAGCTCCACCATAATCAAAGAATACTTTTTTTGATGGGTATTTTTTTACATTTTCTGACATATCTTTTGATATTTCTGTTAAATACTCTTTTAAAAATTCCTTGGTATAAGAAATGTTAATAAATCCAGGTCCTGCTATATTTATATTCTCAAAAATATCATATTCGTTTAAACTACTAACTATTTGCTCTGCAACAGCTCTTGGATTTGTTCCTACTTTTTTGGCAAGAGCCATTGCACCATTATATTGAAATTGACCAAGCTCTGGCTTGCTAGAAACACTTAGTACAATGTTATCCTCTTCAAAATTATTCTTTTGCAAAACTTCTTTTAAAATTTGCTCTGTTTTAGAAATAAGATTCATAAAAATTCCTCCTTATGTTTTTTGATGTTTTTGGTGGACTCCACAAAAAAACAGCTCTTTAATTTTGGATACTCATACCTTTGAAAGCTCTTCAAAAAGCATTTCTTTCATTTTGGATATTCTTGGGATGTGACCTCAAAACATCTCAAAATAGAAACAAAAAACGCACTTCTAGATTATTGATCTAGAGGTGCGATATGTGCATGGTACCACTCTAATTGGTTATATTTTTATAACCCACTTAAAACCTGTAACGTAGGTGTACGGATTGCAATACTATTATTTCCTGCAATCACTCATAAGCTCTAATAAATTAATAATTGTTACTAGACTTTCATCATACTCTAGCTCGCTAAAACAATTTTTTATAATTTATTTTCTTAATCATAGATTTAATATATCATACATTATATGTTAAAGTTTATGGATTGTCAATTATTTTTTAATTCATACACTACAGATTCTGCTTTATAGTATGGGTCTGTGCTTGTAGATTGCATTATTAATTTGTTATCTTCTATTTTGTATACTTCAACTTCATTTAAATTTGAAACAGGTGTGTTTCCATTTATGCTATCTGCATCTATACCTGATGTATATTTAACTGTTATAGTATTTCCTTGTACATCATATGTTCCTGATCTTTTCCTTCCCCAGTATGTTTCATTGTAAGATACATTTCCATCTGAAAAAGTTAAAGATTCCTCATAGCCTTCTGCATCTGTGCCAGCTAAAGATTTATTGTATACGCCTTCTCTAAACGCACTTGATTTGTTATAGCTATTTCCGTTTGAATTTGTTTGTTTTTGCTCATCATTAGTACTTTCTTCATTATTGTTATAATCTTTAAACTCTACATTTGGCTTGTTATTAAATTCTTCAAAATACTTCTCAAACTCTGCTCTACTTACGCTCTTTTCATTTATAATATATTTGTTATACGTAGTATCACATTCTGCTAACGTTTGGATATTCCTTTTGTTCTTTTCAAATGTAGATTTACATATTACAGATATTGCTGCACCGCCAGAGCCACTGTATGTTCCATCTGTTTTTATTCTTAACATACCTCTAAGAACGTCTGTGAATCCATATACAATGTTTCCCTCTCTATTTAGTATTAAATACATTTCCCCGCTAACTAGTATAATCATTTCGTTTTGACCATCTCCATCTAAATCAAATAAACTATACTTTACAGATTGATTAAAATTATATGCTTCTGCGTATTCTTTGAAATAGGCTTCTACATTAGATTCATCCACATAGCTAGTTTCATTTTTTAATACCTTAAAATAAATGTCATCTGGATTTTCTTCATCTTTACTTGGCTTTTGAACCTCCTTACTTTCAGTAGTTTGATTATCTGAAGCAAGATTTTCATTACTATTGTTTGAAACTTCTTGTCCACAACCCGCTAAAATAAAAAATATTCCACATAGCATTATAGTTACTATCAAAGTGCTTAAAAATTTACTTTTCATTTTAAAATTCATTCCTTTCTCTATTAATTTGATATCCTACTAATCTTTTTTACTTTTGCAATGATATCTTTTTACAGGGTTCCTAAAAACATTTGCAATGGTGTTTTTTTGTAGTGTCCCTAAAAACTTCCGTAAAAACTTCTATTTAGCTACCCTGATATTCAAACGTTGAGCCAGATCCTGCTGGTACACTCATTACATTATTTCTTGGTACTGCTAAAAACCATTCCCCACCATCAAATATTATTGCTTTTAAACCATACATATCTCCTACTTTGTATTTTCCAGATTTATTTGGTGCTAAGTCTTGGTTTGTAGATTGATATATGTATGTTCCATCTGAGTTAAGCTTTATAGTGACATCCCATGTTACAGAGCCTCCGCTAATATCAGAATATTGAGAGTCTTTACCTTTATATGTTCCATAACTTAATGTATGCTCTCCTACTTTTATGCTAGATGAACTATTTTGATTTGTTGTTTGTGAATTGTTTGAAGGCTCACTATTTTGATTTGTTGTTTGTGAATTATTTGAAGACTCACTATTCTGATTTACATTTTGTTTGCTATTTTGCGATTGATTATTTGTAGTACTATTATTTGTTTTTTCGCTCTTTGGTGTTTTAAAGGTTACCTCTGGTACAGCATCTGTCATAGTACCTTGTTTTCCTGTTGTATTCTTTTCAAAAAATACATAAGCTTCTACATCTGGAATATCGTGCATTTGTAATTTTAGGAACTCATGATTATTATACTTTATATATTCGAATTTTAAATTTTCTTCTAATTTTTTTATGGCTGTAGATTCTGTTATTTGTGTATCTTTTATATCGTATACACTAACTACATTATTTTCAAATTTATATTTTCCAGTTGTATTGTATGAAGCTCCTACGTAAAATGTAAATGTTCCTTCTTCTTTTAAAATAAGCTCATTACTACTAAGTTTTAAGCTCGAACCGAACAACGCATTTAAACTAGCACTATTTGGATCATTACTCTTAACATTGCTGTTTATCCTCCATGTTCCAATAATTGATTTATTTTTTTCATTTAATTCATCTGCTATCTTTTTTAGATTCTTTAGCTCCTCTACCTTTTTAGAAACCTGTTCTTTTTGCTCTTCTGACACTATATTGTTTGGCTCTTGAATATGTTTTATAGATTCTTTAATTTCTTTTTCCAAGTCGTTTTCTTTCATATCTAAACTGAAATCAAACGATTCAACTTGATCTATTTCTGGCTTTATAAATATTTTATCAAACTCAGTAATAGTAACATTCTTATTATCTTCCGTAGTTATAGTGGTTTCTTTATCTGCGATTTGTATAGAGCTACTTTCTTCATTTTCGTTACCAGCATTCTCTATAGATACGTATACACTTCCATCATTATCCATCTTACATATATACCAACCATAAGTCTGAGTTTCAACATTATATAAGTAACTAAATCCAACTTTATTACTATAAACCTTTTTTTCTATATTTCCATTATCGTTAATTTTGTATACATTAACACCTGTATCTTCACCTTTTTTGTATGTTAATACCATTTTGGGATTTTCCTCATTTTCAATTTTGCAGAATTGTATTTTTCCATCTTCCATATCTTTTGAAATTCCATATTTGGATTCAAGAGCATTATTATCATCTTCATTAATAACCGCTTTTAAGTATGCATAATAGGTATCGCCCCACTTAGACCCTATAGATTCTTCCTCTTCTTCTTTATTCCTATTAACAAATATTCCTATCATAATAGCAGCAATAATTACAATTGCCAATACTATTGGTAAAACAATAAAAATAACTTTCTTTTTCATACATTTCCTCCTTTGATTTTTTATTATTAAATATTATCATATAAAGAAAGATTTGTTTATAGAAATTTAGTATTTTTTATAAAATAATAATGGGCTGATTAATATCTTAAATTATCTAATAAATAGAAAAGGCCCTGTGCATCACCGCACAGAGCCCCAAATAAAATAAAAATTCTATCTCTCCTTCTTATAATAAAATGTTTCTATTCCGTATTCCCATGCCAAAGCAAGGGTTGCAGGATCCGAAGATACAAGTACCGCATCCTTCTTCTTGCAGAGCTGAATAATTTCCATCTCGTATTGGCTACATTCAGATGATCCAACCTTCATACAGTATGGTTCATAGTAGCTCTGTGTATCTGTACAAATATCCTGCTGTAAAGCGGTAACTGCAATCTCATTGTTTGCCTTATTGTGATTAAGTCTCCTCGCAAACAAGTTAGTAACAACCACGTGAGAAAACATTGAGCGTAACTTATTATGCAGCTTATACTCCAAAGTATTCACATCCAAAATTGCTATTTTATTATTCTTAGGATTTGAATACATGTTGACCTTTACAGGATCTATACGTAGATATCTACATGGACAACCAATTGTCCATGCATACACGGCAGCCCCCATATCCTTTGTAACGAAGGTATAGTCTTCCTTCTTCGCCAGATTCGCAAGCTTGATATCACAATCACCTGTTAACTCCGCAGTTGTATCACCAATAGGTTGATAGAAAAACTGATCATTTACTGCTTGCATAAGATCAGATAGTGCTTCCATTGCCTTGTTTCTTTGTGTTTTCAATAGCTTGCGAAGCTCTAAAATTGAAATCATAGAAACCACTCCGCACTGGAAGCTCTTATTAACGTACTCTCTTAACTTCATATCAATTAAGATATTTGTGTCCAATAACACGTGACTTGGACGTGAAGTGTTCGCAATATGTGATGCCCATGAAGCAATTCCATCGCTGACGGAGTAAGATTTTTTCCATGACGAAATCTTCTCTTCGGAGATTGCCTTTCCCTTTGTAGCTTTTTTGGCAGCTTCTGCTTCCGCAGCCTTTCTGGTAGCTTCTGCTTCCGCGGCCTTTCTGGCAGCTTCTGCTTCCGCAGCCTTTCTGGCAGCTTCTGCTTCCGCAGCCTTTCTGGCAGCTTCTGCTTCCGCAGCCTTTTTGGCAGCTTCTGCTTCTGCAGCCTTTCTGGCGGCTTCTTCCTCTGCTGCCTTTTTGGCAGCTTCTTCTTCCGCAGCCTTTTTGGCGGCTTCCGCTTCTGCTGCCTTTTTGGCAGCTTCTTCTTCCGCAGCCTTTTTGGCAGCTTCCGCCTCTGCAACTTTCTTTTCTGCAGCTTTCTTTTTAGCTTCTTCTTCCTTGCGTGCCTTCTCAGCAGCTTTTGCCTTTTCAGCTGCTTTACGTGCCATCTCTGCTTTTTCTTTTTCTGCCTCTCTGGCAGTTATAGCAGCCGGATTTTTTCTTCGATCGTCTCTTTTTCTCCGATTCCTCAGAGTAAGCATATTAACCTTTTTTCTCAAGGCTACCATGCCGTTAAATAACGACGAAATCTCAAAAGGCTGTACAGCTAATAGCATTCCTAACTCTTCGGAGCTCTCAACATAGGTATGCTCAATCAGTTTTAGTACTAATTCTCGCCTTTCTTTGTCATTGATATGCTTGAAGATTCGCCTACTTTCATCATAGGTACTTGTAAGGCGCTTAAGCTCTTTAACTGCACCCACAGACTCAATCATATCTAGGAATATTTTCTGCATTTCAGAAGGATATTTGTCCAGAATCTCTTTCACTTCGGGACTCATTTCTTCCTCAGGCTTGGGCTCGCTATCAGATACAGCAGAATTACTCGAACCATCAAGACTAGTAGAATCAGCCTCCTGTTTTCGCTCATCAGATCTACGAGCTTTGAATATATCTTTCAATATATCCAAACAAGTTCTTCCCTTTGCAATGGAAACTTTTACTCCCTGCTCTCTCAGAATCTTCTGGACGTCTTTACGCTCATCATCAGATAACAAATCTGTTCGTTTAAGAGCGTACGAGACACGATTGTTGGTTACTGGCTTTTTACTTCCTCCAGAACTACCGTTTGTTTGCACATCCTTAACTAAATCTGTAAATGTCCGGATTGTAGGGGTACGCACTGCGTACCAAAACAAATCTGTTCCATCGATGCGCTGCGTTGTGTTTTTCTTGGTGTACTTTCCCATAAAAACTCACTCCTTAAAAAAAATTTTTATTTTATTTTGCAAAACAAACATAAAGTTTGCACTTTATATTCTATCAGAAATTCATATTTATGTCAACTTATTAAAACATTTTCTATAAATAAAAAGCTATTACTCCTTATTTATTAAATGAACTGGAAAAATCCCCTTCTTTAGGATATCTTTTATTATACCAGGTCTAATATCATAATTATCTATTTCATCTATTTGAAGCCATTCGTAATAAACATCTTTATCCTTTCCACCTTCTATATTGTGCAATATTTCAGTAATTTTTTTATCATTTTCTTCACAAAACTCAACCAGATGTACAAACATAATCTCATGATACTTCTTTTCCTTTAGCTCAAAAAAGTTTTCTATTGTAGCAATATACCCTATTATCTCAACGTCTTTTCCAATCTCTTCTTTAAGCTCTCTTACTATGGTGTCTGCAGAGCTCTCGCAAATTTTAACTCTTCCTCCAATTAGAGCATAGTATGAATCATTAGTATTTTTATGGAATAATACCTTACCATCATGAATTATAATTCCTGCTGCTCTGCAATTTAACCTACCTTCTTTTAAATCAATTGTCAAATCTTCCATTTTAAAACCTCCATTCCTTCTAGGCACAAATCTTGTGGAACAAATCTGCAAAAATCAATTATCTTTCACACTAATACATTACATTTCTATCTATAAAATTTCTTCCCAACTATTACTGTTAAAACATACATTATACTTTAAGTTAAATTTTCGTGCAAAAGATTTTATCGAATTACCAACTTTTTTCATAAAATAATATTGCTCTAATTCTTGTTTGTTAATATTTCTATTACATATAAAATTTACACTTATTGTTGAGCTATCAATTTTTACATTAATATCATCAATATATTGCATTTGTCTCATTCCCTCTACCATCAAACCTGCTCTTGTTGGTCTTGATGATTTAATGTCAATTTTATCTGCAAAAATTAGAGCGCTCTGAATTATATTATCTGTGTCAAATCCTTCACTATGATTTTTTATTGCTTCAAGCACCTCTGTTTTATATTTTAAATCAATACTATTTTCCTCAAAATACCTTTTTGCAAATTCATAGCTCCTATAAGCGTGATTGCTTTTTCCTTGTAATGCTCCCACATCATGCATATATGCTGCAATCTTAGCATTTTCAATAAGCTCTTGATCACAATTCATATCTATTAAAACTTTTTCTGTTACACTTACAACATTATTTACATGGGTAATATCGTGATGTGCCCATAGAGTATCTTCCTCTATATTTTTTATTTCATCATAAATTAACCTTATGCTTTCATCACTATATATCTTAAAAAATACAGTGCTTTTTATTAGATTTTCCTTATTACAGCTCATTGTATTAATCCTCCTTAATTGTCTTGCTAATACAATCTAACAAATCAGACATCTCTCCAGTATAACAAATATCTAATTTACTCATTGCTCTTGTTATAGTAACATATAACAGCTTAATGTCTAAGCTATTATTTACATATGTTAATTTATTCGCATTTGCAATAATTACACAATCAAACTCTAGACCTTTTGCTAGATAAGATGGAACAATTGATATTCCAGAATTGTATTCAGAATCTTTTCCTCTAATCAATTTTACGTCTGATCTTACTTTTGATAAGTTTTCTTCTATTTTTTCGCACTCATTCATATCTTTTCCTATAATCGCAATTGATTTATACTGACATTCTAAATATTTATTTATTCTACTATTTACATACTTAATTAACTCCTTAAAATCCGAGCATTTCTTTACTTTAATTGAGTCTTTTCGATTGATTACTGGTTCACCTAAAACAATATATTCTTTTTCATAGTCTGGTAGTTTATTAATAACAGAGTTAGCCACATCCATAATTTCCTTTGTGGTTCTGTATGTCTTTTGCAAAGTAGTATATATTGTTTTAATGTCCTTAAACTCTACATCTATAAACCTTTTCCAGTTCTCAATTCCTCTATAATAATGTACGCCCTGAGCAATATCTCCTAAAATTGTCATTGAATTACTATTCAAAATTGTCTTTAAAACATCAAATTGAAATTCACCATAATCTTGTGCCTCATCAATTACAACATGTTTAATTTTGCATTTTTCTTTTATTCCAAACACTTTTGTTTGTATGTACATAAGAGGCGCTAAATCTTCAAATGCGATTTCGCTCTTCTTTAAATTGTTCATAGTATTCTTTTTAAGATATTCAAACACTTCGTTAGAATTCTGTAAATAATTTTGTATGAAATCCATGTAGTATTTTACGCAATCCATTTTTGGAATTTGAGAAAAGTGCTCTTTTACAATTTTCTTTTGCCCTTTTTCTAAAAGCTTTATAATTTTATCATATTCATCATATAAATTAACTCTCTCTTCACCAACTAAGTCTTTAATTCTGTGGCTTCTTTCAGCTCTTAATTCTTCTATTATATTTGCAGATGCTCTATTTAGCTCTGAGGCTAAGTGTTTCTCAATTTCATTTATTCTTGTAGTAAAATTATACATTTTGTATGTATGCTTAAATAAGTAGTCAATGTCGTTATAGCTCATGATTGTTTTATCCATAAATTTAAAATCGCATTTTGGAATGTAATTATCTTCAACTTGTTTTAAATAATCATCTATTATTCTTTTAAAGTTTATTGACGTTTTAAACTTCGATTCTTTAACCATAACATCAATTTTTCCATTGTTAATAGAGTCAAACTCTTTATTAACAATAATTACAAGCTTTTCGTTATTGTCTGAAATTTTTAATTTTTTTCCAATAACATCATATGCAAAATCCTCGAAAGTACATTGTTTAACATCATCAACTCCTAAGTCTGGAAGTATATTTGAAATATAATTTAAGAAGAATCTTGTTGGTGCAATAATCATAAATTCTTCTGGCTTAAATTCTTTTTCGTAATTGTATATTAAATAAGCTATTCTGTGCAAAGCAATTGTTGTTTTTCCGCTTCCTGCAACTCCTTGCACTATTAAAGGAGAATTTATATCTGCTCTAATTATTTTATTTTGCTCATCTTGTATAGTAGCAACTATATTTTTTAATCTATCATCTGCTTTCTCTTCTAAAGCGTTTTGTAATAATTCGTCATTACCTGTAACATTTATATTAACATATTTTTGCAGCTCTTGGTTTTCAATAATATATTGTCGTTTAAGAAGTATTTTACCTTTTATTTTTTCCCCCAAGCATTCATATTCAGCCTTACCAATCTTTCCTTCATAGTATAAATTTGCTATTGGAGCCCTCCAATCTACTATTATTGGGTATGCTGTTTTATTATCTAATAGTGAAATTTTTCCAATATAGAACTTTTCTAATTCTTTGGAATCTTCTTTAAAGTCCATTCTTGCAAAATATGGTTTATCTTTTATTTTCTTTATGTCTTCTAATTTTTTTAAATATGATTGTAACACTGTAGCCCTTGCCATATCTTCTAACTTAAAATTCATATCTGAACTACTTAATGTATGCTCTAGTAGCTCTTCTTCGTCTTTAATTTTTTGTACAATTTCTTTTAGTTTCTCTTTTTCCTCCAGAAAAATTTCCTCATCCATTTATTAAACGCTTCCTTCCTAGTACTTTTAAGGATGCGCCCTATAAAGCATTATCAATATAATTGTAGAACAAATCTAAAAAAATCAAAGATTTTTTCAGTAAATTTGTTCAGTGCGAAATTTTATGTAATAAAATTTCTGCACATCTGTTTTCGCGAAGCTTTTATATATAACGGGGAAAGTCAGCATGACTTCCCTGTTATATTATAAAGAAGTTTTGATAATTGTAATTACTTTTATCATCTATGATATGCCTATCAAGCGCACCTCATAGTATACTAACTAATTTTTAAAACTTCTTTTGCTCTTTTATAAAACTCTTCTTTATTGTCAATTAATCTCTGTAGCTCTTTTAGATATTCGAAATATTTTTCATCTTTCACATAATATTTATGTACTGCATATCCATGCTTTCCATATTTTTTTACAGCATGTTCATACGCTCTATCAAGTTGCTCTTGAGTATCAAGTTCTTTATAATGCTCTAATCCAAACTCGTATGTTCTTATAAAGAAGGTATCTACATCTATGTTCTTATCGGCAGACGTTAAAATCTTTCCATAAACATTTCGAGGCTCTCCTTCTCTTGATGATCTATGATCTTCTATGGCTTGCTTTATAATTTCAATTTGCTCTGGTGAAAAGAATTCTTTTAACTTTTCATCATTTGCCATCCAATTTGCTGAAACTTTTTCATGGTTAGCTCTGTCAATGTGATCTCCTATATCATGATAAGCTACCGCCGTATACAGTATGTCATAGTTTATTTCATCTTTATATGGCATTGATATTTCGTATGCCCTTTCAAGTACATACTTGATGTGATTAATATCATGTGATTTTCCATTTAAATCGTACACTTGAAATATATTATTCTTTATATATTCAAGCAGCTCTTTTGTTACAAGCTCTTCATACATTGTATTTTACCTCCCAATATTTATTTTGTTTTTATTTTTTTAATCCCTCCCTTGGTTACATATTTACCAACCTCCGTTAGCATTATTGCGTGTTATTTTGGCAAAAGATATTTTTGAGACACAAAAATACCAAGTATTTGACTTAATACTTGGTATCTATATGATTAATTTTTGTCTATATCTTTATACGTGCCAATCTAACTTTGCAATACTTAAAAATGATAAATAATAAATCATATAAATACTGAAAAAGTAGAGTTTGACTACTGTGTTCGGAATGGTTACAGGTATCCCTCTAAATTCACGCTACTTATAATAGCACTTTATCTAACGAATGTCAAGGAATTATTATAAAAGATTCGGGCATACTAAAAATAGTTGCATACTTATAAATTTCGAGAGGTGAAATGTATTGAAGGAATACTTTTGTAAAAAAGAATACAAATATATCTATTTAAGTAGTTTATGCTACAATTTTGCAAACGCCCTAATAGAAACCTTTGGAACAGTTATGCTCTATAAAAATGGCGTCTCTATATGGATGATTTTATTAATATATGGATTACGATTTGGTATTACAGCATTCACCTCTCCGTTGTTTATTACAATTCTATCAAGGTATGGAATTGCCAAATGCATTTTAATCTCAAATATTTTCAGTATAATAAGCTCTTACTTTATGTTGAATTCTAATAATTTGTACAGAAATATAGTAATATTCATATTTGCAATGGGTCTAATGGGGATTTCTAATCCTTCAAGCGATGCTTTATCTAGCAGATATGTCAATACAAATCATAGAGGCAAGTTTAATTCCCTTTTAAACGTTACAAAAGTAATTGGAATTGCTCTGGCAAGTAGTCTTGTAGCATGGGGAGTTCTGAGCAACACAAATCTCATACTTTTTACAATAATATCCATATTCTTCTTACTCCACTATATTTTTACAAAAAAAATTGATTACAAATATGAAAATAAAACAAAGGTATTTAAAGAAAGTCTTAGATACATTATAAAGTCAAAAAGCAAATATAAATTTATATACGCCTTAAGAGCAAATCATATAATAGAGCGATTACTAGCTCCATTATATCTATATATTATTTTAGCTGATTTTAAAACTTTTTCGATGATAATAATATGCTCTCTAATAATCCAAATTATAACTATAATAATAATTGGCAAATATACTGATAAGAATATTTATAAAACTAATAATTTGGTAACACTAATAAAAGCAGCCATAACCTCTGTATATTTATTTACAAAGAGCAAAATAGCCATATCTATAAATAAAACTATAAGTGACAATTTTGAAAAAATGTACGAAACCTCTATTCAAACATCTATACAAAATATAATAAAAGAGTCTTTAGAAGACTCTAACCTATTATCAACAATTGGCCAGGTATGCTTATGCATAGCTGAATTTGTTGTTTTTTTGATACTATCTTTGCTAAGTCTAATTATAAAAGAGAAAATCTTTTATGTCGTATTTTCTTTATCTATAATTTCCACTATAGTTATAAATATAAGCACAAAAAAACAACTTAAATGTAATAACTAATTAAAATGTACTCAACAGAAATAAACCTTTTTTAGATTTTATTCCATTGAGTACATTTTAAAATTAAGTAACCTTTATTTTTAATTACCAAAAAGTGCGACGAATACTTCATATGCAAAGAAGTATAGTACTGTCATAATTATTCCTGCTAGAGCTACACCTGCCATAGTAGCAATACTGCTCTTTTTAAAATCTAAGTCTAAAAAGCTAGCTGCAAGTGTTCCTGTCCATGCACCAGTTCCAGGAAGTGGAACTCCTACAAATAAAAACAATGCGACATACAGTCCACGTCCAGCTTTTTCTTGTAATTTTTTTCCTCCCTTTTCTCCTTTTTCTAAAAATACTGTACATATTTTTCCTATAAACTTTTTATTCGATCCCCATACAAGAAATTTTTTTGCAAAAAAGAATATAAATGGTACTGGTAACATATTTCCAATAACACAAAGTAGAATTGTTGGAAGAGCAGGAAGTGGTCCACCCATTAGTTCGCTCAAACCAAATGGTACCGCACCTCTTAGCTCAACAATAGGTACCATCGAAATAACAAATGCTACTAAATATTTTTTCCACATGATAAATCTCTCCTTATCTTTTTTTAAACTGAAGTTAATTCTACTATAAGTTTATACAAATGTCTATACAATATCTATATTTTTTCTCATATCCTTTGTATTTATAGTTACCATTCACAGAGCGAAAAACATATTAGGTAAGATTTACCTAATATGAATTGTAATAGTTGACATTTGTTTCTTTTTATGTTAATATAATAAAATCCTATATGAAAGGAAAGATTCTTTATGGACACAAGTATGTTACTGGGATACTATGAAGAAGTAGGACATGAAAAATTTTTGGAGGAAGTAAAAAATAGAAGTCTTCCACCTGAAATTCAGGAATGCTTTGACTCATTAACGGATTGTGTAAAATTACTTGGCAAACTGGATGGTTTTCCAGTTTGGTTCATCATAGAGGATTGTTAAAAATAACGCCCGCTGCTTTATTCAGCGGGTTTTTCATTTTGTCAATATGTCACCCAACAATTTCTTTATAAAATATGTACCTGATTTGACAAAAAATAAAAATCTGATATATTTAATACTATGGAAAATTTAAAAAGATATAATCGATTAACTGAATATTTAAAAGAAAAATTTGGAGAGCGTACTTTAAAAATCTGCATTGATGGTGGCTTTACTTGTCCAAATAGAGATGGCACAGCAGGATTTGGAGGATGTATTTTTTGTAGTGAAACAGGATCTGGAGATCATCTTAATCATACTATGAAAATTAAAGAGCAAGTACAAAACTATCTTGCAAGTTATCGTGGAAAAAGAGCAAATAAATTTATTGTATACTTTCAAAATTTCACAAATACATATGCATCTATAGATGTACTAAAAGAGCGTTATGATTCTGCTCTAATTGATGACAGAATAGTAGCCATAGCAATTGCAACAAGACCTGATTGCATTACAGAAGAAATTGCAAAGCTTCTGCAATCATATGCAGAAAAATATTATATTTGGGTTGAACTTGGTCTTCAAACTTCAAATGACCAAACTGGAGAGCTTCTAAATCGTGGATATACATCTGCTCAATTTACTGAGAGCGTTAAATTACTAAACAAATATGGTATAGACGTCGTAACGCACATAATGGTTGGTCTTCCTGGTGAAACTCATGAAGATATAGCAAATACTATAAGCTTTATAAATAACCATTCTATTCAAGGAATAAAAATACACTCTACTTATATTGTAAAAAATACAAAATTGGAAAAAATGTATAAAGATGGAAAATATATACCATTAGAGCTTGAAAATTACCTAGACGAAATTATATTTATTTTGACTCATATAAAAAAAGATATTATTGTACATAGAATTAGTGGAGATGCACCAAAAGACTTACTTGTTGCACCAAAATGGAATAGTCATAAAAAATTGGTATTAAATGGGATTGATAAAATACTAAAAGAAAAAAATTTATATCAGGGAATTTTTTTTGAATAAAAAAAAATATATAGCATATAATATTTATTGTAAGATCAATATTGGTTGGTCTAAGAATATTATTAGTTTGAACAGATCAGATTTTTAATATTCGAGCAAAGATTATTTATGGCTTATTAAAAATAGGTTATACTTGGTCGGCGATGCAATAAATATATATGCTATTTTTAGTATGTATATTTGTTAAAAGTAATGAGTGCTCTTGCATAGTATAATGATTATTTATAGTCCTAACTTTCAAAGGATGAATATAATTGTTAGATGTGCATTTGCATTCTAGCAAAGGATTAATATATGTAGCGATGAAATTTATTCACATAGTAATATGTGTTAGATTTTTGGATTATGTATATTAGTCTTAGCCGAAGATCAATGTTGGTTTTATGTGATAAGAGCATGCAAATCTTAAAGATTGCATGCTCTTAATTATTACATATGAATTGTTACTTTAGAAAATAGTAATGCTCCTATATATTGGACAATATATACACCTACTATACATGCCCCTGTTGGAAGATTTAAAAAGAATGAAAATGCTAATCCAAATATAAAGCAAATTATTGAAATCATTACTGATAGCATTATCATGCTTTTAAAACTATTTGTTAGCTTTCTTGCAATAATCGCTGGAAAAACGATTAAGCTAGATATTAGCAGTGTTCCCATCATTCTCATTCCAAGTACAACAACAATAGCTGTAAATAACGAAATTAAAAATTGGTAAAAGGTTACACTTATTCCACAAACTTTCGCAAATTTTTCGTCGTATGTAATCATAAATAATCTATTGTAAAAAAATACATATATAACTATTAAAAGAATAGACATTATAACACTAATTACTACATCTGATGTTGTCATTGAAAGTACGCTTCCAAACATATAGTTATACACATCAATATTAAAGCCTTTAGACATAGCCGTTATTATTACACCAAATGCCAATGCAGCTGTTGATACTAATGCAATTGTTACATCTCCCGATGCTCCTTGCTTTTGGCTTATTAAAAGTATTATAAATGATGCAATAATAACAATTGGAATAGTTACATACATCTCAGGCAAACCAAATACAAGAGCTAATGATAGAGCGGCAAACCCTACCTCTCCTAGTCCATGTCCAATCATTGAATAATTTTTTAATACCAATATAACTCCTATTATTGCAGAGCAGAATGAAATTGACACTCCACATATTAGAGCTCTCTGCATAAAAGGATAACTTAATAATTCTAATATAGTATTCATTTTTTCTCCTATCTAAAAACTTTTCCACTCATCTATTTTTCCATCAAACTTTACAGCTGTTGCCATACATATAACTCTAACATCTCTAGACCTTATCTCATCTATATCATGTGTCGCCATTATAATAGTCATCTTATTTTCTTTATGTAATTTATCTAAAATATCATATAGCTCTTTTGTTATATTTACGTCTAATCCACTGCATGGCTCATCTAAAATAATAAGCTCTGGCTCTCTTATTAGAGCTCTTGCTAATATTACCCTTTGTCGCTGCCCTCCAGATAAATTTCCAATTTGATTGTTAATTATATCTTTTATGCTTAGCATTTCACATACTTTATCGAATAATTGCCAATCTTTTTTTGTATAGAATGGTAATTTTCTATGCCTTTGAACTCCCGTCATTATTATTTCTTTTGCTGTTGCTGGAAAGCTTAAATCTTTCATATTATTCTGGGCAACATATGCAATTTTATCTTCTGATATATTTTTTATAATTTCTCCAGAATCCTTTTTGTGTAATCCCACCATTGTCTTTATTAATGTACTTTTTCCAGATCCATTTTCGCCAACTAAACATACATATTCCCCCTGCATAATTTGGAAGCTGACATTATCAATTGCCTTATTACTATCGTATGATGCAGATAAATTTTTTATTTCTAAAATACTCATACTGATTGTCCTTTCTTTTATTTGTATTAAATAATTATGAATAAAACATTATTGTTTTTTTTTATATTCCTTTCTGGAATATAAAACTATTCTTTATTTTGTTTTAGAGCTATCTTTAAATTTTCAAGATTTTTTCTCATTATTGTAACATATGTCTCTCCTCTATTTATTTCATCTAATGTTGCATTATGCACCGTATGAAAAACCAATTTTTCTGCTCCTGTTTCCTTTGCAATTGCATCTGCAATTTTTCCAGATGACATTTCTTGATAAAAAATTACATTAATACTATTTTCTTTCATATAATCAATTACCTTTTTTATATTTGTAACACTTGGCTCTGTGTCCTCGCCACAAGAATCATACGCAGATACATATTCCAAATTATACTTATTAATAAAATATGCATATGCAAAAGTTCCCCCAAAAGCAATCTTTTTTGATTTTGCCCCACCTATTGTTTTATTTATATCACTATCTAAATTTTGAATTTCTGCAATATATCTATCGGCATTTGCCCTATAATATTCAGTATTTTCGCCATCTACACTTATAAGTGCATCTGCAATATTATTAACCATAACAATTGCTCTATCTGGATCTAGCCAAATATGTGGGTCATAACCATGACTATGACCTTCTTGATCTACATCTTCTTCATGTTCATTATGCTCTGACTCTATTAAATTAACATTTGTTGATACATCGACTATTTTAGTATCTGAGTCAACTCCATTAGCTATTCTATCTGACCATGGTTCCATATATTTTCCTGTATATAAATATAAATCTGCATTATTTATTTTTATGATATCTTGAGGAGTTGGCTCATATGTGTGGGTTTCTGTTCCTGGTGTTAATAATAAAGAAACATCTACCTTGTCTCCTCCTATTTGCTTTGCAAAATCATATTGAGGAAATAATGTTGCCACTATAACAATTTTATCTGATTTTTTTTCCATATTATCTCTACTTACAAAAAGTAACACTACACTTAATAATAAAGTAGAAATTAAAATAAAAATTATACCCTTTTTCATTAAAATACATCCATCCTTTATTTTTTTTGACAATTTTGGCATAACCCATACAAAATTGTTTTACATACATCTAATTTAAATTTATGCTCTTTAAAAATGTGTTTTGATAATTCTTCAATCTCATCACAATTTAAATGGATTAAACTTCCACATTTCGTACATTTCATATGATAATGCTCTTTACACTCATGTGCATCATCTATATATTGAAAACAAGCCGCAGACCCACTTTCACCTGCTACATACTTTCTTACCTTGTTATCTTCTACTAAACTATCTAAATAGCGATATACGGTGGATTTTCCTATTGGCTTACCTATGTCTTTAAAGTAAGTTATTATCATCTCTGCAGTAATATGCTTGCTCTTGTTATTCATTAAATATTTAATTATATTTGCTCTTTGCTTTGTTTTATATGACCTTTCCATTTTTTCTCCAATCTGAAACTGAGTCTCATTTTACCATCTATGACTTTTTTTGTCAACAATTTGTGTGCATCTGTTTTCGGCGAAGCCTTTTTTATGTTACAATTCGCTGCTATATATACATACAAGGATTTCAAGATATGATATCAATTTATAAGTTTCGCCCCAACTGCGAAGAATAAGTAGTTGTTGCTTCGCTAGTCGCTTGCAATATTTACTTATTCTACCTTGTCGGTCCCCACCTTAACTACACATTATAAATTGATATCATATCTTGAAATCATAATAAATTTATTTTAGCAGTGAATTGTAACTCTTTATGCATTAGGAAAAGTCAGTATGACTATCCTAATGTACAAAAAGAAAAGCACCTCCGTTTAGTCCATACCATATGGTACGCTAAACGGGGTACTTTTTCAAAAGTTTATTTTAGCTATTTATTATATTATTTCATTCTCTTTCTAAATATAACCGCTGCAACAATTAATGTAACTGCACCTAGTATAACTATTGTTCCTGTTGATGCCTCACCTGTTGATGGAACTTCTTCATTAACTGTTGAACTTGAATTTCCATCTTCTGTAGCTGCATTTCCTGTTTTATTTGTTTTAGTACCTCCTGTACTTCCTTTATTTCCTTTTGATTTTGCACCTTTTACTGTAACACCTATGCTTGAAACTCTTAGGTCTTTTGATTTAGCATATATAAATGCATTTCCTCCACCTACACCTTTTACAAGTCCATTTGCATCAACTGTTGCTACAGATTCGTCTGATGATGTCCATTCAACTTCCATATCAGCCTTTAATTGATATGTGTCTCCTGCATTAATTGTAAAATCAGAACTTGGAGAAATAACTGGATCTGCAACCTCATTTCCTCCATCGCTCTTTCTTTCAACTATAATTTGTGCCGTTGCTGTTTCTCCATTTTGTGTTGTTGCAGTAATTGTAGCTTTACCTTCTCCAACTGCAGTTACTTGTCCTGTTGATTGATCTATTATTGCTACTGATTTATTACTTGATGACCATGTAATAGTAACATCTTTATTTACTCCATATCTATCTACCTCGCCAACATACATTTTTCTTATACTTGGTTCAATTTTAAGTGGAACAACTACTGGTTGTGTTGGAGTTTCTCCTGGATCATCTGGTTCTTCTCCTGGATTTGGTTCTTCTCCTGGATCATTTGGATCTGTTTTTTCATCCACTTTAACTGTTAACACGGCTGATTCATTATCTGCTGTTTTTGCAGTAAGAGTTGCATCACCTTTTTTTAATCCCTTTACACTATTTCCATTTATTTCTACCACTGTTTCGTCAGAAGTTGTCCATTGTACATCTTTTTTCTTATTATTTCCTGGTAAATCTTTTGATTCTCCTACTTTCATTTCAATTATTGTAGTATCTAATTTAAATTCTTCTTCTGGCGGATCCACAGGATCTGGCTCCTGTTTCTCAATTTTAACTTTAGCTGTAGCATGCATAATACTTCCTGAAATTGATTTTCCTTGAGACTTTGAAATATATGTCCATCCTGATGATTTTCCTATATTAAAGGTTATCGTTGCTTCGTTTCCACTATAAGAAGAAAAGCCTGAAAATGTAAGTGTACGAGAAAGAACTCCGTTAGAATCGTCTATCATTTTTTCTGATTCTCCACTTGTACAAGATATTCCATCTGGACAATCTACTGTTATATAACCAGAAGTTACACCCTGAATATCTCCTCCAAAACTAACAGTAATAGCTGCTGTATCTTCACTTGTGCTCACATTTTCTGCAGTCATAGATGGTGGCACGACCTCACTACCTTCGCCATCAGCACTAGCCATATTATACATAATTACGATAGTAGCTAGAGCTGCAACAGCTAATACACACATATATTTTATTAACTTTTTCATTTGTTGTTCCTCCTAATATAATTCTTAATTTTATTCTATTATTTTTTTCTCTCATTTTCAACAACAAATCATAATATTATAAAAATGTAATCTTTTCGTAATCTTTTTGTAATATTTTCTTAATATTTGTAATACGATTTGTGTGCATTTGCTTTAGCAGATCATTTCTGTAATAGAAACTTCACATTTTTTCTGTTACAGAAAAAAGCTACCAAAAAAATATTTTCATACTTTTTCAGTAGCTTTAATTAAATTTTATATATAATTATAAATAACTTAATTTTTTATACTAAATTCTTATATACATTTTGTAATTACATACAATATTCTGTTAGTTTTGTACAATTTCCACTCTTATCAAATGTTAAAACACATACATTTATTTCTGATGTTGCCTCTTCTGGCTCTACCATATCTTTATGACTTTCTACCATTTCTTCTATTGTTGATTTTGTTGCTTTACCATTTTTGTCTGTTACAAATGTAAAGTCTTCATCAACATTTATTGAAACGTATTTATCTGTTTTTTCATATACAGAAGCTTCATTACTCATATCCTTTAATACATATTTCTTTGAGATTGTATCATATTTTACATAATAATCTTTTGCATTTTCATCTTCTGATTTTAATATTAAATTGTTAGATTTTATTTGTTTCTTTGTGTATGTAACCCCTAAAACTTCCACTTCTTTTCCTGATTTTAAGCTTGTATAATCTTCCTTAGAAATTTCTACAGGTCTTACGACTAATCCCTTTATTGCATATGTTCCATCTTCGTTTTTTTCTATATTTTTAATGAATAATTTATCCAATGAAACTAAAGTAGTGCTTGTTAATTCCTCATATTGGATTCCTTCTTCTTCTGGTCCAACATCAGATGCTTCGCCTGCAACATCATCTGATGCAGTTTGCAATTCATATTTTTTTCCACTTAATTTATATTTCCATAAACCTACAAAGTCAATTGCAAGTATAACTGCCATTACTAATATTACTAATATCTTTAAAACTTTTTTCATTACTATAACTACCATTCCTTCCTGTTACAAATCCAGTGTGAAAAATCAATTATCTTTCACACTATCCTTACTATGATTGAACTTCTTATATTATATCATTATAATATTATTTTTTACAACACTTATCTTAAAATATTGTAAAGATCTTTGCTAACACATATGCTAAAACAAGACATACTGGAAATGTTAATATCCAGGCTTTTATTATATCTATTGCAGCTTTTTTACTAACACTTTTTTTATTTGCTACACCAACTCCAATTATTGACATTGTTTTTACATGAGTGGTACTTACTGGTAACCCATTTAAACTTGCTAATAATAATGTAATTGAGGTAGTTATATCGCTACTTAAAGCCTGCTTTTGGGATAATTCTGTTACATTACTACCAATGTTTTCAACAATTTTCTTTCCACCAATTGATACCCCAATAAACATTACAGCAGCCACGAATATAATTGTATATATATTTTCCATTGGTGCAATATATTCTGGAACCACTAACCCTTTTACTATATAATTGTAAATAATTAAAATTCCTATAAATTTTTGACCATCTTGTGCGCCACGCATAAATGACATTGCACACATTCCTAAAATTTGAAATTTACCAATTGTCTTATCTTTTATATTGTGTAATACCTTTTTGTTAATTATTCCAAAAATTATACTTAGAATAAATGTGCCTAAAATTGACCATACTAATCCTATTGCAACGCTAATCCATTGTTTTCCATTTACAGCATTTATTCCATATACTGCAATAGCACTACCTGTTAACCCTGCAACTAATCCATGTGTTTCACTTGTTGGAATTCCAAATTGCATTGCAACTAGTGCAAATATAATTACGGACAGCATTGCAGTTATTAACACCAAAATTCCATTTACTCCATCTGAAACATTTATCATGCCACTTATACAATCTGCTACAGATATATTTACAAAGCTCATTATAATTATTCCGACAAAATTAAATATCGCACTAATTATCGACGCTTTTTTGTAACTCATTACCTTAGATCCTATTAATGTTGCGATTGCATTGGGGGCATCCGTCATTCCATTTGTAAAAATTAATAGTACTGTAATAATAACGGCTAATGTTTGTATAATCATATATTTCTCCTTCGTTTTTTATATTCTTTTTACATTATAATATTACGTCTATATATTTGCAATTATATTCAAAAAAAATTTTACTTATTACTAATATGAATATTTTCTACATTAACAGATAGCTCTCGCTGTATAATGCTTTGTATTTGCGCAATTTCCGCTTCTTCTATTTTCTCCGCTCTAATAACACAACTTACACTTTCATTATTTATAAAAATTACAACATCTTTAAAACCTTTATTTTTAATAAGATTTTCTGCAATCATAATTGAATTTTTTTGTTTATTTATATTACTTATTTCCGTTTGAGCTGTATTTTTTTGCTCTACAGATACACTCGCATTTGCAATAATAGATTGGTATGATTCTAACATCTCTGAATACATCTTGTTTCTTTCTAATTTTGACTCATTATAATATGAATCTAATTCTTTGTCTTCAGTGCTTGATGTGCTAATCATTTTTGGGTTAGAGCTATTTACATTATTGCTATTATCTTCTGTTTGTTTACTGCTATCGGTATTATTGTTAGTAGCTCCTGTTTCAGAAGTTTGCTCTCCCTGATTTTCACTATTACCAGAGACATTATTAGTGTCATCTATAACATTGTTATTGCTTACAAGTCTAGCATCTCCTATTCCGGCATATTCTTCCTGCTCAATAATACTTGCAGTTTCAGCTGTTTGCTCATTTTTCATGCTATAGTTTAAATATCCTGCAGTAATCAACATCAGTGCAATCGCAAAAATAATAATTTGATTTTTTTTCAAAGCTTTAATCATATCTCTTTTTAATGATATACATTGTATTTGTATAGTCACTCTCTCCTCTCTGTTTAATTCATTTCAAAAACTTGAATTTTGTAGGTAGATAATCCTGTTGCAGCCTCTACAGCTTGAATTATATTGGTTTTTATAACAGAGTCCCCAGCCCCCTTAGCAATTACAACCGCTCCTTGAATTTGTGGACTGGTAACACTTTTTGTAATAATATTATTATCTGAATATACTATTTCTTTTTTATTATTTGATGTACTTATAGTTCTTTTTCCACCATTATCATCTTGCTCTTCTGTAACGCTTTCTTGATTATCTTCATTGTACAAAGGATTTACAACACTTGTTTCTGAATATGTAATTAGAACTTTAACATTACCTACTCCACTAATTTGTGAAAGCATATCTTCTAATTTTTTTTCTAAATTATCATTGCTAATATTTGAACTTTGCTCTATTGTATTCTGCTCGGCTATAGCTTTATTACTACTTTTATTATTTTTTTTATCACCATTCCAAATATAATTTATAGCCACAATTGTAATAACCAAAATAATAGCAATACCAATCAAGTTTTCTATTCCCTTTTTATCTTCTTTATTTTCAACCTTAATTAATGATTTTTTTAAATTACCTACCTTATCTTTAATCATTAAAATTAATCACCTCCTTCAATTGAATATTGCAAGCATATAGTAATATCTAACTTACTTGTATTTTTTCTTCGCCTACATTGTATTGACTATTTAAGTACTGCTTAATAATACGTTTATCGTTATCGTCAATTATCTGATTTTGCTCATTACCACCTTCTATATTTATTACTACAGCTTTTATGTTATCAATAATACTTCTAACATTATTTTCATTATTCGTTTCAGATTTTTCTGAAATATTTATTTTTATTAATTCAATATTATAGCTACCATCCTCTGATATCTGTACATTTATTTCGTCAGCAATATATCCCTTTGTTTTTAGTTTTGCTCTAATGTCATTTTGAATTTCCTTGATGTAAATATTCTGAACAGCATTATAATTACTATTTACCTCCTTTTTTTCATCAGATATTGTATTGCTACTTGTTTCTATATACTTATCAAAGTCGATATATTCATTTATATTTTCCTTGGAAAAAAAATCAATTATAGGTGATATAATTGTATATACAATAAAAATCCCTAAAAGAATTTTTATGTATTTCTTTGAATTATTGTTTGGAATAATCATTTCCATTAATGTAGCAATAATAACCGCTCCAACAATTCCTTTTGACCATGTATTAAACCAATTTACCATAAAAAAATCCATTCCCTTCTATGATACACTGCCAATATTAGATATCCTTATAACCAATGCAGTTCCAATAATTATCATTACTGACATACTACATACAAGAGCCAACAAAACTTTAAATGTATCCCCCATTTGATCAAATAATTTTACAATTTTTACATCGGCAATTGGTTCGCATATTGCCGACCCCAAATAATATATGCACATAAATAATAGTAACTTTATTATAGGTGACACTGAAATTGCAATAACAACAATTACGCCTATAACACCTATTGCATTTTTTAAAATATTACTACACCCTAAAACAGATTCCATTGCATCACCTAGAATTTTTCCTACTAATGGTACCAAGTTTGAAACAGCGGTTTTAGCAGTTTTAGCAGCAACAGCATCAACGCTAACACTTAAATTGCCATTAACAGAAACCATAGTTACAAATATGGTTAATACAATTCCAATAATCCACACAGTTGAAGATTTAATTCTTTTAGCTAATCTTCCAATTTGAACCCTGTCTGACATTTGGGACATAATACCTAACGCCGTAGACATAAGTATTAATGGAATTGCAACATTATTAATAAAATTTCCAATTAATGTAATCATAAAAATAATTAGCGGTTGCATTACGCTTGCGGTTGTGATGCTACCTGTTGAAATAATTAATGTCATCATTAGAGGAACCAATATATTTGTAAAACTAGTCATATCGTTTACAGATTGTTTTATTGAATCTATTATACTTGAAAAATTCGTAAGAATAATTGTAACAATTAATATGTATTGAACATAATATGCAATTTGAGAAACGCTCTTATTTTGTAATCCATCTGTTATACAATTTAATAAACTGTTTATAATTACAATAATTATTATGCTTCCAAAAATTGTGATGGCACTTTGAATTTCATTTCCAAAAATTTTAAATATACTACTGGATATTTTTTTGCCATCTATATTTCCAGATATTGCACTTTGGAGTATTTCTTGCAAATCAATATCTGAAAAATTTTCTGCTGTATACTTATTAGATTCCTGCAAAAAGTCTGTTATACCTAAAGAATCTTCTTGGCTTTTAATAATTTCTTCGTACTCATCTGCTCTAGCTACACCAACATTAACAATCAATAATATTATGATTATAGTAAACAACTTTCTAACTTTCATTTAACACACACCTTTATGGCAAAAATATTAAATATACTCATGGTAAAACACTCCCCATTATATAAGTATATTTATGGTAATACTCGTAATATAGTTTCGAGTAAGCTTGAAATTATTGGTATTGATGTTGTAATAATCATTATTTTACTTCCAATCTCAATTTTGGTTGCTATAGAGCTCTCTCCTGCATCTTTACAAATGCTTGTACCAAATTCAGCCAGAATTGCTATTCCTGTGACTTTCAATAGCACAACAACAAATTTACTACTTATTGCCATTCTATTTGAATAGCTCTGAATTAAATTTATAATTGCATATATACCTTCAAAACTCATGGATAAAATTATTATACCTACAATTAGCTCAACATATATTACAAATTCAGGCTTGTACTGTTTTAAAATAATAATTATTACAAGAGCTACTAATCCGATTCCGATAATTTTAACTATATCCATCTTTCCTCCAACTACACATAGATTATTTCTTTTATAAATTAAATAAAGTTCTAACTGTAGTAAATAAATTACTGATTTCTTTTATAACTATTGTTAATACAATAATTACCCCAGCAAGCGTTGTCATCATAGCTTGATCCTCTCTACCAGCTCTAACAAGAACTTGGTGTAATACCGCAACTAGTATTCCTATAGCCGCTATTTTAAATAATAAATCAACATTCATAGAGCTCTCCTTTCTATCCTAAACCAAAACAATTACTACTGCTAATCCGACGATCACACCAAGTTTTTTATACATTTTTTCATTTTTTTCTTTTGATTCAACGGCCTCCTTAATTTGTTCATCTAAAAAATTATTTACAAGGCTTATTTGATTTAATTGCCCCTGAATATCTGTTTTTCCAAGTAATTTTCCCAAGGATTTTAATGCTTCCTTATCTTCATAATCTAGATATATTTTAGAGTCATTTATACACTTTTCCCATGCTTCGCCTGCAAATTCTAATTGCATTCTTGTCCCTGTATCAAAGAATAATTTTCCCACAGAGCCCTCTATCTTGTGTGATATGTCTATAAAAATATCTGGAAGTTGTTCGTATGTATATGCAACCTTTGTTTCTAAAATTTTAAGTCCTTTTTTTATTTGCTTTAAATTGTGAGCTCTAATTTTATAACCATTTGAAATTTTTATACCTATGGCAGAGATTGTCCCAAATACTAAAAATAATAAGGTTGTCTTTATAAATATCATTGTAATTTACTCCTTTAAGTTATATATATTCAGAAAAAAACTGCATAGAACCAATTTTTATATGTTAATTACATTTTTTATTTTTCCACGGACTTTTTCATCGAGAAAGATTACTCTTTTAATTATTTTTAAATTTAAAATTTGGGAAATTTCATTGCTCTTTAATAAGTCCTCCATACTATATCCGTGGGCAGTAAAAATACATCCTACACCAGAGCATGCTGCATAATTTATAATATCTACATCATCCTTATTGCCTATCTCGTCTGCTACGATTACCTTTGGTGCCATAGATCTAACAGCCATTCTAATACCTACACTTTTGGGTAAATTATCTAATATATCTGTTCGTATTCCAACATCATTATATGCTATACCTCTATTTAGTGCTGCTATTTCTCCTCTTTCATCAACTACACACACATTTATTCCTTTAAAATTTATTTCTGGTATGCCGTCGCTCAATTTTTTTGTTAAATCTCTTATTATTGTTGTTTTTCCGCACCCTGGTGGAGATACAATTAAAGAATTATATATTGAATTATTTTTTGTATCCAATATGTATCTTATAAGTTCATCACTTGCCCCTTTTATTTGATGGGAAATTCTAAAATTTAATGAATAAATATAGCTTATATTTGTAACCACATTATCTTTAACTACTACATTTCCAGATATTCCTACTCTATTTCCTCCTGGTAATGTGATAAATCCACTACTAATTTGATTTTGATATGCATATACGGAATTATTACAAATATTTTGCATTATATTTAATATTTCAGCTGCTGTAACAACATATTTTAGTACAATTTCCATATTTCCCAAATTTATAATTACAGGTTTTTCAGCCCTAATTCGTATTTCCTCTATTTTTTGAATATTATGTTGTAAAATCATATTCACGAGTTCTAGTGGCAAACATTTAAAAATATATTCCATGGCTTTCCTCTCAACTAAAAAAACATACTATATTACTATAGTATGTTTTACATTTTTATTTTATTACTAAATTATTCTTCCCAGTTATGATATACATTTAGTACATCATCTAAATCATCTAGATTGTCCAACAATCTTTGCATTTTTTCTGCATCTTTTTCATCTAATGCAACTGTTGTTGTTGGTACCATTTTTACTTCTGCTTCTAAGAACTCTAACCCTTGCTCTTCTAATTTTTCTCTTACTGAAGAAAAATCTGACGGATCTGTTGTTATTTCGTATATCTCCTCATCTGCAGAAAAATCTTCTGCTCCAGCATCTAATGCAATCATCATTAAATCATCTTCTGACAATGATGTTTCTTCTTTGTCTATAACTATTACACCTTTTTTATTAAATAAGTACGATACACATCCGTTTGTACCAAGATTTCCTCCAGCTTTATCAAATACATGTCGAACATCCGCAGCGGTTCTATTTTTGTTATCTGTACTAGCCTCAACTATTACTGCTACACCATTTGTTCCGTATCCTTCATATACCATTTCTTCATAGTTTGCAGAATCTGTAGATCCAGCAGCTTTCTTTATGGCATTGTTTATTGTATCGTTAGGCATGTTTGCAGCCTTACACTTTGCAATAACATCCTTTAATTTAGAATTTCCTGCAGGATCAGGTCCACCTGCTTTTACGGCTATTAATAATTCCCTTCCTAGTTTTGTAAATATTTTTCCTCTTGCAGCATCAGCTTTTCCTTTTTTTGCCTGAATGTTATGCCATTTTGAATGTCCTGACATGATTTTTCCTCCTTCTATTTTTCTCTTTATTTTCATAACTTTAAAGCACATAACTATACTATTGAATTTAGCTATTCTTTTGCTTTCACTAACTTTGTTTATTATTGTATCACATTATTTTCTATTTGTGTAGTCTTTTTACAAATTATCATTTTAAAGTTTTGTAGGTTAGTCAATCATATGTCACACTTTCTTGAAATTAATATACTTTGAGTACCCTATATTGTTATTAACGATTCTTCTTGACTTTTATATCTTTTTAAGAACTCGTTGGGGCTCAACCATCCTAGCGGTCTCATTG
>JAGBAJ010000034.1 GCA_017939755.1 Clostridia bacterium | reverse complement strand
ATAATATTATAGATACATGGACATCAACAGAAAAAACACATAAAATTGAAGGCTTAACAATAGGAAAAGAATACACACTAAAAGAAGAAATTGCTCCAGATGGTTATGTAGTTGCTACAAGTATTAAATTTACAATAAAAGGTACTAATGAAATTCAAAAAGTAAATATGATAGATAAAATAGTAGAAATGAGCAAAGTTGATATTGCAGGAGAAGAAATTGAAGGTGCAACAATTCAAGTTTTAGACAAAGACAATAAAGTTGTTGATGAATGGGTTTCTAGTAAAGAACCACATAAGATCAAAAATTTAGTTGAGGGAGAAACTTATACATTACATGAAGAAAAAGTTGCAGATTCTTATGTAAAAGCAACTGATGTTGAATTTATTGTAACAACAGATAAAGAAACACAAAAAGTAGTTATGATAGACAAAATAGTAGAAATGAGCAAAGTTGATATTGCAGGAGAAGAAATTGAAGGTGCAACAATTCAAGTACTAGATAAAGACAACAAAGTAGTTGATGAATGGGTATCTGGTAAAGAACCACACAAAATCAAAAATTTAGTTGAAGGAGAAACTTATACATTACACGAAGAAATAGTTGCAGATTCTTATGTAAAAGCAACTGATGTTGAATTTATTGTAACAACAGATAAAGAAACACAAAAAGTAGTTATGATTGATAAATTAGTAGAAATAACTAAAACAGATATAACAAATGGAAATGAACTAGAGGGTGCAGAATTAGAAGTAACAGATGAAGATGGTAATACAATAGATAAATGGACATCAACTAAAGAACCTCATAAAGTAAAAGGTTTAGAAGAAGGTAAAACATATATCTTAAAAGAAACTACTGCTCCTTATGGTTATGAAATTACTGAAGAAATAAAATTCACAGTAACAACTGACAAAGAAACTCAAAAAATAGAAATGAAAGATATGCCAATACTAAAAAATGTAAAGGTAATTAAGATTGATACTGAAACAAAAGAAGTTATTAAAGATAAATTCATATTTGCAATATACGAAGATCCAGAATGTACAAAACTTATTAAAGAGGTTAAATCTAATTCAGAAGATGGAACAGCTTTATTTGAAGAATTAAGATATGGAACATATTACATTAAAGAAATAAAAGCACCAAAAGATTATGAATTATCAAACAAAATTGTTAAAGTTGAAATCAATGACAAAGGTATATTTGTAGATGATACACAAGTAGAAGAAACTGAAAATACAATAGAATTTACTTTTGAAAATAAAAAGATAGAAGTTCCTAAAACTGGAGTTGAAAGCAAAATAAAATTATTTGCTAGTGCAATAATTCTATCTTTACTAGGAATAACTTATATAATTAAGCGTAAACAAAATAAAGATAAATAATAAATGACGGAGAGCTAGATTATTAGCTCTTTTTAATTTGTTAAAAATAGGAGGTGTGAAATGCCTAGAAAAAGAAACTTAAGAATGGAAACATATAACAAGTTAATAAATATTGGAAAATCAACAGAAAAAGATATTTCAAATTTAAAAATAGAAGATTTAAAAGAAATTACGAAAGATCCTGATGTTTTGAATATTATTGCTTTACGAGAGTTTATTAAAGACCATAATACAATAGGGTATTTCAATTATCAAGAAATGAGAAAGGAGGAAACCGATGGCGAATAAATATCAACTAATAAATGAAATGGCAAGTGAAACATTGAAAGAAATTACTCAAAATGGAGAAAGTTGGATTAAGTTTTT
>JAGBAJ010000033.1 GCA_017939755.1 Clostridia bacterium | reverse complement strand
TTGCTGGGTCTCTCTCATCTTCTATTATTCCAAAATACATATTAAAAATCTCATTCATACTCACTTTCATCACCGAGATGAATACTAACATATTTTATCAAATATTACAATTCTGTAATATTTGATGAAATTACCCTGAAAAATTATTCGAAAATATTGAATTTTATGAAAAAATTGGTATAATAATGTAGACTATTTTAGTATATAGACATTTATATATTGTATGCTGGTCATAAAATTTTCAAATAGAATGAATAGGGTTTATAAGTTTTCCAAAAACTTAAATATACAAAATAAGGAAGTATGCATATGAATAATATATATAGAACTCACACATGCGGTGAATTGAACATAGCTAATGTAGATGAAGAAGTTAGACTATCTGGATGGGTGCAAAGAATAAGAAACTTAGGTGCCATGAAGTTTATAGACTTACGTGACCAATATGGAATAACACAAATAGTAGTATCAGATGACAGAGAGCTTCAAAAACAACTAGATGGAGTTGTTACAGAGTGTGTAATTCAGGTAAATGGTGTAGTTGTTGAAAGATCAAATAAAAATACAAAAATACCAACAGGCGAGATTGAAGTTACCGCGAAAAAAATCGAAATACTAGGTAAATGTCAATCAACATTACCTTTTGAAATTAACTCAGAAAAAGCTGATATTGATTCCGTTAGAGAGGATTTAAGGTTAGAATATAGATTCTTAGACTTAAGAAATGATAGAATTCATAATACAATATTATTACGTTCAAAAGTAATGAAACATTTAAGGGACAAGCTAACAGAGCTTGGATTTAATGAAATTCAAACACCAATAATTGCAAATTCATCTCCAGAAGGAGCTAGAGATTACTTGGTTCCAAGTAGATTACATCCAGGAGAGTTTTATGCTCTTCCACAGGCACCACAACAATTTAAGCAATTATTAATGGTATCTGGATTTGATAAGTATTTCCAAATAGCTCCATGCTTTAGAGATGAAGACCCAAGAGCAGATAGAGCACCAGGAGAATTTTATCAGGTTGACTTTGAAATGAGCTTTGCAGAGCAAGAAGATGTATTTAGAGTATTAGAAGAGCTTTTTGTATCAACATTTAAAAAATTTACTACATGGAAAGTTGATGAGGGACCATTTTTACAAATTCCATATAGAGAAGCTATGGAAAAATATGGTATAGATAAGCCAGATTTAAGAAACCCATTAATAATTCAAGATGTAACAGAGCTATTTAAAGGTAGCGAATTCAATGCATTTAAAGATAAAACTATAAAAGCAATAGTTGTTCCAAATGGCGCTGAGCAGGGTAGAAAGTTCTTTGATAAAATGACAGAGTTTGCTACAGAAGAAACTGACGCAAAGGGTTTAGCCTGGGTTAAAATTGATGGCGAAAACGTTGTAAATGGCGGTATTGCTAAATTTGTAACAGATAATATAAAAGATAAATTAGAAGCGGATTTTGGGGTAAAACCAAACGATGCAGTATTCTTTATTGCTGACGAGCTAAAATTAGCTCAAAAAATAGCAGGATTAGTTAGAATTGAGCTTGGAAAACGTTTAGACTTATTAGAAAAAGACGTGTATAGATTCTGTATGATTACAGAATTTCCTATGTACGAATTATCAGATGAAGGGAAAATAGACTTTAATCACAATCCATTTTCAATGCCAAAGGGTGGATTAGATGCATTGAATACGCAAGATCCATTAGATGTTGTTGCATACCAGTTTGACGTTGTTTGTAATGGATTTGAAATGGCATCTGGAGCAGTGAGAAATCATAATCCAGAGCTTATGGTTAAAGCGTTTGAAATTGCAGGATATACAGAAAAGGATGTAGAAACACGTTTTGGTGCATTATATAAAGCCTTCCAATATGGAACACCACCACATGCAGGAGCTGCACCTGGTTTAGATAGAATGTTACTTTTACTAACAGATTCACTAAATATTAGAGAAGTTATAGCATTCCCTAAAAATAAAAAGGCTAGAGATTTATTAATGAATGCTCCATCAGTTGTAACGGAGGAGCAATTAAAAGATGTCCATATAAAAATAGATGTAGAAAACAACTAGAAAATTATGCCTCAAAAGTTTGAGTTATGCTTACTTTTGGGGCGTTTAATTATTTCACATAAATCAATGCATTTAATAATGACTTCTAACATACACAAAAAAAACGAAAAAATGTTCGTAGAAATATTGACAAATTTATTTTGGCAATGTAGTATCATTATACTACAATATTTATAAAGGAGTGGTTAATATGTTATACAGAAAACTAGTCATTAAAAAAATTGATAAAATAGATGAAATATTAAGTGAATTACAATATAGACAAATAGAGCTATTAATAAATATACAAAAAAATCAGAGCTCAATTAATAATAAATTGGATAAACTGCAAGAATTTAATGAGATTGATGATATGAACAATGCTGTTATGTTCAAAAAGCTACAGCAAATATATGAAAAGATATAGAAAAATAATTCTCTCTTTAGATAATTATTTTAAGTAGCAAAGCGTTCGTATTGAAACATTTGTGTTTCGATAGCTGTAAAATATAAATACTAAGACTTTCTATTACCTATCTTTTCAAATATGACTGACTAGTAACACTTCATATATTTCCATGTTAAAATATATATTTTAAGCTATTGAAAAAAAAGCAAATTTATGATATAAAAGCAATGAAAAGGAAAAGAGTATAATTTATGAAAAATATAAAGGATTATGATTTACAAGACTTACAAGAAGAGCTAGTATCAATTGGAGAAAAAAAGTATAGAGCAGAGCAAATATTTAAATGGTTATATATAGAAAAAGTAAAAACATTTGATGAAATGACGAATTTATCAATAGAGTTAAGAGAAAAGTTAAAAGATAATTATAGTATGTGTAATTATAACATACTAAAAAAACAGGAATCATCAGATGGAACAAAAAAATATTTGTTTGATGTCCTAGATGGAAATGCAATAGAAACCGTATTGATGCAATATCATCATGGAAAGACTGTTTGTGTATCATCACAAATTGGATGTAAAATGGGTTGCAAATTTTGTGCATCAACTGGAGTTCAATTTATAAGAAATTTATCTGCTGGAGAAATAGTAGAGCAAATTGTTGCAGTAGAGCAAGATATTGGTGATAGAATATCAAACATAGTATTTATGGGAATTGGAGAGCCATTAGATAACTATGACAATGTTATAAAAGCAATAAATATATTAAACAATCAAAAAGGACTAAATATTGGGACAAGGCATATTAGTGTTTCAACAAGCGGATTGGTTCCTAAAATATATGATTTGGCAAATGAAAATATTCAGTGCACATTGTCTATTTCATTGCATGCAACTACAGATGAACAAAGAAGTAGTATGATGCCAATAAATAATAGATATAACATAAATGAGCTAATGAAAGCATGCAAGGATTATATAAAAATAACTAATAAAAGAATATCTTTTGAATATGCTTTAGCAAAGGACAATAATGATAATTTAGAAGATGCAAAAAGATTAGTTAAATTATTAAAAGGAATGCTTTGCCATGTAAATTTAATACCCATAAACAAAATAGAGAATGGTCAGTATTCAAAAAGTACAAATGAAAACATCTTAAAATTTAGAGATTATTTAAATGATAATGGTATTGTAGCAACAATAAGAAGAGAGCTAGGATCAGATATTGATGCTGCATGTGGGCAATTAAGAAGAAAAAATCTAAAAAAATAAAGGTAACATAAAAATTGCTGATTAATAGGAGGTTTTATGAAAGCTTTTGCGAGATCAGATATAGGTAGAGTTAGAGAAATGAATCAGGATAATTATTATATATCTGATCAAAATGATGAGGTAAATTTGTTTATCGTGGCTGATGGTATGGGAGGATATAAAGGTGGTGAAATTGCTAGCAAATTAGCAGTGGAATCAACAAAGAATTTCATACTTAATAATTTTGAAGAAACTAAAAAGGATAAAGAAAGAATATTAGAGCTTATAAAAAATGCTATAGAGTATGCAAATATGGTTGTATATGAAAAATCAAAAGAAGATGAGGAATATACAGGAATGGGAACTACTCTAGATGTATGTTTAATATATGCAGGAAGAATATACATTGGTCATGTTGGTGATAGTAGAGTATATAGATTAAGAAAAGATTTCTTTAGAAGACTAACGACTGACCATAGTTACGTTGAACAGCTATTAAAAGAGGGAAATATAACAAAAGATGAGGCTTATAATCATCCAAAGAAAAATATGCTTACAAAAGCTCTAGGATGTACAGCCTTTGTTGAACCAGATGTAATGGTAAAAGGATTCATAAAAGATGATATTTTGTTAATGTGTTCTGACGGATTAACAAATATGGTAAAAGAGGAAAAAATTTATCAAATTATCAAAGAAAATCCAGAGGCTGCTGCCGATGTCCTAATAGACAAAGCTAATGAATTCGGTGGATTAGATAATATTACAGCTGTAATCATATTATAAGGAGAGATTGTATATGAATTTAGAAGGTAGTGTTATAGGAAATAGATATGAAATATTAGAAAAAATTGGTAATGGTGGAATGGCAACAGTATATAAAGCATTAGATAAAATTCTTAATAGATATGTTGCAGTTAAAATTCTAAGAGAAGAATTTACCACAGATGAAGAATTTATAAAACGTTTTAATGCAGAGGCTCAATCTGCTGCAAGACTTACACATCCCAATATAGTTTCAGTGTTCGATGTAGGTCAAGAATACAATGTATATTATATTGTAATGGAATTAATCCAAGGCAAAACTTTAAAGCAAATTATTGATGAAGATGGATTTTTGTCTTGGAAATGGTCAATAAATATTGCGGTCCAAATTGCATCAGCCTTAGAAATGGCTCACAAAAATAACATAATTCATAGAGATATAAAACCACATAATATTATGATAACTGAAGATGGTGTTGCAAAAGTCACAGACTTTGGTATAGCAAAAGCAGTATCAAATTCTACAATAACAGCTTTCGGAACAACTCTAGGATCTGTACATTATTTCTCTCCAGAGCATGCTAGAGGAGGATACACAGATTCAAAATCTGATTTATATTCTTTAGGTGTTGTTATGTACGAAATGGTTACAGGAAAGGTTCCGTTTGATGCAGATACACCAGTATCAATTGCTTTAAAACATATGCAAGAAGAGCCTGTTGAGCCAAAAAAGATAAACCAAAATGTACCATTTGCGGTAAATCAAATTATCATGAAAGCATTAAAGAAAGACCCAAATGATAGATACCAAAATGCATCAGAAATGATAAAGGATTTAAACATGGCTTTAAAGCGACCAGAAGGTGGATTTATCGATAATACGAATTATACAGATGGATTAACAAGAAGAATTCAAACAATTGACGATTCAGAAATAAAAACAAATAATAAAAATGTTGAAGAGGAAGAGGAGGAGCAATTAAGCTTCTTCCAAGCACACAAAAAAGTAATTATTTCTGGAATAATCGCATTGGTATTCCTAATTGTATTTATTGCGACTTTATTTATTACACTTGGAGTTGCAAATTCATCAACGCCAGAAGATGTACAAATCCCAGATGTAGTAGGAAAGACACAGGAAGAAGCAAGGATTGCTGTTGAAAATGCAAAATTGAAATTTGTAGTTGATAAAGAGGTTTATAGTGCAGATGTTCCAGAAGGATGTGTAGTTTCACAGGATCCAACATACAAAAATAATTATTCAATAAAAGAAGGAAATACAATAACAGTTATTATCAGCAAAGGTATTGAACTTGTAAAAATGCCGAAGGTTGCTGGAGAAGAATATACAAAAGCGGAAACAACATTAACTGATTTAGGATTAAAAATTAAGAGAATTGATGAAATAAGTCAAGAAATTCCAGAAGGATACATCATAAAACAAGAAACAGCTACAGACACAGAGATAGAGGTGGGAACTGAAGTTGTAATTCATGTAAGTAAAGGCAATGGAAAGAAAAAGTTTAATGTTCCAGATGTAGTTGGTAAAAATAGAGAGGATGCAAAAAATGAACTAACTGAGCTAGGAATGGAAGTCACAATAAAAGAAAAAGAGGATACATCTAAGAGCGATGGAGAAGTTTTAGAGCAAAGTATAGAAGCTGATAGTCCATCAGAAGAAGGAACAAAGATTACATTAACAGTAAACAAGATTGCTGCAAGTGTACAAGGAACAATTAATGTCAAAGTTAAAGCTTTGGCAAATAAGTATGCACCAATAGAAACTCCAAGTGAAGAAAATGAAGAAGAAGCTCCAACAACACCAACTGATAAGAATATTACATTAAAAATAGTTGTAAATTCAGATACAATATATGATAGAAGTATTTCAAGAGATACAGATAGCATCAATCAAACTTTTGAAGGAAAAGGAAACGTAGTAGTAAAGGTATATATAAATGGAATTAAAGTTAATGGAAAAGACTACACAATGGACTTAAACAAGACTACAGTATTAAATGTAAACTAATATTAAAAGCGAAGGAACTATTCTTCGCTTTTGTTAATAAATAGGAGGGAAATTTGCAAAAAGAAGGAGTTATAATAAGTAACGTATCAAATTTGTATATAATTGAGGATAATGAATCAAATCAGATACTGAAATGCAGTGCTCGCGGAAAATTTAAAGATCAAGGAGTTGCTCTAGCTGTTGGAGATATGATTAAGTATGAAATTACTGATATGGAAAAATCAGAGGGAGTAATTGAAGAAATCTTAGAAAGAAAAAGTTATATTAAAAGACCTAAAATTGCTAATTTAACGCAGATTATATTTGTCGTTTCAATGAAAATGCCAAAACCAGACCTACTTATGTTAGATAAGCAGCTTGCTTTTGCAGAGCTAAATAATATAAAACCAATTATATGCCTAAATAAAATTGATCTTGAGGATGATGAGTATATTAAAAAGATTGGAGAAACATACAAAAAGATTGGATATAAGGTTTTTGAAACTAATGCTAACGAAAAGATTGGCATCGATAAGATTGAAGAAGCTTTAAAAAATAATATTACTGCTTTTTCTGGTAACTCAGGTGTAGGAAAATCAACACTTATAAACGCTATATTTAATAATGAGATAACGAAGCAGGGGATGATAAGTCAAAAAAATAAAAGAGGAAAAAATACAACTACAACAACATATCTATACAAAATTGATAAAAATACATATATTGCAGATACACCTGGATTTTCAACATTTGATATTAGCGAAATTTCAAGTGAAGATTTATATAAATATTTTATTGAGTTTGTAAAACCAGAAAAAAACTGCGAATTTGTTGGATGCACACACATAAAAGAAGAAAATTGTGGAATAAAAAAAGCCGTTGCAAGTGGTGAAATATCAGAAGATCGATACAATAGATTTTGTAAAATTTATTTAGAAATAAAAGAAAAGGAGGCACACAAATGGTAGAAATATCAACATCGTTTTTATCAGTCGAAAAGGATAAAGTTATGCAAGCTATTTATAACCTGGAAGTTGCTAAAACTGACTATTACCATATAGATGTTATGGATGGAAAATTTGTAAATGCTTTTACAAATGAAATAATGGAGGAATATAGTGGATATATGAAGTCGGTATCAACAATTCCACTAGATGTTCACCTTATGGTTAATGATATTAAAAAATATGTAGATATATATTTAAATTATGAGCCTAATATAATTACGTTTCATATTGAAGCTATAAAAAATAAAGATGAGGCAATGCAATTAATCAAGTACATTAAATCAAACAATTGTAAAGTTGGTTTAGCAATTAATCCAAATACTCCAATAAAAAAATTGTATGAACTACTTCCATATATACATTTGGTATTAGTAATGACTGTTGTTCCTGGAGAAGGTGGACAACCACTAATTGAATCTACTATAGATAAAATTAAAAAGCTAAGAGCATACATAGATGATAGCAATTACGATGTATATATTGAAGCTGATGGAGGTATAAAGCTTGAAAATTGCGATTTAGTGAAAGATGCAGGCGCAGACATATTAGTTTCTGGAACTGGAATTATTCGTCAAGAAAACTATGCAGAAGCTATTAAAGAAATGCGTAAATGAAATAATTATAAAATATGAAATTAGTAGAAATTGTAAATAAAATATAGTCATAATATAAGAATAGAGCATAAGAGAGATAAAGTTATAAAATTTATTTCTCTTATGCTCTTACTACTTATATTATTGTTGTTATTGTATTTTATCATTATTTAGAAATATTTTCTTCTTTCTTATCATAATTTTTTGTGAGAGTTTCTAATAAGGAAGGGTATATAATGTCTGCATGATTTTTCCAATTGTCTACAATTCTTTTTGCTTCATCACGAGATCCAGCAAATGTTTTTGTTTCAAAAATAGTTTCATTATTTTCCATTATTTTGCAAGATACAATATAATGATCTTCACTTTTTGGTGTGAATTCAGCGATAATTGAATGCTCATTTTCAATTGTATCAAGTAATGGTTTTAAATTGGTGTCTGCTCTGAGTTTTACAATTCCAGGTAGAATATCTAAAGTAAGGTTAAGCGTTTCTTTACCATGTGTTGTCAATTGATACAAAATTTGATCTTCCTTTTGAAAACTTACAATAAACTTCGCAGATTCTAAATCCAACAAAAATTGTTGAAAATAAAAATAATTCAAATTTAATGCAGATAGCACTAATTTGTATAGATTATCATTTGTTATTGGCTTGTGAATTTGATCCAAAATATATAAAATTAAAACTTTATTTTCAGCTAGCGTATCATTATCAGAATTTATTTTCAAATTAGTCAGCTCCTTTAACATATCTCTATTATTAATGGTATTATAGCATAGTATTTTTCAAAAAAAAAGGTAAAATTTGTATAATTAGATGTTATATGTAACTACTATTAACAATAAATTTTTAGAATTGAACTTTAAACTAAAATATGTTAGAATCTGTAATTATATAGATGAAAGGAAAGAAGTTGAAAAAATAATTATGAGAATTAGATTTAAGGCATGGGCAAGGCCAGAGCTTGAAGCAAGTCAATTTTATATAGATAATCCAGAGGATTACAAAGGAAGGTGGAAGAAACTATTTGGAAACAATAAACCAATCCAGGTTGAGCTTGGCTGTGGTAAAGGAAATTTCATTTCAAAAAAGGCAATACAAAACAGAGATACTAACTTTATCGCAATAGACTTAGTAGATGCAATGCTTGGATTAGCTAAGAGAAATATTGAAGAAACATATAATAAGGAAAAACAAGAGATTGATAATGTATATATTACAAGATATGACATAGAAAGAATTTTTAATATATTTTCTAATGAAGACGATATTGATCGCATATACATAAATTTCTGTAATCCATGGCCAAGAGGAAAGCATCATAAAAAAAGATTAACACACATTAGACAATTAATGAAATATAGAGATTTTTTAAAAGACGGCGGAGAAATTTACTTTAAGACAGATGATGACGCTTTATTTATTGATAGTTTAACTTATTTCGAAAAGTCAGGGTATAAAATTTTAGATAAAACAAATGACCTAGAAGAGCAACCTGATTTTTGGGACAACATAATGACTGAACATGAAAAAATGTTCATGGACCAAGGCATTAAAATTAAGGCTCTAAAGGCTCAAAAAATGGAAATTATGGAAGAAAAATAAAGTGAATTTTTGATGAATTCTATTGCAAATGGACATATTTATTGGTATTATATACGTGAAAAAATATGAACCAATATTTTTGAAATTGAGGAGATAAATAATGATAGAATTTAGGAATGTTAATAAAACATACAATACAGGAACTGAGGCAGTACATAACGCTAATTTTAAAATAGAAAAAGGAGAATTTGCTTTTTTAGTTGGATCATCTGGTTCAGGAAAATCTACATTAATAAAAATGATACTCAAAGAGGAAGAGCCTACTTCAGGCAATATAATTATAAATGGAAAAGATACTACTTTTATAAAGTCTAGAAGAATTCCATATTTACGTAGAAGCATGGGAGTCGTTTTTCAAGACTTTAGATTATTACCAGATAAAACAGTATACGAAAACGTTGCATTTGCTATGTATATTGTTAGAGCAACACCAAAACACATTAGAAGACAAGTTCCAATGGTACTTTCATTGGTCGGACTTAGCGGAAAAGCTAAAATGTACCCTCACGAATTATCAGGAGGAGAACAACAAAGGGTTGCACTTGCAAGAGCATTAGTTAATAATCCATCAATGTTAATTGCAGACGAGCCTACAGGAAACTTAGACCCAGACACAGCATGGGAAATCATGAATCTCTTAAATAGTATAAATTTAAGAGGAACAACAGTTGTTGTTGCAACTCATGCTAAGGATATTGTTGATAAAATGAAAAAACGTGTAATACAAATTGATAAAGGTATTATAGTTAGAGATGATAAAAAAGGTGGGTATGATAGTGAATTATAATATACTAAGTTATTTAATAGGTGAAGGATTTAAAAACGTGTTAAAAAATAAAAAATCGACATTTGCTGCATTAATTATAATGTTTGCAACGATGATTACAGTTGGAATAGGTTTAGCAGGGGCTCAGAATATAACTTCGGTAATAAAGCAACTAGAGAATGATGTGCCAGTAATTGTATTTGTAAAAGATGGTTTATCTACATCAGAGCTTGACCAGATAGAAGATTACATAAAATCAATAGAATATGTAAATAATGTTAGTTTTACATCAAAGGCAGACGCATTAAAAAATGCAAAAGAAAAATTAGCAGACAATGCAGATTTATTAGAAAAGTATTCTGAAAATAACCATCCATTTAAGGCATCATATTCTATAACATTAACAGACATTAACAAGTCAAAAGAAGTTATAGATGTAATAAATGCTTCAGAAACAATTAAAGAAAGCATCGAAGAAATACAAACTTCAGATACAGTTATTAATGGATTAAATAAGGCCGATAAAGGTGTAAAAATTGCTTTCTTTAGCATAGGTGCACTACTAATTGTAGTTTCAACAGTAATAATAGGAAATACTATAAAATTAACTGTACACGCAAGAAGAAGAGAAATCTCAATAATGAAATATGTAGGAGCAACAAATAACTTTATTAGAGCTCCATTCGTTGTAGAGGGTATAGTAATTGGAATAGTAGCAACAGCAGTTTCAATTTTATCTCTAGGTGGTTTATATACGTTAATATATAGCAAATTTAATAGTGTATTATTGTCTAACTTTAAGTTTGAACTACTTCAGTTTAGTGATATATTCCAAATTGCAATAATTGTTTATGCAATATTAGGAATAGGAATAGGCGTTTTTGGAAGTGTACTTTCTATGAAGAAATACTTAAAGGTTTAACATTTATGAGGTGAGATTATGAAGAAAAAAATTATTTCAACAATGGTTATTTTAACTTTATTTTTGGTTAATGCATATCCAGCATTAGCAGTTACATCGCAAGAGTACAAGCAGCAGGCTGATCAAGCACAAGAAAATGCAAATAAAGAAAAAGAAAAATTAGAAGAAGTTGAAGGACAACTTGATAGTGCATTACAGGAAGTAGCTAATGTATCCGATTCTATTGATAAAGTAGAAGAAGAAATTGGTGAATTGACAGATAAAATTTCTAAGTTAGATGAATCAATTGCAGCAAAGCAGAAAGATTTAGATGAAAAAGAGGTTTTGCTTGACGAAAGATTGTCCGCTGCATACATGAAAGGAAGTAATACATATTTAGATGCTCTACTTTCAGGTGGAATTGTAAATTTTGTATCAAACTATGATATGATTAAACAAATAGCTGAATATGATAACAATTTAATAAATGAAGTAAAAGAAGTAAAAGCATCTTTAGAATCTGAGAAAAACAAGGTTCAAGAGGCTAAAGTAGAGAAAGAAAAGAAAAGCACGGAGCTTAAGTCTTTAAAAAATGAAAAACAGCAAAAGGTAAATGCACTAACAGATGAACAAAAGGAGATTCAGAATAAAATTGATGAATATGATTCTCAAATGAATGCATTAAAGAAGAAAGAAAAAGAGCAAGCGGCAAAAGAAGCAGCAGCGGCAAAAGCGGCTGCGGCAAAAGCAGCAGCTGCTGCTAACCAAAATAAAACAACACCAGGATCTTCTAAAGCACCATCAAGCAAGCCATCAAACACTACAGGTTCATCAAACGGAAGATTCTTATGGCCAGTACCATCTAGCAGAAATATAACTTCTCCATATGGATATAGAATCCATCCTATATATGGAACTAAAAAACTACATGCAGGAGTAGATATTGGTGCAGCAGGAGGAGCAAATATAGTTGCAGCAGATTCTGGAACTGTTATACTATCTAGTTGGGGATATAATGGTGGATACGGAAATTACATAATAATAAGCCATGGAAACGGAGTAACAACAAGATATGCCCATTGTAGCAATTTGTACGTTAAAGTAGGGGATACGGTTTCAAGGGGACAAGTCATTGCTGCTGTTGGATCAACAGGAGCATCAACAGGAAACCATTGTCATTTTGAAGTTAGAATAAATGGTGAGAGCAAACAACCTCTAAATTATTTATAATAAAAAAGACAGGAAACTGTCTTTTTTTATTCAATACATAGTTAGAGCAAAGATAGATTATAGGTATACTTTAAAAAAGTACGATTATAATATAATTAATGACAGAATTTGGAAGGAGATAATAACTTGAAAGAAGATGAAGTTATAAATACTGACAACCATAAGAATAAATGGTGGAGTTTTATAAAAGTAATTACGCTTATTATAGTAACTGCAATAGTAACATACTTTTGTACGATAACATTTACATTAAAATCATATTTAAGTCAATCTGATATAACATATTTAACGACAAAGATTAGTTTAATAAATCAAAAACTTAATGACACATATATATATGATATGAACAATGAAAATATGATAGAGGGAGCAATAAAAGGATATGTAGCTGGTGTAGGCGATAAATATACACAATATTTAACAAAGGAAGACATGGATAGTTTTCTTGAATCCACTACAGGTAGTTATGTAGGTATTGGTGTAACAATGATAAATAATACTTCAAATAATACGATTACAATAGTTGGAGTTGTAAAAGATTCGGCTGCCGAAAAAGCAGGCTTACAACCTGGTGATATAATTGCAAAGGTTAACGATGTAGAGTATACTGGAGAAGATCTAGATAAAGTTTCAGATGCCATAAAAGGTGAAACTGGTACAGATGTAAAAATTACAATAATAAGAGAGTCACAATATATAGATTATACAATTACTAGATCAAATATTAAATTAAAATCTGTAGGATCTAAAATGTTAGACAATGGAATAGCATATATTGAAATAGCATCATTTAACGATGGTACTGCATCGGAGTTTAGAGCTGCATATGATGAATTAAAAAATAATAATCCTAAAGGGCTAATTATAGATTTAAGAAATAATGGTGGTGGATTAGTTGACGAATCACTTAGCGTAGCTGAAACAATGGTTGAAAAGAATAAAATCATGTTAATAGCTGAAGATAAAAACAAGAAGGAAAAAATAAGTAAATCAAAAGAGGATCCAATCATCGACATCCCAGTAGTATTATTAATAAACCAAAATACAGCAAGTGCATCAGAAATATTAGCTGGATGTTTACGTGATAATTGTAATTACAAAATTGTTGGCACTAACTCCTATGGAAAAGGGGTAATTCAGAGCATTTTTTCATTTTCAGATGGATCAGGCGTAAAGGTGACTATAGAAGAATACTTCACTCCAAATCATAATGTTATCAATAAGGTTGGAATTATACCAGATATCGAAGTAAAACTAGATGAAAAATGGGATAATGCAACTATTATACCATATGAAGATGATTTACAATTACAAAAAGCGGTAGAGGTTTTAAAAAAATAAAATTATGAGAAGATAAATTATAAATTGGAAAAAATTTGTTACCATTCATCCATAGATAAAATTATAATGTAATAAAAAGTCTTAGCATTTATATTTTGATAGCTGTAAAATATAAATGCTAAGACTTTCTATTATATATCTTTTCAAATATGGTTGACTGGTAACAGTAATTTTATGCTTTATGGTTTGATAAAACTCTATATATTGATTTTCATGGAATATTATGGTATAATTATTACGTTGCTTAAAAAATAACATATATTTATGTTTTTATTAAAATAATTTATCTTTTTGGAGGAATAATTTGGAAGATATTGATGTAATGATTAGAACAATTTGCCAAGAGCTATACGATAATTTAAGACACAATAATTCTATATTTTCTAGTATAAAATCAAGAAACTATATAAAAAAATTATATAAAGTAAACAAGAAAAATGATTACCAATATACTGAATTAATACGTGATGAAATTGGTTTATTATACAAAAACTATATGGTATTTTGCAATAGAAAGGAATACGATAACAATATTCATTGCATGAACAAAATATATAAAACATATATAGATTTTTGCGAACAGATAGAGAGCTTTTTGGTAGGATATGAATCTAGGACAAAAACAAGTGAATATAAGAATTTAGATACATATATAAGAAATTTAGACAAGACCTATGGTGGTCAAACTCAAAAATATCTTCATAAATTATCAAAAAAAAGATTTGGTCCTCAGTCTAAAAAAATAAAAAAAATATGCAAGGATAAATCAAAAATTATTTCAGAAAAGAAAAGAGAAGTAAAAGGAATTTTACAGCATAAACTTGATATTTGGAATGGGAAATATAGGACAGATAAGGACCTATGTATTTCATATGATTCAGATAATGCCGAATATATTATGTTGAAAATTAAAGATGGTAAGTGCGTAGGAAGAAAAAGACTAAAATTTAAGCCTAATTTTTCTGATATAGAAGTTCTACAAAAAAATGCTTTAAAGAATTTAAAGCAATTAAATTTTAATATTGATATATATAAAGAGCTTAACTTAAATAAGGAAAATATAAAATATATAGATCCATTTATTATAGCTATGTTGTCTTCCAATGGATATTTAGATTATGCAAAGTTATACTTACGTTTAGTATCTGGTAATTCAACTTTAAAAAAGTCACAACTACCATTTGAAATAAAATATAATATTAATAAAGATTTTTCAAAGGGGATTTTATCACCTAAAAGGAATGAGATAATTGCTATAATTGCAGAGCGTAGTTCATTAACTGTTGCATATTACAATACTTATAAGAATATAAATAAAAAAGTGAAAATGATAGGATAAAATAGTAAACTAATATGTTTACTATTTTTTATATGTAATAGGAAAGTTATTCCATTAAATAGTGTTACAATTCACAGCTTAATTGTAGTTTTTGGATTAGCAATATAGTATTAATTTATAATATTACGCCCCAACATCGAAGAATAAGTATACGTTGCTTCGCTGTATGCTTGCAACATTTACTTATTCTACCTTGTCGGTCCCCACCTTGACTTCATATTATAAATTAATACTATATTGCTAATCATTAACACTTATGAGCTGTGAATAGTAACAAATAGTAACAAACTATTAATAAAAATTGTCGAATTATGATGAAAATTAATAAAAATAGATATATAATAGATATGAGAGAACTATAGATAAGGAGAATGAGCTATGTTTTTTGCAAAACCAGGAGAGTATGAACCCTGTCAAATGTATAGTACTGGACACATGATTTTATTAACAATAACACTTGTCATAGTTATGATATTAATCCAGCATACAAAAAATAGTGATAGGGACAGTGTAAAAAAAATTATTAAGAATACAACCGTATTATTATGGATAATGGAAATAATAAAAATTATATTTAACTTAGCTATTGGTCATTGGAACAATCCAAATCATTACGTACCATTATATTATTGCAGTATTATTTTATATGCAGGATTGTTCAGCTCGTATGGAAAAGGTATTGTTAAAAAGATTGGTGATATTTTTATCTCAACAGGTGCAATAATAGGAGGGGCTTTTTTTCTAAGTACACCAAATACATCTTTACCAATATATCCAACATTTCATTACATAAGTATCCAAAGTTTTGTATTTCATGGAGCAATGGTATATTTGGGAATTTTAGTAAATATAACAAGATATATACAGCTAAAATTGGGGGATATTAGACACTATGCTTTTTTGATAACCATAATGTGTTGTATTTCATATGTGGTAAATGATATTTTGGGAACAAACTTTATGTTTATATCACAGAATTTCCCAAATACTCCAGTAGAAATAGTTTTTTACTGGGCAGGTAAATATTTTACAATTGTAATGTGCTTATTGCAAATAATACTTCCATTCTTAATAATATATACGATAAATAAACTTGTACATATGTGTATCATAACAATGAAAGAATATTTAAAATTAAATGATGTAGAAAGTGAAGAAGATACAGAAAAGGCTTGTTCAGACGAAGAGCTAAAAAAAATAGAGATATAATGTTACAATTCACAGCCATAAAATTATATAATAAAGATTAGAGATATAATGTTAATTTATAATATGAAGTTAAGGTGGGGACCAGCAAATTAGAGAATCTAATTTTTACAAGTGTATAACGCTGTAAAAAATATAGATTCTCTTATGTAGTTGGGGCGTAATATTATAAATTAACATTACATCTCTAACCTTATATGAAATTAAGCTGTGAATTATAACGGTATAATTAAATTAAGGAAAAAAAAGACATCTGCAGTATTGATGAACTAATCTACCTATGGTATAATGTAACGCAATCGGAGGTAAAGAAGATGGTGGTTAAACGGCAAACGGGTTTTAGTAAACAAAATTAAATATTAAAGTTTATAGAACAAATCGGAAAATCTGCATTTGCAGATTTTAATATGGTGTTTATTAAAATTTTTAAGAAGGGAATGAATCATTATGGCAAGTGAAGCTGAATTAATGCAAATAAGATTTGAAAAGGAAGATAAGATAAAGGAATATGGTATAAAGAATAGACCAGAAAGATATGAAAGAACATCAGATATAGAAGGAATAAGAGCATTAGAAGATGGAACAAAAGATATATCTGTTGCAGGTAGAATTCTATCAAAAAGAAAAATGGGAAAAATCTCATTTATACACATAGGAGATATTACAGGAAAAGTCCAATTGGTAATTAAAAGAGAAGACTTAGGAGAAGAAGAATATAGAAAATTTCATGAAATCACAGACATAGGAGATTTTATAGGAGTTAAAGGTGATATATTTACAACACAAGCAGGAGAAAAAAGTGTTCAAGTATATGGATATACATTTTTAGGAAAATCATACAGACCATTACCAGAAAAGTTCCACGGATTAGTAGATCAAGAGCTTATTTATAGAGAAAGACATTTAGATTTAATAATGAATGACGATGCTAAAAAAAGATTTTTATTAAGATCTAAATTCATAAAATTATTGAGAGAATTTCTAGACAATAATAATTTTATAGAAGTAGATACACCTATTCTTCAAAATACAGCTTCAGGAGCTACAGCTAAACCATTTATTGCACATCATAATGCATATGATATAGATGTGTTTTTGAGAATAGCACCAGAATTAACATTAAAAAAATTAATAATAGGTGGATTTAATAATGTATATGAGGTAGCAAGAAATTTCAGAAATGAAGGAATTGATAGAAATCACCTACAAGATTTTACTTCAGTAGAAGGTTATAGTGCTTATTGGAATTATGAAGATAATATGAAATTCCTAAGGGAAATGGTAATATATATTTTTGATAAATTATTTGATGGAAATTTAACAATAAAAATAGGAGACAATGAAATTAATTTTGGAGAAGAATGGGATATTGTTTCTTTTAGAGATATAATTTTAAAAGATTGTGGAATTGACATAGATAAATATGAAACAGCAAAAGATTTATTAGCAGAAATAAGAGCAAAAGGAATTGAATTAGACGAAGAAAATGTTGAAAACTTAGGAAGAGGAAATCTAATAGATGCCCTTTATAAAAAAGTAAGTAGACCAACTATGATAAAACCAACATATTTAATAAAGCACCCAATTGATTTATCACCACTAGCAAGAGCTAATGATGACAATAAAAAGATAACAGATAGATTCCAATTAGTAGTAAATGGACAAGAAATAATAAATGGATATTCAGAGCTTGTAGATGCCAAAGAGCAAGAATTAAGATTAATAGAGCAAAGTAAATTAAAAGCAAATGGTGATGAAGAAGCAATGTCTATAGATGAAGAATATATTAAAGCTATGGAATATGGAATGCCACCAATCTCTGGATGGGGACTTGGAATAGATAGATTCTTACAATTCTTAACAAATTGTGATAATATTAGAGATGTTGTATTATATCCATTAATGAGACCAAGAGACTAATATATTAAATATAGGGCGTGTTATAAATATCACGCTCTTTTTTGTACACTTTGTTATACATTAGGAAAGTCATGCTGACTTTTCCTAATGTATAACAAAGGCTTCGCCGAAAACATATGCACAGAAATTTTATTGCATAAAATTTCGCGCCGAACAAATTCACGGAAAATCGAAGATTTTCCGATTTGTTCTATTATTATATTGATTTTTTTTCACGAACAAGATAAAATATTTATAGAAAAGTGGAGGAAAATGTGAAAAATAATATTAGCATCAAAAAAATAATTATATATATTAGCATCATAATAATAACCATTGGAGCTATAATAGGAGTCAAATTTGGAATTGATGCGATAATTTTGAATAAAGAGCTAAAGAATGCAGAAAAGACAATAACTATTAGAGATGATGTTAAAATGTATTCATCAGCCAATACAAATAAAAAATATGAAAAGATAGAGCTAGGCACAGATGTGTATGTATTAAAGCGATTTGAAGATAAAGACAAAGAGCACTGGTGTAAGGTAAAAATTGGCAAAAAAGTAGGATATGTTTTAGAAAAAAATATAGGAAAATATAATGCTATATATGGAAAAAAGAATTTGATGTTAGATGTTTCAAAATTTAACCTTCAAAATAATTTTAAGAATATTGGAGAGTTCAAAGCATTTATATTAAACAATAATATAAAATTTGTATATATAAGAGCTGGAGGCAGAGGTTATGGACAAGAAGGAAATATGTATACAGACCCTAAAGCAGATGAATATGCAAGAGCATGTGAATATCTAGAAATCCCCTTTGGATATTATTTTTTAGATGAAGCGATAAATTCTACTGAAATAGACGAAGAAGTAGAATTTATTACAAATTATATTAACGAACATCAATATAAAAACAACGTATTGCCTATAGCTCTTGACGTTGAAAAACATGTTGAAAAAGGTAGAGCAGATGATATATGGGAATCAAGATATATGCTAATTAATGAACTTAGCCAAAAATTAAAGGATAAAAATAAAAAAGTTATATTATATGGTAACGCAAGTTATGCTAATCAATACTTAATGCAAGCGGATTTGGAAATGTGGCTTGCGTACTATCCAAAAATAAAAGATATACCGGACTATTGGTATAATGACACCGAGGGTGATGGAGCCAGAAATGATGAATTAATTAAAAAAATGGTTGGATGGCAGTTTACTGAAAAAGGTGTTAAGGGAAAAATTGACAAAGAGCTTGACATAAGTATTGTATACAGCAATTATTTTCTAAATGGCTCTACAGAAGATATAGAAAAAGATATCAAAGAGCGAAAAGAAATGGTCTTTGGACCATTAAATGACTTAAAGAATAAGGCTGGATATGATGGGCAAACAAACATATGAAAAAGATTATAGGAGATGCTTATGACTAAAGGTGAATATTTAGAAAAATTAAAGAACCAAAATAGAAATCATATTAGTAATCTTCAAATATTAATAAAAACTATGAATTTTAATATCGAAAAGCTAAAAAAATCAAAGGTATTGACAGATAATATAGAGAAAAAGTTTAATGTCAATAGCTATAATTACAATTTAGTTTATGAAATGATTGAATCTAAAACAAAGTTTATTAAGGATTTAGAGGAGCTAGTAAGACAAATACAAAAAATAAGTGCAAGAAAATCTAGCAATACTGATTATGATATTCAAAGAATGCAAAGTATAGGGGATTTATTATATACCTATGAAACTCAATTAGGTACGATAAATAGGAATGATTTATCAAACATTGAAAATTTACAATTGAATGCAATAAAAAAAGAAATTTACGAAAAATTTATGAGATATAGAGCAGAAATTGATAGAGCAATTTTAATGGAAAAATTTGAAAAGATGAAAAATAGAAATTTCCTTATAGATACAATATATAAGTTATTTGTATTAACAGAAGCGAAGGATTTAGAAAGAGAAAATATTTTTTCTGCCATAAAAGGAATTGATGATTGTGTTGCTGGCTACAATGAGGCGGCAGAACCAACAAAAGAGTATAAAATTATTGATATTCTTGCAGATATAGAAATATATTTAGATGAAAATAAAAGAGCTAAAAAGTATAAAAATCAATATGAAGGAATACTAAAAATTAGAGATAACATATATAGTACATTTTCAATAGAAAGAAAAGAGCTCAAAAAGACCATATCAAATAAGTATAAATCAAAATATCCAATGCCAATAGAAAAGAATATAACTAGAATGAAAAAAAAGCTTCAAAAAACAATGGAATTTCTGTATAAAAGTGGATATGTAAAATCGTATGAAAATGTAGAATATAAATCAAAAATGGAAATATTAATAAGAAAAATAGAGCTCTTGTCAGAACACGTTAGAAGAGAGCTTGAGAGATAAAAGGATAAAATACGTTGAGTTAACTATTAGGGTTGTAATTCAATGTATGTATATCCTTTTTTGTTTTATGAAAACTAAAATTTGTTGTTAAAAAAATTCATAAAAAGAGCACTGACAATTGACAAATGTATATAAAGTTTGATATAAATATAGGGGAACATTATGTAATTTTAAAAAGTAAATTATAGATTTACTTTTTATTATTTTTCAATAATGTAGGATGTTTTTATAGAAAAGGGAGGTTGCAAGGTGGAGGAAAATAAAGTACTAGGCATTGTTGCAGAATATAATCCTTTTCATAATGGTCATATGTATCATTTGAGTAAAGCTAAAGAAAAATCTGGAGCAAAATACACTGTGTGTGTTATGAGTGGGAATTTTGTACAAAGAGGAAATAGTTCAATTCTTAATAAATGGAAAAAAGCAGAGCTAGCATTACTTAATGGTATAGATCTTGTAATTGAACTTCCAACTATCTATAGCATTTCGAGTGCTGAAGGTTTTTCTCTTGGAGCTATAAAAATTTTAAAAAGTTTGGGAATTATTAATTGTATTTCATTTGGTACAGAAACTGAGGATTTTGCAGCTTTAAATAACATAGCAAGCGTTGTATGTGACGAACCAAAACAATATAGAGATTTGTTAAATGCGGAGCTAAAAAGGGGATTATCATTTCCAAAGGCAAGAGAAAATGCTTTGATGATATATTTTAATAATAACGAAAGATATGCAAACATTTTAAATGCGCCAAATAACATATTAGCGATTGAGTATTTAAAATCGTTAAAAAAATTAAAATCAACAATACAACCAATTCCAATAAAAAGAGAAAAGGTATATTACAACGACAATACAATTGTAGACGAACTGGCAAGTGCCACAGCTATTAGATCTATGATAAAGGACAAGCAATTTGGTGATATAAGAAAAGTTGTACCAATAGCTACTTACGAAATTTTAAGCAAGGAAGCAGAGCTCGGAAATACGATTATAGATTTATCTATGTATGAAAAACAAATTATATATAACTTAAGAAAGATGTCAACATTGGAAATTGCAGCTTTACCAGATGTAAGTGAAGGTCTTGAAAATAACATAAAAAATGCAGCAAATTTTACAAATAAGCTAGAAGATTTGATTAGGATTGTAAAGTCGAAAAGGTATACGCAATCTAGAATACAGAGAATACTGATATGTGCATTATTAGGAATTACAAAAAAAGATGTAGAAATGGCAAAACGTGTTGTACCATATGCAAGAGTTATCGGATTTAATGAAAATGGAAAAGAGCTCATTTCAAAAATAAAGAAATCTAATCCGAAGTTACCATTAGTAACATCAGTAAAAAAATTTAAAGATAGCAATACAAACAAAATATATAATAGAATGTTAGATATAGATATTTTTGCAACTGACGTATATACGATGGCATGTAAAAACGACAATATTGCAAATTTGGACTATACAAATAATATGATTATATTATAGTTTATAGGTTCTAACAGAAATGTATGTAGAATAAAAATAAAGTATAAACATTTTTGGAGGAATCATGCGAAACAAAAGAGGACTATATAAAAAGAGCAATAAGTTTTTTATTGCAATAGAAAATCACGTAAATCAAAATATAAAAGAGTATTTTACTATTTCGTTAATTTTTATAATTGGCATTGTTATGGGTGTAATCCTTGTTAATTGCTCCTCTGTAGAAAACCAAAATAGTATAACTGGATATGTCAATGGTTTTATACAATCAATAAAAAATAGAGAGTATACCATCGATGGGGGCAAGCTTATAACAAAGTCAATACTATCAAACTTAAAATTAGCGGGTATTATTTGGATTGTTGGCTCTACGATAATAGGGATTCCTATTATTTATGGAATTGTTGGATATAAAGGTCTGTGCATAGGATACTCTATATCTGCAATTATAGCGACTTTAGGAAATGCAAAAGGAATTACATTTGCTTTAGTTACTATGCTAGCACAGAATATTATAGCGATTCCGTGTATATTGGCTTTGGCAGTTAGCTCTATGAAATTACACGCGTTTATTATAAAAATAAAAGGAAAAGATGATATCAAAGGTGAAATATACAGACACACAATGTTTTCCTTGATTATGGCAAGTGGGCTAATTTTGTCATCTTTTTTAGAATATCTATTTACAATGTCGATTTTTAGTGATATAATGATAAATTTTATATAAGAAATAGCAAAAAACTATTTACTTTTATACATTAATTTGATATAACAGATGTAGTTTATGTAAATTTAAAAAATATAGGTAAGGAGAAATAAGATGGAAAAGCAAATTAACAATTTTTTAGAATTTCTTCAAAAAGACAAGAAATTAACAGATAACACATTACAATCATATAAGAGAGATATAAATCAATATGAGGAATATATATTAAAAAATAATATAGATTATGCAAAGGCTGACGAATCAACAATAAAAGGATATCTACAATATCTACAAGAAAATGGAAAAAAGACATCTACAGTATCAAGAAATTTAGCATCAATTAGATCTTTTTATCAATATTCTGTTAGAGTAAAGAATATTGTTGCTGATCCAACAGAAAATGTACAATCTCCAAAAATTGAAAAAAGAATACCAAATGTACTATCAACTAAAGAGGTCGAATTACTATTAGAGCAACCTGTTGATACAGACTTAAAAGGTATTAGGGATAAGGCAATGTTAGAATTTGCATATGCTACAGGAATGAGAGTAACAGAAATTATATCATTAAATATAAAGGATGTTAATGTTAAAGAAGGATATGTAATTTGTAGAACTGGAACAAAACAAAGAACTATTCCTCTTGGAGACCTATCTGTAAAAGCATTAAAGAGCTATATTGAAAACTCTAGACCATACTTAATAAAAAATGATGAAGCAGATTCATTATTTGTAAATATAAACGGAAAAAGATTAACAAGACAAGGTTTCTGGAAAATAGTAAAATTCTATAAAGAGCAAGCTCATATAGACAAGGAAATAACTCCAGGAGTTTTAAGACATTCTTTTGCTACACACTTATTACAAAATGGAGCTGATTTAAAAGCAATTCAAACAATGCTTGGACATTCAGATATTTCATCAACACAAGTATATATGCAATTTCAAGATGAAGGAATAAAAAATATATACAAAAAGACACATCCTAGAGCGTAAAATGATATTTGGGCTAAAAAATGTAGATTAATAGTGTTATTTTTATAACATAAAAATATAAAGGGCTTATACTAGATAATATATTTAGTGTAAGTCTTTTTTTATACCATTTTTAGAATGTAGATCAATAAATTAAAAATTTCATTATTAATCAATTCAGTAAATAAATACAAAGTTAAATCTAGAAAATGGAATAAACATAACAAAATAAAATGAAAAAATATTAAATAATGAAACTTTTTTTATGATTGAATATGTCTTATATGTATATCAAGTTTGCAAATAAGATATTTTACAAGGAGGAAAATAAGAATGGATGAACTAGTGAAAAAAGCTAGGCAGGGTGATAAAAAAGCATTTACTGAACTTATTTTATTATTAAAAGCAGATTTATACAAAATAGCAAAGACAAGGATAAAAAATGACGAAGATATATATGATGTAATACAAGAAACAATGATTATTGCTTTTAATTCAATAAAAAAATTAAAGAAAATAGAAAGTTTTAAACCATGGATAATCAAAATTTTAATTAACACAAGTAATAGTACATATAAAAAAGCAAGTAAAAACAAGATTATATCGTTGGAAAAAGTTGAAGCTTATAGTTCCTTAAATTGCTCTGATTATGATAATGTTGAAGCAATATTAGATTTCAATTTTATCTTAAAGAATTTTAAATATGAAGATAGAATAATTATTATCCTATTTTATGTAGAAAAATTTACAGATAAAGAAATTGGAAAAATTTTAAAACTAAAAGAAAATACAGTTAAGACAAGAAGGGCAAGAATAAAAGAAAAAATGAAAAATATTTTAAAAGAAGGAGGTCAAGAGCTTTATGGATCAATTGGATAAAAAATTATATACTGACTTGAATAATGAAATAGATATTCCAGACGAACTGGATACAATTATAAAAAATGGATTAAAAGGAAAGAAAAAAAACTCTTCACTTATGAAAAAAGTTGCTTCTTTTTTTGTTATAACTTTTATATCTTCAAGCATAGTTTTGGCTACAACAAGTATTGTGCACGAGAAAAAAAGCGTATGGGAAGAGCCAGAAAGAGTGGTTGCAGGTTCTATTAAGAATAATGGCAATCAAAATATAAATCAGCAAAATATAATGTCTGAAGACGAAGCAAGAGAAAAAGCAAATGAGATATTGGAAAGGTTTGGATATAAAGATGAAAATATAAAAGAAATAGAACTACAAAACCATATTGATGATTACGATTCGGATTGGCATATTACAACTGAACAAAATACTAATATATTTATTGATGCTAGTGGAGATGGGTCATTTATTATAAGCACTGGTAATATTTATAAGGATATAGAACACTATAGAACAACAAAAGAAGAGGCAGTAAATACTGCAAGGGAAATAGCACAAAAGTACGGATATGATATTAATGATTATGGTTATGTGAGGGTAAAGTCAAACCTAAACTCAGATAAAGAGTCATATATGTATAATGTTACTTTTTGTAAAGAATATGATGGTATAAGAAATCCTTATGAAAGTATTATTATTTCATTTATTCCACAAATAAATGTGGTAAAAAGTTTTATGTTTTCTAACAAAAAATTTGAAAATAATCCTGTTGAGATTACAAAAGAAAAAGCAGAAGAAATCGCTTTGAATGAAGACAATAAACTTAGAACCCAGTATGAAATGTATAAAATAGATAAAGTAGAAACAAATTTAAGAATAGTATCAATGAATGGAGGAGCCTACCTTAGATCAAATGACTATGAACAACTACATGAGCAAACTTCTTTAGACTATCCATATGAAAAATCGGTGTTTTATCGTACAGAGTCACGAATTAGAAAGGCTTGGGTAGTATCGATAACGTATGATACCAATAATGTAGATAAATTCAATGGCAAGTATAATCCAAATGATGAAAGATTCAGCTATTTTATAGACGCAACTACTGGGGAAGTTATAGGTGGAGGAAGTATCCTTCTAAGCGAATAAAGAGCAAATTAATAAGCTTACAAAAAAGAAAGGGCCACTAACAGAATTGCTAGAAGATCTTTTCATTTAGCATAGTGTTACAATTCATAGCTTGATTTCATATAAGATTAGGGATATAGTGTAAATTTTATAATATGAAGTTAAGGTGGGGACCAGCAAATTAGAGAATTTAATTTTTACAAGTGTATAACGCAGTAAAAAAGTAAATTCTCTTATGTAGTTGGGGCGTAATATTATAAAATTTACACTATATCACTAATCTTTATTATTTAATTCTAAAGTTGTGAATTGTAACAGCATAGTAACAAAGTCTCAAACATTATAAAAAAATTATTGTTATGAGAGGATTAGTATGATAGAATAACAATAAATTTGAAATAGATTTGCGTAGAAAGGAATAACGATTAAAATGATTTATCCAGAGTTTTTAAAAAGAGGAGATGTAATTGGTGTTCCAGCTCCATCAAGTGGCGCATATGATAAGCCTCATGTTAATAAATACAAAAACTCTAAAAGAAAGTTAGAGCAAATGGGCTATGGTGTTGAATGGTCAAAAAATATCTTTGAATCATATATGTCAAGAAGTAGTAATGCAAAATATAGAGCTAAAGAGCTTACAGATATGTTTGAAGATGACAATATAGATTTTTTAATGTGTGCTGCAGGTGGAGAATTTCTTGTAGAAATGCTTCCATATGTTGATTTTGAAAAGATAAAAGAGCATCCAAAATATTTGCAAGGAATGTCTGATCCAACTGGGATTTTATTTCCAATTACAACAAAATATGATATAGCAACTATATATGGATTAAATTTTGGTGACTATGGGACAGAAGATTACACTAGAGATATAACAGACAATCTTCAAATAATAACAGGGAATGTTATTACTCAAAACAATTACGAAATGTATGAAAAAGAATGGGCTCCAAAGGTTACTGGGCTTGAAGGATATAATTTCACTGATAAAGTTATTTGGAAAAACTTAAATCAAGATAGAGTAGAAGTAACTGGTAGAATAATTGGTGGTTGTTTAGATGTTATAGACGTACTTTCAGCAACAAAATATGATGGTACACAAGATTTTATAAATAGGTATAAAGATGATGGAATTATTTGGTACTTTGATAATTGTGATTTTACACAGGAAGATATAATTAGAACTTTATGGAAATTTAATGAGTGTGGATATTTTAAATTTACAAAAGCAGTAGTATTTGGAAGAAATGGAAATGATAATACTCTGCTTGGGTATACAATGGAACAAACTCTAAAAGATAGTGTGCTATCAGAGCTCAATTTACCAATTATATATGATGCTGATATCTCACATAGAGGTCCATGTTTTACCATAATAAATGGTGCAATTGCAACAATTGTATCTGAAAATGGAACAGGAAGTATATCCTTTAAATTAATTTAAATTGGGGACGGGGTTCAATTTTAAATTGGGGACGGGGTTCAATTTTAAATATTTTCAGATTTGCTCTGAGAGACACCCTATCCTATTTTTATGCTTTGACATCAGCAAAGTAATAGAAGTAAGTATAATTTTATGAGAGGAAGAAGAATATGAAAATAATATCATGGAATGTAGCAGGCTTTAGAGCATGTTTAAAAAAGGGATTTGAAGAATTTTTTAATAAAGTAAATGCAGACGTATTTTGTATGCAGGAATCAAAAGTTACAGAGGAACAACTCGAGTTTAATCCAGAAGGATACTATAAATATTTGTATCCTGCCGAAAAAAAGGGATACTCAGGAACTCTTGTATATTCAAAGATTGAGCCTATAAGCGTTACTTATGGTATAGGGATAGAAGAGCATGACCATGAAGGGCGTGTTATAACAATGGAATTTGACGAAATGTATTTAATAAATGTATATGTGCCGAATGCCAAAAGAGGACTTGAAAGATTAGACTACAGAATGGTTTGGGAAGACGATTTTAGAGCTTATCTAAAAAAATTAGAAGAAAAGAAACCAGTTGTAGTTTGCGGGGATTTTAATGTTGCTCATGAAGAAATTGACTTAAAAAATCCAAAATCAAACAGAAGGAATGCAGGTTTTACAGATGAAGAAAGAGGTAAATTTACTGAACTTTTAGAAGCTGGATTTATTGATACATACAGATATTTTCATCCAGATGAGGTTATATATACTTGGTGGAGTTACTTAGGAAATGCAAGAGCAAACAATTCAGGATGGAGAATCGACTATTTTGTTGTATCAAAGGATTTTATAGGAAAAATAAAAAATACAATGATAATGAATGAGGTAATGGGAAGTGATCATTGCCCAATAGGAATAGAAATTTAATATTTATGTGAAATATAAAAAGATGTATTTTGACTGCTCGTGTTTAAAACTAGATTAAATTGGGGGGATAAGATATGGAAAAACGTGATTTATACGACAAGAATAGAAATTTAACAGGAAAAACAATATACAAAGGAGAGCAAGTACCAGAAGGTAATTACATAATTGTGGTTTTGGTTTATATTCAAAATTCAGATGGAAAATTTCTAATCCAAAAGAGAAGTCAAAGAAAAAACGGACTATATGCAACTACAGGAGGTCATCCAAAGAGCGGTGAAGATAGTATACAAGGCATAATTACAGAGGTTAAAGAAGAAATTGGAGTAGATATTAAAGCTGAAAATTTAGTAAGATATCATGGTGGTAGATCAGATACAGAGCATGTATTTTTTGATGATTATTATATAAAAATGGATGTTGAAAACATAAATAATTTAGTGCTTCAAAAAGAAGAGGTTGAATCAGTTCATTGGTTTTCAGCAGATGAAGTTAAAGAATCAATGAAAAACGGAACATTTTTTATAAATCATTATGAAGAATTTGAGATACTATTAGATTGGCTGGATAAGAGCAAATAAAAATTCTTAAATGGGATTATAATAGGGGGAATATTGTATGCCAAATATGGAATTATATCGAATTTTTATCATTGTTGCAGACGAAGAAAATATAACCAGAGCAAGTGAAATTTTAAATATTTCTCAACCAGCTGTGACAAAGCACATAAAAAACTTAGAAAATGAATTGAATACTATATTATTTAATAGATCTCATGGAATGCAACTAACCAAACAAGGTAAAATTTTGTATGAAAAAGTTGCCTCTCACGTTAAGGCAATAGATGAAGCGGAAAAATTATTTGAAAAAAATAGAGCAATAAATTTTGGAACATATGCAACAATGTTAAGTAAGGTATTAAATACGAGTATTGCACAATTTTATAATGAAAACAAAGATGCTAAAATTAATGCTTATACTGATCAATTTAATACATTCTTTGAAAAATTTTTGAATTATGAATTAGACGCAGTTTTGATTATAAAAAAGGACGAATCAGAGTTCGATACATCAAAGATAAAGTACATAAAGCTTGGAATGTTTGATTATGCTATAATTGCCAATAACAATTCAACGTTATGTGGTAAAAAAGTAAAAGCAAAAGACTTTAAAAATAAAATTGTATATGTACCACGAGGTAGAAATATAGCGGTATGTAAATTCATAGATATCATGAAGGAGAATAATATAGAAGTAAATAGCATAGATTCTGTTACTATGGAAGGAATCGTAGAAAAAAATGAAAATAGTATAGGTTTAGCCAATAAGGACTACTTTGTAGATGAAATTAATCAAGGTAGAGTAACAGCTCTAGATGTAGATTTTAAGTTGCCAAAAGGGGAATTTGGAATATATTATCATAAAGATAACCAATTTCCTGAGCTATTAAAGTTAATAAGGATTATAAAAAAACAATTTAATTAGTTAAAGTTGAGACGTTAAGATCAACTAAATTTTTTAGAAGGTTTTTAAAGTAATTCACTTTTTATTAAAATATATATAACTAAAAGTTATAATTGTATAAATAATAAGTATTTCCATTAAGGGAAAACACCTACTATAATTAACATAAAGTTAATTTGAAAGTAGGTGTTTTTTTGATTAAGCTTATAATTTGGTTTTTTAAAATAGGTGCGTTTTCTTTTGGAGGTGGAATTGCAACTCTTCCACACATTTATGAAATGGCTAGAGCTACAGGATGGTGTACAGAAGGGGAAGTTACAAATCTTATTTCCTTATCGCAGATGACACCAGGCCCACTAGCGTGCAATATTGCAACATTTGTGGGAAATAGGGTAAATGGTGTAATTGGAAGTATTTCTGCGGTACTTGCATTTATCATGCCAGCAGTAATTTTTATGGCGGTTTTTGTAAAGTGTATTAAAAAAGTTCAAGACAATAAAGGATTTGACTTTGTAATGAGTATGGTAAGAGCAACAGGATATGCAACAATAGTTAATGGATCCATACTAATAATAAAAAATGCAATGTTTAATAACCCAGAGAATATACAACTGGGCACATGTATCCAAATGCTAAATATTAAAGCTGTTATTGCTAGCATAATAATATTTTGTATAACTAAAAAGTATAAAATATCAGCCATAAAGACTTTAGGAATAGGAGCAGTATTAGGACTTGCAATTCAAATATAGAAAGGAGTATAATTTATGTACTTTAAGAAAAATACGATATATTATATTAATTTTATGTGGGTGTTTGCTTTACTTGGACTTCAGATGATTGGAAATTTTTCGGCTTTAATGCCACTACTAGAGGATGCATTGGCCATTAAGAGAAATTGGATAAAGAAAGAAGATGTTTTAGATAGCATTACATGGGGAAGATGTGGTCCAGGTGCAGCTGTAATAAATTCAGTTGTGTATTTAGGAAACAAAATCAAAGGACCATTTGCAGGATTTTTGGCTGCAGTATCATTTTGTATATTTCCAACATGTGTAATACTATTGATTGCTACATTTGCAAGTAATTTCATGGAAAATACATATATTACATCAATGATGAGAGGGATGTCAGTAGCAGTTGTTGTTAGGTTAATGACTTCAAATATAGATTTATGGAAAAAAACAATGGTTAATAAGCATGCTATTATAACTTTCCTTATTTGTATGACGTTAATGTTTGTTACACCAATACCCACAATAATTTATATTATAGGTACAATTGTTTTAGGGATAGTGTTTGTCTTTATAAAAGCAGCTTTTTTTAACAAAGTAGATCATTTGTATCTTGAGGAAGGGAATAGAAGATAAATTATGGAAGATAGATATAAACTTACAAAAAGGGCAAGTATTTTTGGAATAGTTGGTAATATGTTTTTATTAATAATAAAGGCAACGATAGGATTTATTACAGGAAGCCAGGCTATGATAGCAGATAGCGCAAATAGTGCAGGAGATATTTTTTCATCATTAATGACTTTTATAGGAAACAAAATATCAAATAAGCCAAGGGATGAGTGTCATAATTTAGGTCATGGGAAAGCAGAGTATATTTTTTCGCTATTAATAAGTATATCTATGATAATAGTTTCATTCAAACTGCTATATGATTCAATTTGTTCATTAATATTTAAAGATGACTTTAAGTTCTCATGGTGGTTAATTGTTGTGTGTGTTATAACAATCATAACAAAACTTTTATTATTCATATATACAAACTCTATAGCTAAAAAGTATAATAATTTGCTTGTCGAAGCTAATTCAAAAGATCACAGAAACGATTGCTTCGTAACAACATTTACATTAATAGCAGCACTACTAAGATTGGCGAATATACTGTGGTTTGATGGTGTGGTAGGTATATGTATTTCTATATGGATATGCATTACAGGTATAAAGATTTTCAAAGAAAGTTACGATATATTAATGGATAGAGCAATTAACGAAGAAGGAAAAAATAAAGTTTTAGATATTATAAATAAATATCCAGAAGTAAAAAAAATACAGCACTTTAATTCAACACCTGTAGGTTATAAATACCAAATTTCATTTACTATTTATGTAGATGGAAATTTATCTACTTTTGAAAGCCATGAGATAGCAAACAGACTTGAAAAAGAAATAGATGAAAAAGTAGAAGAAATATATTTAACAGTTATACATGTAAATCCAATTTAGGGTTACCAGTTAGCCCTAGACAAATTATAATGTAATAAAAAGTCTTAGTATTTATATTTGTGAGCGTCAAGGTACTAAAATAATTATCTTTTTAGATAATTATTTTAAGTAGCGAAGCGTCCGTATCAAAACATTTATGTTTTGATAGCTGTAAAATATAAATACTAAGACTTTTCATTACATATTCTTTCAAATATGGCTGACTAGTAACACTTTAGGTGATTTTGGGAGATATCCCCAAAATCACCTAAATTATTTAAGATTTCATCGTATTCTTTTTCTAAAGCTTCTTTTTTAGCAGAAATTTCATTTGAATAATAATCATAAAGTGCATCATATAGTACTTGAGTAAATGCTTCTTTACCTTTAGAATTTAAATGAACTTTATCAGATATAAAATATTCTGGATGAGGTCTTGTTATAGTGTACCAATCTATTATATGTAAGTTATCGTATTTTTCAGCAAGTTTAAATAGTTTATCATTAACTTTAACGATTCGATCGTTTGGTACTGTTAACCAAAATACTTGTTTTCCTTCACATATTTCCATAATTTTATTTTTTTCAGCTTCAGTACAATCTCCATTTGCTCCAAATTCTAGAATTATTATATCTGCAAGTTTTCCCTGATCTTTTAGGTTTTGCAAAGCATCCACAGCATAAGAGGCTACACGAAGATATTTTGCGTCTATGTACATATTTGGAAATTTTTGATAAAGTAGTTTAGCATTATTTTCCATAACAGAATCGCCCATTGCAACGATTGGCACATTTGTAACCATTTCAGCAAGTTTACCTTCATCTACATCAATTTCTTTCATTGCTTTTTCAAATTCTTGTTGTTTTTCTTGAAATTTTTTATTATATTCATCTTGCTTAGCTGCTAGTATAGCTTCATTTTGAGCAAGTTCAGCTCTTAGCTCGTTCATTTCTTGAGTATTGTCTTTGGTAGTGCAAAATTTATATATTCCAAAAACTGTTACCACTAGTAATAAAAATTCAAAAATATAATGTAACAAGTATTTTTCTTTATTTTTAGATAATATATAGTGAAATATACAAGATAATATTAAAAGTAATGGTAATATAATTGTAAGTTTTAAGTTTTCACTTATATTTGTACATTGTAAGTAAAAAATTAGTGGATATTGCAATAAATAAAATTCATAACTAATGCTTGAAAAATATTTAATTATTTTATTTGGCAGTGACCCAGATTCTTTTGATAAAACTATACTATAGTCTATTATTCTACATGTTATTAAAGATGCAACAATCATGCTTATTTGGAAAAATTTTGAACTAGCATCTATTGTATAGAATAATGAAATAAGAATTAGTATGTATGTAAAGAATATGAAAACACTGGTCTTCTTATTTTTTAGTATTTTAGGTATTAATGGTGCATAGTAGTGATGTATAAATCCTAAACTTAAACCAAATAAAAGTGAAAACATACGACTAAATGTATTGTAGTATGATGCCATAATATTTTGATTTAAACTAGCAATGTAAAAATATATACATCCAGCAATAGAGCACACTATTGTTAATGCGCATGGAATAGTTTTATGGCATTTATCACCTAGTTTTCGAAGCGGTATATAAATTAATGGGAATACTAGGTCAAATTGTAGCAAAATTGATACATACCACAAATGCATAAATGGTGAATCAATATGCTGAGCAAAGTAATCCATATTAGCAGATAGTTGCCAAAAATTGTTGTATCCAAGCAAAATTGATTTTACTTCAGGCTTTAAGCTAGGAATAAGTATATCTGGTGACAATGATAGAAAGCTTATTGTAACAAATACAACTGCTACCAGCGGTACATATAGCTTAACAAGTTTTGAAATATAGTATTTTTTTAGCGAAAAATTTTCTCTTTTCGATTCAGAAATACATGAAAGAAAGCTACTTATTACAAAAAAGCTACAAACAGCTAAATAGCCTCCTTTTAAAACGTTTAAATGATATAAAAATACTGCAATACACGAAATTAATCGTAGTATGTCTAGATAAATAAAATATTTTTTCTTTTGTTCCACAGGTTACCTCCATTCTTTTTTCCAGTATATAGAAGTATAAAAAATAAGTCAATATTTGTCGAGGTAGTTAACACATTTTTATATAATTAAAAGAAATATCAACATTTTTATTGACAAGTAAACATAAACATGATACAATACAATCTGGTTTTCAGGAATCCAACCTGACCAAGAAGGTGCCTTACCCCGGCACTGGACTATTTTAAATGGAAGGGAGGGTTAACGAGATGGCAGAAGTTGCTACTAGCGTTGACCACATCATCGCTCAAATGATTCGTGGTGCAAAGATTCCGGATGCATGCGCACAGGCCAAACAGGCTATTGACGCTGCTAAGGCTGCAACTGAAAGTGCACAGGCAATTAAGGCTAATACGACTGATATTTCTCAGGCTGTTGAAGCTGGTAAAGCCGCTGAAGCTAAGGCAAAGCAGGCACTTGCAGAAACCAAAGCTGCAATCGCAAGAGTGAAAGCCATTACCCCGGCTGAAGCTTAAGTGTGCGGAGCAATTCATCAAGCGACAGAAGCGGGACGTCCTATGGGCGCCCTGTTTTTGCTCTTATAGGAATTTGCTGCACAACGTATATAATATAAAAGCTCTGCCAAACAATACAGACATTGTATACAAAATTTAATTTTATATGCTGTGAATAGTAAATCAAAAAACGTAAAAATTTCTTGATAAATGTACCTAGTTATTATATTATAATTAAAATTGATGTTAATAATCGTCACTTAACTTAATATATATTGCAAAATGAAAATATACTAAGTTTATTTCACTCCTTAGCGGTAGCTATACGATTGGAATCTGTCATTATATTGATTTAGTATATTTTAATTTTATTTATAGACATTAATATACAGAAGGGAATAATTTTTATTATGAATTACAATGAGCCATTGGCATATAGAATGAAACCAAAAACTTTGGAAGATTATGTTGGACAGGAGCATATCCTGGGGCAAAATAAAATTTTATATAGAACTATAAAGGCAGATAGATTATCAAGCATTATCTTATGGGGACCTCCAGGATGTGGAAAGACTTCACTTGCTAAGGTTATAAGTAATACAACAAAATATAAATTTAAAAGGATAAATGCAGTTTCGTCTGGTGTTGGAGATATAAAAACTGCAATAGAAGAAGCTCAAAATATAATGCTTAATCCATCTGGAAAATGCATTTTATTTATAGATGAGATTCATAGATTTAATAAGTTGCAACAAGATGCATTACTTCCATATGTAGAAAATGGAACAGTTATTCTTATTGGTGCAACCACAGAAAATCCATATTTTGAGGTAAACAAGGCTTTAATATCAAGATCAATGATATTTAAGCTTAATCCACTAACAAAGGATAATATATATCAAGTACTTAAAAATGCGTTATCAAGACCAGAAGGTCTTGGAAATTACAATATAAAAATAGAAGATGAAACATTGTTAAAAATAGCAGATACAGCTAATGGAGATGTTCGTACAGCTCTTAATGGTTTAGAGGTAGCAGTTTTAACAACTAATATGAGCAGTGATGGATACATTCACATTACAAATGAAATTGCTGCAGATAGTGTTCAAAACAGAAAAGCTATTTTTGATAAGAATGGAGATAGCCACTACGATAACATTAGTGCATTTATAAAGTCTATGAGGGGATCTGATAGTGATGCAGCTGTATTTTATTTAGCAAGGGCATTAAATGGTGGGGAAGACCCAATGTTTTTAGCAAGGAGAATTGTGATATCTGCAGCTGAAGATGTTGGTATGGCTAATCCAAATGCCTTAGTTGTAGCAAATGCAGCTATGCAGGCAGTTCATATGGTAGGAATGCCAGAAGCAAGAATTATACTTTCAGAAGCAGCAGTATATATGGCAGAGTCACCAAAATCGAATGCATCATATAATGCAATAAATGCGGCATTAGCTGACGTAGCCAATAAAGACACAGGAGAGGTTCCAATGTATATTAGAAATGCACCGGCAGAGGGAATGGAACAATTTGGATATGGTGATGGATATAAATATCCACACGACTATCCAGGACACTGGGTAGAGCAACAATACTTACCAGATAAAATGGTAGGTACAAAATATTATGTAAAAGACGAGAATGTAGTTGATTTAAAATAAAAGTTTAATTCGGCACATTTTAGATTTATACAAAAATGAAAACAAAGTACAAATAAATCGAGTGTAGAGAGCAACTATCAGAAATGATAGCTGCTCTTTTTTGTCATAAAAAATATATGGATATCATATATTTAGTAATAGTAATTATTGCACACAAAGGAGAAGTTTATGATTAGGGTGTCAGTAATATCATCAAAAGATTTAATAAAAAAGGCCATAAAAATAGGTTTTACATTATGCATTTTAGTAGCTATTGTTTGCATTATAAATTATTCAAAAGATAACTTAGCAAATATGGAAATTAGTGCAGATCAATATATATCATGTATATCAGAGGAACTAACTATAATGGGAAATTTAAATCAAAGGAATATAGAAGTTAATCCAGAAAGAATATTAGATTCAGAGCTAAGAGCTTCAAAGTCAATTACTTCTAGAAATTCAGATAATATTGAACTATCGAATAATAATGAATTTTCACAAAACCAAGATCAGCAAAGTGAAAATTCCAACACTACAGAAAATGAAAACAAAGTGGCAGATAAGCCTGTAGATATTAATGATATTCAAGAGGTTAACACAAATGTATCAACTGAGGTTATAAAATCCACATACAAAGAAACATATAATTTTACTACAAATGGAGTAAAAATAAAAAACGAGACAGGTTTTAATTTAGATGAAATGAAATTATCCACAACAAATGTAAAATTAAATAATAAAAATGTAATCATTTTTCATACACATACCTGTGAGAGCTATACTCCAACAGAGAAAAATAAATATGAATCTAGTGGAAACTTTAGAACATTAGATTTAAGCCATAGTGTATCAAAAGTAGGGGATGTCCTCCAAACATATTTAAATAGTTATGGTTTCAAGGTAATTCATGATAAAACATACCACGATTACCCATCATATACGGGGTCATATGGTAGATCTTTAAAAACAGTAAGTGACATTTTAACGAAAAACAAGGATACTGATATAATAATAGATTTACATAGAGATGCAATGAGTGATGAGTCTTATGCTCCAAAAGTTAAAATTGGCGATGAATATGTATCGCAAATTATGTTTGTTATTGGTACTGACGGAAGTGGTCTTGAACATGATAATTGGAAACAAAACTTGGAATTTGCAATAAAGGTTCAACAAAAAGGCAATGAAATGTACCCTGGATTATTTAAACCAATAATATTAAGAAATGCCAGATACAATCAACATTTAGGAAAGGCGGCAACAATAATAGAATTTGGAGCAACAGGAAATACCTTAGAAGAATGCGAAGGTGCTGCAAAATATTTGGCTAAAGTGTTAGAGCAGATTTATTAGGCACGTATAGATGAAATATTTGCATACAAACTTTTATGGTGATTTTATCATGTATTAACTACAATTTTTTTGGCATTTTATTCTTTATAACTGCTTTCTGTTAGCACTTTATAAATGTCATCATGAGTTGTAACAATATAACAAATGCTGCACTTGCAAGTCTACATAAAGTATGATATAATGTAAAGCGTAAATTTACTGAGTCAAGATTCAGTTAAATTACGCATTAGGCACTTAAACTATAGTTTATGGTCAGTACTATAATTAGGGTGCAAAATTGGTTGAGGTTCGGCCAAAACAAACACAAGAGAAAAACTATGAAAAAACGAAAGGGGTATCTTTATGCCAAAATTTTACAACGCAACTGAGGTTGCCAACATGATGAGCTATTCGTACGAAATTCGCAGATTTATGATGAAATCCAGAAGATGGATAAATATGTGTATAACGGATATTTTTGAAAACAGTACGGATACCGACACTGAGCTTCGGCTTAATGTAAGTTGGAATGCTGTCATGCAGAGTGTTTTCGTCTTGAACGATGAAAAACAATTCTGCAAATGGAAGCAGGATAGGGTGGTGGAAAATCGCCCTTTCTGTAAGGTCTGCGGAAAAATTCCTGACGTTCCAAAGGAAATCAGAGGCAAGACGTGGAAGGATATAGAGCTTCCCACTTCAGAAGACGTAATGCCGGATTTTGTTATCGGAAGAATGTTTCTTGCCCTTAAGAAGGAGCTTGAGGCTGATGGATTTGCAGTGGATTTCGATTTCACTAAAGACCATGCTCCCACTATTAGAATTTCTGCCAAGGGTGGTGAAGAGCCCGAGGCAAATGCCAATGAGTTTGGATATAGTCCACAAGCTGCGACTAATGATTCTCGCTTCATTCTTGAAGCTAGGAGATTCATTTCATCAAGAATCACTGATAATATGCCAGACTCTGACATGATGGACCTTGTGAACAAGGTAAAAATACCAGTGAAAGCACTGTTCGACGGGATTTTTGAAACCACTTCAGTTAACGAAAAGTACGTTAGGTGGAAGAATAGCAAAACATCAGATTCTGTACCAGATAGCATAAAAAACAAGTGCTGGAAGGAGATTGTGGAGGCGGATAATGATGAACTATTAAAGGGCTTACGGTTTTTACTGGAGCAAGACTGCACAATGAAGAATCGAGGCTTTTTAATTTATGTAGACCTAGCTGATATGACCATATCGGTTGAGTGGACAGGTCATCTTATAAGATCTTCCGACCTTTTTGAAGGCGAAAAAGTCCTCACAGAAGGAAGTGTGGCCGATGTTGGTCACATAAAAAAATAAAACTGACCGGCGAAAGCGGCAGCACGAAAGTGCTGTCGTTTTTGCGATGATACAGACTTGATAGCATATTATTGAAAATTTGTATTGAAAAAAACTAGTTTTACCTATATAATGATTCCGTATATTGAAAGGAGTGATTTATATGTCATTTATAGAGAAAATTAAAGAAAAAGCAAAAAAAGATTTAAAGACGATAGTATTACCAGAAGGAAATGATATTAGAACTATTCAAGCAGTGGATAAAGTTAGAAAAGAAGCTTTTGCAGATGTAATAGTTCTTGGAAATAAAACTGAGATTATAAATTTAGCAAAAGATCATAATATAGACATGACAGGAGTAAAAATTATAAACCCTGTAGAAGATATTCATTACGAAAAACTTTGCAATGAATTCTACGAACTAAGAAAAGCAAAGGGAATGACACCAGAAAAGGCAAAAGAAACACTAAAGGATGAAACATATTATGGAATGATGATGGTTAAAGCTGGATTAGCCGATGGATTAGTATCAGGAGCATGCCACTCAACATCTAATACATTAAGACCTGCACTTCAAATATTAAAAACTGCACCAGGAACAAAACTTGTATCAGCATTTTTTGTAATGTGTGTGCCAGATTGCGAATATGGAGAAAATGGAATATTTATATTTTCAGATTGTGGACTTAATGAATATCCAGATGCAGACAGCTTAGCAGAAATCGCTATTTCATCAAGTAGAAGCTTCGAACAACTAGTTGGAACAGAGCCAAAAGTTGCAATGCTTTCATATTCAACCTATGGAAGTGCTACATCGCCATTAACAGAGAAAGTTGTAGAAGCAACAAAACTACTGAAAGAAAAGGCTCCAAAATTAACATGTGATGGAGAGTTACAATTAGACGCAGCCATAATACCAGAAATAGCTGCATCAAAAGCACCAGGAAGCCCAGTTGCAGGAAAAGCAAATACATTAATATTCCCAGATTTAGATGCTGGAAATATAGGATATAAATTAGTTCAGAGATTAGCAAAAGCAGAGGCCTATGGACCATTGTGCCAAGGTATTGCAAAACCAGTAAATGATTTATCAAGGGGATGTTCAAGCGATGATATAGTTGGAGTTATAGCTATAACGGCTGTTCAAGCGCAAAATCAAAAATAGTGAAATTAAAATTTAATGTGAACTTCTTTTATTATGAAATTGGAATGAAATATAAAAGTAGTGTAGAAAGGATAATAATATGAAAATACTTGTATTAAATAGTGGAAGCTCTTCTTTAAAATATCAATTAATTGATATGGATACAGAAGAAGTATTGGCAAAAGGAAATTTTGAAAGAATAGGGCAATATAATTCGTTTTTAACCCACAAAGTTGGAGATGTAAAACGTAAATTTGAAAAGCCGGTATCAAACCATGAAAAAGCTATAAGATTTGTATTAAACAAATTATTAAGTTCACAATATGGTGTTATAAAGTCTGTAGATGAAATTGATGCTGTTGGACACAGAATAGTTCATGGAGGAGAAAAATTTACAAAGCCTGCTATAGTAGATGATGAAGTAATGAAGGGACTAGAGGAATGCATAGAGCTTGCTCCATTACATAATCCAGCTGCAATACTTGGAATTGAAGCTTGTAAAAAGGTAATGCCAGAAAAGAAAAACGTTGTTGTTTTTGATACAGCATTTCATCAAACAATGCCAGAAGAAACTTATTTATATCCAATACCATATAAGTATTATGAAAAATACAAGATTCGTAGATATGGATTCCACGGAACATCTCATCAATATGTTTCAGGAAGAGTTGCCGAAATTATGGGAGAAGATATAAAAAATCTAAAAATAGTAAATTGCCATTTGGGACAAGGTGCAAGTATATGTGCAATAAAAAATGGTATTTCAGTGGATACAAGCATGGGATTCACTCCACTTGGAGGCATACCTATGGGAACACGATCTGGAGATTTAGATCCATCAGTAGTAACCTATATTGCAAAATATAGAAATCACACAACTGAGGAAATGGATGAAATATTAAATAAAAAGTCAGGGGTGTATGGAATTTCAGAAGTTTCTGTGGATTTTAGAGATATAGAAGCAGAAGCTATAGATGGAGATAAAAATGCTAATATGGCATTAGAAAATTTTGCATATAACGTAGCTCAGTATGTTGCAAAATACGCAGTATCAATGGGAGGAATAGATGTTTTAACATTTACAGCAGGAGTTGGAGAAAAAGGTCCAATGTCAAGAAGACAAATTTGCGATTACCTAAAGTTCTTGGGAGTACAGCTAGACTACGAAAAAAATGAAATCAGAAATCAGGAAATAGAAATATCAGCGCCAGATTCAAAAGTAAGAATCTTTATAGTACCAACAAACGAAGAGCTAATGATAGCAAGGGAAACAAAAAAACTATGTATATAAGATTGACAAGAAAAAAATTGTAATATAAAATGTAAAACGGAGGGAACAAAAGATGAAAATGGTCGACATGGTGCGAGAAGAAAATTCAAAATTTAATATAGTAAAAAGCCCAGAAAGTCTTGCAGATGTGTACATAGATTATTCTATTATAAATAAAAGAGCAATAAAGCGATGCAAAGAAAGAAGTGAAATCAAAAAAATAGATAAAATTAATTTTATATAGACTTTTTAAGCATAGGTATAAATTAGATACCTATGCTCTTTGTGCGTGAAAATATAAGGTTAAAAAATCACATAGAAATTGTTCTGCTCTAAATTTACAAATTAATATTAAGAGGAGGAAAAACAGATGATAAGAGAAAAATTCGCAACAGCCCTAGCACTAATACTAATAATAGGAATGTTATTTAATGTTTCATATGCTACAGAAATAAAAACAAAGCTAGACGTTGTAAAACAATCAGCAGAAACAAAGTATCTGGATAATAATCAGGGATATATTTCCAAAAGTATAGTAGATTCAGATCCAGAGAAAGGAGAGGTTACAATTGAGGTAAAACTTTCAAATTCAAAAAATAGTTCAAACCAAACTATTACAAAAGAAGAATATGAAATATTCTTGGTAATAGATGATTCTGCTAGTATGAATACTATGATTAGTACAGGGGGAACAAGAAAAGAAGCATTATATGAGTCATCTATAAATTTGATAGATAGCTTGTTAACAAATTATAATAATATAAAAATCGGTGTAATAAAATTTGCCTCAAAAGCAGAATATTCAGATACAGAAGGAAACGATACAATTAATGACGCAGAAAAAATGTGCGAATTAAGTAGTGATAAAGACATTGTCAAAAATGCAATAAATACACAAAGTAACTTAGGAAGAGGTACAAATCTAGAAGCAGGTTTATTGCTAGCAAACCAAAGTTTTTCATTAAATTGTAAAAATAAAATTATAATTATTTTAACAGATGGTGCACCAACGAATGCGGTTAATATTAAAGAACATAATAATCAGGAAATATATGATGCTACTAAAAATAAGCTTATAGATATAGATAATAAAGGGATAAAGATAATTTCTATGCTTACTGAAATTGAAGATGAAAAAGTTGCTGAGTATATATTTGGAACAAGTGATAATCCAACAGTGGGGAGATATTATTACATAGCTGATTCTGATATTCAAAAGGTAATTACTGAAAATATTGCTAAAGATGTGAATCAAATCATTTCCAATCCAACAATGAGTAATATAAAAATTGTAGATTATTTTCCATCAGATATAACAGAGAATTTTGAGTTTAGTTATGTAAATAAACCAAATCTTGGAACACTTCAAGAAGACGGAATTAACACAACAAATAATACAATAACATGGACTATAGATGAGTTAAAGGAAAAAGAAGAAGCAGTAATAAAATATAAATTAAAATTGAAAGATATGGGAAATGCAAATTTATTAAATAAGGTAGTATCTACAAATCAAAAAATTGTATTAACATATAAAGATTCTAATGAAAAAGAATATGAAGTAGTGTTGTCTAGCAGTCCAGAGATTAAATTATCAGAGGTAAAACAGAATGAAGAAAATAACAATAGCGAAGATTCGGAAGATAATTCAAAGTCAAAAAGAAAATTACCAGATACTGGCGAATATGCTTTTTATTTGGGTGTAGTTTCATTACTAGCTATATTCATAATGTTAATTGGTAAGAAACTAAAGAATATGAGAGACATAAAATAAATGTAGCAGTTTCTATATAAAGAAACGAAATATATTAAGAAAAATATGAGAATTAGTTAAAGGAGGAATATTATGCTAATAGTAATAATAGGAATTATAATATTTTTAGTGATCGTAATAGTAATAAGCACAATTTTAGGAAATTTAAAAAATAGGGCAATGCAAACAGTATTAAAGGATACACCGCTTAGTAGCTCTGCAATGAGTAAAACTACAGAAAGTATACTAGGTAAAAAAGCAACAAAAAAATTCTTAGAAGAGTATGGAAATATATATACAGAGGAAAATTTAAAATCTTATTTATGTGAAATAGGACAAAACCTAATAAATAACCAATCTATGGATATATTCTCACAAAAAGTAATAGACAAGATGGGAAGTGATGCGAAATTAAATAAATTAAGACAATCACAAATTACAAGGGTTAGTGTAATGTCATATGCACGAAATGTATTAACCTCATTTGTTGTTGTAAGCAATGGAAGAGACGAATACATGATATCAATATATTCAGATGTTGATGCTAATGGAATATCTTCAGTTAAGGATTATAGAATACAAAAAGGTGTTGCTGTTGGGTTTTAAGATATGAAAGGTAATGTAAGAAACATGGATTAAAAAGAATAAGAGCAGAAAATTTTAAAATATGAGAATATGTATTGACATTTATAGTTAAAGGGTATACATTGACAGCAGTCTTGTAATAGACTGCTAATATTTTTTATACATATTATTAATTCAAATTAATTTATATTAATAATATTGTAATACAAGGAGATATAGTTATGAAAATTTTAGTATTAAATTGTGGAAGCTCTTCATTAAAATATCAATTAATTGATATGGAAAATGAAAGCGTAATCGCAAAGGGAAATTACGAAAGAATAGGAGATCCAAAGGCCTTCATTACACACAAGGTAAATGGAGAAAAATATGTTATAGAAAATGCAGCTCCATCTCATAAGGAAGCTTTAGAATTTATAATTAAACAATTAACAGAAGCAGAATATGCAGTAGTAGGAAGTTTAGACGAAATAAATGCAATTGGACATAGAGTAGTTCAAGGTGCAGAAAAATATGCAGATCCAATAATAATAGATGATAGCGTAGTAGCTGGAATTAAAGAAGTTGCGGACTTAGCGCCAGTTCACAATATGGCTGCAGCAATGGGAATTGAAGCATGTAGAAATTTAATGCCAAACAAACCAAATGTAGCAGTATTTGACAATGGATTCCACAAAACAATTCCAGAAGAAAGATTTTTATACCCAATACCATATCATTACTACAGAGATTACAAAATTCGTAAATATGGTTTTCATGGAACATCTCATTCATATGTGTCAAAGAGAGTTGCTGAAATAATGAATAAACCAGTAGAAAGCCTAAAGACTATAGTTTGCCACATTGGACAAGGTGCAAGTTTATGTGCAGTTGATGGTGGAAAATCAGTAGATACAAGTATGGGACTTACTCCATTAGGAGGAATTATGATGTGTGCTAGAAGTGGAGATTTAGATCCATCAATAGTAACATTTTTAATGAAAAAAGAAAATATTGCTCCAGAAGATATGGACAAAATACTAAATAAAGAATCAGGATTATTAGGAATGTCTGGTGTTTCTTCAGATGTTAGAGATGTTGAAGCAGCTGCTGCAGAAGGAAATGAAAGAGCTATAGTAGCATTAAAAGCATATGATTTAAATATTGCTCAATACATTGCAAAATACGCAGTATCAATGGGTGGAATTGATACAATAGTGTTTACAGCAGGTGTAGGAGAAAATCAATATAATAGAAGAGCAAGCATATGTGAAAAATTAGAGTTCTTAGGTGTTAAGTTAGATAATGAAAAGAACAAAATAAAAGGAGAAGAGGTTCAAATTTCTGCTCCAGATTCAAAGATTAAAGTTTTTGTTGTACCAACAAACGAAGAGCTTGTAATTGCAAGAGAAACTTTAAAATTGATAAAATAGTATAAAATCTGTATTAGATAAAGTACATAAATATTTAGGCATAATAGGATGCAGGCTAAAAATTGTAACTGACAATTAGACGCGAGGAAATGACAGGTCGACAATAAAACTTGACAGAAAATCAAAATTATCATAAAATATCAAATAGAGCAAATTAAATAGTCGCGTATAGCATGGTCGAAAGGCAGCGTACGAGGAAAGTCCGGGCTCCACAGAGCAATGATGCAGGATAACGTCCTGTGAGGGAAACCTTAAGGAAAGTGCAACAGAAAATAACCGCCACATATTTTTAGATGCTTTTGGGGGTGACTCCAAAAGCATCTTGTGTGGTAAGGATGAAAAGGCGAGGTAAGAGCTCACCGCTAATATGGTGACATATTGGGTCAGTGTAAACCCCATCTGGAGCAACACCGGGACTAGAAGGATAAGACTGCTCGTCATCTTCTTAATCTGGTGGCTTGAGACATATAGTAATATATGTACTAGATAAATGACTATTCACGACAGAACCCGGCTTACAGATTTGCTTTTATACAAATAATTAGAACAGATGTAAATCTGCTCTTTTTTTATATATTAGGAAAGTCATGCTAACTTTTCCTAATATATAAAAAAGGCTTCGCCGAAAACAGATGCACATCGATTAGCCGTGCGTAACGAAGTTAGCTACGGATAATACATGCGCCGAACAAATTTACTGAAAAATCTTTGATTTTTCAGATTTGTTCTAATTAATGTGAAGTAAGGAACTAATAATTTATATTGTAAATTATTAGCTCTTTTTGTATAATAAATTTATATAAATAAAATAGTAATTTTGTGATTTATGATATACCATATGATTTAAACAAATGAAAAGCTAAATTAGGAGGAAAAATATATGGGGTTATGGGAAAAAATCAAGAAGATATTTAAGAAAAATGGTGATGTTAAGTTACTGGAAGAAAAAAATCCGAATATTCCAAAAACAAGGGAATCTTATATGAAAAGATTAAAAGATGAGGCCGAAAATATTACAGATGAACAACAATTAAAAACAAAGTTTGCATATGAACTTGGAATTACACCAGAAATATTAAATTTGCCTGGGGCAAAGGACTACATATTTTCATTAGCAATGTTTAAAGGAATAAAAGATAGAAAAACATTTGATGCATTAAAAGAGCAAAAAGATCAAAGATTAAAAATAGTCTTAGTTTCTTCAGATGATGGTAAGCAGGTGGACTTGAGTATTGATGATAATGAATTCAGACAACACTTAAAATTAGAATATATTCCGAATATGCTACCTATACGAATTGAAACAATAAATGATATAATGGAGAGCAGACAAATAAGAATATATGATAATGATGGCTTAGAAGTTAAGCGTATTGTACAAGATGGTTATACAAATGAGTATTATACAAGAAACTCTAAGCAATTATCTATGGTCAATTACCAATCAGAAAATATTCCAAAGATGGTTTACGACATATCAACAGGTGATGGAGATATAGCAACACTTGATAACGTTCAATCAGGGGAAATAGTTGCTTCAGGTAATGCAATAATGGACTTTAGAAATAAACAAGAAAGAAATCAACAATTTTATGATGCAATACATAAATCTAAATGGGCAGATATATTTAATAAACGCGGATATAAAAGAGAAACAAATTCCGTAGAAAAATAATAGTTTTATAGCATTTAAGCAATTATGATTAAAATTACAATATTCTTAAAGAAAATATGCTCAAAATAAATTAATAAAACAATATAACTATTTTTGATATATCAACTTAAACTTGCATAATTATTTACAATAAATACAGGGTAATTTCATCAAATATTACAAATTAACATAATTTTGTAATATTTCCGATTACTTCTAGTAATAGTTCATCATTAAGTAAACAGTTAAACATATTTGATTTGACTGTTTTCTTTTTATCTTTTAAATATTTCTTATG
>JAGBAJ010000032.1 GCA_017939755.1 Clostridia bacterium | reverse complement strand
GGTCAAGCAAGTGCTAGAAATTTAGGGCTAAAACTACTCCAAGAAGACCCTAATCTAAAAGATAAATTTACTTGGGTTACATTTACTGATCCAGATGATTTTTTAGATAGGGATTATTTTTATGAAGTAGATGAGTTTTTGGTGAAGAATAGGGATAAAAGCATCGCCGTTATGCACGCCAAACAAGTTTTATTCTTTGAAAAATTTAATAGCTATCAAGATCATCCTTTAAGTCATTATAAACATAAAGATAAAGTTTTAATAAAAAAGATTAACGATCTAGCCTTAGAGGTTCAAAGCTCTACGAGATCTGTATTCTCGCTCTCTTTAATGGATTATCAAAATAGATTTAAAGAAAGTGTTAATTATTTTGAAGATGTGGCTTTTACATTAAAATTTTATACTAAGTGTAATGATAACGATTTAGCTGTATTTTTATCAAGCTCTATCTATTACATTCGTAAAAGAGAAGACGGGAATTCCACAATGAATCAAAGTCATAAATCAAGAGTATTTTATATAGATGCATTAGAGCTATGTCTAGAAACATTGAAAGAGAGCAAAAATAAAAGCAAAGGTTTGTTCTTACATACGCAATATTCGGTTTTTTCAATGATAATTTATCAAATTAGATCGCTTGTCGATAATCAACAAAAACTCTCTTTTTTAAGTGACTTGGATAAAAAAAGATATATAGAGCTTTTAGAAGAAATTTTTGATCTAACCGATCCAAAAGTTATAGAAACTTTCAATGCTGCCGGAAATAACTATTTTTATAAATTTGGAATTGTAAATTGCTTTAAAGATACAAAACTTCCATTTAATATAGCATATATCAAAGATTATGATTGTGTTAAAGAGCAAATTCTTGTGCAATATTATAGCAGACAAAAAACATCTATAGAATCGATAAGATTTGATGGCAATGAAGTTTATCCTGATTATGAAAAAATTATAGAGCATAATTTTTTAGATAAAGTATTTTGCTATGAAAAATTGCTTTGGGTGAATGTTCCTAAATTTACAAAAGATAAATTGGAGATATTCATTGACGGTAAGCAGTCCATGATAGGATTTAAGAATTACAAAATTAGTCTTAAAGATATTCGAAAAGAATTTGATCTATATAATAATATAGAAGATATATGGCTGTTTATTGATAGAGATATAGAAGCTGATGATAATGCCGAACGATTATACAGATATGTAGCGAAAAATTATCCAAATCAAAAAATAGTTTTTGCTTTAATGAGGGATTGTCCAGATTGGTCAAGATTAGAAAAAGATGGATTTAATCTAGTTGAGTGTTATAGCGCAGAGTTTTATCAAATTGCCAAAAAATGCAAATTTTTCATAAGCTCTCACACGCCAAATGGCTATCAAGTAAAATTAAATATAGCGCAAAAGTTTATATTCTTAGGTCATGGCACTGATGCGGTAGATATATCAGAATATTTTAATAAACTACCTATAAAGTTAAGAACTAGTACGACTTATGAAGAATTTAACTCTTTATTTAATAGCAAGTTTCGTTATAAATTAACAAAAAAAGAAGTAGCCTTAACAGGTCAAGCAAGACACGATGCCTTGCTAGCTGGAAATAAGACTAATAATAAAAATATAATGATTATGCCTACATGGAGAAATTATTTAGTTCTGCCTAGAGAAAAAACTTTTGATAGAAAAATAGCAGATAATTTCTTAGAGTCTGAATATTTTATTAAATGGTTATCCTTGCTCAATAGCAATGCGTTAGAAAAACTAGCCAATGATTATAATTATACAATTACATTTGTACCGCACTTTAATATGAGAGATATATTAAACTATTTAAATATTCCAAATTATATTAAAATTGGATACAGAGAAGATGGAGAGTCATTTCAAAAATATTTTCAAGAATCAGATTTAATGATAACTGATTATACTAGTGCAGCCTTTGAAATGGGATATCTTAAAAAACCAGTAATCTATTATCAATTTGATGAAGAGGAGTTCTTTAATAGTCATACATATACTAAAGGTTATTTTGATTATAAAAGAGATGGTTTTGGCCCTGTTGTTGCCACCCAAGAAGAGCTTTTAATAGAGTTGGAAAATTTGATAAAAAATAATTGTCAAGTAAGTGAGCCATATAGATCAAATATAGAAAATACATTTGCTTTT
>JAGBAJ010000031.1 GCA_017939755.1 Clostridia bacterium | reverse complement strand
TTTTTGTGTTATACTTTTACTCATAAGAGAGCACCTCCGATATGTTTATTTTTGGTCATTTAAACAATATCATTTTTGGTACTCTCTTTCAATATTTTATTTTCAATTTACTTGTGACATATCTATTTTAAACCTATATTTTACAAATTATCATTTTAAAGTTTATTATATTCTTTATACACTTCTCTTAGGTTTTGTTAGTCTTACTTGTCCCAATAGCTTAACCAAGTAACCAACACAGGCTATTATTTGGAATGCGATTGTAGTTACTAAGCTTGCAGTTACTATGCGTTCGTTAATATTTGTTATTAAACTAAAATAACATAGCACTAATGTTGCATCTAATATTATTGTTTTTATTTTTCCAAGTTTTGTTGTCTTTGGGTTCTTTCCTGATACATGTAAATACATATTTATTGCACTTATAATCATTTCTATGATTAATATTATAATAAAAAAAGATTTGGCAATTTGAATAACTGGAATAATAATACAAAAACTAAATATCTTATCACATATTGTATCTAATAAAGTACCAAACTCACTTACATAGCCATTCTTTCTAGCATACCAACCATCAAAGCAATCTGTTAATGCTGATATTAAAATAATTGCAAAAGATAAATTTAATGAATGAATACATATAGATATTACTATTAAAATCGGTGATAATATTCCCCTAGTTAATGTTAATATATTTGCCAATTGTTTTTTTAATCTTTCTTTATCTCCACTTATTATATCTTTAAACATAATTTTTAAATGTCTGATAAAATAATTAACTATTTCTTTTTTTGTCATTTTTCTTTTCCCACATTCTCTTTAAATATTTAATATATACTCTCTTTTAGATATTTAGCATATTTATTTACAAGTTTAATACATTCTTCTCTTTCTTCCTTTGTCATCATTGAAAAAGCTCTTTTCTCTGATTCTAGTATTTTGCTTACTATTCTTTTTCCAAATTCGTTTCCAGCCTTCGTCAATCTGATAATTTTTCTGTTTCCGACTCCTTGCTCGTTGTCCAAAGTTATATAATTCTTCTTAGTTAATGCTGATATTCCTGAATTTACTGTTTGCTTTGGAAAAGACCATAAATCACAAATATCTTTTTGTGTACATTCTTCATCCATTGTTACTAGCGAATATAAAATACAAAACTCACTATCTGGAATTCCATTTTTCTTTGCTGCATGATGATATATAGCCGAAATTTCTTTAACTTGCCTAGTTAATATCTCTATTTTTTTTTTTAATTCTTGCTCCATAATTTTAATCTCCCATTTGATTTTATACTACAAGCTTGCACTTTATATTGCTATGTACTATTTCGGATTCACTAACATTTTAGTCTTATTTCGGACTCTTGTCAACAGCATAAAATTGATTTTTTTATTTCTAAATATCTCTTATTTTTAACATAAGGGAGTACTCCTTTATATAAAATCCCATTATAAAAAACAAAATTACTAACCCTACATTTTTCTCAATTATGTTTATTGCTCTTTTATGTATTAAACCCTTACATGATACTTTTTCATCAACTGAGTTTTTTTTGTATTCTCTTTCATTCATAAAAACTTGTCCTAGCTGAGAGCAACACTGATACCTCTGACATGAACCAAAGATTAACGCACTAAGCAAAATTATAAGCATAGAGCCTATTATGTACACATATCTAAAAAACATACAATAAAATCCTCCTAATATATAATTCCACATTACAAATATATTCATAACTTTTGTAAGTTATTCCAATTTTCCGTAGTCATTTTATGACAAAAAAATTGCAAATTTTAATTTTTAGCATAAGATATATTGAGGTGAATTACTATGATATTTAGCTCTATTGTAATAGCTCTTCTATCGAGTATTGATTCTTTAGGCATTGGTATTACATATAGTTTAATAGGTACAAAATTGTCCCGTGCAGCGACTTATGTATTGTTTTTTTTGACATTATTTACAACATCTTTTGCAATGTTGTTTGGGAACCTTATAAAAAATTACATTTCTAATACAATTACAAACAATCTTGGAGCTCTGTTTTTGATTTTAATTGGAATTTACATGATTTTAAAAGCAAAAGGTGCAACAGAGTCTGATTTTGACCATTCAAAAATAATTGATATAAAAGAAGGGTTCTTTTTAGGTATTGCTTTGTCTTTGGATAGTATTGGCATTGTAATTGGAGTAACAGTTGCTGGCATTTGCAACATTGCTCTACCCGTTTTATTAAGTTTCTTTCAAATATTATTTCTAAAAATTGGATCATATATTGGAACCAAACTAGGAAAAAATTTTTCAATACCAGATAAATCATGGTCAATTCTTTCTGGGTTTTGTTTACTACTAGTTGGCACATTAAAAATATTGATATGAAAGTTTGAATAAATTTTTAAGAATTTTGAAGACACTGCCAAACAAGTTTTTAAGGACCCCACCAAAAAACATCTTATATGATATTTTTTGGTGGGGTCCTTAAAAACTTGTTATGACTCACAGCTATACATATAAGGATTTCAAGGTATAATATCAATTTATATTATCAGTATATTGTAACAAAAAATCTGCAAAAATCTTATTTTAATATTCAATAATTCTAACTCTTACCGCTTCTTGCATAGCATATATTTTTTCTACATTTAGCTTCGTTATTTGTGTATCATCCTTAAAGGCAATTCCATTCATTGCATCTAAAACAATTTTTACTATATTATCTATATCTGGTTTTTTGGTTGGATTAATTTTATTTTCTAACATAAGCTCTTTGTCTGCCTTCTTAGCAGATTTAGGAATCTCAAAAAGAGCACTTATCTCAACTTGAACTCGACCTTCAAAAGGTTTAAATCTTGGGTATTTTAATAAAAAATATTGCTCCACCAAAGTCTCATAATCCTTTGTTCTTGTTGGTGTATATACACTTCCTGTATAACTATTTAACCTTGGTCTTCCTTTTCCTATTATTTTTCCTGGTACCTCAAATTCATATATCATTTGTACTCACTCTCCAATTGCATATATTTATTGTTTTTTTAGATACTTGAACAACTTATCAATTGCTAATCCTCTGTGACTAATCTTATTTTTTTCTTCTTCGCTCATTTCTGCAAAAGTTCTATCACCTACTAAGAAAATTGGATCATAACCAAAGTTGCTATCCCCCTTTGGTTCAAATGAAATTCTTCCTTCACATACGCCTTCAAAAAAATGCTCTTTACCTTGCTCGTCAATATAACAGATTACGCATTTAAATCTAGCTGCTCTTTTTTTGATATCATTTACATCCTTTAGTAGTTCAAGAATTTTGTTGTATTTATCTTTATCAGTTGCATCTGGTCCACAAAATCTTGCCGAATATACTCCTGGAGCTCCATCAAGATAGTCAACTTCTAATCCACTATCATCAGCAATTACTGGTTTCTTTAAAATTTCATATAATGCTTTAGCTTTAATTGCTGCATTTTCAGCAAATGTAGTTCCGTTTTCCTCAACATCTATGTTGCAACCTGATTCACTCTGCGACAAAACATCTATATTTAATACTCTTAATTTTGCTTTAATTTCCTGAATTTTGTGTTTATTATTGCTTGCTAGAATAATATTTTTATTCATATAACTTCATCTCCTTTTATTAATCTAGCAATCGTTGTTTTACAATTAGATTAATTTCTTCAAATCTTTTTACTTTTGCTGTTGTTGTTTTTATCATTTCTTCTTTTGTAATTAGTAATTTCTTTACATGTTTATACTTTGGCATCGTGTTATTTAGCTCTTTTATGTCTGACCATATCTTTTCTTTAAGCTCTTCTTCTGGCATATTATTCAAAAATTCTTTTACATAATGTTCATCATATACTACTTTTACAGATACTATTAAATCATCGCCCTTTGGGTATCCAAATACAAGTGATTCCTTTACATATGGTAAATTATCTATTAATTCTTCTACTTCCTCTGGATAAATATTCTTTCCATTTTTAAGAACAATAACATTTTTCTTTCTTCCAGTAATGAAAATATATCCATCCTTATCTTTGTATCCTAAATCACCTGTATGATACCAACCATCTATTAAGCAATCTTTCGTAGCTTCTTCATTATTATAATATCCAAGCATAATATTCGGACCTTTTGCAATTAATTCACCTATTCCCTTTTCATTAGGATTATCTATTTCCACCTGCATATCGTTAAGCGGTACACCTACAGAGCCATATCTTATGTATTTTGCATTTTCTGCACATAATACAGGTGATGCTTCTGTTAATCCGTATCCTTGAATTGTTAGTATTCCCCACATATTGAAGTCTTCTGCGACTTGTTTTTCTATTGCAGCTGCACCACTAACAACAAATCTCATGTGACCTCCAAAATTATCTAATATTTCTTTAAATAATTTCTTTCTAACATCTATTCCAAATTTTAATAAAAACTTACATAACTTTTTAGCAAAGACAACCTTTTTCTCCTTACCTTGCTTCTTTACTGCTTGCATAACTTTTTTGTGCATAGCTTCTAATATCAAAGGTACACAAACAAATACTGAAACTTTATATTCTTTCATATTATCTTGTATATATCTTAATCCGTCACAAAATACATTCTTTACACCATTATTTAACATTAAAATAATAGCTGTTGATCCAAATGTATGGTGAAATGGTAACATAAACATATTAACATCCGTATCAAGAAGTTTCTCTGCTGCATTCATAGAATTTATATCTGCTGCAATATTTCTTTGTGATAACATAACAGCTTTTGATTGAGATGTTGTTCCTGATGTAAATATAATAACACTTGCTTTTTCGTTGTCTATTTCTAAATTAAAAAACTCTTTATTTCCTGATTCTAGCTCTTTTTTGCCAGTTTCTTTAATCTTTGAAATAGATGTTATTTCTTTGTCTTCAATATCTTGCATACAAATATATACCTTAAGATTTGATACATCCTTTTCTTTTATGCTCTTTATAACATCTTTATATTTTTCATCAAATATAATTGCCTCTGCACCACTTCTAACAATAGAATCTTCAATTTCTTTGTCCGGTAATCCTTTATCTAATGGTACAGCAACACCTACACCATATAATATACTAATGTATGATATAGCCCATTCATAACTATTTGGACCTATAATCGCTATTTTTTTATCTTTAATTCCAAGACTTAGCAGACCCGTTCCTAAATTATTAATTTCTTCTTCTAATTTTGTATATGTTATATCTGTATATTTTACATTTTTTCCTTCTTTTCTTTTTAGGATAAATGCTGTGTGATCTGGATATTTTGCAATACCATCCTGCACTACCTCTTTAATATTCTTGTAATTTGTCATTTTATATAAATTACTATGTGGTTTACTCATAAACAACCTCCTTTTTTCGCTGTATAAGATACAAAGTCTTTCACCTTCAGCCTAATAGAAAATTTATCTTTTCTATATCATGACAAAATTTTATCATATAAACGTCATAAAATACATCTTTTGACCAATCGTTCAAAACACATCGTTTTATATCATTTTTAATATTTCTTCTTTAAGAACCTTTAACATTTCTTCTTGGCTTACTTTTCTTACAATTTCACCTTTTTTGAATAATACACCTTCATTAATTCCACCTGCAATTCCTATGTCAGCATTTCTTGCTTCTCCAGGTCCATTTACCACACACCCCATTACAGCAACAGTTATATTTGATTTTATTGTTTGTAAAAATGATTCCATTTCTTTTGCAATTGGTATTAAATCAATTTGTGTTCTACCACAGGTTGGACAAGAAATAAGTGTAGGAATTCCATCATATAAATTACAATCCTTCAATATCTCCTTTGCAACTTTTATTTCCTGGACCGGATCATCTGATAGTGAAACTCTTATAGTATCACCTATTCCTTGTCTTATTAAATAACCTAAACCAATGCTTGATTTAATTGTTCCACAAAAAGCTGTTCCAGCTTCAGTAATTCCTAAATGAAGTGGATATTCAAATGTTTTACTCGCCTCTTCATATGCAGCAATACATAAGTCTAAATCTGATGCTTTTAAAGAAATACAAATATCATAAAAACCTAATCTCTCTAAAATTTCAATATGTCGTTTTGCGCTCTCTACCATTGCTTTTGCAGTTGGCTTTCCATCTTCCAATAAATCTTTTTCTAAAGATCCCGCGTTTACACCAATCCTTATAGGTATTTTATGCTCTTTACATGCTTCTACTACTGCTTTTACTCTATCCTCACTACCAATATTCCCTGGATTAATTCTTATTTTATCAACCCCACTATTTATTGCCTCTAATGCAATTTTATAGTCAAAATGAATATCTGCAACAATTGGAATATGTATTCCTTTCTTTATAAATCTGATAGCTTTTGCATCCTCTATATCTAAGCATGCAACTCTGACTATTTCACATCCAGCTTGCTCTAATTGTAATATTTGGCTAATTGTTGCTTCTATATCTTTTGTTTTTGTATTTGTCATAGATTGTATTACAATTTTGTTTTGACCACCAATTTGAACCCCTGCCACATTTATTTTTCTTGTTTCTGCCCTATTTTTCATCGAATCCTCCTACAATATTTTTATTTTTTATAGACTTTTCTTATCATTTTATGATATTATATTATCATATTGTAATTAATTTGGAGGTAAAATTATGAAAAAATTTACAAATATTTTTCTTACTATACTTATTCTATCTTTTGCATGTTTTTCATTTGGAAATTTTACATATGCCGAAAACAACGTCGAAACAACAAATGAGGTTCAATCAACAGGTCAAATAACAACAACTGTAAAAACTACTTCATCTACAGAAAATGAATTGTTTTCAGTTACAAATATCATAAATATATTTCTTATTGCTGTAGGAATTGTTTTGATTTTACTGGCAATTGCTATTTTTACGAGATTAAAGTAATAAAAGAGTGGACAAATCTAGTTATTGATTTAGTTCACTTTTTTAATAAGAAATTTATACTAGTTTTTCATATTAGATAAAAACTTTAAAAAACACGTAAACTCCACAAAAAATTTTAAATTTTCCGATTTATTCTATATAAATACTCATAATAAAATTTTGCATAAAAAAAATTACTTTTATACATAATAATCATAAAGAGCAAAAGTGACATGATTAACTTTTTTTAATATTTCGGCTCATTTTTATGTTACATTCTTGCTCGTGTGCTTAAAATCTAAAAGGAGGATTATTATGAAAAAAGTACTTTTCTCAATTACTTTCATACTATTTGTTTTATTTTCAACTGCAATTGTCACCCATGCCGAAACCACACACAATAAAGATTTAGACGCTATTGGTAATAGTATGAAAAATATCATTGGAGGAGCTGAAAATAAAGTTGAAGACGCAACAAAAGGTGCAGCTGATTCATCAAAAAAAGCTACAAATTCACTTGGCGATAAAGCTGGCAAAGCTGGAGAAGATATAAAAAAAGGTGCTCAAAATGCAGGAAATACTATAAAAGATGGAACCCAGAAAGCTGAAAATTCTGTAGAAAATGCAGCGAACAATGTTGGAGATGATATGAATTATACAGCAGAAAGAACTTCTGCCGAATTATCAAATCCAAATAATGGATTCATGAGTACTCAAACATGGTCATGGATTGCCATTGCTATTATTGCGATTGCAATTGTAATATTATTTTGGTACTATGCATCACGTTCTAATAATGATAGAAATAATTAGTTATTATAAGTCAATTTTAATTTAATATATAATTTGAAAATGGAAATGTACTAAATTAATTTCATTATATGACATTCGCTATTTAACTAGCATTTGTGTCTTTACATTAACTTAGTATATTTCCATTTTGCATGTATTATTTGCATCCTATTGCCTACCTGCTTGAAGCATTCTTCTTTCAGCATCCTTTTTTGCTATATCTTCTCTTTTATCGTATAACTTTTTTCCTTTTCCAATTCCTAATTCAACTTTTACTATGTCACCCTTAAAGTATAAGCTTATAGGAACAATTGAATAACCCTTTTGTTTTATCTTGCCATATAACCTTGTTATTTCCAATTTGTTAAGCAATAATTTTCTGTCTCTTAGAGGATCCTTATTGAATATATTTCCTTGTTCATATGGACTGATATGCATTGAATAAATGTATACTTCGCCATTCTTTATTCCGGCATAGCTATCCTTTAAATTAACTTTACCCGCTCTTATGGATTTAATTTCTGTACCAGATAAAACAATTCCAGCTTCTATGGTGTCTTCAATTGTGTAATTGTGTCTAGCGTTTGGATTTTTAGCAATTATTTTATTCATACATACCTTCCCTTTCTAAAAAAAAATATCGGGCTGATTAATATCTAAAATTATTTAGTATAGAGTTCAGCCCGCGTGTAATTGTTCGTGTACCAAATTTTATGAAATAAAATTTGTATGCATCTCTGTTTTTGCAAATATTTTTTATATAGATTTATGCTTTATTTGAAGACCCAAAAACGTCTCTTATTTTATGTGCTACTGTTTTTTCAATTTCTTCCCTTGCTGGTGTTAAATATTTACGTGGATCAAAAACTGATGGATCTTCAGAAAATACTTTTCTGATTGCTCCTGTCATTGCAAGTCTTAAGTCTGTATCAACATTAATTTTTGAAACACCTGATAAGCTTGCTTCATGTAACATTTCATCTGGCACACCTTTTGCTCCTGGAATGTTTCCACCATAGCTATTGCACATATCTACATATTCTGGTATAACTGTAGATGCTCCATGAAGTACTATTGGTGTATTTGGTATTAGCTCTTTTACTTTAGCTAATATATCAAAACGCAACTTAGCCTCTCCTTTGAATTTATATGCTCCATGGCTTGTTCCTATAGCTATAGCTAGCGAATCGCAACCTGTTCTTTCAACAAATTCTTTAGCTTGGTCTGGATCTGTATACATTGCATCAGCCTCTGCAACATTTACATCATCTTCAATTCCTGCAAGCTTTCCAAGTTCAGCTTCAACAACTACGCCATGGGCATGGGCATAGTCAACAACCTTTTTGGTTAGAGCAACATTCTCTTCAAAATCATATTTTGAACCGTCTATCATAACTGAAGTGAATCCATTATCAATACACATTTTACATGTTTCAAAATCTGGACCATGATCTAGGTGTAGAGCAATTGGAACATCATGCTCTTCTAGAGCTGCTTCAATCATAGCCTTTAAATATGGAACTCTTGCATACTTTATTGCTCCAGCAGATGCTTGTAATATAACTGGTGAATTTTCTTTAGCTGCGGCATCAACAATTCCTTGTATTATTTCCATATTATTAACATTAAATGCACCTATTGCAAAGTGCTCCTTCATTGATTTTTCAAACATTTCTTTAGTTGTTACTAATGGCATATTATTTCCTCCTTTGATTAAATATTTTATTACACATGAATCTACCATAATAAAATATTCATTATTTAATAATGTCATTTTATTTCTATTTTAGGTCAAAGTCAATATTAAAAGTTATTAATTTTTATTGTCTCGTCATTATTTGTTACAATTCACAGCATAATTTCATTTCATATAAGATTAGTGATATAGTGTAAATTTATAATATGAAGTTAAGGTGGGGACCAGCAAATTAGAGAATTTAATTTTTACAAGTGTGTAACGCAGTAAAAACGTAAATTCTCTTATGTAGTTGGGGCGTAATATTATAAATTTACACTATATCACTAATTTTTATTATTTAATTTTAAAGCAGTGAATTGTAACATTTTTTGTGTAGAACTTTCCTATTATATAAACAATGCCAGCCTCCAACCTGGAAACTGGCATCTCTCTTTGTACTATCTTTTAGATTCGATAGATTAAAACTATGTCCTTCATGTGTTACTTACTTAAGCGAATAATTTCTAATATCCTGTAGCTCTCTTGTTGCGTCTTGTTGTTTTACACTTTTTATTTCTCTTTGGAGCTCTTTTGGGTTGTTTACTAATGGATTTCTCCACAGGAATACTTACTATTGTAAATTCCTTTACTAACCCATCCTTGTCAACTTTAAAAGCAATCTTTCCATCATTTATTGTCGATACATCAACATTTTCCATTTTGTCAGACCGCTCTTTCATAGCTAACTTTGAAGTATTAGATCCATGATTCCATACAAGTGTTCTAATGCAATGGAACTGCTCGATGAAGCTCTGTAAGTCCTCTGCTCTTGCATGTGCAGACATTTCCTCAGTATAGTCGCTAATTGCTCTTTTTTCTTTTATAGCTCCATTTACATCAAGTATATCACCCAACTTAGCATCTATGATTCTTCTTGCCGTACTCTCATTTGATACGTACCCAGAAAAATAGATTACCATGTTATCCTTGCTAATTGCCATTGACAGATATTCTTTAGATGGTCCAAAGTTTCCCATGCCAGATGTTGTAACAAGTATAAATTGCCCTTCGGAGTCTATTAACTTCTTTTTGTCAGTAGATGCTCTGTGGAAATTTTGTGGTAAAAAATCTTTAATGTCAACAGTATTGAGAATTGGCCAAATATTAGTTAGAGCCTCTCCCATACCTCCATCGATATAAATTGGAATATCTGTTGACAAAGTTCCCTTGTCTTGCATTTGCCTGAGAAGATACAGACAATTTTGCATTCTCATGTTAGCAAAGGCTGTAACAATGATAGATTTTCCCATACCAATGTACTTTTCGACATCATTCTCAAATTTTCCCACAACCATGTTCTTCTTGGTCTTACGTCCATAGGTCGCTTCCATCATAAAAAAAGCAATAGGATTCTTTTTAATATCCTCTGGCATAGTCGTAATGCGATTAGAAAACGCATTTGACATGTTATAATCACCAGAAAACATCAGTCTAAAACTTTCTTCATTTTCAGGGCTAACCTGTACACAAATGCTTGCGGCTCCAGGAATATGCTCATTTCTTATAAACTTGACACTGACACCAGATGGCATATTCATCAAGTTTTTGAGCTCTACCCATTCATCATACTCTATTGTTTCAAACGCGTGAATAGCACGATTCAAGTCGTTCTCGTTATACATTGGATTATTATCCTGAGCAAATATTTGGCATGTATTCTCAAGTAATGGAATACAAATCCTCTTCGTATCTTGGCTCATATACACATTGCAATTAGCTCCATTTGCATATAACAACGGAATCTGACCAGAGTGATCCACATGTGCATGCGTTAGCAGCACTGCGTCGATGAGTTCAGCATTGATGAAACCAAGTGAACCATTTTTTGCGTACTCTTCCACACTACCTTGATACATACCACAATCCACAAGAAGTCTGAACTTGTTGCCATTCGAAAAAGTAATTACGACAAGTGTCCGCGAACCAGTCACATCTTCTTGCACTGACTGAATAGTAGCATAGGCTTTTGGCTTGCTCCTTCTTCTACCCATAAAGTGTGACACTCCTTTCGAGTTTAATTACATAAGGCTCATACCTTATTGATTGCATTATATATGCACTATGCCAATTTTTCAACATAATTCTGCGTATTTTGTCTATTTTTTTGAAGAAAGCACATAATTTTTCATATCTAAAAGTTTTTATTATGATTTTCATAGCTACTACACATTGATTCATCTGGTTTCTTTGTATTGCAATTTTGAATTGGTTTTACAGTTATTTGTTTTAACAAACATTCTTGATCATTACAATTATTATACTTACATGAATTAACTGTACAATTAATTTTTTGATTTTCCATAATAACCTCCATTACTTCTAGGCACAAATCCTGTATAAAAAAGTTGTAGTATTTCTACTACAACTTTATTTTTTCCTTACAAAAGATTTTTATTCTATTAAAATTACAATAATCGTTGGCAATAATAACTTTTCGTTACAATTCACAGTCAATAAGATTTTATTAGAATTTAAAGATATAATATCAATTATAATTGTGCATATTTATATCTTTTCAACGATTGTTCCTTCCTTGCCATCTTTTACAGAATATCCTCTAGATATAAGCTCATCCCTTAGTCTGTCCGATTCTGCCCAATTTCTATTTGCTCTTGCTTCATTTCTTTCATTTACAAATTTTTTAATATCTTCTGGTAATTCTTCAACTTGTGGTACATATGATTTAATATCAAATCCCATTACCTCATCAAATTTTTCAATTAAGGCAGCTAATTTTTTAGATTTACTATTATTCTTTATAACATCCCAAACTACACTCATAGCAACTGGCATATTTAAATCATCATTTATTGCTTCAAGAAATTTTTGTTCATATTCTTTAATTACAGAAGCTTCGACATCATCATTTCCATTCTTATGCTTTAAATACCCATCTCTTAATCTATTTAATGCTATTTTTGCTGCATCCATTGCTTCAAATGTAAAATTAATTTGCTTTTTATAATGAGTACCTAAATTAAACATTCTATATACTGCTGGCTCATATCCACGTTGTTTTAAATCTTCTATTGTATATAGATTTTTTAGGCTTTTTGACATTTTTCCACCATTAACTTGTAAGAATTCAACGTGCATCCAATAATTTGCAGGAATTTTTCCACTATAGCCCTTTGATTGCGCAATTTCGTTTTCATGATGAACAGGAATATGATCTACACCACCTGTGTGTATATCAAATTGCTCTCCTAAATATTTATTACTCATTGCAGAGCACTCTAAATGCCATCCTGGGTAACATTTTCCCCAAAAAGAATCCCATTTCATTAAGTGATTTTCTGGTGCTTTAATCCATAATGCAAAATCATTTGGATTTTTCTTATTTGGATCTGAAGCTATTCTTGCTTCTAGGTCTTCTTCCTTAACATCTTTGTTTGAAAGTAAACCATATTTATCTAATTTTGTTGTATCAAAATAAATTGTATTTTCAGTTTCGTATGCATATCCATTTTCTATAATCTTTTTAACATATTCTTCCATACATGGAATATGCTCTGTTGCTCTTGCAATAATTTCTGGCATATCTATATTTAATTTTTTTAAATCTTCGAGAAATGCATTCATGTAAAATTCAGCAATAGCAAATGGATCTTTGTTTTCAAGCCTTGCAGCCTTCATCATCTTATCTTCGCCTTCATCAGCATCAGAAACTAAATGTCCAACGTCTGTAATATTCATTACATGTCGTAATTCATAGCCATTATATTTTAATACTCTACGTAACATATCCATAAATAAATATGCTCTTAAATTACCTATGTGAGCAAAATAGTATACTGTAGGACCACAAGAATACATACAGACTTTTCCCTCATTAATTGGTTTAAATTCTTCTTTTTTCTTTGTTAATGTGTTGTACAAGTTAATCTTCATATTCTCATTCCTCCTATACTAAAAATATATGGACTATTATATAATAATAACACTCTTTTTTCAATACTTAGTGTAAACAGAATGTTACAATTCACATCTTTAGAATTAAATAATAAAGATTAGTGATATAGTGTAAATTTATAATATTACGCCCCAACTGCGAAGAAGCTGTAAATTTTAACATCATATTATTTTTCCTCCACCAACTACAATATCTCCTATATAAAATACTGCCGATTGTCCTGGTGTTACTGCCCTTTGCGGCTCTTTAAATTTAATTCTAATTTTATCATCTTCTTGGATTATTGTTGCTTTTGCAATTTTTGCTGAGTATCTTGTTTTAACATCAACTTCTATTTCTTCTTTTATTTCATCAAATAGTAATAAATTAATGTCCGTTATAGTTGCTTCGGTAGTATACAATTCTTTTTCTTCTCCAACTATTACTTCATTTTTTTGTGCATTAAATCCAATTACAAATAACGGAACTTTATATGATATACCTAAACCTTTCCTTTGTCCTATAGTATAATTGTATAATCCAGTATGCTTTCCTAAAACTTCCCCTTTTGAATTTATAATGTTTCCAGCTTTAGGCTTTATATCTGAATTATTCTCCAAAAATTTCTTGTAATTTCCATCTGGTACAAAACATATATCTTCACTATCTGGTTTATTTGCAACTTTTAATTCATTAGCTCTTGCTATGGATCTTATTTGCTCTTTGTTTTCAAAATCCGCAAGTGGAAATAAAATATGCCCAATTAAACCTTTCGGAATATTCCATAAAACATAACTTTGATCTTTTTTTCCTGCATTTGACTTTTTTAAAACCCATCTGTCATATTTTTCGCTATATTCAGTTTTGGCATAATGCCCTGTTGCTATGTAATAACAGCCTAGCTCTTTTGCTTTTTCATACATAGCTCCAAATTTCATATATTTATTGCATTCAATACACGGATTTGGAGTTTTGCACGATTTATAACATGCAATAAAATCATCTATTACATGTGTTTTGAAATCTTGTTTGTAATCATATGTAAAATGCGGTATTCCAATTGAGTTACATACATTTTTTGCATCTATATATGTGTTAACATTGCAACAACTGCTTCCAACAAATAGCTCCATTGTTGCTCCAATTACTTCGTATCCATTTTGTTTCAATAATAAAGCAGATACAGAGCTATCAACACCACCGCTCATACCTAGTAATACTCTTTTATTTTCTACATTATTCATTTTTACCTCTTAATTTCATTTTAAACGACCAATCTATTTGCAACTATTACTTTCCTCTAACATATCTTCTATTGTGTGCCATGCTAATAGAGCACATTTTACTCTTGCTGGCATATGTGAAATGTTTTTGAAAACTATAGCATCTTCTAATTTTTCAAGTTCCGCTTCGTCTGTAATTTCTCTTTTTATCATTGCAATAAAAGTTTCAATAATTTCTTTTGCCTCTTTAATAGTCTTTCCTTTTAAAGTATCTATCATTATTGATGTTGAGGCTTGAGAAATTGCACATCCATGACCTGAAAAAGCCATATCTTCTATAACGTTTCCGTTCATTTTAAGCTCTAATTTAATCTCATCTCCACAATTTGGATTATGCCCCATTTTACAGCAACTTGCACATTCAAGACACTTTTTATTGTATGAATTCATGCTGTGCTCCATAATTATTTCATTATAAACGTCTGTTAAATCATCCATATTATTTTTCCTTTTTATATTTTAATTTGAAATTATTGAAAACTAACTTTTTATATATTTTTTAAACATTTCATATGCTTTTTTTAATGCTTTTATAAGATTATCAACATCTTCTTTTGTGTTATATATATAGAAGCTTGCTCTGCATGTTGAATCTATACCAAGTAATCTAAGTAGTGGCTGTGCGCAATGATTTCCTGATCTAACACATACCTTTTCTGCATCTAATATACTCGCAACATCATGAGGGTGAACCCCATTAATATTGAAAGATATTACACCTGAATGATTTTCTTTATTAGGTGTTATATATAATTTAATGTAATCAAGTTTTGATAGCTCCTCAATAGCATATGAAACAACTTCATTTTCAATTTCTTGTATAGTATCATAACCTATTTTTTCTATATAATCAATCGCTGCACCAAGTCCTATAACACCTTCTATATTTTGGGTTCCTGCTTCAAATTTATTTGGTAATGGTGCATATGTTGTATTCTGCTCGTACACATATTCTATCATATCTCCACCCATTAAAAATGGAGTCATTTTATTTAATATTTCCCTTTTACCATATAATACGCCAATTCCCATAGGTGCAAGCATTTTATGCCCTGAGAAAACTAAGAAATCTGCATCTAAATCTTGAACATCAATTTTCATGTGAGGAATACTTTGGGATGCATCTACAATAACAACTGCTCCTTTTTTGTGAGCATATTTTATTATCTTTTTTACATTGTTTATTGTTCCCAATACATTAGATACATGAGCTATACCAACAATTTTTGTTTTGTTTGTAATTTTATTCTCAATCTCTTCGTCTGAAATTTCATACTCTTCATTTATATACATATATTTTAAATTACTTTTTGCACATTTAGTAACTTTTTGCCATGGAACAAGATTTGAATGATGTTCCATTATGGAAAGAACAACTTCGTCATCGGCTTGCAAGTTTTCCATACCATATGAATATGCAATTAAATTTAGGCTTTCTGTTGCATTCTTTGAAAATATTATTTCTTCACTATGTTTAGCATTAATGAATTTTGCAATTTTAGCCCTTGTTTCTTCGTATTTTTCAGTTGCTTCAATACTTAATGAATACGCTCCTCTGTGTGGATTTGCATTATAGCTCTTATAATAATTATCTATTGCATTTAATACTTGATATGGTTTTTGAGTTGTAGCCCCACTATCAAGATATGTTTCTTTTCTGTTTTGAAGTATGGGAAAATCTTTTATAATATCTTCTACCTTCACTATTATTCCTCCCTAATTGTTCGCCTTTTCATCGGTCAATTTCGACATTCTATCTGTAATTTAATCAATTCTTTTATCAATTCGCTCTAGTATTTCATTTCTTAAATTTTCATCTTTTATTTGTTCAAGAATTTTATTAAATTTTGCTCTAATCATAAGTTTCATTGCATCTTTATAGTTAAAACCTCTAGTCATAATGTAGAATAGCTCTTTTTCAGCTACTCTTCCTGCTGAGCTACTATGATTTCCTTCAACATCTTCTTCTGAACACAATAACATTGGAAGAGCAATTGATCTTGCTGTATCTGATAATAAAATACAATTTTCATTTTCATTACCTGTAGCTTTTTTACAACCCTTTTTAAAATCTATAGTTCCTTTAAAATGTTTCTTTGCGTTATCTTTTAAAGTCCCCTGAACTTCAATATCTATGTTGGATTTTTCACCATATAGCTCTGCTATGTAGTTTAAGTCTAATAATTGGTTATCCTTTCCTAGATATATTGTATTTAATTTATTATCTGCATTCTTTCCTTTAATATTTGCGTAATAATTTGTAATACTATTTTTTCCACCAAAATCAACAATATAAAAATTAATTTTAGCATTATCTTCTATAACATTTTCAATACTTAAAAAGTTATTTGATTTTTCATTCATCATATTAACAACAATAATATTAACATTTGAATTGCTTTTAGCTACAGCTCTAATAACTCCATTGTGGTACGCTTCAACATCTTGCTTTTCATTGTATCTAATAACTATAGTAGACTTTGTAGCTTCGCTGGCAACTATATCTATAGCTTCTACTAAAGTTGTATTGCTATTATCAAAGTTAAATTCTATAGCAATATCCTTATTAACTTTGCTATCAATAGTTATACTTGCTCTGTAATTTGATGACTCATTAACCTGATTTAAAAGCTCGGCATCAAGTCCATACTTTAAATCTATTTTATTTATAGTATTTTCAATTTGAATTTTTGAACTACATTCTGAAATATTAACATTTTTAAATTCCTTTAAACATTTTGGAACACTTATGTTATCTAATTTAATATTGTTTATATTAAAATTTCTTGACGTTCTAACTGGTGTTTCATTTAATTTTAAACTGCTCATAGCTCTTCCTTGATTAATATATTTAGGTTTTACAGGAACCTATAAACCTTACTTATGTATATGGTGGCGTCCATTTTCGACGCAATTCCAACACATATGTCAAAAATGAGCGTCTATTTTGACACTTACCCTATCGCACCCTCAAGCTCTAAATTTATTAAGTTGTTCATTTCTACGGCATATTCAACTGGAAGCTCTTTTGATATTGGATATGCAAAGCCTCTTACTATCATTGCTTTTGCGTCCTCTTCAGATAATCCTCTACTCATTAAATAGAATATTGTTTTGTCTGAAATTTTTCCAATTTTAGCTTCGTGAGAAAATTGTATATTGTCATTTCTAATTTCATTAGTTGGTATTGTGTCGGAAATTGATATATCATCTAGCATAAGTGATTCGCACGATACAGAAGATTTTGACCCCTCTGCATTTTCCATTATCTTTATTGATGATCTATACGTACATTTTCCACCATTTTTTGAAATTGACTTGGCATTTACTACACTTGAAGTATTTGGTGCATTGTGTACAGCTTTAAACCCATTATCTAAATTTTGCTCTTTTCCAGCAAAAGAAATTCCAGTAAATTCTGTTTTTGCACCTTCTCCATTTAATATACTCATTGGATATAGCATTGAAATTTTGGATCCAAACGATCCTGATACCCAATCTACCTGAGCATTTTTTCCGCATATTGCTTTTTTGGTATTAAGGTTTAACATATTCTTTGACCAATTTTCTATGGTTGAATACCTTAAATATGCATTATCGCGTACATATAGCTCTACACATCCAGCATGTAAATTTACTTTGTTATATTTTGGTGCACTACACCCTTCAATAAAATGTAAGCTTGCTCCTTCATCTACGATTATTAATGTATGCTCAAACTGTCCGGATTCTGGCGAATTTAATCTAAAATATGATTGAAGTGGCATTTCTAATTTTACGCCTTTAGGGACATATACAAATGATCCACCTGACCATACAGCTGCGTGAAGAGCAACAAATTTATGATCCGATATAGGAACACATTTCATAAAATGCTCTTTTACCATTTCTGGATATTCTCTAACAGCGGTTTCCATATCAGTATATATAACACCTTGTTTTAATAATTCATCCTTCATGCTATGATACACAACTTCTGAATCGTACTGGGCTCCCACACCTGCTAACGATGTTTTCTCTGCTTCTGGAATTCCAAGCTTATCAAAAGTGTTTTTTATATCATCTGGAACATCATCCCATGAATTATTTAATTTTGACTTTGGCTTAACATATGTTGCTATTTCGTCCATATTAAGCTCTGACAAATCTGGTCCCCAAGTCGGCATTTCAAGGTTATTGTATGTTTCAAGAGCTTTTAATCGAATTTCTTTCATCCAATCTGGTTCATGTTTTTGTCTAGAAATTTCTTCTACAATTTCTTTAGTAAGACCCTTCTTTATTTTATAATCATATTCGTCTTTATTTTTTATATCGTATATATTTCTATCTATTTCTTCTAATTGCGTTTTAGCCATTTAGGTCGTCCTTTCTATAGCCCGTAAATATTGACAAGAGCATATATTTTTGTTATTTTTTATACTCACTATATCCATTTTCTTCTATTTCCTTAGCCAATTCTTGACTGCCTGTCTTTACAATTTTTCCATCAACAAAAATATGCACATAGTCTACTTTTAAACTATGCAATATTTTCGTATTGTGAGTAATAATTAAAACTCCATTTTGATTATTCTTAAACATTTCTATTCCTTTAGAAACTACTCTTATTGCATCAACATCAAGTCCAGAATCTGTCTCGTCTAAAATAGCAAGTTTTGGATTTAATACAAGCATTTGTATAATTTCGTTTTTCTTTTTTTCTCCGCCAGAGAACCCCACATTTAAACTTCTTTCCATATTCTTTGGATTCATATTAAGCTCTTCCATATATTTTTGAAGCTCCTTTTTAAATGCAAATATTTTAATTGGCTGACCTGTTATTTTATTTTTTGCATATTTTAGAAAATTAGTTACAGAAACTCCTGGAACCTCTTCTGGTAATTGAAAAGACATAAATACGCCTTTACGTGCTATTTCGTCCGTTGATGTATTTGTTATATCGTCACCATCAAAAATAATCTTGCCATTTGTTTTTTTATATTCTGGATTATTTAATATAACATTTGCGGTTGTTGTTTTTCCAGATCCATTAGGGCCCATTATTACATGAATTTCCCCTGGCTTTATTGTTAGATTAACACCTTTTAATATTTCTTTATTTTCAACCCCCGCATGTAAATTTTCTATTTCTAATAAGTTATTCATTTTATAGTTCCCCCATCTATATGTTTTAAGTATAAAATCATGTTTATTGTTTTAAAACAAGACTTTTCTAGTTTAAACAAAGCCTTTTTATATAATAGGAAAAGTCAGCATGACTTTTCTATTATATAAATTTAAGGCCATAACCTGTCACTAATTTTAAAAATTTAAAATTGAACCCCGTCCCTAATTTTAGAATTAGTTCTTCTAGCACAACTTCTGCACTTTTCATTATTTATATTATAACCACAATCTAAGCTATTTAATCCCAGCACTTTATGTACATATTTTGCAAGCTCGTTTATTGTTTCATCTTTAATTGCAGCCTTTATCTTTTCTGCTTCACATTGAGCTTCTTCATCGTTTAAATTAAGCACTTCTTTTAGAAAAATATATACAATATCATATGCTTCAAGAATTTTCTTTGCTAAGCTCTCGCCTTCTTGTGTAAGCTCTATTTTTCCATATGATTCATAATTTATTAAATTATTTTCTTTTAAATTGTTTATAGCCTTATTCACACTTGCTTTTGTGCAATTCATCTTATTTGCAATATCTGTTACACGTACATTTCCATTTTGTTTTTTTAAAACATAAATATTCTTTAGGTATTCTTCCAAGGACTTTGAAATCATATTTTTCTCCTTTTTGTTAGCTATGGCTAACATTATATTATAGTAGAAAATTTTTGTCAATGCAAAGTGAATAAATCTAAAAATTAAATTATTTTCGATAAACTACAAATACATCTGGTAAATTAACATAAAGTATGGTATACTATACATATTGGCAAATGCCAAAATTTAGAAAGGTGGTAATAACCATGGAAATTAAAGATATGGAAAAAGGCAAGGCGTACATACGGATAAACCCCCGTTACAATCCACATAACACTAATATGGATTGGTCTTACACACGCGAAATCATGATTTTTGATGGTATGTCTGAAACAGGTAATCCTATTATGCATCGTCAGTCAGAATCTATTTTTACCAGTGCTTTGGGCAATGAACCGAGAGAGCGAAATTGCACTCAGGGCTGGATGCCAGCAGAAATTATCTGGAATGGTCCCAAAACAGATATGAGTGCTTGGGAAGGAAAAACTATTATACAAGTTCAACCTATCCTAATTAATCCTGGAGTAATGTATCGCCGTATAATAAAAAAACCAGGAAGAATAAGGTATCTTGCGACACCATCCGTAGAAAAGCGCGATATATTCGACAGGCACTACATGAATAATCCCGTAAAACTCCTTTCGGCAACAGAATATCATCTTGTTGTTGAAGAAAATGACCATCAGGTAATTCTAGACCAGAGATACATAAGGATAGATTCATGGGCTTTGTATAACGAATAGCAGCCAGTAACCGCCAGACCACTGAGAGGGAGTCTTCTAGACTCCCTCTCTTACACATTTACTTTGATTTTATTTTTAGTTCATACTTATCTATACAATATTAAATATGTTAGGCTTTCATAAAATATTTTGTATACGTAATTATCGTAACAAACCTTGCTCAATAGATTCTGGCCATATATCTCTTAATACAATATCTCTCGATTTATCTTCATTTTTTCCAAGTGGAATTGCTCCAGTTCTTAATCCAGAATTTTGTATTCTTCTATATATGGTTTGCATAAAACGTGATTCTGAAAGCTTACGTGCTTCGTCATCTTGCAAATATCTTGGTTTAGTTACTACTTGTTTAATACACTTACCAATTTCTGCACATATAACTTCCTTCTCTAATATCTCGTACGAATTAGCTATTTTCGATGGATTATCTTCTCTTAATCTAAAGTATTCTATAAGCTCGCGCGCCTCGTTGTATTTTTCGTTTGAATAGAGATTTTTTACCACTGCAGATAGAGCTTCTGCATATCCACATTCAAATAACATTGCAGATTGTTTCACCGATTCAATTGGATTTTTTATAGTTCTTGTTGATTTAGCTATCTCCGATTTTATTTGCATTTTAACGCGCTCTTTTTCATCCGAAAAAGAAACTTTATATGCGGTGGCTCTGCCATTAACCAGCTCTTGAACATGCTCCTGAAGAATTTCTGATGCCTCTTCGTAGCCAATACTTCCATCAATTATTCCATTTATAATTTTAGCTATTTTATCATTATTCTGCTTACAACTAATAAATCTTCTATATCCGTTAAGAGCTCCTATTCTATCATTAATTTTTCTCTTTGCTGTTTGGGCCGATATATCGTATCTATTTAATATTGAAATTTCCTTATTTAGTTTTCGCAGTACATCAACATCACTAATTCCACTAATAATTGGAGACAACTTTCTTGCATATGCACTAACATAATATACTTTTATTTTGCCTAAACTATTCAATATAGTAGAATTATTAACTACAAAATCATTTTGCAGCTCTGAAAATGCAAGTCCTTTTACAATCTCGCTTAGTTGGGCAATGGACATATTCTGATTTTTAATTTCTTCAAGCTTTTTTAAATAGCTAAATAGAGCCTTGGTTATATTACTACGCTCTTTTAATAACTCTTCCTTTATTTTATTGAACTTCACTGTATCATCCCTACTAATGTTCAGTTGAGTTTTTAATTCTGACACTCTTCTATCAACTATTAATATATCCTGCCTTAGCTCTTCTATTGTTTCTAATTTCTTAGCAACTTCTTTATTTTGTCCGCTAGCAAAAATTTCTGTATGGTTCTCATTTTTTGGAGCATACATTCTATAATATTTCTGTCTGAGTTCATTAAATGTATTCATAAATTTTCGATCTTGTTGAGATTGAATTGTCTCTTTGATTTTAATTAATTTATCCATTGGCACACCCCACAAACTCGATATAGAATCAAGTCTTGTGCCATCTAAAATTAATTTTCTTATTAAGTTGTCTGAAACGTGATTTTCGCCCATTATTGTCTCACTCCTAAATTAATTGTTAAGCGCATTATAACACGATATAACTCGTAAATACAATAAAAATATATTTTCTTTAATTATAGTAATGAACAAATCGGAAACAAGCAACCCCATCGCATAATTTGCGATGAGGTTGCTGTACCAGTTTCTTATTCGATTTTAGCGCATATTTTCAATTGCAAGCTTAACATTTAAGAGAAATTCATTAATTTCAATTCTCTCTGTACTGCCTTTGGATTCATTATATTCATTAATCATAGAATCCAGCAAAGTAATCGCACGATTGCGAATATCTGCCAAGCTTGGATTGCAAACAAAAAGATTGTAATTAATTTCTTCTGGAGTAATTGCATCAATGACCATTTTAATTATAGTTTCTCGTATATCTCCAGAAAATGCCTCTGTTTCCTTACCAATGTTCCACATTATCTTTCTTACCTTGGATTCAAACCTTAAAGAAGAATCCAGTATATCGACCAGTTCCTGAATCCAGTTAATTCGCTTGTTGTTACCAAATGTAGAAATTGCTCTTTGAGTACCAGCAAAGTCAAAAGTCTTGAACTTGAACATTGTCAACATAAACGTCTTAAACCTAACTCTGCCCATACCTATCTGTTTGCACTTATTAATAATTGCCGTGGGAAGAAAGTTCCTGTCAGTAGTATTACAGGATTCAACTTTTCTCATCATTGTGGGCCAATCGAGCTCTGAACGCTCTAACCTTGAAATCCCGACAAACGACTCTTCTTTCTTATACCCAATCCATTTGCAAACATACCTTACAAACTCTTCATATGATCTTGACTTTTCTGCAAGAGCTTGAAGATTGGTTTCCAGTACAGATTCTTTATCAGACTTTAAATCTGCATTTCCCTCAGGTTCTGCAGGTTTCTTGAGCTCTGCATTTTCATCAGGCTCTGCAAAATTTCCAGGTTCTTCAGCTCCATCTGGCTCTGCGGAATTCTCGGGCTCCAGATTTTCATCGGGCTCTGTGGAATCTTCAGGCTCCAGATTCTCATCGGGCTCTGTGGAAACTTCGGGTTCCTCATTTTCATCGGGTTCCGCTGGATCTTCAAAATCCTCATTTTCATCAGGATCTGTGGAATTTTCTGGTTCCTCATTTTCATCAGGCTCTACAGAATTTTCAGGTTCTCCAGCTCCATCTGGCTCTGCAGGATTCTCGGGTTCCAAATTTTCATCGTGTTCTGTTGGATCCTCAGGTTCCACATTTTCATCAGGCTCTGCAGAATTTTCAGGTTCTTGATCTCCATCTGGCTCTGCAGAATCCTTGGATTCTTCATTTTCATCGGGCTCTGTTGGATTTCCATGCTCTGCATAATCTTCAGAGATTCTTTCGAATGTCTCAATTGTTTTCAGAGATTTACCTTCCTCACTAACTCCCTCATAGAAAATGGTGTCACAATCGGAAATTTTAAGCACTTCGTCTTCGGCACGAAAACCCATGTACAGCTTCATCTTAAGAAGGAGCTTTCCATCCGTAATCTTTATTGCGTTTTTCTTACCAAAATGGTTGAAAAAATAGTACAGAAGCTCTGAAATTTCCGCTCCTTTTACTTCTCTGCCAATTACAAGATATCCAGGCTCTACCATGAACGGATTCTCTTCATTGCCATAGGGTGTAAATGAGATGTACGTTAGATTCTCCAGCCACTTGTTCAAGTATGTCTCCATGTACCACGGCATTTGACCTTCCAAGCAAAAAGTGCATGTTAGGCGATTTATCCCATTGTAATCAATAGAGTTCATTCCATTGAACCACCGGAAGAAATCTACAATCATAGACACTCTCTGAGATGGGTTCAGGTTCTCATACTGCAGAACAAATTGTCCAGTATGTTTTGCACCATTGAGTTCCCTTTTCATTTGTATCACGCTTCCCTTCGAAAAAATTAATTGGTATTTTCTAGTTTCAAGTAGTCAAAAAAACATTACAACCACCAAACTACAACAAAACGTTGAAAACATTCCAATTTGCAAGCATTATACAATGATTTTTAGCAAATTTCAATATTTTAAGAGCTTTCTTTTTTCTTTATCTATCTGTTACTATGAAATGTTTTACTATATATGGAAACGTTTTTGGCAATTGTCCGAAAGTTCTATGAATAAAAAGCATCTGCAATTTTTGTTTTTGCAAATGCTTTTATTTTTTATTTAATTACATATATTGCTCTTGATAAAAAGTTCCTTGATATACACTAAATCTTCCTCCACATTTTCCACATCTATACTTGTTTGAAAAACTGCAATTTAGTCTTTTTCTGTAAAAACTATAGCCACATCTAGAGCACTCAATTTTGTAATTGAATTTTTCCTTTTCAATTGGAATATTGCTATCTATTAAATCTTGTTTTTTGTCTCCTAGTCTTGATATATCATAGCCCAATTTATAATTTATATAATTTGCATATTTTTTAAACTCGTTTCCGTGGTTACTACAATTTGGTAGACAGTGTATTATTTCGTGCATTATCGTATTTTTTATAATATCAGTATTTAACTGCATTACCCATTTACTAATTTCTATATTGTGTTTCTCAAATAAAGCATATTTTACATATCTTTTACGTCCGATTTTTTCAACGTATCTACTTGATTTAATTGGATTTTGTTGTTTGCAACATCCATATCTTTTACAAGCTCTTTTCCCTATTGAAATAGTAATTTCTCCTATACTTTTATTATTTAAATCTATTCCTATGCTATCTAATTCATTTTTACACTCATTAAATAACATCTGCAACCTATCGTCCATAAACTATACTATATCCCTTTTTCTAAAGCTATCAAACATGGTAATAATCATTATAATTGTGCATATTGCAAGATATATTAAAGAGAATTTTATCGAAATATTTCCTGTAACACTAGAAACCATCATAGATGCTACTTCAGTATAATCATTTGTAAAAATTCTATCTACTAATGATAAATTGTTAAATGGAATAAATTTTGTCCAATCTGCTTTTATAAATGTATTAATTATTGTACATATGATTGAACCACCCAAGTACGCTGCAATACTTATTCCAACAGAAGCTGCTGTGTTTCTAACAACTGTAGATAACATCATAGCTAAAACTAAAAATACAAATACTTCTATAGCTGCAACAAGGTTGTATAAAATTGAATATATAACATAATTTATCTCATGAACAACACCATTTGAAACGTATAAGTATCCTTGTGCATTTGAAGCACCAAAGAATATATTTCCAATTAAAGTTGACAATACGGACATTACGATAGTTATAACAAATAAGATTCCTGTTGCAACCAGTAGCTTAGATAAAAGGATTTTCCATCTTCTGTTTGGAGTAAAACTCCAGAACTTTATTGTTCCTTTCGATACTTCTGTTGATATACTACCTCCTGCAATAATTATCATCATTACACTTAAAACTAACATTCCAAAACTACTTGCCATATTATCATATACTTTTCTTGCTGATCCTAATGAAGTTCCATCTCTGCCTGAAACACTTGGAGCTAAGTTATGCTCTAATCTGTACTCATAAATCAATATATTATTTTTTGTTTTTTCATATGATTTTTCAGTTAAAGCTTCCATCGTCATTTGATTAACACCATAACGCAAATTATATTGGCACATTTCTATGTCATTAATAATCTGACTTTTCCAAATATCTTCTTTGTTATATGTTTTTCCGATTTCATATTTTTCTGTTAATTCTACTATATGTAAACTATCATTGTACTCTTCTTCGCTTATTTTTTTTGCATCAAAATCTCTTTTTAAATTATCCCTTTTTGTTTTCATGAAACCAGAGAAATCATCATTTTTTATCATTTCAGCATACTTGTCATAATCTAATTTAAGGGCTTCAGCAATAGAAGTTTCACCTGTTGCTTCGCTTAAATATTGCTCAGATTTTAAATTAATCATATCTTTATTTAATACATCAGATTTCCAATAACTGGTATAAATATTTACATCGTTATCTATAGCTAATTGATATACATCGTTTGTTGCTTTCATATAAGTTTTTGAAAGTTCGTCTACAGCGTCATTATCTATTTCGTTTTTATTCATTTCTATTGTAACACGCATATGTTCTTTATAATCTATATTTGCATAATCTTCTGCTACATCAGTTAGTTTTTTTGATAACGAAGCCATACCTGCAGATAAAAACAGAGCTACAATAAGTATAATAATCATTATTTTTGTTGATTTTTTCTTAAATATCTTTGTAAATTCACAAGAGCACAATCTTATAAAATTTCCCATTTTATTTTCCCCCCTTTGTTACGTCAAAGAATATATTCTCCAAAGTTTTTTCAACTTCATATACTGAAAGTATATCTATATTTTTCATTACTAAAGTTTTAATCAGTTCAGAAATTTCATCTTTTTTGATTACTACAACTATTTTATCTTCAATTGTTTTTACTTCTTTTCCGCAATCCTTTAAGATACCAATAGCATCGTCTGTTTGCTTAACCTTTATTTCATATTCAACAACTGAACTTTGAATTACATTTTCGTCATTAAGAGCCTGCTCTTTTATTAGCTTTCCATTGTTAATCATGACAACTCTATCACACATTAATTCCATCTCACTAAGAATATGAGATGAAACCAACACAGACATACCTTGCTCTTTTGTTAACTTCTTTAGAATGTCCCTTAAATCTTTTATACCCACTGGATCTAAACCATTAGTTGGTTCATCTAATATTAATATCTTAGGTGAATGTAGTAACGAAAGTGCAAGACCTGCTCTTTGCTTCATTCCTAAAGAATATTTAGAAACTTTGACATTCATACTTTTGCTTAGATTAACAAGCTCTAACACCCTATATACTTCACTATAATTAACTTTACGAATTTTCGCATGCAATTTTAAGTTATCAACAGCTGACATATATCCATATAAATCAGGATTTTCAACAATTCCACCAATATTTTCCATGGCTTTTTCAAAATTCTTTTTTACATCAAAACCATTAATACTTATAGATCCTTCATCAATAGAAAGCATTCCCAATATCATTTTTATTGTTGTAGTTTTACCAGCACCATTTGGTCCCAAAAATCCTAGTATTTCACCTTTTTTTACCTCGAAACTTAAATTATCAACAACTTTTGTTTTTCCAAAGTATTTACTTAAATTTTTTATTTCTAAAATAGTATCTGACATTGATTGCACCTCCTATATTCCTAACATATTCATAGTCATATCTTGATCAGAATTAATGCTATAGCTAAAGTTTGTAGATACAACTTTCCATTTGCCGTCCTTATTCTCAAGAACCATTGATTCACCTTTATTTGTTAAAGTTGACGCTTTTATTTTTTCAGATGTTTCACCAGTTTCTCTGTTTATTTCGTTATATTTCTGTTTTATAATTACATTTGTGTTAAATGTAATTGTAACTTGATTTTCAACAAATTTGTAACCTGTTATTCTATCAATTTTTCTTGAATATTCTGTAGTTACATATGATGTGTTAATTAATTGATTTTTCACGCTCTCTACTAGATATAACTTTTGAATTTCAGCAATCTTATCTGATATTGTATACTTTGCCACCTCATTTTTTATTTTTTCAGAGTACTCATTCAAATCAACATCTGCAGCCGTTTGGTTAACTACACGATATTGCTCTGGCAAAATACAATAATTATTTGTAACAGCAATATATTCCTCACATGTCTTTTTAATTTCCTCTTTGGCACTTTTTCTGTTATTTTCAACATTTACTGAATATATAACAATAGTGACAATTGCTATAATAGCAAGTACTAGACCTAAATTAATCTTTTTCAATACTTTCATATAAATTACCTCCTGCTTGCAATTATATAACAAGTAAAGTTCACAATCAATTATTTTATATATGTTTGCAATAAATGGTTGTATATTTGCAGTAAGTTGCCAAATTACATAGATATATGGTAAAAAATAAAAAAAAGGCATTACTTTTTAAACTCATAAAAGACTAATTGTTACTATTTAATAGGGCAATATAAAAAGCCTCCTAGTATAAGAATTTTGACGCTCAACTTCGGATGCTTTGCTATTTCAATTTTGATTTACAATCAAAATTAAAATACCTTGTTTCACTTTAAAACTCTTATACTAGAAGGCTTTATTTAGATAAACCATTAAATAGTAATGGCTAATTTTATTAATTAAGCATGTCACCAATTTAAAATTTTTTAAATTTAACCCCGTCCCCAATTTGAAATTAAAGGGCATAGTTTATGCTTCGTGATACTATTTCTTTCATGTTTTCAATAAGCTCGTCTATTTCTTTTGGTGTTACTATCATGTTATATTCATTTGGAATCAATGCCTGTCTTATTTCTTCGTAGTTATCTTGATTTTTTAGCTGATTTAAGTAATCATTCGACTTTGCTTCATCTTGTAATTTCCCTATAAATAAATCCAAGCAATCATCTGTTATAGTTGCCAAATCTACAACCATTGGTACACCAATTGCTATTACTGGAATTCCTAAAGTATTCTCACTTAGCTCTTTTCTTGTATTTCCAACACCTGCTCCTGGAACTATCCCTGTATTGGAAATTTGGATTGTACTGCTTATTCTGTGTATGCTTTTTGATGCTAAACTATCTATTACTATTAGTAATTTGGGTTTTACATTATCTACAATCCCTTTTACTATTTCTAGAGTCTCTATTCCTGTTGTTCCAAGTACTCCTGGTGCAACCGCACTTACAGATCTAGCTCCTTCTACTACACATTCTGGGGCATATTTTAATAAATGTCTAGTTATTTCAATCTCAGAAACTACTTTTGGTCCAAGCGAATCTGGAGTAACAAATTGATTTCCTAATCCTATTACTAAAACTTCACCCTCCTTATTAATTTTTTCTGAGACAATCGCTCTAATTTCATTACTAATTATGTTTGAGGCATCTTCTATTTCTTCTTCTCCTGCTAATTTTAAATTTTTTAAGTCAAAGGTTACATATTTGCCAATTGGCTTTCCTAAAGCCTGTTCACCTTGCTTATCTAAAATTTTTACTGTATTTGATTTAATATACTCATTTTCTATACGTTCGAATGATTCAATCCCTGGAATATTATCATCCAATTTATTAGCCTTTTTAAATATATCACGTCTTTCGTCCGCCATATCTGTTCTAAAATTATACATACACATTCTTTCCTTTCAACTATTTTATTTTTAGTATTGAAATATTTTTCGAAAAAAATGCATTAAAAGAAAAGTTTTTAAGGACTACTTTCAAAAAAACATCAAGTGATGTTTTTTTGAAAGTAGTCCCTAAAAACTTCATTAACTACAATATCCACATATTACTGACTCTAGTCCTATATTTAAATCTATATTACCATTTTTATAATTCTCATCTAGCTCTATTAATTTAAACAAAACATTTCTTAGAGCCTCTTCTGAAAAATAACTTGCTTGCTTTTTATATTTAGACACCAAGAAGGTTTGATTTGGCTTTAATTTAAGATTTTCCAATACATCTTGTTTTTCTTTTTCACATAATTTTACAATATATAATTTTTTGAAGTGGTTATATAATGTTATTAATATCTTTTGTATTGGCTCTTTTGCATATATTAAATTCTTTAATACTTCTAAAGATTTTTTTACATTTTTCTGTCCCAAACTATCAGTTAAATCAAAGATGACACTTTCAAATTGTTTAATACATAGAGCATCAATATCTTCTTTTTTGATTGTTCCATCTTTTCCTACATATTCAATAAGCTTTCTTATTTCATTTATTAAATCTTGCAAATTCGTTCCACAAGATTCTATGAAATAATTAAGTACATAATTATCTATATTCACATTATATGCGCTGCATATATATCTCATACGTTTGGCTATATCTAGAACTTTCTCTGGTTCAAAATTACATACTACACCTACTTTTTCTAGCAATTTGTATAGCTCATTTTTCTCTACATCTTCCTCAATAAATACAATAACATTTTGCTCTTTAATATCATCTATGTTTTCTCCTATGTATGAAGAAACTTTTTGCACTTGCTCTACAACAGCTTGATTCTTCTTTTTTCCTTGCTTTTTTAATAAGTCTGTATCTTTTATAATTATAAGTTTTTTTTCAAATCCAAAAGGAGGAGTTTGAAGCTCAGATATCAGCATATCAACATTTGTGTTATCAATTTTTATATAGTTAAGTCCGTCTTGCAAATTACCAAAAATCCTTTTAATCTTTTTTAAGCAACTTTCCAATAAATAACTTTCCTTGCCATATAATAAATAAATGCTAGCCAAATTTTGATTTTTTAATTCTTTTTCTAATGCTGTAACTGTCATCAATTTCTCCTCACATTCTTTATACTATAAAATTATTCTAAATACTTCTGATACACTCCAACATTGAGCAAATGCTCCCTTTGCAGCATATGGTGACTTTGAGTCGTATAGCTCTGGTATATTTCCTATAGTACTTCCTTCATTTATTTCTTTTACATATGTTTTTCTTAATTTTTGGACAAAAGTTTTATATGCTTCTTTTAGATTATTCTTTTCTCCTTTATCTTTTTCGCTCTTTATTATATTTAAGAAAGCATCATTATATATGCCTATTAGCCATGGCCATGTTATTCCTTGATGATAGCTAATATCTCTTCTATATTGATCACCCTCATATACATCTGTATAATGAGGTTCGCCTTTTGCCAATGTTTTTAATCCATAATTATTTAGGAGCTTCTTTGTTGCGACATTGAATACGCTCTTACCAACTTCTGATGCAGGATCTATGATAGGATAGCTTAATGCTAGTGCATATAACTGATTTGGTCTTATTCTCTCATCACCAAGCACATCAAATAAACATTTTGTTTTTTTATTATAGAATTTTTCGTTAAATGATTCTTTTGCATTTTTAGCTAATTTTCTATATTGACTTATTACATCTTTGCTCTCGTCAAATTTTTTTCCAAGCTCGCACATAATCATTAATGCATTGTACCACATGCTATTTATTTCTACTTGTTTACCATTTCGTGGTGTAACAACGTAATCTCCAATTTTTGCATCCATCCATGTATTTTGAGTTTCAAGTGTACCCGCTGAAATTAGAAAATCTTCATCTAAAAATATATTATTGTTGTCTAAATCTATACCATTAATATAATTCTCTATAATGTTTTTCATATGATTATATATTTTATTTTGTATAAAGTCATAATCTGATGTATAGTTTATATATTTTTTTACTTGTTCAAATAATAATAAACTACTATCAACACTATTATATATTGGTTTATTTTCAGATTCTGTGTATCCATTTGGTACTAAACCTTGCTTGATATCTTTAGTAAATGTTAAAAGTATCTTTCTTGCAACATCAAACCTTTTATTTTTTAATACTATTCCTTCAAATGCAATAAAGGCATCTCTTCCCCAATCTAAAAACCATGGATAACCTGCAATTATTGTTAGAAGATTTTTTCTTGATACAATAAAATTATCTGATGCAATAATATATTTTTTTATTAAGTCTTCATCACCTTTTAAGTCTGTTTTGTCAACTAATTGCTTAATTCTTTTCTTTTCATTTGTAATTATCCTTTGTCCATCTTTTCTATCTATTTTTATTTCATCTAAAGAGCAAGCAAAAGTAATATATTTTTCTTCTCCTGGTTCAATATCAATTTCATAATAACCAGCTATCGCATGGTTTTCAATACTTGACAAACCTCGTTTTTCTTCTTCTATGTAATACATTCCTTTAAAGCTGTCATTCTCTTTAACTACATATTTTCCATCTGAGCAGTTCATATAAATATGATGTTCACTATTATCTATTACAACATCAACAAGCCTTTTATTAACACTTTGCTCTACATAAAAATTTTTTCTGTAGCTTATTCCATGAAAATCTCTATTATTTAGTAATGGTGTTAATATTAATTTTGCTTTCTTGTCCCCATTTTTTACTTTATATAATACTATAGTAACATTTTTTCTATATTCCATGCATATGCTTTTTTCTATTTCTATATCGCCAACTTTATATGTAAATACTGGAACCTCTTCTTTTTCAAAACTTACCTGATTTTTGTATCCTTCAGAAATATTTTTTTTACACATGTTTGTATATAAACCATATTTTTGTCCATCAATTTCAATACTTTCATCTAGTTTTGATACAAATAGGTATCTTTTTGCTGGCGGATCTAATGGAGCAACCAATAGTCCATGATATTTTCTTGTATTGGTACCAATAATTGTTGAACTTGCAAATCCACCTAGTCCATTTGTTATTATCCATTCTTTATTAATAGTATTTTCAAATCCTAATCTTTTTATATTTAACTTCATCTTTGGTCTCATTCCTTCCCTAAGGTACAAATCTGGTTGGAAAAAATTGTAATTTTTCAACCTCGATTTTCCCTACCTTTTTCATATGTTATTTTAAACTATCAAGAAATTTTTTCTTTTCATTTTCCTCTTGTTGTTTCCTCTTTTTTAGCTCAGAGTTATATTTTTTCATTCCATTAACTTTTTCAAGAATTTGATTACTCTTTTGATAAGTTACCATATCTTTTTTTATTTTTTCATTGCTCTCCCTTAATGATATTATTCTGTCTTCATATTTAGAGTAGAACTTACTCTTTCCATTTTTATCAAGTTTTGGTTTCTTCCACTTTTCTTTCTTAGGTGAATTTACTTTTTTAAACTTTAATTTTTGATTTAGCATTAAATATTGTGGATCATTTTGTTTATCATTAAATTTTAAATCTTCACATATTAGCTCTATTATGGATCTTGCTATTGCGTCGGGGTCATGTCTAATATGATTATTCTCAATTGTTGCAAGGTCTCGTTTTATTATTTTAACGCCTTCTGCCTTTGCCTTTTGAATATCCTGGTCAACTAATTCTGATCCTTTCATGTTGTATTTTCTAATAAATTCTGGCATAACCTCACCAGTGTCATAAATACAATAATCTATACTTCCTTCGCCAATATGTCTCTTTATAGCTTTTATATGATCTGATAAAGAATAATTATATGTTTGTCCTGGTTCAGTCATAATATTACTTATGTATATTTTGAATCCTTTTGACTCTTTAATAGCTTTTGACACACCTTTAACTAATAAATTTGGAATAACATTGGTATATAAACTACCTGGTCCAATTATTATAGCATCTGCATCTTTTATGGCCTGCTCCACTCCTGGGGCAACTTTAACATTTGACGGACTTATAAATACTCTATTAATTGATTCCATTTTTTCGTTAATTACATCCGGAATTTCGCCTCTACCTTTTACAATAGTACCATCAGTTAATTCAGCACATATCTCGATTTCTTCTTGTGTTACTGGCAATACTTTTCCTGTTATATTTAATATTTCTGAGGATTTCTCTATTGACCTTGAAAATTCATTATTTAAATTTTGCATAGCTAATAGATATACATCTCCAAATGTTAAAGATTTTAAACTTCCATATTGAAATTTAAAATTTATTAGTTTATTCATTTCTTCTTCATTACTTGATAGAGCAACTAAACTTTCTTTAACATCTTCTAGTGGTAGTGTATCTAACAACATCCTAGAGTCAGCATTTTTGTCACCATAATCACTAACAGTAACTATTGCGGTTATATTATCTGTGTATTCTTTTAGCCCCCTAAGAACCGCATTTAATCCATTGCCCCCTCCAATTACAACAATTTTCGGTCCTTGATCATATACTTTTTTGTCGTATATTAAAGATTTAACGTTAACTCTTTTATCAGTCTTTTTTATTAGCATTTCTAGATTTCTTTTCTGCAATGATGTCCATCCCACAACAATTCCTAAAAATCCTATGACAAACAATACAACAATTTTAATTATAGTCCCTATATCTAATGTATTCGTAACTATTATTGTTGATATTGCATAACAAATTGACACCATTGATAAAATTATTAGCAACAGCCAACGTTTAATTTTATTTCCTGATATGAAAAACCATGAAAAAAAACCCTTCATCCTGTATAACCTCTTTCTTTACTCACCTAGTACTTCTATTTCTAGCTCTATTTTTTTACCAAATTTCTCATAAACAACTTTTTCGATATGTTTAGCAAGCTCCAACACATCACTAGCTGTTGCGTTTCCTTTGTTTATTATAAATCCTGCATGTACTTCTGATACTTGTGCCCCACCAATTGTATATCCTTTTAGTCCACACTCATCAATTAATTTTGCAGTGATAAAATCATTACCTCTTTTGAAAGTACTCCCTGCACTTGGATAATTTAATGGTTGTTTATTTTTTCTAAATTCTAAGTTTTCTGCCATTTTTACCTTAATAGCATTAGAGTCCTTTTCTAAATTTAGTTTTAATTCTGTTTCCAAAATAATTAGATTTTCCTCTGAGAAAATGCTATGTCTATATGAAAATCTTTGCTCGTCGTTTTTTAATATATGTACATTTCCATACTCGTCTAAACATTTTGTCTTAACAACAATATCTTTAAATTCACCACCATGAGCTCCAGCATTCATACGTATAGCTCCACCAATTGAACCTGGTATTGCTGCAGCAAATTCAAATCCGCTAATATTTTCCTTTACAAGCTTTTGAGCAATTGATCCTAAAGTAGCTCCTGCTTCCGCAATTACTTTTACTTCTGTATCACTAATTTTTTCTATTTTAACATCATTGAAGTCAAGTTTTATTACAAGGCCTCTAATTCCTGCATCTTTAACTAAAATATTACTTCCATTTCCTATAATCGTCGTTTTTATTTCATTAAGTTTTGCGAAATGTAATAATGCCTTTAATTTTTCTACGTCATCAATCTTGATAAATAAATCTGCACATCCTCCAATTTTAAATGACGTATGCTTACTCATTGGCTCGTCAAGACGTACATCAGAAATATTTAGTTGATCTACACAATAGTTATAAATTTCTCTTTTTTGCACAAGAAATTCCTCCTATATTTTTTTTATATTATATATTATAAGATATTAAAAATCAATGAGAAGTTTCCCATAATATCTAGTCTTTAATTCAATTTCTAATCAATATATCTATATAAGTCCTAATTATAAGTAAGGATAACTATGATTCATTTATAAATTGAATTTTTCTTTTATTATCTTAGCTGTTTTTTCTGGGCTTAAATTTGTATTATCAATTCTTATATAATTTTTATAGTGCGATTCAACTTCACCAGGATAAGAGTTCATTCTATATTTATCTATCGATGATAGTATATCTTTTTCGCTAAATTCTATATCCCTCTTTGTAGGCTTTTCTTTTAACCTGTTTTCTGTTTTATTTCTTGCCAAACGCTCTTCTAATGTGGTTTCTAGCTCTACCAAATAAAACTCTCCATCATTACTTTCAAAAATATCTTTTACATGATTTACCCAATTCCAATCATCTTCACTATCAAATGCAAAAACTAGTGTGAATATCATTCCTTCTAGGTTACTTTTTGCTACTTCAGTAATTATTTGCTCTCTAAATGAGTCTGTTAACCTCCTCCTTGGCTCAGAATTATAGTCAAAGAATCTTAATGGTAAATCTATAGTCTCATGATTGTGCATAAATTTTAGCTTAGTTATCTTAGCAAGCTGCTGCCCAACCGTCATTTTTCCAACCGCTTGTGGTCCACATATCAAAATCATTTTTGCCATACATATCACTCCTTATATTTACTTTTTTGCAATGTCTAATTTTGGATGCTATTTTTTTCATTTTTAATTAATCTAATCAATCCTATTAATCCAGAAATTAATTCAAATATACTTCCTATGCACGCAACATATGCACCTACTATTCCATTATAAATAATCCATAAAGTTGCAGAAATTGCGCCTATTATGCAAGTGAGCTTTAGACTTTTTTGCCACGAACCATAGGTAAACATTAATGTTATAAATATTGGCATTAAAGATATGATTTTTCCATCAAAAAGTATTATTCCTGCTACTATAATAGCTATCTCAAAGAACAGCAACCATATAAACGAAATTTCTCCCTTATCCTTTTCACACTTATAAAATATAATTGATTTTACAACTGCTATAGACGATGTCGCCATACCTGTAAAAGCCCCTAACAGGCAATATTGCGTAGCATACAGAATATTTGCTAATACTTGACACGTTAAAAATCTTATTTTTCTTTTATTTTGGTAACTCAGTATAGACATTATAATTGCAAATGCCCCAATAATTTGAACAATAATATTCATTAATTTTCTCCTTATATAATATATTTATTAACAATTAATAGTTAGGACCTTGTTTCGTGTACAATTGAACTAATTATATCATATCATAGCTAACAAATCTGAAAAAATCAAAGATTTTTTCAGTAAATTTGTTCAGCGCCAAACTTTGCAACGTAAAGTTTGTGTGCATCTATTTTCGAGAAGCTTGTTATATAATAAGAAAGCAGAGCTTTTCCTATTATATAAAAAAAGAGCAAACTGCACCTCATAATGCACATATGCTCTTTTTTACTAATTACCTTTCCCCTTCATCAGGGCTCTCATTTGGGCTCTTTAAAATTCCAGATTTCTTCCCATAAGTATAAAAATTATTTATATCTCCATCGAATAATCCACCTAATCTTAACAAAGCTCTTTTCTGCTGCTCTTGTGGCTCTATTACATACTTGCCATCTTCGTCTTTTAGACCATTTAACCTATTTACAAAGAATCTGTATATTGATTCACCTGGAGTGTACCAATATATAGAAATATCTGGTGAACTTATTTGCTCTAAATTTGTTCTAAAGTACATTGGAATAGATGTCTCAGCATATTTAAGTATCTCTAGCTCTTTTAATCTGTACAATAGCTTTACTCTTGCCATATGGGCAATTTTTCTCTCTGATAATTCTGGGTTTGATTTTCTAATTAATTGAATTTGTTTATTGTAAAATTCCTCATTTTCTGGATTTTCCTTAATCTTACTGCAAAAATCCTTGTTCTCTGCCATCATGTTAACACACTCGGTAACTTTGGCATCAATTTCTTTTTGGATAAAAAATTCTTTTGTTCTCTCAAAGACTTCAGCCATTTTCTTCTTTATTTTTCTCTTTGATTGTTTATTGTCGCCATCTTCTTTTTTTACTTCTTCTGATATTCTTTTCTTGTATGAATTATATTCGTCAACTGCTTTGTGCATATCAAGATCTTCAAAATCTTCGATAGATGTAATATCACTATATTTTCCTCTAATAGCTTTTTCTATCTTGTTTGTTAAATCTTTTCCTATTATTGTAAAATCTGGCATTACTATATTTTTTGAAATTATTCCATCCTTAGTTTTTTGTGCTTCATGGTACGACGCTCCTTTTGCAGAAAATTCTGCATCCTCATAATCAATTTCACCTTTACCTTGGGCTTCAAACTTAATAGTAGTTCCTTTATTTTCGTCATCTGTAAAAGTGACCTCGTATCCGGTATTCATAGATCTGAATCCTGGTTTATTCATCGGCTTAGCATTTCTATTTGATGTGGTTCCCCAAAACTTGAAAATTGAAAAACTTGCCAAATTCTCTACATAAAATGCACTCATTTTATATTGCAAATCTCTTAAGGCTCTTTTTAATACTCCTTTAGTACGTTCAATATTAATTTTTCCATATTCAACATTATGTGTTGTATTATCTAAAAATTCTCTTCTTTCTTCAATTTGTGTAGATATTTGCTCTTTTGATCTCTGTCTTGCTAAAGATACACATTCATCAATAATTTTTGCTACTTCTTCTGAACTAAAAGTTGTATGATTTGATACCAATTCTTGCTTTCTACTTTCAATGGCTTCAGAAATTTCAGCATCTGTCATCGCACCAGTCTCGTAATCCTTTAATTCCTCAATTGTACTTGTTAACTTATTTTTTATTTTCTTATTAGCTGCTGTAAACTCTTTATGCTCTTTTATTCTCTTTTTTGTTGCTACTACTTCTTGACCTAAAGTTCCAAGCTCTTCATTTTTTTCGTCGTTACCAGTCATAAATCGCTCTGGTGTTGTAGTTGTTACAACACTGAATGCAAATAAATCCTTAAAATTAATTGCTGCAATTTTTTTAAGAATTTCTTGCTGATTGATTAAAGGATCTTCTTCTATTTCACTTAAAACTTCTGTTATTTCATTTCTTGTCTTTATTTCTATACTATCTAGTGTTTTTATACGACCTTCAATAAAGCCCTCTGCCTGAGGATATACGTCCAGGAAACCGCTTCCTGCCGCATAAATTAATGCAGATAGTGTTCTTTTCATGTCTGCTAATTGATTACGTATGTTTTTTATTTCTTGTATTTTTTCACTTTCTGCCTTTTTAAAAGCCTGTACCTGTCGCTCTGCAGAGATAGCCACATTAATAGGATTGATTGTATTATTCATATATTATCTCCTTACTTGTATACTTTTTTACAACTGAACCATTATAATACAAAAAATGTAAACTGTAAAGTTTTTTTGTTTTACAATATTCGTCATAATTTACCATTTACGTTAATTCACAAATAGGACCCTACAATGATATCTTTCCTATCTATTTAAGGAGTTTCATATCACAATAGAGTCCTTCTATTTATATTAAGTACGCACCTTCTATATTACAATTAATCCTAATTGTTAGGCTGTAAAACACTATTTCATTTGTTAAATTATTGCTCATTTACTTTTTTGAATTGAAATTTCATAGCTATTGTCTATTAGCTTTTTAATCTTTGATGTTTTTACTGTATTATCTAATTTTATTGTAATCCAACTTTTCTTATTCATATGATATCCAGGATAAATAAACTCGTTATCTATTATTGAATCTATCGAATCTTTTTGATACATAAGGTCAATTATTTCAACCATTTCATCCGATTCTATTCCAAGTTTTTCTTTTTTTATTGTTAATAAGATTCCATACCACTTATTATTTTTCTTATTTCTCCATACAGCATTATCATCAAATTTTTCCCATAAAAACTCTAAATTATCACTATATTTTAAACTCACATAATTAATTATTTCTTTAGCTTGAGTACTTTTAAATACGTCTTTTATGGTACATTTTTTTATCATATCATTAATTACATTTTCATATTCGTGCCTTACTACACCAACAAATTCGCCTGTTGCACTTTGTACATCAACCAAAGCGTATTCTTCATTAGTTTCGTTATCAATAAGTTTTGAATACGATTTATCTGCAGAAATACCTATATTTATTTCAAATTCGTTATTCATAATGTTAGTCTTATATAGGTATAAATTGTCCATCTTAACAAATCCATATTTAACCAATTGATTATAGTCAATTGCTCTATTTTTTAAAATATTTTCTAAATTTCTCACTACATACAACACTTCCCTTTCAACCAAATGGTCATGTGCAAAAAATTATATTTCTTTTGACCACATTATGAAACACTTTGATAAAGCTATTAAAATAGATATCTCACGTAACATGCTCATCACCTTTGGCTCTTGATATTCTCTTTGTTATCCTCTATTTCTATTTCTGTAGTTTGCTCTTTGCTTCTAATATAATCCATTATACCATCATATTTTAAATCTGTTTTATACTGATTTTTCTCAACCTCTTGTTTAAGCTCTTCTATTATTGGCCAAACCTCAGAATAATCAAGTTTATCATAAGATAAAATCTTTTTTATTGGAGATAAGATTCCATTACTATGTACATTCTTGTACGAGCAAACTACTCTCATTTTACTTCTAATTTGCACCAATTTCTCAAATACATCTGCACCATATTTATCAACCACAAACGACATTACCTCGAATTCATTAGGTGTAAATGCAATTTTACTCATTAAATCTTCTCCCAAAATATCTTGTACAGCTGAAACAATCGCTACTTCTTTATTGTATCCACATCTACTCAATGGCAAATTATACTTTATTGAAAGCATCCTTGCCTTTAGCTCTGTTAAACCTTCTCTAAAAGGATCCCATCCACCTGAACCACATAGATGTATAACTTCATGTGGCAAAGACTCTTCACAAAACTGCTCGTAATTCAACCCTGCAATAATTACATGCTTTAAATATCCTAAATATGTTGTGTTATTCAATATCTCACCATCTTTATAACACTTATGTTTCTTATTGGCTCCGAATCCAGGAATCCATTTTAGCTTTTTAAGAATTCCTACTGCATACCTTGGAATTTTAATATAATCATTCATACAAAAAAAACTAACAGTTTTATCATTGTTAAATCTAACAATATCGTTGCTCTCCTTTAGATTATTCAACAATTCCAATTGCTCTGGTTTCATATAGCTTCCATACTCTTTTATAGCAAGCTCAATGTATCTTTTTACTGACTGACATAACTTATCCAATAATAAATTTTCATCTATTTTCATAAAACACCATCTCTAAAATTATTTTACCTATATTAATCTTATAAAAAGAGCAAATAAAATGCAAGCTCTTTTATCGCTTTACTTATTTAATGATTGATTTCTTGTATAATTATCTAATTTACATTTTTAATATATTCATCACTAACATATTCCTTTACCTGTTCAACTACCACATTTACCATATCGCAATATTTCAATTTTAAATCTTGATATTCAAAAACCTCTCCTCTACGATTATTTGGAAATTTATTAACAAATGGCAATTTAAAACCAATTTTTCCATCTTTCTTTTTATAAATTAGTTTTCCAATAGTTGATGCTGCTAGTGCATATATAGCATTTGTTATTGTTGGAATTTGTTCAAAATCTAATGATAACTTTTTTAATTTTTTAGCTAAAAAGCCTTCTTTCCCTCGTATGGCCATACCATTTTTGTCAAATATTAGGCTCTTTGTATCATGCTTTCCAAAGGTATAATACCTAATTCTATCTTTAAATCCACCATCGCCATAGTATTTTCTTGTTTTTAAAAATACTTCATTCTCACCTGGTAAATTATATAATAAACTTCCTATAGGACTCCATTTATAATGTGTAATTTTTTCGGCGACTTTATCAATATTGTTTCTATTTTTATGTATATATTCATCTGATACTCCAGGCCCATCAAAATTGTATGCTCTACCTATTTTATCAAATATTTTTCTAGTTTCTTCTCTTGAGGCACAAACTACAGCAAAATGACTGGCTAAATTTCCTCCTAAGGAATGACCTGTTACATCAATTGTTTCATACTTATCTAGTACATTCCTCTCATTAAGAATTATTGCAAATTGCTCTGTTTCAATGGTTTGTATAGTTTCAGTCTGATTTAATAAACCTAAATCTGATTGCACCCAATCGTATACTAAGCCTGCATAATCTTCAAAGCCCTCACTTCCTCTAAAGCAAACAATTGCATTATAATCTGATGTTTCAATTACACATCCATAGAATCCATTTATATCTGTCATATTATGAATGTACGCAATTTTCCAATTTAATACTTCATCTTCAAACCTAGTAATTATTTGTTTATCTTGTATATCTAGATCTGATTGCATGATTATCTTTTGAAAAATTTTCTCATTACCATTCAGTTTTGTTTCTTCTAATTTATCTCTAATTGAATCGATATCAATGGTAGCCAATATTAACTGCTTAATAGAAAAAGGCCCTTTTTTACCATTTAGTATTAGATTTTTCTCGCCTTTCTCTAAACAATTTAAGTATGCAACTTGCGTTGATTGCTTTAGCATCATCTCACTATTCGGCATAATCCCTCCGCTCTATTACTTCTATCAATAAAGTTTAAATTTTTTATTTATACTTTTTATTCCTGGATATTTTATAAATACTAACAACACTTTATAATTCCATCTTCAATTCTGTAAATTTCTTTTTTACTAATTTTAAAAGTTTCTATATAGCTTATAGGAAAACTTTCCAAAGTCTTGCTAGTATTATAAAATCTTTCAAACTCTTTTTTCTCCATTTCATAAACAATAATGTTTAGTCTTAGTTTATTATGCAGCGTTTGAAGTTCAGATAAAAACTTAATAAAATCGTTTGATTCACTCTTTTCAATAATTAGAGTTGCTATAAAACAATCTTGAGAAAATTTTTGTAAAAATTCACCTATTTTATATATATTATTTAAATTATTTTTTCTTGAAATATCAGCTCTCACTATAGATTTAACATCCTTTAATGTTCTGCTAATTTCATTTTCAATATAAAAACAAGTACATCTAATTGGAAAATCATCACAAATGATTTTTTCCTCAACCATGTCATACTTTGCCCTAAAAATAAATCTATCATAGTCCTTTATAGAGCATAATGCCGTTGCTTCATTTGAAATTTTAGTTCCGTATCTATCCCCAATCTTTATTACCTCAAATTTCTTATTATATTTTTTATTTAACTTTTTTACAATTGACTCTGCCACATAATCCGTATCTAGATTGTTATCCGCTAAACTATATAAAACATTTTTCATACAAAACCTCTAAAAACTATATATTTATTTTTTTGCTCTATATAAGTAAAATTACTATATATACTATTGTATGTTATTTGCCCTAGCTTTGTGCATTTGTTCTAGCGTAGCCCCTACTACAATAGGAAAGTGTTACTTTCCTATTGCAGTAAAAAGCAGAGGAATTCCTCCCCTGCCTTTCTCTTATACTCTTATTTGATTTAAAAAATCAATTGCTTCGTCTGCGGTATGAACAGCATGATATAGCTCTCTTGTACCATATGATGCCAGATTCTCCTTATACATCCTGTCAAGAGTATCGAGCACACCATCATACAGACCATCAGCATTAACAATAAGCATAGGGCACAAATGCTCACCAGCACGTCTTGTTTCCAACGCGTCGATAAATTCATCCAGAGTTCCAATTCCACCTGGAATAAAAACTAAAACATCTGCGCATCTCTTGTAGCAATTTTTGCGGTCATTGATTGTGTCAAGAACCTTCACGTCATATGCTTCAACACCTTCAAGTTCATCAGCATACACTTTTGCCTGTGTTGCGATAACCTTTGCTCCACCACTTTTTGCCTTAGAGTATACTCTACCCATTAAACCCATAGAGCAACCACCAAAAACCAAAGCATGTCCGTTGCTTGCAATGAACTCACCAATTTTGTCAGCAATCTCGTTATACACGGGATTACCAATATCTCTCGATGAGCATCCAACAAAAATTTTCATTTTAATGCTACCTCCTATGTAAGCATGTTATTTTAATTGCATTGCTACAATTAACTTTGTAGATTATAGCATATCTAAATTATTAGAGCAATCCTAAGAAACGAAGAAAATACTCATTTCTTAGAACTGCTACCTCATTTAGCTATTTTATTATTATATTCATTCAATATAAGTTCGATGCTTTTACACATTTTCGTTCTCCAAAAAGCATAATTAAGTAAATTTGTATAATCGTTATTCTCCATATATTCTACATATCCATATGTGCTTATAGCAAATTTTATTAAATATACATATGGCATGTACTTTATATCGTATATATTTAAGTCTAAATATTTTCTTACAACTTTTACATAGTCAAGGAAATTATCAACACAAAAATCACCATCTTTGCATTTTTCATCTATGCTCGCATATGACCTTATTATTTCCCATATAACTGGTATATACTTAGCTCTCTCAAAGTCTAATACTGCCACAACTTTTTCATCTTTATATAAAAATTGCATTATGCTAAAGTCACCATGACAATTTTTCATTGTTAACTTTTTTATAACAGAAAAATCAAATGTACTTAGTCTATCTAGTAACTTTATCTTATATTCAAAATCGCTCTTTATTTTTAATTCAATATCACTATCTCCAAGTTTTGATATTAATTCTTTGTACTTAATATGTGCTTTTTCTAATTGAGATTTACTACACCATTCTTCTATTTCTATATTCTCAATTACTTCAAAATCTTCTAATATTTTAGTTAATTTTCCAAACAATTCTGCTGATTCCATTGTTTGCTCATATGTTCCAGAATTTGGCTCTTTAGTATATCCATCTATATAATCCATCAAAATAATGATTCTATTATTATATTTTATGTAATACCTATCATCTTTTGTTTTTATATAATTAGGAACATTTATTCCCCTATTTTTAACAAAAGATATAATTTCTGCTTCTTTTAGTATATTTTTTTCTGTACATCTTGATTCAAATTCCTTTAAAACATATCTCTTATTTTTTTCATCATAAACATAGAAAATATTTGAACTTCCTCTATCTTCGTGCTCTATTTTTACAATGTTTAAATCGTATTCTTCTGCCAATACTTCTTTTATTTTATCATTGGTAAATATAGTTTTTTCAATCATATTGGTTATCCTTTCATGCCTTTAATTGCTATCCAATCTTACACCATAAGCCTTAATATCAATCTTACAATTATCTCCAATAAATTTGTTAGATAGTTCAATATTATATTGTTCATTAAAACTAAAGTATCCATATTCTAAATCCACATTTTCATAATATTTTTCGATTTCTCCCACAATTGAATTATCTTTTTTACTTCGCACAACACAACTAACTTTTATAACCTTATATCTTTTAATTTTGCCTTTGTTATCGTGCCCTAAACTTACTTCAACAAGAGCAGCACCAGATTCATACCTTGTACTTGATGAATAATAAATCTCCTCCCAATCAGCTCCCTCATATTTTCTTTCCATTTCTATATTTTGCTCTTTTTCTTTGCTTTTCATTGCTATTTCATGATTACCTTCTACTATACCAATAATTCCTACAATAATTATAGAAATAATCAATGATATAACATAAAAAGCTTTATTTCTTACTTTACCTAATACAATTTGTTTTAATTTGCTTTTGCAAATCATAATTATAATAACATACCTAATTACACTAACCACTATCTTAGCTAATAATTCTATTACTAAAATAGACATATAGCTTGGTAAAATGCTAGCTGAAATTACAAAACTAATAAGTCTAAATATAATAGTTACTGAACATAAGCCAATTAGAAAAAAATAAATATTCTTAAGTACTTTGCTCACACAATTTGAATCTATATTAGCCTCGTGTACACTGACCTCCACAGCTGATGTACTAATTTTCCATAAACCTAAAATATTAAGTGTAAAAATTATAACTAGTTTAATATGTGTAGGTAGAAAGAAGTCCACAAATTCGTTAACAACTCCTAAAACTAACCCAATTATGATTTCTCCTATAAAATAATTTATTATAAATTTCTTAGTAAATTTTCCAATAGATTGTTCCTTATTATTCTCCATATTATCTTCCCGTCCCTTATCTTTTGACTTATTATAAATTTTCTAAAATACCATAAAATTGTCTGTTGGTACAATATATCCTACTTCAATTGAAATCATATCTATCGACTTTAATACAAATTTATCCTACTTCTACGACTATTTTATTCATTTACTCCCATCTATTTTTCTGCATTTTACCATAAAACCAAAAAAAAGACTATAGCTTAGCTATAGTCTTTTGGCTCCTCTTGTTGGACTCGAACCAACGACCTATCGGTTAACAGCCGAGCGCTCTACCAACTGAGCTAAAGAGGAATATAAAATATGGCAACAACCTATCTTCTCAGCAGGGTAACCCACAAATATTTTCGGCACATTGGAGCTTGACTTCTGTGTTCGGTATGGGAACAGGTATTACCTCCATGTCATTATCACCACTTTTTGTATTATATACTAGTACTAATTTATATGCAATACTTTTTGGAAATTTTTTTAAAATTTGATTTTCTTTATTCTGTATAAACTGCATGTATTTTACAATTTTACTTTAATTTTTCACTTTAGCATAGAATTTTCCTATTTGTGACATTGTATCCAATATACAAGCATATCAATTATAAAAACTAATTCTAATATTCCTGATGCCACAAGTATTGCATTCTCTTGACATTTTAATACAATTCTTTTGATTATTGGTATTATTCCATATATCAAAAATAAACCCGATATTCCAAAAAATAAGATTGACCTTGCACATATAAATCCGTTTATATTTCCCCAGTTCCAAATTTCGGTATTGTAGTCCCATAACCTTACTCCAAAATACTTAAATAAAACGTACCCTGTTATATACTCTAAAATTCCTGTTATCATACAATTTAACAAAAATACAATTATTGGATTTTTTTTGAATTGATATGTTCCTATTGTTATTAATACTCCTCCAAAAGCATATATTGGAATCCATGGTCCAAATGTAGATCCCCTTTTTACAAAATAACCTAAATCTATTCTATAAAAAATCGTTTCATATATAAAACCAAATATTCCACTAAATACCATTACTAAGAATAATATACTCAAGCTCTTTTTTAATCCTAGCTCTTTTTTATCAAATATCCATAAATTTTTCATCTATTTTATGCCCTATTCTCTAATTACAATATTTTTCTTTAAAATATTTTACTATTCCTTTTACTTCTAGCTCTTTTCCACATACACGTTTTGCAGTTTCACTTATATTATATGTTCCACCAAACTTATGTATATTCTCATTTAAAAATTTGGTTATGTTTTTAATTTTCCCTTGTGCGAGAATTTCATCCACGTTACCAACTTTTTCATTTATCGTTTCTAATAACATTCCATCAAAAATTGATCCTAAAAGGTATGATGGAAAGTATCCAAATGCTCCCTCAGACCAATGCATATCTTGCAAAATTCCATTTCTGTCATTATCAACCTCAATACCAAGATACTCTTTATATTTTTTATTCCATATATATGGTAATTCATCATAATTAACGTCCCCGTTAAATATCATACGTTCAATTTCGTATCTAATTATAATATGCATACAATATGTTAGTTCATCCGCTTCTGTTCTTATTAGTGATGGTCTTGCATTATTAAATTGCTGCATGAAATTTTCAATTGGCATATCTATATGAATTTTTTCTTTTACATCTTCATAAATAGGTTTCCAAAAATTAATATTTCTTCCCAATATGTTTTCAAAGAATCTTGATTGGCTTTCATGCAATGCAATTTTATCTATATCATATGTATAAATATCTTTTAATTTTCCATCGATGCATTGTTCAAAAATTCCATGTCCACCTTCATGTATTAAAGTAGAGCATATATCTGTAATATCATTGTCATTGGAAAAAGTTATTCTTACATCATTATTGTTAAGTTTCATCGTGTAGCCATGAGTATATATACCTAGTGCTCCTCTTTCATTATCAAAGCCAATATAACTTAATAGGTACTTACCTAAATCTATCAATTCTTCATTTGTGCATGTGTTTTTAAGCTTACCAAATTTCAGCGATTTTAATTGCCTAATAATTGGTATAATTTCTTCCTTTAACTCATTAAACAATTGATCTATCTGCTCGCTCTTTAAACCTGTTTCATAATCGTTTAACATACAATCATATAAATTTTTACTATTTGGATACATGAATGTATATAATTTCTTTGTCTCTTCTATTATATCTACTAAATATGGCTTAAATATTGAATAATCACCTTTTTGCTTAGCTTCTACCCATGCATTTAATGATTTATTTCTTAGTTCACAATAATCTTTATAAAAATCTTCTGGAATATTTTTCTGTTTATAGTAGTCTTCCTTTAATTTTTGAATATATGTTTTTTCACAAATGTCTAAATTATCATATTCCTTATCATTTATTACATCGTTTATTAAGTTAATAAATTTTTCATCTGTAGTATATTTAAAAGACTCCATTTCATATTTGGTACTAACCTCAATTAAGTAGTTAAATGATTTTTTAGGCGCTGTTGTATCCATTTCCCATCTTAACATAGCAACTACATAATTCTGAAACTCTATGTTCTTTAAATAATTTAATAAACTCTTGTAGCTTTCCATTTATAAAAGCCTCCTTTTTTATTATCTTAGAATTTTTTATTTTTTATCCTTTTTGAATACTTCATTACAGATTTTACATCCTTATACCCTATATATCCTAGTTTTTCTCTATCAATAAGTTCAAGAAATTCTCCTTCATATATTATTCTGCTTTCATCTTTATATGCTTTGCAAAAATATTCACCAAATCCTAAAATTATAGCAGACGTATCAGTTAAAATCTCATTTTTCCTAATGTCTTTTATTTCCATATTATTTGAATGAAAAATATGATGAGTGCATTCATGTGCAATTGTAGCAACTAAACGATCTATGGTTGTATATGTAGATATTTCAATTGATATTACATGGTCAATATATCCATAGCTACCCGCTATTGGAGTTTTAGATCTACTTGAAGTTCTTCTAATACGAAACTCAATTTCAGATTTATTAATATTCATATGTTTACATATTGATTCATATAGTTCGATAACAGACTTATCATCTAACCTAGAATACTTCAATTTTTGCATTAGATATGGCTCTAGCTTATACTTTATACCAAAGGAATGATTGATTTTCCTTAATGATTCGATGCTACATTCTACATATTTTTTTATTTCGCTAGACTTAAGCAATCGGCTTTTCTTATTCTTATTTTTTAAATTTTTTATTTTGTTGTTATGTCTTATTTCCCCTTTTAATAATTTAAAAAAATACACAATATATGCTCTATAATATATTGCATACAAAATAAGAACAACAACAAAACTTATTAATAATATTCTTTTCATATTTCACCTAAATTCATATTTTAACTTTGAATTCCGCTCTTGACCTTTTATTTAATTGTTACTTTTCATTTGTATTTACTGCGCTTTTACGTATATTACATTGCTTTTGGATATAGCTCTTTGCTATTTGATCTTTTAAAACCAACTATTTCCTTATTAATTTTGTTGGTTATATCCTGCAATCTTCCTTCATATATAACCCTAATATTTGGTAATTTAGTAAAGTCCTCTGGTTTTATTACACATGGTAAATCTACACTAACATTAGATTTTTCCATTAAATACTTAACAAACTCCGCACAATAAAAGCATCTATCTCTGTTAAGATTTTTATTGAAAATTACAGATATTAAACCCAACATATTAAATCTGTATAATGCTCCATATTCTTTAAAATATTGTATATTTAATTGTATTTTCCTATATTGTTCATCAGTTACTTGCATACCATATATGCAAGCTATTGCATTTTTAAATCTTTTAAATGTTCCAAATCTTGTACTTTCCTGAACAAAACCGCCAATAAATGGGTTGTACGCTTTTAAACGTCCAAATGAATACATTATATTTATATCTTTATCAAGTGAAATTGATACATGTGAATACTTTGTTCGTGTATATAATTTTACCATTTTGGAAAGTAATGTACCAGAATATGATAGTATAATATATATTTCCTTCATTTTTCACTCCCTAAAAATTTCTTATTTTATCTAAGCTCCATACAAATATGATATAACAAAAGCAGACAATTTTCAACAAATCATCTGCATTATTACAATATTTTATTGCTCTATGTTTATTCTACAACCCACATGTTAATTCACTAAATAATTCATGGACAGATATAATCTCCTTTGCTTTACCTACGTTACTACCACAAAAAACCAGTGCCTCTTTCATATTGCCTTTTACTGCGTTTATTAATGCTTTTGTAATGCAGTATGGTGTATTAGCTATGTTACACGTCTTTATACAATCATAGCATTTTTCTATTTTACACTTTTCATTTTTAACTTTTTTTATAAATTCATTACAAATTGCTCTTCCAGGCATGCCAACAGGACTTTTTATAATTTTTATATCATCTTCATTCGCATTTATATATGACATTTTAAATTCATTAGATGCATCACATTCATATGTAGTAACAAATCTTGTTGCCATTTGTACACCTGAAGCTCCCAAGTTAAGATATTTTTTTATATCTTTATTATCCCAAATTCCTCCTGCACAAATAATTGGTATTTTCCTTTGTGTTTCGTTTTCAACCTCCCTAATGTATTCCACTACTTCTAAAGTAATGGATTCTAAAGTTGGTTTGTTATTACCCTCTAGCTCTTCTTGAGAATATCCTAAATGACCACCTGCCTCTGGACCTTCTATAACAATCATATCTGGAATATAATTGTATTTTTTTCTCCAGTGATTTACTATTAGTTTGCAACATCTTAAAGAAGAAACAATTGGCGCTATTTTCGTTTCTGTTCCTTTTACATATTCAGGCAAATCTTTTGGAATACCTGCTCCAGATATTATAAGATCAATTTTTTGCTTAACACACTCCTTTACAATGTCTGCATATTTTTTTAATGCAACCATTACATTGACACCAAGTATTTTATCTTCTCCAGCAATCTCACGTGCTTTTTTTATTTCTTTACCTATGGCTCTAATATTTGCCTCATTTGGATTGGTTTTAAAATCATCTTCTTGGTATCCTATATCTGCAGTTGATATAATTCCAATACCTCCCTCTTTACTAACATTACCTGCTAATTTATGTAGTGACACTCCAACGCCCATTCCCCCTTGTATTATTGGGTATTTAGATTCCTTATTTCCTAATTTTATTCCCTTCATATATACCTCCTATCTAGTATGCTATACTAGATTATCATTTATAATGTACTCTGTCAATTAGTTGACTAATCGTTCAAATAATGATATTATATTCTCCAAGGAGTCGATAAATATGAAAAAATTAACTAATATAGATATTGAAAAATTTCATATACCTAGGTGGGATGAACTGCCATCAATTGATTTATATTTGGATCAAGTTGTTACATTAATTAATAATTGTCTAACCCCCTATATTTTTTGTGGTGAAGATGAAAACGAAGATACCTGTATTCTCACAAAAACTATGATAAACAACTATGTAAAACATGAAATAATAGAGCCACCTATAAAAAAACAATATACACGTCTGCAGGTTGCAAAAATATTTGCTATTTGTGTTTTAAAACAAGTTTATAGTATGCATGATATAAAAAATCTGCTTGCAATAGCATTGAATGGGTCTACAGCTCAAAATTCATATAATAAATTTTGCAATTTATTTGAAAAGGCTCTTCAATGTACATATCAAAAAGTTGACTTTATAGATAAAAATCGCGGAAATGATAATGTGTATTTGTTAAAATCTGTGCTATTATCATGTAGCTATAAAATATATGTACAAAATATCTGTGCAAAGAAAATACAGAAATCAAATGCTCATAATAAATTATAAGATATGTAAAAACTTGACCTTGGTTACATAATGTGTTATAATAATTCAAGCGGATAAATTTCTACTAAGGAATTTTTTTCTGCATCATAGATAATTCAACATGGCAGACTCCCTTTGGGAGCAGAAAGGAATTTTATCATGGTAAAAACAATTGACATCAGCGGTAGAGCGTACAACGCATACCGCAACGCTGGCCATTCTCACATGGAGGCAATTGAACACTGCGTCAAAGAGCTTGTAACGGAGCTTGACAAAGCTGGTTGCTTCTGGGTTACAAACGTAGCTACAGACAGGGATATTATAACTGTCAGCGCTTCAAGCCCATACGCTTTCCCTGGCGAATCAAAGCCCTCATCGATCTGGTGTTCTGTGATTGCACTCAATGAAACCGACAAGGACTACTGCAAGCTCCGTGAAAGCGGTCTCTCAGAGGCAGAAGTTCGTGACGAACTGCTTAATGCAGCTGAGGCAGATGCCAGCTATTTTGGCACAATCAAAGCTTGGCATATTGCGTATGTACCCGGCTGCGCTGTGGTATTTGCATCGGTCTGAGTATATCATGAGCCATTGCCCGTTCCATCTGGAATGGGCTTTTTGGCGTCTTTAAATAGATTTTCTATCTAAAACATTAAATTTGAATAACAAAAAAATAGTAGAAGATTAAATTCTTCTACTATTTTTGGCTCCTCTTGTTGGACTCGAACCAACGACCTTACCAGCATCGAACTTATAGTTACATCTTTTGCTTACGCAAAATCTTTAACTATAGTTCATGCATATTCGCATACTCGCTTCTTCTGCCACTGGCAGCGCTCGTTTGCTCATCAGTTAACGGCCTCGCTTCGCCCGGCTGTTAACCTTCTCTACACCTTCTAGTTATCTTCATAAATAAAAAGACTATAGCAAAGCTATAGTCTTTTGGCTCCTCTTGTTGGACTCGAACCAACGACCTATCGGTTAACAGCCGAGCGCTCTACCAACTGAGCTAAAGAGGAATATAAAAATCTGGCAACAACCTATCTTCTCAGCAGGGTAACCCGCAAATATTGTCGGCACATCGGAGCTTGACTTCTGTGTTCGGTATGGGAACAGGTATTACCTCCATGTAATCATCACCAGAAATGTTTTGTATGCTTTCTAGCACACTCAAAAATATATAGCTTGAAATACTTAAGGTCTACTAATT
>JAGBAJ010000030.1 GCA_017939755.1 Clostridia bacterium | reverse complement strand
TTTCTACCTGTTGGAGCGTATTTCAACATGTTTTTCAATTTTTCTAATCTGTCCGCATCCAAGTTTTCTTGGCGGTAATCTCTGAAACTTCTTCTTGATTGGATTAAGTTTAAAACTTGTTCTGCTTGAGGATAATTATCACATTTTGCAGAGTTTTCTGGGTCTTTGTCGAAAATTGATATTGCACCAACTGGACAAATTGCTAGACAGTGTTGGCATTTCATACAATGTGATTCATTTTCAGGTTTTATAGTTGGATAATTTTCACTATCAAATTCTATAATTTTAGGACTACAATCTTTTAGGCATAATCCGCAGTGAATACATTTTTCTTTATCTATTTTGAAGTTTAGTTTTGACATGCTTTTTCCTTTTTAAGTTTTCTAATTTTCCATTTTAATTCTCTTTTTATATATTTTGCAAGTCGGTTGATTCGATAGTTTATGTAAAAACAACCAAAGAATATCCAACCAAAAGTGTTGTGCTTGATATCCAAATCAAATTCTTCTTTTACGTATTGTTCAATGTTTTTTAGGATTTGTAGAGCAAGTAAAAGTTGTACTAAAAACCATGCTAAATCTGCACAATTTATAATAAATTCTTTTTGAATACCTTTAATCATCATGTATATCGAGCAACTTTGTAAAATGATTAGAGCGCAGAACCATTTAACTCTATGGATATATTTTTTAGGATAGATAGTATTAATGTCGGTAATAAGTTTCCATAACCAAACGTACCAATACACCCCAAATGTAATTAAACTCAATAATACGAGGATTGGAGTTCTTGTTTTACGGATAGCAACGTTTGATAATTTTAAAGACTCTTCTGACATAACTTGATTATAGCAGTATTTTAGAAAATTTAAAACACCTAAAAATTTTTAAAAAATCTTCTTGACAATAAATCTTGAATTGGTATTATAATAATACATTCGAAGCAATTGCTTGGAGGAGTGCCAGAGCGGTTGATCGGAGCGGTCTTGAAAACCGTCGTACGTGCGAGCGTACCGTGGGTTCGAATCCCACCTCCTCCTCCATTTAAAAGAGTCCGAAAGGGCTCTTTTTTAATGCGTTCGTTGTATTATTTCTGGTAGTTTCGGAATTGCAGACAGTTTGAGAATTTCTCATTTTGCTGTCCCACTTTTCTCAAACTAACTGTCTATTTATAATAAAAACGCTAAAATTCAAATATATAAAGGACATTTGAGGGACAAGTTGAGGACAGGCAAAGGTCACGAAACGGACATTTCGGACATAATTACTTTGTCCAACCAAAACCGAGGGAAGTAGCCTCAATCTAAAACACCAAGCCAATCTCACTTCAAAATTTCAATTACATATTTTTCAAAAATGTCCGTTTATCTATATGTATTTATAGGTTATCGTTTAGTAGGTATGACCAGCCTACTAACTTTATTTCGTATGTACGTTTTATGTTAGTGGGTAAGCTCTATCCTATCGGCTATTAAGTGAAGTTACTTTGCTTGCATCTTCTTCCCACATAATGTTTCGTTTACAAATTTTTGCAGGATTTCCTGCTATTAAGACATTACTTTCATTAAAAGCTTTTGTGACAACAGACATTGCACCTACTATACTATCATCTTGAATTTGACATTTTTTCATAATATATGAATGTTCTCCAATCCAGACATGATTGCCTATAAAAATTCCTTGACTTTTATCAAAATTTTCAAATGTATTTATATCATATATTGCATGAGGTAATTCCCCGTTTCTTATGCAAATATCTTTTGAGAACAAACAATTTGCCCCTATTTTGACTGGAGTATTACTTTGGTAACCTAAAATATGAGCTTGAGCACAAACAAAATTATCGAGAATTTCTATTTCTACATTGTTGCAGTCAGTGTAATTCCCTATATCTATAAATAAATTGGCAGTTCTTAGATTTTTAATAATAATTCTATTATTGCTGCCTCTTATGTTAATTTTTAAGTTTTGAGGTTCAGAAGTTTTTTTACTGCTAATATCAATAAAGTTATTATTACCCTCAATTGTATATAAACAATTAACTTTATTATCAATATTTATAATGTTGTTACAACCGATGTTTTTATTTTTGTTCTTTTTTCTTAACAAATCTATTATATCTTGAATGAATTGGATTCGCATAAAGCACTCCATCATGTTTATAATATTGTTTCATTGCTTATCATATATGATATTTTCAGGTAAGTCAAGCAACGTTTGGTAAAAACAGTGCGTAGGTTGGGTGAAACCCAACATTTACTTAAGGAGCAATAATTCTTTCTTATATTATAATTATTACGTTCGTCAGAAGGGGGTAAATGTTAATTGTTTGAATTTAGTGTTTAATAATATGCCTATTATTTAATTTTAATCCTTACCCATTCTGCGCCATTCCACATATGGATATCATTGATATCGATATCATCAATGTTGTAGTCGTGGATTGTGTAATGGAAATATTCTGGTTTACAAGGGGCAATTTGGCTGGTTAAACTTTCGTGGTAACCCCCATCAGCATCCTTTTGTTTGAATGTTATTCTGAATTTATCTTCGCCAAAAAATATTCTGTTATAATTTGGGTTAGATGTTATGTCTATACGTTTTCGTTCTGGGTGTAAACTCACAATAGTTTCACCTTTTAATAGCTTTCTTAATTCACTCTTTCCTATTATTCTATAAAATTTATCTGTTGGATAACTTCGCCAAAGAGATTTGTAAATCTCTTCTTTTCTTGCATAGTCAAGTTTTTCTATTCTTTCAATTTCATCAGCTTTAAGTTTACTGTGTCTTATTTCCTTTAAATCTGGTAGTGTTGATTGAATATGTTTAATATCTCTTTCTTTTACGAATTCCATAAATAATTTTTCAGATGGTTTTCTGCCATTTAAAAAACTTTCAAATTCTTTTGTTAGACTTTCAGTTGACATGTTTGTTTTGATGCCGAGAAAATTTTCTCTTAAATCAATATGAAGTTTTTCCCCATCTCGATATAGTGCAACACTACTGATTATGCTTTCGTTATCAAATTTGCGTGTGATAATCGTTGTGTCGCCAGAAATATGTAATTGCTCTAAATATCGTTCACCCCAGATTGGATTGGTGCTTTTTTTAGGAGGGTATATTTCTGAAAATTCATTAATAATTTCATCATAGAATTTCATCTCTTCTGGACAAAGAGTATTTAACCCAGTTTTAATCGTTTGTTTTATCGGAGTAAATGTAATGGAAGATTTTTTTCGACTACCAAAAATTTCTCCTAATGTTTCTTTTACACTCGAAAATAGTTTGCTTAAACCTTCTTCATTTACTGGTTTTATATGCCCTTTAAATGAAATATTTTGGTTTGCAACCCTTTGAGTATTATATTGTTCTTTTTTGTTAGAATAATTGATATTATATGTAACTGGATTAAGACTACATTTCATATTATAAAGTCCAAATGATTGTTATTGTTTATAGAGTGTTTGATTTTTTACCATTTCTACAAGTTTGTGTAAGAATGTAAGTTTCTCAACTTTATAGTTTTGTCCTGTGTATCCTACTTCGCCAACTGGGAATTTTAATCCTGGCATAATCTCTTTTTTATGCATAAATTTCGCAGGTACAGTGTCAGTAATGTATTTAAATTCATCTGCAGGTAGTTCTGCATCAAAATACTTTGATAAATGTGCAGCAGCTTCATCTCCAATTTCAGGGATAAATTGTTGGATTGTTTTAGCTCCAATACCTTGGAAAGCTACTTGATAATTATTTGTTCCTTGTACTCCATTTAACATTAGACACACTCCTTTTTTATTTTTTTAATGAATGTAAATATTTTGAATTGCCTTTTTTCTTATTTAGATTAACTTATTGTAACAATAATTTTTATATTATAATTGTCTTGAGGACGTTATGGAAAAGAATAATCAATCTAAAACAGTTTTTGTACTTGAAGGCGGAGCAATGAGAGGGTTATACTCTGCTGGTGTGTTAGATGAGTTTATGAAAAATAATATTTCAACAGATGCGATTTATGGTGTGTCGGCTGGTGCATTGTTTGGGATAAACTTTAAATCAAGACAAATTGGTCGAGCTATCAGATACAATCTAAAATACGCACATGAAAAGAACTATATGGGGCTTTATTCGCTTATTACAACGGGTGATATTATGAATAAGGAATTCTGTTTTAATAAGTTAGTGCATGAGTTGGATAGGTTTGATTTTGATGCTTTTGACAATTCCCCGATTGATTTTTATGCAGTTGTAACAAATATGGAAACAGGCAAGGCTGAACATATACAAATTACGGATGCAAGAAATGACCTAGAGGCTTTAAGAGCATCAGGTTCAATGCCTTTTGTATCAAATTTGGTTGAATATAAAGGTTCAAAATATTTAGATGGTGCGGTAAGTGATCCTATTCCTCTTCAAAAAGCTCTTGATGAAGGTTATGGAAAAATTATTGTTGTTCTTACAAGAACAGAGGGGTATAAAAAGCATAAAGATTATTTTCCATATAAATTGGTTTATGGAAAGTATCCTAATTTTGTAAAAACTGCTGAAAAGCAATATCAAGATTATAACAAAACGCTTGAATTGATTAAAAAACACGAAAATGATGGACGAATTGTTGTGCTTCGTCCGTCAAAAGATATGAAAGTTGCAAGGGTTGAGAAAAACTTAGATAAACTAAAGGCGATTTACCAACTCGGTGTGGATGATTGTATTGCTAATTTAGATAAAATTAAAAATTATTTGGCTCAATAACTAGCAAAAATTTAATTTATGAGTTATATTTATTCAAAAAGGATTCAGATTAATGGAAATAAAGAATAATACATCCAATGTGACATCATTTAGGGGGAATTTTATTTTAGCTAAAACC
>JAGBAJ010000029.1 GCA_017939755.1 Clostridia bacterium | reverse complement strand
CAGGTAGAGCATCCGATAACCGAAATGAGAACTGGCATTGACATTGTAAAAGAGCAAATTAGAATTGCTGCTGGGGAAGAGCTAAAATTTAAGCAAAAAGATATTAAGTTTGAAGGACATTCGATAGAATGTAGAATAAATGCAGAAAATCCTAGTAAAAATTTTATGCCATGTCCAGGAAAAATAGAAGATATTCATTTACCAGGCGGAAATGGTATACGAGTTGATACAGCAATCTATAATGGGTATGTTATACCACCATATTACGATTCAATGATTGCAAAAATTATTGTTCATGGCGCAACAAGAAATGAGGCTATTAGCAAAATGAAAAGAGCTCTAGAAGAACTTGTAATAGATGGACCAGATACAAATAGAGATTTTTTATTTGAAATTATAAAAAATCCAAATTTCATTAGAGGAAGATTTGATACTTCATTTATTGAAACAGAAATAATGGATGACTGGAAGAATAAATAGGTAAAAGGAAGGACATTATTTTAGTATGGTTATAGATAAAATAAAGAAAAGAGAAAGTTCCGTTGTTTCTCAAAAAAAATCTAGCATTGATATTCCAATTGGAAAGTGGATAAAATGTGATGGTTGTGGAGAAATATTATATAAAGATGTAGTTAGAGAAAACTTAAGTATTTGTCCAAATTGCGGACATTATTTTAGGATGCACATTGGAAGAAGAATAGAATTAATTACTGATGAAGGTACATATGAAAGATTTAATTTGAATATTGATACGACGAATCCACTTGGATTAGAGGACTATCCAAAGAAAATTAAAGCTCTTAGAGAAAAAACAGGTTTAGAAGAAGCTGTTGCCTGTGGAACAGCTGATATAAACGGAGAAAAAGTTGTGCTTTGCATTATGGATAGCGGATTTTTAATGGGGAGTATGGGTGTCGTAGTTGGTGAAAAAATAACATATGGCATAGAGCAAGCTATTGAAAAAAAATTACCATTGGTAATATTCTGCGTTTCAGGTGGAGCAAGAATGCAAGAAGGAATTTTTTCATTAATGCAAATGGCTAAAACATCTGCGGCATTAACCAAACTTGATGAAGCAGGACTACTATATATTTCTGTACTAACAGATCCAACATATGGTGGTGTAACGGCTTCGTTTGCAAGTTTAGGAGATATTATTTTGGCAGAGCCACATGCAATGATTGGATTCGCTGGTAAACGTGTAATTGAGCAAACTATTGGTGAAAAGCTACCAGAAGGATTTCAAACAGCAGAATTCTTGTTAGAGCATGGTTTCATAGACAAAATAGTAGAGCGAAAAGATTTAAAAGATACAATTAGTAAGCTAATAAAATATCATAAAGGGGGTAAGTAGCTATGGAGAAAATGACAGCATGGGAAAGAGTTGAAATAGCAAGATCCCCAAAAAGAAAAACAGCTCTAGATTATATAAATAACATATTTGATGATTTTATTGAATTACATGGTGACAGAAATTTTAAAGATGACAAAGCAATAGTATGTGGACTGGCAAGTATAGGTGAGCAAAGTTATACCATAATTGCAGAGCAAAAGGGAAGAAATACAAAAGAAAATATAGAAAGAAATTTTGGTATGCCTAACCCAGAAAGCTATCGTAAAGCTATTAGATTTATGAAACAAGCAGAAAAATTTAACAGACCAGTAGTTACTTTTATTGATACGAAGGGGGCTTATCCCGGAATTGGAGCAGAAGAAAGAGGTCAAGGTGAAGCAATTGCAAAATCTATGTTTGAAATGGCTAAACTTAAAGTTCCAATTGTTACCATAGTTATTGGGGAAGGATCAAGCGGTGGAGCATTAGCAATAGGAGTGGCAAATAAGGTGTTCATGATGGAAAATGCCATATACTCTATTCTTTCGCCAGAAGGATATAGCTCAATTTTATGGAAAGACTCAAGTAGATATAAAGAAGCTGCAGAAAAGATGAAACTAACTGCTGAAGACTTATATAATGCTAATATAATCGATAAAATAATAAATGAACCAAGAGAGTGTTCAGATGAAGATTTTAAAAAAATTACAAAAAAAATTAAAAAAGAAATTATAAGTAGCATAAAGGACCTTTCTAAAATGGATAAAACAGAGATTGTAAATGATAGATATAATAAATATAGGAGGATAACATGTTAAAAAATAAAAAAATACTAATAATGGGTATAAGAAATAAGTGGAGTATTGCATATGGTATAGCTAAGTCTGCATATGATAATGGTGCAAAACTTATATTTACATATATGGGTGAGGAAAATAAGGACAAAATTGAAGATCTTATATCAGAGTTTGAAGGAAGCAAAGCATATGTATTAAACGGAGCATCTGAAGATGAATTAGTAAGAGAAACATTTTCAAAAATTAAAGAGGAAAATGGAAAGATAGATGGAGTTGTTCATGCTATAGCACATGCAAATACAGAGGATTTACACAACGATTTCATCTATACAAGCAAGGAAGGATATGCTCATGCTGTAGATGTTTCTGCATACTCATTTGTATTATGTGCAAGAATGGCAAAAGAGCTGGATATGCTAAATGAAAATGCAAGTTTTGTAACATTAACATACCATGGATCAACAAAGGTTTTAGAAGGATATAATGTAATGGGAATTGCAAAAGCATCATTAGAAGCTAGTGTAAGATATTTGGCAGAAAATTTAGGCAGAGAAGGAATTAGAGTAAATGCTGTATCTGCAGGACCAATTAAAACTTTATCTGCTAAGGGAATAAAAGATTTTTCATCTGTGTTGACAGTTGTAGAAGAAAAATCACCACTTCATAGAAACGTAACAACAACACAAGTTGGAAATGTTGCAACATTCTTATTAAGTGGTATGTCAGACGCAATAACAGGTCAAGTAATTTATGCAGATAGTGGATATTGCATAATGGGAGTATAGCAAAGGTTCACGAAAACAAATTTTTTTAGAAAGGAATGAATTAAAAATGGAAGAAAAAGAAATTTTTGAGAAAGTAAAGGCAATTGTTGTTGAACAATTAGGTGTTGAAGAAACAGCAGTAAAAATGGACGCAACATTTGTTGATGATTTATCTGCAGATTCTCTAGATATCGTTGAATTAATAATGGGTATTGAAGAAGAGTTTGACATGGAAATTCCAGATGCAGATGCAGAAAAAATAGTAACTATAGGAGATGTAGTTGAGTATATAAAAGGAAAACAAGAATAATAGAAAAAATAGAAGAAGGGGCATGATTACAATATTATAATAGAGTAATCATGCCCCCTTTTTTCATACGGCAAAATTTGTTTGAAATATATTCTGTTAATACTTTTCCCATCCTTTTATATTTCCTCGTTTTATGGCACCATATAGGTTTGCTCTAACACGAGGAATATCTTTTTGAAAACTATAAATTAGTTTTTTCATTGATTCTCTTTTTGATTCGCCATCCATGGGACATACTTTTTTTAGTACAGGTATATTATTTTTCTTAGCAAAACTGCTTATTTTTGATTCTGGTGCATATATAAGGGGTCGTATTAACGTTATGTTTGATCTATCCATAAAGCTTTTTGGTGCAAAAGTAGAAATTGATCCACCATAAAGTAAATTTAAGAAAAAAGTCTCAAGAACATCATCTTCATTATGTCCAAGAGCAATTTTATTGCAATTTTCTCTTATTGCAACACTATTTAAAATTCCTCTTCTTAAGTTGGCGCACAAAGAGCATGGATTTTTTTCTTTCCTAACATCAAATACAATTTCTTTAATACTTGTTTTTTCTTCAATATATTCAACACCAATCTCATCACATAATTTTGATAAATTTGACGTATCAAAATTGTCAAATCCTGGATTAATTGTTACTCCAATAATTTCAAACTTTTTAGGATAAAATATTTGCAAATTTTTTAATGCAAGCAACATGGTTGTTGAATCTTTTCCTCCAGACAAAGCTACAGCTATTTTGTCTCCATCTTCAATCATATTATAATCATCGATTGCTTTACGCATATAACTTAATATTTTTTGCATAAAATGAATCTCCTTTATAAAAATATATAAAATTATAGCATAATTTGTATATGTAGTAAATATATTGTTTTATAAAGATTTATTATAATTTATTAAGGAGTTATGGTTCACAGCTAATAAGATTTTATATTGAAATCCCTATATCGATATATAGCTGTGAATTGTAACATCAAGGATTATAGCAATTAATTGTAACAAATAATTTGCATAATAATAAAAAAATGGAATATTTTTGTTGACAATGAATATAATAAATAGTATAATAACAAATGTCATACATCGCGGGGTGGAGCAGTTGGCAGCTCGTTGGGCTCATAACCCAAAGGTCGGTAGTTCGAGTCTACCCCCCGCAACCACATTTTATCAGAGCCACAAGAGATTGTAGGCTCTTTTATTTTTGTCAATAACAAGTTTAGAACTTCCAAATGAAGAAGAACATATAGAAGATTTATATAACAGATATCCAAATTAAATAAAAGAAGAAATTGTTAGTTTTGAAAAATTAACAGATTCTATTAGATTTTTAATGAATAATCCATAAAATAAATATAATAAAGTTGAAAATAAATATTATTTGTAATATAATATCAATGCAATACATGTGTGAGTAGCTCAGTAGGATAGAGCGACGGTTTCCTAAACCGCAGGTCGGGGGTTCAATTCCCTTCTCGCACACCAAGAATTGTGCGAAAGAATATGTAAGGGAATTGAAAAGGAAGTTGCCGAGTTTAGAGCTGGTTAAGGCCAGCCTAAACGAAGGAAAAAATAGTCCAGAGGACTATTTTACTGACGCGGCTCGACAATTCCCTTCTCGCACACCAATTTTTATTTGGAGATTAGTTTGAAAGAGCTTATTTTTCGTAGCTATGTGTGCCTTCTGGACGAATAGAGAAAGGAATGAAATTATAATATGCAAGAAAAATTTATGAAAATAGCTCTAAACGAAGCAAGAAAAGCATATAATAAGGGTGAAATTCCTGTTGGTGCAGTCATTGTAAAAGACGACAAAGTAATTGCAAAAGCACACAATTTAAAGGAATTAAAAAAGGATACAACTAAACATGCAGAAATACTAGCAATACAAAAAGCAAGTAAAAAACTTGATAGTTGGAGATTAGAAGATTGTGAAATGTACGTTACTCTTGAGCCATGTAGTATGTGCGCAGGGGCTGCAATACAAGCAAGAATAAAAAAAATATATATTGGAACAATGGATTATAAAACAGGTGCATGTGGTTCTGTATTAAATTTATTAGGAGACTATAAATTTAACCATATAGTTGAAACCGAAAATGGCGTGCTAGCAGATGAATGTGAAAGCATGATAAAAGAATTTTTTAAAGAGCTTAGACAAAGTAAAAAAAATAATAGGTAGAAAGGAAACTTATGTAGTGGTTAACAAAAAGGTTCAAAGAATAAAATTTATTATAGCTATTATGGTTGTTATATTAGTAGCAGTTGCCATTGGCGTGCGTATCCATATCTACAACAAAAATGGTGAGAAAAATATGCCATATACCATATCTAAAATTATTGTTGTAAGCACTGCAAGAAAAAATGAAAATGCAGAGCAACAACCAACAGAAGGAACAGAATCTGTTTGGAATTTTGACATAATACAAAATAATGATGTATACATAGAAATAAGTAATAAAAATACAAGAAAAAATGAAAAAATAAAAAATGTTTCCATAGAAGACATTCAAATAGTTGAAGCTCCAAAAAAAGGAGGCATTAGAGTATATATGCCAAATAGCTTAGATGGAGATAGATATACATATACTGACGAATATGAAGTAGGAGACAGCTTAACATATAGAGGCGCCGATGAAAATAGTTATAAAAATTTACAATTAAATAGAAATGGTGGTATAGTAAGTTTTAGCTTTACAAACAAAGAAGTAGGTAATTATGCATCAGGAAACGATACAGAAGTAACCTTTGATGGAAGGATGTTATCAAAACTAAACCTTAAAAATGAGGATTTAAAATCAAAAGTGTCTTTTAATTTAATAATAGAATTAGATGATGGAAAAAAATATTCTGGAAAAGTAGAACTAGATATTAATTGCGAAGGTCTTATAGAAAATGGAACTTCCAAAATCGAAATTACAGACTTTTCAAATATAGTTTTCAAAAGAATATAAATAAAATACTTGATTAAAATAAAAAAACATTATATAATGCGAATGGTATGAGAATAGTACTAACCTTTGTATGGAGGGTAATTTCAATAATAGCCTATGAACCTTGTCAGATCCGGAAGGAAGCAGCAATAAGTAGATACTATTATGTGAATATTACTTTCCATAGAAAGGTTAGAGCGTAACTTGGTCTCATACCATTTTTTATCTAATAGGAAAGTCATGCTGACTTTTCCTATTAGATAAAAAAGCTTCGCAAAAACAGAAGCACATCGATTAGCCGTGCGTAACGAAGTAAGCTACGGATAATACATGTGCCGAACAAATTAACTGAAAAAATCTTCGATTTTCCGATTTGTTCGCAAATAAATTAGAAAAAGAGGTGATTGTAAAATGTCTTATACTGCGTTGTACAGAAAATATAGACCTGCAACATTTGATGAAGTTGTTGGACAAGACCATATTACAAAAACTTTAAGAAACCAAATAATGTCTGGAAGAGTTGGACATGCATATCTTTTTAATGGTGGTAGAGGAACAGGAAAAACCTCTTCAGCAAAAATTTTGGCTAGAGCCATTAATTGCTTAAATCCTGAAGACGGAAATCCATGTAACGAATGTGATATATGCAAAGCCGCTTTAAATGGTTCACTAACTGATATTGTGGAAATGGATGCCGCATCAAATAATAGTGTTGAGGATATTAGGTCAATTCGTGATGAGGTTAATTTTTTGCCAACAGTTGCTAAATATAGAGTATATATAATAGATGAGGTTCATATGTTGTCCATAGGTGCATTTAATGCTTTATTAAAGACATTGGAAGAGCCTCCAGAGCATGTTAAATTTATACTAGCAACAACTGAGCCACAAAAGTTACCAGCAACGATACTTTCAAGATGTCAAAGATTTGATTATAAAAAATTGTCCTCAGAATATATAAAAAAAAGATTGAACTATATATGTGAAGCAGATAACATAAACATAGATGATGACGCACTTAACACGATTTCTGTATTAGCAGAAGGTGCTATGAGAGATGGAATTAGTATTTTAGAAAGATGCTTACAGGAAGATTCCGATAAAATAACTAATGAGATGGTAAAGAACTTAGTTGGTCTTCCAAAGTTAGAAAGTGTAAATAAAATAATAAACAACATACTTGATTATAATATTGAAGAATCAATTCAATCAGTAAATGATGTATTAGAAGATGGAAAAGACATACAAAATTTAATATGGGAGATTATTAAATATACAAAGGATATTCTTGTATACAAAACAACCAACCATATCGATATATATAATGAAGAAGAGGTTGCTAAAATAAACGCTTTAGCTGAAAAAACAACAAAGGAACGTCTACTAGACACAATTTTTTATTTGTCGGAGCTATCAAATGAGCTTAGAATGACAACTCAAAAAACTATATTATTTCAAGTAGGAATTATGAAATTATGTAATAAAAATCTTAAGTCCGAAGAGCATAAAAATACTATAGATCAAACCCCAATGGAGGTTCAAAGTGTAGCTATATCAGAAGATATAGAAAATAGAATATCAAATATTGAAAATAAATTGCAAAGAACCATAAATGCCGTGCAAAAATTATTAAATAACATTCAAGTTATCAACAATTCTGCAAAAAATGTGGAAAACTCACAGGAAAAAAAAACGAACAACGTAAATAGATCAGCATCAAATAACCAAAATCTAAAGAATTTATTGACAACACAGACAAGTAACGTAAACGTAGATGCTTGGCCTAAAATTGTAAGTAGTATTAAGGAATCAGGAAAAGTAATGTTGTATTCTAATTTAGCAAATTCAAAAGCATATGAATTAAATGATATGACGATTGGAATAAGTTTCCCAGATGGATTAACGCCATTTGGAAAATCAGTAATAGCAATGTCTGAAAACTTATCTGAGCTTACAAAACTTGTTTCTACACAGTATGGTAAAACGATGCAAATTAGATTAATTGAAAATACAAATGAAAAATCTGAAGATAGTGGTATTGATAGTATCATGAATGATTTAGATTTACCAATAAATATAATAGATTAAGAAAGGATGATTTATATGTCAAAAAGAGGTGGATTCCCAGGAGGTATGGGAGGATTTGGTGGAATGAACATCAATCAATTAATGAAAGAGGCTAAAAAAATGCAAGCCGATATCGAGAAATCACAAGAGGAACTTGGAAACAAAGAATTTTCTGCAACAGCAGGTGGAGGAGCCATTGAAGTAGTTGTAAGTGGAAATAAAGTAATAAAATCTATGACTATTAAGCCAGAGGTTGTTGACCCTAGTGACGTAGAAATGTTACAAGACTTAATTATTACATGTATTAACGAAGCAATGGGAAAAGTAGATAGTGCACAAGCTTCAGAGCTAGGGAAATATAATATTCCAGGAATGATGTAAGTGCTGTTTTTGGGGACACTGCAAAAAAACTGCAGCTTTGCATTTTTGGCAGTGTCCCTAAAAACAGCAACAAACGTGATTTGGAAAAATGTTTCCAAAATCACCTAAAATCATAAGAAGAAGGGTCGTTAAATTTATGTCATATTATTCACCATCAATAGAAAAATTAATAGAAGCTTTCGAAAGACTACCAAGTATTGGAAATAAAACAGCTGCAAGGTTAGCTTTTCATATGCTTAATTGTAGTGAAGACGAAGTAAATGAATTTGTAAAAGCAATAACAGATGCTAAAAAAAATTTAAAATATTGTTCAATTTGTTATAATATTTCAGATACAGATCCTTGTGCTATATGCTCAAATGCAGGAAGGGATAAATCAGTTATTTGTGTAGTAGAAGATGTAAAAGATGTTGTGGCAATGGAGAAAACGCATGAGTTTAAAGGTGTTTACCATGTTTTGCATGGCTCAATATCACCTATGAATGGAATTGGTCCTGATGATATAAAGATTAAGGAGTTATTATCTAGATTAATGAATGGAGATGTAAAAGAAGTTATTATTGCTACGAATCCAAGAGTAGAGGGAGAAGCAACAGCTATATACATATCAAAACTCATAAAACCGATGGGAATCAAAGCTACAAGAATTGCACATGGAATTCCTGTAGGGGGAGATCTTGAATATACAGATGAAGTTACTTTAAGTAAAGCTCTTGAAGGAAGAAGAGAAATATAAAAAACACATAGGGAAATTGAGTATAAGCGCATTTTTCCTATGTGTTTTTTTGTATAATTAGGAAAGCAATACTGACTTTTCCTAATGTATAAAAAAGGCTTTGCCAAAAACAGATGCATACAAAATTATATATTCTATTGTAGCAAAATTTCGCATATGTTTTTGGTAGCGTCTGTATGAGCCAATTTTATACAACTTTCTTTCATTCTTTCTAGTGCTTCGGATGAATTTAACAAGTTTTTTATAACAATTTCTATATTGTCTGTGGGGCGTAACCAAAGTGCTGCTCCAGCTTGCTCAAGAAACTCAGCGTTTTCTTCTTCTTGACCAGGGATAGGATTTATAACTAATATAGGCAAGCTTGATGCTAAGCTCTCACTAGTTGTTAAACCGCCAGGTTTCGTAATTACAAGATTTGATATACTCATAGCTTCAGGTACATTTGTAATAAAATCGAAAATTTTTAACTCAGGTGGATTACCAAGTTCGTTTGATATATTCCAAAAAGCTGAATTCATTTTTGCATTTTTTCCGGAAACAGCAATTATTTGGTACTTATCAAGGTGAGTTACCAAGACTTTTAGAATAGCTATAGTTTTATCTTTTCCTAATCCAAATTCGCCACCACCAAAGAAAAGGATAGTTTTTTTATCTGGGTTAAGTCCAAATTCTTTACAAACTGTATTTTTATCATAGGTAATATTAAATCTATCTGAAAGAGGAATTCCCGTAACATATATTTTTTCTTTAAAAACTCCATAATCATTAATAAGAGCTTTTTTCATTTGCTCGTGCGAAACAAAGAAATAGTCACAATATTCATGACCGATAAGCCATTGATTATGAGGTGCAAAATCGGTTAAAATAGTAGCCAATTTACATGTGATTTTGTCGTGCTTTTTTAAGCACCCTGTCATTTGAGTTGCAAAAGGATGAGTTGAGATAACTAGGTTGGGCTTGTATTCATTATATAAACGTAATAATTTATGTGCTAGAAAGCTATTAGTTGCACTACTAAATTTTCCTAAAAGACCTTTTCGTGATTTATAGTATACTTTTTTCCATGCCCATGGTGCTTTTTTAGTTAATTCTTTATAAGCACCAGTTGTAATTTTATCTACGGATTTATTTATATATTTTACGCAATCAACAAGTTCAGTTTCTGTGTCTGGATAATTTTTATCTATATAATTTTTTATTGATTTTGCTGCAGATAAGTGACCACCACCATAAGCTGCATATAAAATTAAAATTTTTTTCATTTTTTATACCTTTCATAAATAATATAAAAAAATTTTACCATAATAAATAGAAAACAACAAGTAAATAAATTCGTAAATAATTAATAAAGTAGAGAGGAATGATTTCGTGGAAAAATTTAAGGAAAGAATGAAAGCATTTGGGGTGGAATTAAGAAAAAATAGAATAAGAATACTGATAATTACATTATTAATTGCGTTTGTAACATCAATTTTAATTTTATATAAGGAAAAAGGTAAATATAGACAATCAATTGAAAATAATTACAATATGGCTTTTTATCAACTAGTTGATGAAATTCAAAATGTCGAAGTATATCTTGCAAAATCTATAATTTCGAATTCACCAGAGAGCGGAGCTGAAAATTTAACCTACGTTTGGAGAGAGGCTAATATGGCACAATTATATCTATCAATGTTACCAATAAGTAGCTCTGAATTAGAAAATACTGCTAAATTTTTAAACCAAGTAAGTGACTATAGCTATTCTTTATCAAGAAAAACTATTGATGATAAGGAGCTTTCTCAGGGAGATTTAGATAACTTGGACAAATTACATGAGTATAGCATGAATTTAAAAAATATATTAAATCAACTATCAGTTGATTTAAACGATGGAAGGATAACATGGGCGGAGCTAACACGAGATGTAAGCCCAGCTTTTGCCCAACAAGTAAGTAATATTTCTAAGGATAGTTTTAGCTCTGTTGAAGAGAATTTTCATGAGTACGCGGGTCTTATTTATGATGGTGCATTTTCAGAGCATATGACAAATCCTGAACGTAGAGGTTTAACAGGTGAAGAAATAGACGAGAATAGAGCAGAAGAAATTGTTAAAGAGTTTTGCTCTGATAAAGAAATTACCAAAATTAATCGATTGGGATTAACTCAAAATACAAATATTGAAGCATTTAATTTTTCAATGGAAACAAAGAGCAATGATATGATATGGATTTCTATATCAAAAAAAGGTGGACATATTGTCTCAATGAATAGTAATAGATCTGTAAATGCTGAAGCTTTATCTCAAGAAGAAATCGACAAAAAGGTCGAGAGCTATTTAAATGATAAAGGGTTCAAAAATATGAAAAAGACATATTTTTCAAAAAACAATGGTGTAGAAACAATAAATTACGCATATGAACAAGAAGGCATAATAATGTATCCGGATTTAATAAAGGTAAAAGTAGCAATGGATAATGGCGAAGTACTTGGAATAGAAACTACTGGATATTTAAATTCTCATACAGAAAGAGCTATATCTGAAATTAAAATTTCGAAGGAGGACGCTATTAAAAAAATAAATTCGAAATTAGAAGTAAATTCTTGCAGATTAGCAATAATTCCAACTGAATATAGCTCTGAAATAATGTGCTGGGAATTTAAAGGCAAAGTAAAAGACAGAGAATTCTTAGTATATATAAATGTAGAAAATGGAAAAGAAGAAGATATCCTTGTTATTCTAAATTCATCAGAAGGAACATTAACTATGTAAATTATTGTAATAATAAAAATAGAAATACTACACAAAATAATAACGAAAAGTAATTATAATTTAAATATATACTTTTCGTTAGGGGGATATGAATTATGTCTAGAAAAAAGACAATGATGTCAGAGGCTTTAAAAGAGGAAATTGCAAAAGAGCTTGGAGTATATGAACAAGTAAAACATGATGGTGGATGGCAAAATGTTTCCTCAAAAAATTGTGGAAATATTGTTACTAAAGCTATAGAAATAGCGAATAAAAAAGTAGGAGAATAATAAGGTTCAAGAAACTTTAAGAAGTTTTTTGAGGTTTTAAGAAGTTTTTAGGGACTACTTTCAAAAAACAGCATATGCTGTTTTTTGAAAGTAGT
>JAGBAJ010000028.1 GCA_017939755.1 Clostridia bacterium | reverse complement strand
AATTCGCTTCGCTCATTTCGCCAACGATATATCCTTGCTACCGCTACGGATACATCCGTTGCTCAAAAATGTCATTTTTTACGTTTATAAAGTTATTGATATTACTTATATTCATAGGTTATCCTCAAATATACTGATGATATCATTCCTACGAAACTGATTCGAGCCGGAGGCTATTTTTTGCAACACTAAAGTAAACCTATCTTTTATAGGCTTAATTTAGTGTTATTTTTACATTTTACGCCATTTGTAAACTATCTTTTTCTACAAGATAACCTTTGGATTTTAGTTCTTTTATAATCCTATCTTCTCTTCTTTTATCTTTATCTATAAAATATTGGATTTCTAACTCTTTATATGTACTTTTAGTTTTTAATAAGTGATATATCAGTCTTAACATCATATTAGCTATCGCTATTAGTGCTTTCTTCCTTCCCATTCGGGGAACCATGCTCCAGTACTTATTTTTAAATCTGCTATCTTTTTTCTTGGTGGCTGACCATGCACACTCACACAACATAGACCTGAGCCAATTGTTCCCTGACTTTATACCACTTCTTTTCTTTTTACCTGCACTCTCATTGTTTTTTGGACATAAACCAGCCCAGGAACTTATATGTTTCTCAGTTTTAAATACATCCATACTAGTTCCTATTTCAGCTATTATACTTGAGGCAGATATTTTACTAATACCAGGTATTGTTTCTAATAACTCTAAACTATCTCTTTCTTTTTGAAGTAATATATCAATTTCTTTTTCTAATTCATTAATTTGTTTTTCTAAAAATACAATATTACTATTGTGCATTCCCAATAATATCACATGATGCCCTCTGATTTTACCATTAAGCGCTTCATACATTTCCATTGGGGTAGATTTTAACTTTGATTTTCCTCTTCCTTCATACAATGAATAAATAAATTCTTCTGTGATACATTGATTACCTATTATTTGATTTAAAATAGATTTTCCAGTTTCTCCAAATACATCTGAAAGTACACTTGATATTTTTATATTTGCATCTTGTAACACCTTATGGATTCTATTTTTATTTCTATTAACTTCACCTAGCAATTCTTTTCTTAACCTAGTTAAATCCCTTAAATCTCGAATTCTCTCTGGTGGTACAAAGCTTTTTTCTATTAAACCGCATCTTAATAAGCTAGCTATCCATTCTGCATCTTTGACATCTGTTTTTCTTCCCGGTACATTTTTTATTTTTTTAGCATTTGCTACTATTAAGTCAAAAGCTCCGCTTTCAAGTATATTCCATACAGGCTTCCAATAGATTCCTGTACTTTCCATAGCTACATGAGTACATTCTTTCTGATTTATGAAATCCAATAATTCTAACAATCCTTTAGTAGTTGTAGAAAATGTCTTTACTTCTTTTTTAGGTTTTATATCTAATTTACCATATAAAACACATGCTACCACTGTATCCAAATGAACATCTAACCCAGCACATCTTTCTACGATTGCATCCATAGTTACCTCCATAACAAGATATAAAGCGAATTTATAGTAACTGTCCTAAAAAAATTCCTACACGTGCTATTTGCACAATATCTTGTTCTTATCAGCTACTATTCCTAGTTTCCTTGTAAGAATCGTATTACTACATTATATTCAAGGTTTATTACTCGCTTTATATTGATTATAGGCGAAGCCATTAAAAAACAATCATTTTCATTATAGCTTGTGAAACAAAGTTTAATGTTTTTTCCTTATACATAAAAAACAGCCCTATATAGGACTGCTTTTTATTTAAACTTTTAGCTTACTTTTTATCTTTGCGCATATTTTTGTGCTATTTTAACTATTAAATTTGAACACTTTTCTAATGCAATTATTGGAATACACTCATTTT
>JAGBAJ010000027.1 GCA_017939755.1 Clostridia bacterium | reverse complement strand
ATAAAAAAATAAAAAATAAAAAAAATGTATAAAATTTTATTTTTTTTTCAAAATATATATTGACAAGAAAAATCAAAAGTATTATAATTGACCTTGTCAACAAGTGAAAAACACAAAAGCAAGGCAACAAAAACAAAAAAAAGTTTTTTATAAAATTTTTAAATTTTTCTTGACAAGAAAAATCAAAAGTATTATAATTGAACTTGTAAACAAGGCAAGGCACAAAAAAGCACATTGAAAAAAATTTATAAAAAAATCAACTTTTTCAAATAAAGGTATTGACAACTTTTAGAAAAAGCTTTATAATTAGAAGTGTCAAGGAACGAAAAACGATTTTTTCTACAAGTTTTTTTATAAGTGAACTAGTGGAGTTGCACAAAAAAACTATATATATTTTTTTAAAGTAGAAAAAATCAAAAAAATATTTTAAATAAAAGACTTGACAATTTTTAGAAAAAGCTTTATAATTAGAAGTGTCAAGGAACAAAAAAAGTAATATAGTAAAATTTTTCTAATCCTAGATTGAAAAATGGACTATATAACAAAAAGTTGAAAAATGTTTGATAAAAGCATTGACAAATTTTAAATTATTTGATATAATTTATAATAACAAAAGGGGGTTTAAAATGGTATTACAAAAAATGGAAAATAATCAAAAAGTTTTTTGTGGTGTAAATTTTAATGAATTAAAAAATCTTGTAAACAAAAAAACGTATAGAATACTGGCAACGATTGAAAAATTAGGTTACAAAAATAAGTTTGTAAGGTTTTTAGAAGAGTATGTTTTAATGGAATTTTATGAATGCGAAAATTGTGGAGAACTACCTACGATTGAATGGTACAATAATAATATAAGCAATCAATGGGAGTGTTACAAGGAAAATTATATAAAATAAGGGGGACTTTTTATGGAAAAAAAAGTAATATTATCAATAGGATTGAATGATAAAGACTTGCACACACAAGTTATAACGGAAGAAAAAGCACTTGAAACAATAGTTGCAACTTTACACAAAAATAATATCATTGGAGCAACACTAAAAGTGGGCAATATTGGGGTATATATGGGCGAAGTGGAAAAATCAATCGAAGCAATTTTGTATAACGTAGAATTGGAGAACGTGAAAAAAGCTTGCGAAGATTTAAAAATCGCACTAAACCAAGAGAGCATAGCAGTTGAAGTGGTAAAAAATGTAAATGTAATGTTTATATAATAAAGGGGGATTTTATATGAAAAATGTGGATTTAATTAGAAAATTTGGAAATGGTGCTACAAGTGGCAAGTGTGGCAATCTAAAAATTAACGGAAATAATTTAATAAATTATAGCACGATTATTGCAAAAAGAGTTGAAAATGGCATAATGTTGAATAATAGAAAATACAGTCGCACAACTAGTGTAATTCAAAACACTATAAGAAATGAATGCAATGTAGTAGGCGAATATGTAGGCGAAGTGGCATATATTTGGTAGAATGGGAGTGTTGAAAATGGAAAATGTTGTAATGTATGAAAATGAAAATATGGTAGGATATAAAAATGATATAATAAAAGCATTGAAAAGTCAAGTTGTAACGGAAGTTACCAACTACATTGACGAACTAGACACAGAAGAATTGCAAGTAAATGTGGATATGTTGTTGGAAATTATTGCACAAATTGACACGGAATGTGATAGTATGGATTTGATAATGGTGCAATATAATCCAATGGGTGCATACTACTACAAAAAAGTTGATATTGTAGAATGTGAAGAAGAATAAAAAAAGGAGTGTTGAAAATGAGTGGAGAACAAGCGATAGCAGTAATTAGAAACTTGGCAAGTTCGCAAGGATTTTATGGAAGATTATTGAATGCGATTGAAAACTTTACGGAAGAAGAAATGGAGAAATGGAACGAAACTATTGAAAATCAAGGATTTACGGAAGATTTAGATTTAATATTATGGCTTGAATGCTAAAAAGGGGGATTTGAAAATGTACGAAATAATTGATAACGTGGAACGTGTAAGACACACAGTAGAAACAAAAGTTGAATTTGCAAGGCTTGTTAGGGATTTGACACTACGATATGGAGATATTGAAATAGAAGAAAATGAAGATATAATAATTATAAATATATAGGGGGAATTGAATATGTATATAATACAAAAAACAAGTAGAATAACTAGCTATATGGAAGTTGTAGAACAAGGATATAGCACGGAAAAACAAGCAGTTGAATTTGTTGAAAGCCAACTAAATAGCGAAGAATTAGAAAATAGCAAAAAAATGAAACAACGTAAAATGCAACCTAACACAGAATATTATAGTAAAGATTATATCTACGAAATAAAAGAAATTCAAGTTAAGTAAAATAAAAGAAATTACAAAAATTGAAAAATATAATCGTGGGAGATATACTCTCCCACGGAAAGGAGAACTAATTATGGATATAAAATGGTATAAAATAGAAAATATGGGTGGAAACACAATGGCATTTTTTGGAGAATTTGAAAATGGATTATTCTTTTGTGGTAATGAAGAAGCAATGAATATTACTAAAAACAATGCACACAAAATAATGTGTTATGAAAATAGCGAAAAAATTGATATTGATAATTGGTTTGTAGAAAATATTATTGAAACTTATGATAACGATAGCGAATTATATAACGAAGTTGTAAATAGCATAAAATTCTAAACGATATTTTGAAAAATTTTAAATTCAAGAATTGAAAGGAGAAATTAAAAATGTTTGTTAAAAAAGAAGTTGGTTTTGAAGATTTAAAAGAAATGTGTTGGAGTGGTGCAATAGATACATTAAATACAGTAGAAGAGAATGATAAAGAAGAAGAACTTATGGATTTAATAGAACAAGAATTATGTGGTTGTATGTGTGAAGAAAAGATACCAACTGAAACGGAAGTTAATGATTTTCTATGGTTTAATGACAATTATATATTTGAAGTTTTAGAAATTGAAACGGAGAGTGAAGAAGAATGAAAGATAATAAATATTTAATGTTAGATAATAGCGAAGGCACACATATATTGTTCCTATTTAATGAGTATATAAATATACAAGAAATGGAAAAAGGAATATCGGAGTATAAAAAACAAAATAGTGAATGGTTTTATGAAGATATTGAGTATTTTGTAAAATCAAATTATAGTGTTGATAGAGTAATGATTTTTGAAAGTGGAGTAAATTGTAAACAAATTATGGATTTATAAGGGGGGGGATTTAAAAATGATAAAAATTATATTGAGTTATAGTGGGACTGAAAAATTAAAGTATTTAAAATTAAGTGATATTATACAAGGAAGAGTTTTGAAAAATCATTTTAATTGTGTAGAATTAGAAAATGGAATTATACTAGAAAGTCATAACGATGGAAGATATTATAATGACAATGATAACTATGAAGAAGTAGTTTTATGGAATGAAGAAGAAGAAAAAGGATTAGGAATTGGATATATAAAAGTATAAAAGGGGTTGAATAAAATGTTAGAAATAAACCAAAATGAACTTATGAGATTAAGTCAAGAAACAAGAGAAAAATTATTACACACTTTATTTTGTATTGAAAATGATTTACAATTTAGTAATCAAAATGTTAGTAATGCGATTGATTTTATATTTGACTATAACGATTTATCACTACAAAAACAATTTGAGAATAGAATATATAGTCTAGTGGGTATAAATATTAGAAATATGGTATACAATTTAAAAGAAGATACACAAGACAAAATTGATATATATAAAGAATTTGAAATATTATTAAAAAATTTATTCAAACAAAATAGTGTATTGTTAAAAACACAAGGGAATAAACATAAATTTGATTTGGTTTATGAAAATACAATATATAATGTTGAAATGTTGATTAGTGAAAATTATGAGATTTATAAAATTGATTTTAGTAAAGGAGAGTAAAAAGAATGAAAGTTAAAAGTAATAAAAACGGATACTGTCCGTTATGTAATAGCACAAATTTGGATTATGACAATATAGAAATTGAGAGCGAGGCAGTATATTATCCATATAAATGTAAAGATTGTGGAGCAGAGGGAGAAGAATGGTACTTGTTAAATTTTATAGGACATAGTGTGTACGATGAAGAAGAGGGTGCAATGGTTGAAATTGAAGATTATATGATAAAAGGAGAATAAAAAAAATGAAATTAAACGGAATAGAAGTTGTTGGAAATGAATTTGCATACGATGGTTGTCATAAAATATACATTATAGAAGATGAAATCGATCGAAACCAGGCATTAGAATGTGGGTATGACATACTACCAATTAGCGAACTTTTAACGCAATATAACCATTCTTGTGAACTTAGATTTATAAGTAATTGGAAATTGACAATTCGTTATGTGGAGCAATTTGAAAAATTAGAAATTGAGTTTTAATAAAAGTATTGACAATTTATAAATATTATGATAATATACTATCAAGGAGGAATTGATATGGAAAATATGAAAATTAAAGAATGGTACACAAAAGAATATGCAAGCGACAATTTGGGAGAAGAATTAAAAGATAACATAACTTTTATGGATTTATTTGAGGCACTAGACAGACATAAAGACATTTATGAACTTATAGGAGTTAGCGACTCGATAGTAAGGGAAAGACTTTTTGAAAAGCTTGCTATAATTATGGAAGTTGATTATGATTATATTTATGAACAATGGCTTGGGATATATTAAAAGGAGTGTTGAAAATGGAGAACGAAAAAAGTTATTTAATATTTGTATTAGGATATGATTTTTTAAATGTGAAACTTAATAACCTGGAATGTGATTTAGCATTTGAAAAATGCGAAAAGATAATTGACAAATTTATGAAGAGTGAAGAATATCTAAATCTTAAATGTGGAGTATATGACACATTGGGATATTGGTTACAACATAATGAAAAAGTCGTTAATAAGGTTTTGAATGAAAATATGTACGAATATAAAGAGAAAATTATAACATTACGAAAAGCATTATCTAATTTTGATAAAGCCACCGAAGATATTGATTTTAATGAATTAAATGAAAAGGTTATAGCAAAAGGAATTGATTTTCCGTTTGAAAAGGATTTAAATGAAAAAATATTTGAAATTGTAGAGTATTTAGACACGTTAGTTGAAGTGGTAGAGGAGGAGTAAAAAAATGAGTTACGAAAAATGCAAGAGTATCACAATAGATAAAAATGGAAATTTAAAACTTATGGTTGCTTGTAATAATATAAGACCATTAAGTTATGGAATTACAAGTTTTGTTAATAAAGATATATTAAATACTGAAGAACAACTTATGTTTTTGTTTGAAGATTTGATATTGGGTAATATTCATATATCAACACTAAACGATAGTACTATTAAATATCAATATGCACTTGAAAAAGCAAAAGAATATTCAAAAGCACGAGGTGGTTGTGATATAATAGCGAGAATTCGTAAAGCAAACGAATATACCAAAAGCGAATTAGCCGAAAAATATGGGGTTAATGAAGATACAACAAAATTAAGAGCAAAATATTTTAAATTAGTTTTAGGCGAGATTTTTGAAATCTTTAAAAACGCACTAAATGAAAAACATAACGAGAAGTATATTATTACAAACGGCGATTTTTATATAACTAAAATGGGTAAGTATGATGAGGGTTATAGAAGATATTATTATTGTGAAAGTAAACAGTTTGCAAAAAGATTTGATTATAAACACGCATACATTATACTAAAAGATTTTGAAAGCAAGAATTTAAAATTAGAGATGGTTTAGGAGGTTGAAAAATGGCGAATTGGTGTGGTTTAAAAAAAGTAAAAGCTATTTGGAATGGTTCTTGGAGCGATCCGCAAATTGAATATAAAGAAGAGCTTATAAACGAGTGGGATGCACAAGAATTTATTGGAGAAAGTTTTGAATTTGAAATGAAAGAAAAAGGAATCGATATTCCTGAAAATAAATGGCACGATATGTTTGCCGAATGGGTTAAGGACAACGAAGAATATGTTTATTCTTTACTTGATGATATGTTGTGGGCAATGCACGAAAACGATTAAGGAGGATTTTGAAAATGGAAAAAATTTTAATAGCATTATTTGGTGGTGGAACTTTAGATTGGGAAGATATTTCAAGGACAAATTATGATTGGGAAGAAATTTTTAGCAGATTAAAAGACGAATATGGTTATGGTAATGATTTTAGAAATGTTGATATTAACACAATATATCGTGAGATTTTAGAAATGGCACTTGAAGATATAGAAGAAATGTTTGAAAATTGTAGCGACGAAAAATTTAAACATTATTTAGAATGTAATGTAAAAGTTCGAGAAGATTTTGATATTTACACAAATTGTTTAGACACACATTTGACTTGGATAGGCGACCAATATATTGGCGAAAAGATTAGCGAATTTTTTAAAGACGAAATTGAAGAAATAAATAATAAAATTGGATTTACTTATGTAGATTTTGACTAGGAGGTTGAAAATTATGAATAAGGTTTATATAATACTAGAAGAACGATGGGAACGCAATTTTGAATATCCTGAAAATTACGCATATGATTTTGTTGAAAAAGTTGTTAAAGGTGTGTTCGATAGCGAAGAAAAAGCACAAAAAGAAATGGAAAGACTATATAATAGATTTATTGATATTTATACAACAGACATAAAAAGAAAAGTAATTCAAGAAGATAAGTGTGCATTTGAAATTGATATACAATATATTGATTATTTGTATAGGGTAGAAGAGCATTTTGTAAATTAAAAAAAGGGGTGTAAAATGGATTTTAAAGTTGGAGATATAGTAGAATACTTTACTGGAGAAATTTGTAAAATAGTGGATTGTAATGCGAACCAATATGGTGTAGTATTAAAAAGGTGTGATGGCAATATTATTTCCTGGATTGATAAAGATAAAGTTATGAAATTAGAAGATAAAACGAAGAAGAAAGATTTTGAAAATTGGTATCGCAAAAACAATGTAACATTAGTGTTACAAGGTTTACAAAAAATTAAAGACATTGCAACTGGCAATGTTGAAATTGATAAAAAAAGTTTGGTTGAAATTTTAAGGGTAGCGAATTTTACTTATAATTTAGATTTGAGAAATAAAGTTCGCAATGTATTAAAATTAACCGAAATGAACGAGTATAGTGGATTAGATTATGCAAATTTAAAAATGATAAAATATATAGTGAGCGACGAAATGCAAGCTATAAAAGAAATATTAAAAAGTTTATAAAAAAGCATTGACAATTTTTTAAAATGATGGTAATATATAATCAAGTTAAGGGGGTATAAATATGAGAAAATTTGATTTATTAACAATGACAAAAGAAGATTTAAGGCTAGAAAAGGACATAACAGAAGTTTTAAAAACACACAATGTTAGTATTGGCAGAAGCGAAGAATGGGGTGCAAAAAATTTAGCATATAACGTTACAAAAGACAATGTGGTATATACTAGAGCATTTTATAATAGCCACCATTTTGAAGCCGATAGTTTTGAAATGGCAACCAACATTGAAAAGGAAGTAATGAAAATAGATGGTGTTTTAAAAACTTTAGTAGTTGATATTACGGAGAGGTGGTAAGGATATGAGAAAAGTTGAATTATTAACAAGTGATGGAATAAAAGAGGCATTATCAAGCGACTTTAAAGACATTCCGAGATTTACAACTATTATGGAAAATATGGAAATGGATTATTATGATATGTTAAGAATAATTAACGAGTATAGTAAATTTTTAGATTGGGGAGAATGTTTACATTTTGACAAGTGCAGACTATACAAGGCAACTGACAGATGTAAAAACGTTTGCTATTTAAAGGTTAGTAGTGATGAACCAATGTGTGAGGAGGTATAATAAAGATATGAGTAATTTATATTTAGAGTTAAAGAACAAACAACAAACAGAATTTAACAGTTTTCCAATTAAATTCGCATTTAGTAGAGAGCAAGAGGAAAAAGGATTAGAAGAATTAGGATTGGCAAGTGCAAATGAGGCGATTGGTATTGGTGGTGGTGGATTTATTAGAGAATCTGATAAACAAGCCTTTTATGATATGTTAGAAAGACTTGATAAAGAACATACACAAATGTTAGAGAATCCAAAGTATGTAGTAGATATGTTTAAATACGAGTTGGCGAACCACGAATACGGATATACCTATGATTTAGAACCTACACTTGAAGCTTGTGGATTAACCGAAGAAGATATTGAAAATAATTTAGTTTTGAAAAAAGGTTTAGCAGTAGCACTTGAAGAATATGAAAATTACGAGGAGGAGATATAATGAAAGTTTTAGTTGTAGATAGCGAAGAACATTGTGGTTTTGTTTTTGATTGTGATGGATATTTTGTGGAAGATTTAAAAGATATTGAAATTTTTATAAAGAAATGCAGGAAAAGTAATATGGAATTAGCAGAAATTGTTGACAAAGTTAATGAAAAGTATGAAATAAAGGGTGTATATTTTGACAGTATGAATAGTGATTATTTTGATATTGCAGATATGGAAACGGAGGAATAAATTTGAAAGTTTTGTGTTTTGAGGGTAAAAGAATTGTTGAAAGAGAAAAGGGTTTGCAAAAAATAACCGAAAACATTTATGTTGATAGAAATAATATTTACTGGTATTACAAAGAGGTTGATAAAGCGATTATTGTTGATGTGAACAGAAGTTATTACACAACACAACATTATTTGAATTTTGAAAATAAAATGAAAAAAGTAAAAAAGGACACGATCGAAAACTATATTACAGTTCTTGATAATAGGATAGCTAAAGGTAAATACATTAGTGGTGTTGAAATTTCGCTAGTAGCAGATATGGTGTCCCAGGAGAAACTAAAACTTTACAAAAGCACAAAAAAAACAAAGTGTGCAGTAACAGTTAACACTGATAGAATTAAAGAAATTGTTGAAAGAGAAAATAAACTTATTCAGGAAGTTGTAAATAAGGCTATCGAAAAGTTTAAAAAAGGAGAATATATTGAGAATGTTATGCTAAAAATTTATAGCGAGGGTTCAACTGGTGTTAAAACGCACGATATTAGCCTAATTGCCTACTTAACCGATATGTTAGGTGTTGAGATAGCACCAAGAGTAAAGGGTTGGATAAACAAGAATTTGAAAGGTTGTTGGGGAAATGTACAAGTTAAATGCGACGCACAAAGCAACAAAATTTTTGAAATCCTAAATTCAATTATGGATAAATTAAAAGAAAATTAGAAAAGGAGTTTTAATTATGGACGAGATGGAAGAAGTGAAAGAATATGAAGTAATGCAAAATTTGTATAGGTTAGCAGGTTTAATGCAAAGAAATAGAAATTTAAGAAAAGAAAATACAATGTTAAGATTAAAAGCAGCACGTTACAAAGCATTGTTCCAAGGAGAAAATAAGCTTGCTGATAAGTTAGATAAACAAATAAAGGAAAACGAAGATGCTATTGTTGGAGAATTTGATGGGTTTGCATATTCTTCTAAAAGAGCAAGAGCAAGATTCAAAACATTAGAAGAAATGTTTGAGAATGGAGTTATAACAAAAAAGGAATATGATTTTGCAAAGGAAGTGGATTTATAATGTTGATTATTTATACAATTTGTGCTATTATATTTGGGTTAGTATTGGTTTATCTATTTAGCGATGAAGCTTGCGATAAATGGGAAGAAAATTTATTTAAAAATAGGAGGAAATAATTATGACTAAAGCTTTAAACCATTTTTGTGCCTTAAAACACGATAAGGATTCAGGGGATATAATTGAAAGAATGTATGTATATGAACTAATTAGAAGAATTATTAGTTCTCAAGAAAATTTGGACGAGAAAATCGCTAAAATGATTGCAGATAATACTGAAAACAGCGAGAGCATTGAAGTTTATGAAGAGGTTGAAAAATTTGTAGATGTTTTAATAGAAGAATACGATTACAAGTATAATTATTATCAATATGTAGAATATTGTATTAACAATTATACAAGATTGACAGAGTGTGAAAACGAAATTGATTTATATGATTTTATGACACACGATTTTATAAAAGAATAAACTAAAATAGAATAAAGTTTTGTCGCTAAATAGATAAACTAATATAAGGAGGAGTAGTTATGAAAAAATCACCACTAAAAAAATATAAAGAATTGTTAAAACAAGGATATAATATTTATGATTTTCGCAAGTTTGATGAAATTGAAATGTGGATAGGACAACTAAATTGGGGAGAACTTAAAGAAGAGGATAGAGAGCTAGTTGATATTTCAACGATTAAGAATTATGATAATGTAATAGAAGAAATCGCATATAAAAGTGAGTTAATAATAGAGGCTTATAACGATTTGGCAGATGAGAGTACAAATAATTATGTGAAAGATTTATGTGATAGTTTAAGTAGAGATGATATAATTTTTACTTGTGCAGTAATATATGCTGTTGAACATTATAACCAACTAAAAAATATATGTGAAGATTGCATAAAAACATTGGATTTCGTAGAAAAAGTTGCAAAATCATATTTTTATCAAGAGGAGGAGGAATAAGAAATGATGGAAGAATATTTAAAATTTAAAGATAGTGCAGATAATTATGAAGATATGATAATTAGATTTTACTTATATACACAAATTGAATTTTGGATGGAAGACATTGATAGCGAAATAGAATTTAATAAAAAGACATATATAAGCATAGATTATGTTAATTACTATTACGATGTTGTAGATGAAATTGCTGATATAATTATGATTTTGATAACAGCTTATGATAACAGATATGCTTTTAGCGATTATGCAGAATTTTGTGTAAAGAATTATACAAATGTAAGAGATATGGATTTTAATATTGTAGAAGAATTTTATAAATGGATAGGGGGTTGTTAATATGGATTATCAAAAAATAGCGCAGGAATTAGATTTTAGCCTATCAGATACGGAAGTATTGGTAGACTATATGCAAGCTAAATATAAAGAATTAAATAACACACAAAAGATTATTGAGAAATGGGAAAATGAATGTTTTAGAGCAAATAACCTTGAGGAAGTTTTAAACCAATATGATTATGGTACAAAGCCAAGCGAATTAGCAAATAGTATTAGGATTTTACCAAGTGGAATGTTAATTGTTATATAGGAGGTGTTTTTTATGTGTCTTGCAAATATATTAGAAAATTTATTGCATAAAAGATTTCAACATATAAGTAATATTATATTTCAAATCGAATGTTTATTATCAGAATATGATATTGATTACAAGTTTGTAACATTGGAAAATGGCAAAGGAGATATTGTGGTAGATAATTATATGATCGGGTATATTGATTTGGGAAACGATGATTTTGTAGATTTCCAGGTATATTATATTAAAGATAATTTACAGCAATATTATATAACCGAAACTGAAGTTCTTTAAAAGTTTTATAAAAAGGTATTGACATTTTTATAAAATAATGGTATACTATAAAAAAATCAGAAAGGGGTTTTAGTATGGAATTTAATTATAACGATGGTGGAAGAGCGAAATATTTTAAAGGTAAAACAGGCGATTGCGTAACAAGGGCGATTGCAATAGCAACTGAAAAAGATTATTTAGAGGTGTACAATATAATTAACGAACTAGCGAAAAAAGAAAAGATAACTGAAAAGAAAAAGAAGAAATCAAATGCACGTACTGGGGTTTACAAAGACACTTATAAAAAGTATTTAGAAAGTTTGGGGTGGAAGTGGTATCCTTGTATGCGAATAGGAAGTGGTTGCACAACACATTTGTGCAAAGAGGAGCTTCCAAATGGCACTATTATATGTAGATTATCAAGGCATTTGGTTTGCGTTAAAGATGGTGTAATAAATGATACATACGATTGTAGCCGTGGAGAAACAAGATGTGTGTATGGATATTTTAAAAAGTTTTAAAAAAAGGTATTGACAAATTATAAATAGTATGATAATATACAATTACAGACAAGGTAATGAAATATTACTAACTTTTGTATATAATAAAAAAAAGGAGAGATTTGGGTATGGTAAATGAAGAAATGAAAAAAGAAGCTATTGAAAGAATGAAGATATTAAGACTTCATAATAATGTAATTAAAGAGTTTGGTAGAAAAGATAGGCAATTAAATAAGTCGGAAAACGGTGGCATACTTTATTGGTTAGACGAGAACGAGCAACAAAAGGTTAAAGAGTTTGAAGAAGAATATGGGTTTGTTGTTTATCACGTAATACATCATTTTGCAGAATTTGGAGAATGCTATTGTTACTTATATGTAAATAGCGACGAAACATTATGGAAAGAAGACAGACAAAGTTTAGAAGACGGATATGCGTTTGCGTATGTATATAATAAAGATGATGACTTTTGTAGTGAATTTGGTAGTATTGGAATTAGACCACAATTTGGTGGTTTGGTAAGAACGGCATAAGGAGGATTAAAATGTTAGAAAGATTAGAAGATGTTTTAGAAAAATTAGAAGATATTATAGTAATTGAATATGGATTCGCAGTATATGGTACAAATGAACCTTATTGGGAACTACGTCAACATACACCTGCTGGGGAAGATTGGATTGTTGAGCTAGAAGTTAATAATGATGCCAATACTCTAGTAGATTCATTAAGAGATTATGTTAATGGTTTTGATATAGACTACGAAGTTGAAGTTTTAATAGCAATGCGTGGAACACACGGAGTACCTAGTAGCATAAGAACATTACTAGAAGATGCTGAATGGAAATACGAAACATTAAAAAATTTATTAAAAGATGTTGAAAAAAGTATTGACAATTTATCAAATCAATAGTATAATCAGAGTATGGAAAGGAGATAATAAATATGGAATTTGAAAAACAACTAATAGAAATACTAGATATATATGCCCCTGGTTGGTATGAAGACAATGAACCACTAGATGGAGATGAAGTAGATATATTGGTTGAACATTTAAGAAACCGATTAAATCTAATAAATGGAAACATTACACAAAAAGAATATGAAAAATTGGAGGAGATTTAAAATGAAAGTTTATATTGTTACATTGACTACTCTTTATGATAATGGAGATACAGATTATGATATTAGAGATGTCTTTCAGGATAAAGAAGATGCAGACAGAGAACTTTTAAAATTGTATAACGATGAAGTTAAAGAAAATAAATATAATATAGAAATTCACGATGCTAGAATATACAATAATGGATTTCATATTGAATGTATCGAAAATTATAGTGAATTAGTAATAATTGGTAAAATTGAGGAAAAGGAATTAAAGTAGGAGGTTTTAAAATGGGATTAGATATGTATTTAAGAGCAAGAAACAAGAAAACAGAAAAACTTATACCAAAGAAATATTTAGAATATAGAGAATTAAAAGATGATAAACAATTCATAGAAGAACAAGGAAAAGATAAGGTTTTTGATTTAATAATGAGTAATTGTTTATTTCCTGTACAATGTACTTATAGCAACTATGTATATTTATCAACACATTTAGAGCTTGGTTATTGGAGAAAGGCGAATGCCATACATAAATGGTTTGTTGATAATGTACAAGATGGTGTAGATGATTGCGATGAGTATGTAGTTAGTAAAGAGCAATTAAGTCAATTAAGAGATTTATGCAAAGAAGTTATTGAAAGCTTGGAAAATAGTCCAACACATATGGTACAAGACAGAAATGGTGTCTACTCTATTGAAGAATTTATAAATATATCGAAAGCGAAAAGGCTTTTGCCAACAACGGACGGATTTTTCTTTGGGGATTCACATTATACAAAGTATTATTTAGAAGATTTAAGGGAAACTGTGAGAATTTGCGATAAGGTTATGTATCAAGTAAATGATGATTGGGATATAACGTACCATTCAAGTTGGTAAAGGAGGTTAAAATGGTTTACTGTGTATTTGTTGAAAAATATAGTGATTATGAACTAGATGGATATTGTCTTGTAGATGTTTTTCAAAGTTTAGAAAAAGCTTTAGAATGTTGCGAGGGATTAAAAAATAGATTTATGAAAATAAACAAAGATTATGTAGTATCAGAAGATAGCACAGATGATTATATCTTATTACAGGATTTTCCTGAAAGTATGGGTAGTTGTTTGAGAGAAGTAAAAATTATACTAACAGAAAATATTATAAATAGAAAAGGAGATATAAAATATGGAAAATGTGGTTTATAAAAATAAATATATATCAATAGTTTTTAATGGAGAAGATGGATATTATCCACTTTTAGACAGTCGTGGTGGTTTTATTACAAATATTGTAGTGGAAGACAAGGAAGAATTATTATCAATAATTGAGGATTTCCAAAAATGTGAAAATGATGCCTTAGAAACAATTTTTTGTATTTTAAGATATGAAGATTTTGAGCTTATCACAGAAAGCATTGATAGTGTAAGGGAACTAATTGGAGATGAAAATGAATATATCAAAGATGAAGATATTTTAGAGAATGAATTTGTAAATGTAGTAGGAAATAAATATTTAGTATTGGGGGAATAAAAATGTTTGAATTAGTTGAAATTTTAAGAAAGTTAGATTCACAAGAAATAGAAAAAGATATTGTAGTAAAATGCGATAATCAGGAATTTGGTATTGGTGGTTTTTATATAATGGATGAAACCTTTTATATAGAAATGGTTGAAAAAAATCAAGGATTAAATAGTGATAGATTTTTATTCACTATTGAATGTGAAGCAGAAAATGAAGAATGCTGGCAAGATGATATTTATAGAAGTGCTATGGAAAGAATAGCAGATTGTGATGCAATGTTGATAAATAAAAACGATTTAGAAAATGACAGATTTGAAAATAGCTTAAAATTTAAGATAGAAGAAAAAGAAGATTGTTTAATATTGGAGGTATAAAATTATGGGAACAAGAGGTTTATATGGTTTTAGAAAAAATGGTAAGGACAAAACAACTTATAATCATTGGGATAGTTATCCTCGTTGGTTAGGTAATAATGTTTTAAGATTTATAAATAGTCATACGATCGAAGAGTTGGAAAACATCTGTGAAAAACTAATAGTAGTTAACGAAACTGATAAACCAACTGCAGAAGAAATTGAAAAATGTAAAAAGTATGCAGATTTAACAGTAAGTAGTAGGGATTATAATGATTGGTACTGTTTACTAAGGGGTTCGCAAGGGGATTTAGAACCTTGGGGAGAAGATTTAGAATATATAATTGATAATCAAAGCTTTATCAAAGATAGTTTGTTTTGTGAATATGCGTATATTATTAACTTAGACACTTATGAGCTTGAATTTTTTAAGGGGTGGCAGCAAGCACCTGATTATCTTGGTAGATATGGTATCGAAGAAGAAAATGGATACTATCCTTGTAAATTAGTTTGGAAAATTGATTTAGAAGAAGTAATCGCAGCACAAGATGTGGATAAATTTATTGAAGAAATGGAGAGTTTTGAATGAAAAACGTAGGTATTATAGAAGAAGATGGATATAAAATTTTTGTAAACTTGGGGGATTATAAAGATGATAATTTGCTTAATTCTCCAAGATATAGACCATATCATAGCCAAATTTTTGGATTTGCAAAGCCAAATTCTAATATTATTTATACTGATATAAATTATAATGCCGAGTATGTTTTTGGGGTAGATAGGGATATTAGAGATGAACTGTTAGAAAATGGATATGAATTAGTTTATACTACTGATTTTATAGGAAATAAAATCAAAGAGATTGTTGAAAAAGAATTAGAAAATTATATTGTTGAAAATCAAAATAATACAGGATTTGTGTTTGAAACTATACCAAATAGAAATGAAATGTGGTTAGATACAGTTATTAGAGAATATTTACGTTATGAAAATTTTGAATATCAACACGTGTCTACTTATGAAGTCAAAAGAGATTATACTACACAAAATCATATTGAGGGAATAAAAGATTTGTCATTTGATTTTAAGACAATGAGTTTTAATTTAAGCAATAAAGAGATTTTTGAAAGAGCAATATTAACCACAGAAAAATATGTTCCATTGTTGAAAAGGCAAATTGAATTAGGAACTGCTGCGACAGTTGCCACTAAATGTGTAGAACTAACTAAGTTTTTCCAGGATAAAAAAAGTATAAATGTGGTTTTGAAAAATGGAATAATGATTAAGGATGATTTAACTTGGAACAACAAAATTTATATAAATAATCAAAACGAGGTTTATTATAGTATGTCATATTATTCTAAACCACGCACAGATGATTTAAAAATGGCAGAAATTGATTATTTCAAATATCAGAATAAGATTTTTAAAATAAATTCAGAAGAGTTTATCATAAAACTTGACAAATAATTTGAAAAATGGTAAACTGATTATGAGAAAGGAGGATTTTATGACAAAAGAAGAAAGAAGACAGTATATGCGTGAATATTATCATAGAAATAAGCAAAAGATATTAGCACAACAGCGAGAAAAATATGCAACAGATAAAGATTATAGAGAAATGAAAATTGAAAACGCACATACCTATGCCACACAAAATAAAAGTAAAGTTAAAGAAACAAAACAAAAATATTATGAACAAAACAAAGAAAAATTTAAGGAATATTTTGACGAATACTATACACAAAATCAAGACAAAATAAATGCAAAAAGAAAAGAAAAAAGAGGAAAGGAAAAAATAGTAAGACAAGATTTAAATAACAACTAGGATAGAGAAGTATGAGAAAGGTAGTGAAAGAAATGAGATACAAAAATATTATTTGCAAATATTGTGGAGAACCTGCAACAGTATCTACATTGAGAAAGGCTGATTATTGTGATAAAGAAAGTTGTAAGGCTTTGGCACATAATGAAGCCTCGAGAATTTGCTATAAGAAAAGTGTATCTAATCCAAAATTCAATGCAGAAAAAATTACGGCACAAAGAGTTACAAATAGGCAGGTTTCGACAGAGGCAGTTGACAGTATGGAGATAAACGATATTAAAGAACTTGCTAGGGAATTAGGCAATTTAAGATATAGAATGATAAAGTTAATACAAAAAGAAGTTGCCAAAGAAAAAAAATTTAATAAAACGAATGACATAATCCTACACACAATCGAATTTGAAAAGTTGACTGATAAAGATTGGGAGAATATTAAACAACGACTTATCAATGATAGAAAAGAGAGAAGAGGTACAAAAATTAGAAGACAAATATTAAATGAAATGTTGGCAAATTTAACAATGAAGAATCCAGGTAGGTTTGTTGAGGTCGCAGTCGATGGAGCAAAAAAAACAAGGCATTTTGACGAATGTTTGGCAGATTTAAGGGAGGATGAAAGTTTGTTTGCGAAAAAGAAAGATGGTGAAAAAAAAGAGTGAGTAACGCAGCATACGCAGTATATGAAAAAGACGATAGGAATCAATATCTTTGTGAATATTTTGGGGAAGACAGAAATAGTGCAATCAATTATCTAAAATCAAGAAGTGCAATCATAGGGCAAGAATTGAAAACTTGGAAAAAAGAAATCGGTGTAAATCGTTGCACTTGGAGAAAGGATGACCATTACAGAGATATTTATTTGAAAATTGTAGAAGTAGGAGGCACAAATGAAGAATAAAGATGAAGAATTAAAAATAAGACAATTCACAATTGAAGAGATATATAGTTTTATTGACAGTATTAGGTGTTATTCAGATAATGCTGAATTTGGAAATTTAATTATTTCTTTAAGGTTCGCTATTAGGTCATTGGTTAACGAACTAAATAACACGATTACAAAACAAGATGAAGAAATATCTAGAGCGGAAAAACGATATAAGGCATTAGAAGAAGAATATGAAGAACTAGAAGAAGAACTTTATAGAAATAACTATTGTGTGATTGGCGATTATAATGAATTGAAAAGGCAAATGGAAATGAATGGGTTTTGGAACGATAAAATTGAATTTTGGATGGAAAACTTTTGTAGGTTTCACAATAGCTTAACATAACAAGGTGGAAGTAATTGAAAAAGGTTAAACAAAGTGAGATTATTTCCACCTTTTTAAAATTGGTGGATGCCATTCAAAAAGAGTATGAAACGGCTTATGGTTTTGTGAGCGAAAAAGACAAAGAATTAACCGATATTACGCATAAAGCGGAGCTAACAAAACTTAAACAAAATGAAAAAGCCAAGCTAATGACTGAGTTACAGTACAACCGAAGAGAACGCAGATATTGGAAAAATAAAGTTGATGAATTTCAGCCGCTTTATGAGTTAATGAGTAACTCGAAAGAATTTAAATCTGCGATTGCTCAGCTTAAGCAGGTGCTTGGGAAAGTTAGAAAAGCCGAAGAATATTTAGAAAATCGTACATATAAGCCCAGAGCGAAAAAAAATCAATAAAAAGTTCACGGCTCACAGGTGTTCAGAAGACAAAATAAAAGGAGAATGCTATGGAAGAAGAAACATTTGAGAAAATTTTATTGGCTGCCGAACTTAAAATAAATGATTCTAATTACGATCTAGACAATAAGGATTTATGGAACTCTTGTGTAATAATAGAGGGGGACATATTTTATGGTTAAAATTGGAGATTGGGGAATTAGAATTATACCACAAGGACACGCACTTAAAGTGCCTAATTATGAAGAAAAGTATTTTTTATATTTTAAAGAGAATGTGATTGGCTCGCTATTATTATGTGATTTTGATAAAGACTGGTGGGCTCGTATATTGATGGAGAGAATTAGAAAAAAGTTTTATAGTGATTATGATAAGTTTTATAAAAAAGACATAATTAGGTCAAAAAAGGGTAAAATTTCGGTACAAAAGATAAATGATTGTTTAATAAAAGAATTAGTAAAATGGGTAGAAATTGAAAAAGAAATACAAAATTATGATAAAGATTTTTATTGTAGGGTTTTTCTTGGAAGTTGCTTTGATAAAGTATATTATGATAAAGTTTCGGACAAAGAAATTATATCAGATATTAAAGCAGAGTTACCTAGGATTAGCGAAACTTTGTCAGATAAACAAATAAAAAAATCAATCATCAAAATTTTTCAATTTCAAGAATTGAATTTTGACTTAAAAGAGAAAAGTTGTAAAAGGAGAAAATATGTTAAGCACTGGATATATAAGAAGAATAGACGATCTTGGAAGAGTTGTTATTCCAAAAGAAGTTCGTGAAACAATGTTGTTAGAAGAATCGGACACTATGGAGATATTTATAGATAAAAACGATAATTCTATTATATTAAAGAAATACGAGAGTGATTAAATTTGAATATTACACAATTTATATTAGAGGTTTACATTGGAAACGCATTATCAAGTAGACAACAAATGGTACTACCAGTTATAATAGCAATTCAGCAAGCAGTAGGACTATGCCAGCAAGTTTATGGTGAGGCTCAACCAATGAAACTGGTTTTTATTAACGAATATGGAGAAATGATAGAGTATAAAAATCCTGCATTTTTGAAATTTGAAAGGGGATAAGTGATATGAAAAACAGCTTTTATGATTTATTTAAAATGATGAAGGAAAGAAAAATTAGAAATGGGGATATATTAGTAGTATATAGCAAGACAGACGATGAGTTTATTGATTATTATGCAGTGCAGGAAAAGGATTTTATATGGCTATTATGTGAAAAAACAGAGCGAATATGGTTATTTGATAATTTCTTTGTCGCAGATTTGTTAGATAATTACTGTTTTAAAGTAGTATTTAAAGACAAAGAAAAGCAGGAAATATTTAATAAGTTAGGGTTATAAAGGAGGAACGATTATGTGGTTAATAGTTGTGGTGGTATTAGCAGTCGCATATTTTGTTTATTTAATTAACAACTATGACGACATAAACCATTAGCACAAGGAGGAATACAAATGAAAATAATTGAATTATGTGGAAAAGCAGGGGTAGGTAAAGATACTTTTGGGCTAGAACTAAAAAAACAGCTAGAAGAAAAAGGCTTTAAATGCGTTCATTTGGCATTTGCCGATAGAGTTAAAGACATATGCACAAGATATTTTAACTGGAACGGCAAAAAAGATGAGGTTGGTAGGCATTTATTGCAGTACATAGGAACAGAAATTTTTAGAAACTACGATCCAGATTATTGGGTTAAAGAAGTTATTAAATTTTTACATGTGTGTGATAGCAACGAATTGTTTGACTATGCGATAATCACCGATGCACGTTTCCCAAACGAAATTAATGAACTAATTTCAGAGTTTGAAACATTGGTATTTAGAGTTAGTCGAAAAAATTTTGAATCAAGATTAACAGAAACAGCACAAAATCATTTGTCAGAAATTGCACTTGATGATTTCAAAATTCCAGAAATCATATTAAGTGGTGAACTTGAAAATTTACCACAAGAAGTTAAGGAGTTTATTGAGAATTGGAGAGTTTAATAGATACATATGAAGAGGTTTTGGAATTTATGGAGAATTTAAAAATGTTTATAGAAGATATTCCAGACTTCGATGAGAAATATTATTGTGAAGATTATTTATTTGACACAATTAAATTATGTTCTGACTGGTTAGAGCAAAACCAGGATGAATATTTAAAAATGAAAACAGAAGAAGAAAACTCGTTAATTTACGAGTATGAGAGGAGTAGATTAGATTATGGAGTATTGGAGAATAAAAAAACGAACTTTTAATGAAATAATCATAACAGCTTTATTAGGTATGCTTATTTCGTTAAGTGCAGTTTTATATTTGTTAAATGAGATTTCCGTTTTAAATAGAGTTATAGTAGATTTAAGAAATCAAGAGCCAGTTGTTATAACAAAATTTTTGGAAATCGAGAACGAAGAAAAAAATCAAAAAAAAGTTATTGAAAATGTTGCAACAGAAAATGATAAAGTATATAATATTAGTGATTCAGATAGAGAATTACTGGCAAAACTTTTATATTGTGAGGGTAGGGGCGAAAGTATAGAGTGTCAAAGAGCGATTATTAGTGTTGTTTTTAATCGCTTAAATAGTGGCAAATGGGGAAATTCGCTAAATAGTGTGGTATACGCAACAGGGCAATTTGAACCAGTAGCAACTGGACTGTTAAAAAAGGCTAAGCCTTCGCAAATTCAGTATGATGTTGTAGATTATATAATCAAAAATGGTGTAACAATTCCGTCATGGGTTTTATTTTTTAGAGCTTCTTATCATTTTAATTGGAACGGATACACACCATACATAAATATTGATAATACATATTTTGGAGGATATACAAATGAGTAATTGCAAAGTATGCGGAGTTGAATTAAACTCCGAAAATAAATATATGGAAGGTATGTGTTGGGACTGCAAGTTTGGTGGGCACGAAGAATATATGAAGGATAGAGATTGGACTGGAAATAAGAAGTCCACATTTGTTACATTAGGAGCAAGTAGCCATTGCGACCACGATAGAGCAGAGAATGATTTTTATTCAACCGATCCAAAAGCATTAGAAATATTTTTAGATAAACTAAAAGAAGATGGCGTTGAACTTAATCATTATGTTTGGGAATGTGCCTGTGGAAATGGAGCATTAAGTGAAGTTTTAATAAATAGGGGACACGATGTTTGGTCTACTGATTTAGTAGATAGGGGCTATGGTTTACCAGATTATAACTTCTTGACTTGCGAAAGGTTGCCTTTCGGAAAATATGATAATATAAAGTGGGATATTCTTACAAACCCGCCGTATAAATACGCACAAGAATTTGTAGAACACGCAATAAATTTAGTAAATGATGGCAGCTATGTGGTTATGTTTTTGAAAATTCAGTTTTTAGAGGGGAAAGAACGTAGAAAATTATTTGATAAATACCCACCTAAATATGTTTATGTGAATTCGGCAAGGCAAATATGTTACTTAAATGGTGATACAAGTAAAAAAATGAGTAGTGCGACTTGTTATTGTTGGTATATTTGGGAGAAAGGTTGGAAAGGCGATCCAATTATAAGGTGGATTTAAAAATAAGGAGGTAGGTAAATTGGGTTATAAGTTAAGAAGCCACGCTAATAGAAGAAGAATGGAAGAACTTGGATTTGAAGCATCTATGATAAATGGCGATGGAGCATATCTTAAAGTTTTAAACCAAAGGAAATACTCAACTGGCGATGAAGATTTAGTTGTTTTAGCCGTTGGTTTTGGAAGTGGCAGTCAAGTAAAAAAGTATAGGTTAACATCTTACTTTAATCAAATTCACGATATAAGAAGAAGAATAGTAAAAAAAGAAGATATTATAGGATTAGAAGAAATTATAGAAGATGATAATTATCATATTAGCTTACAACCAATGTTATGGTGGCGCTATATTATTCCTAGAAGATTAACGTTAAGATATAATAAACCAATTTACAAATGGTTATGTTTTATATTAAGTAAAGGAGAATAGATATGGATATAGGAGAGTTATATGAATTATTAACAGAAGAACAAAAACAAGAAATTTCTAAAATAGTTTTTAATAAAATAAAAAAGGCAATTGAAAATATTGATGACAAAGCATTAGCACAAGAATATACGGAATGTTTATCAGATTGTGAATTTATTTACGATATAGATTATGGAGAAATTCAGGAATTCTTGTCTGAAAAAATGTTAGAAGTTGTTAAAAATGCAATGAAAGGAAAATAAAATATGATAAACAAATTTGTAAAAGCTTGGGATATTGGTAAAGAAAACCTACAAGAATTTTTTAAAACCAACAAACAGAAAGAATATGATACATATGAAAAAATTGTTCAACAACTTGTAAGAATAGTTATTAATCCTTATATAAGAGAAACTCAATATGACGATGGTGTTTGGAATGAACTAAACATCGAAGATATGGTTGTTTTAGACCACGGAGATTATCAAGGAATGCAATTGTTTATATTTCACGCAGACACTTACCAACCAGGAGTAGAAGATTATTATTACACACATAACTATTATGGTTCTTGTTCAGGTTGTGATACTTTATTATCAATTTTAGAATGGGACGATGAGGCATTACCTACCGATTCACAGGTAGAAGAATATATGAGTTTATGTTTACATTTATTACAAAGGTTTAATAAATTTAAAGAGGAGGATTAATATGAGAAGATTTGAAATAGTGCATAGGATTGATAATCCGACAATTGTGAAAAAGCCAAAAAGAAGTACAAGCGCTAGCGCAGGATATGATTTTTTAGCAACAGAAACAGTATGTGTGCCTTCAATATGGAAACAAATAGCCGGACTTTTTATTGGGGGACTGTTGGTGGCTAACACGGACACTAAGATAAAACCAACCTTAATAAAAACTGGAATTAAGGCGTGTTTTGAAAAAGACGAAGTTTTAAAACTTTATAACAGAAGTTCTAATCCAATAAAAAGAGGTTTAATATTGGCAAACGGAGTTGGTGTTGTAGATAGTGATTATTATAACAATCCAGACAACGATGGAGAGATTATGTTTGCGTTCTATAATTTATTCCCTTTTGACATAACAATTGAAAAAGGAGAAAAAATAGGACAAGGTGTATTTGAAAAATTTTTAATTACAGATGATGATGAAGCCAACGGAGAACGCTCTGGTGGATTTGGAAGTACGGGGGTATGAAATTATGGAAAAATGTGATGTAGGTAGTGCAAAAGTATTGGAAAAATGTGGGAGAAATATCAAAAAGAACTGTGAAATTTGTGGGAATGAATTTATAGCTTATACAATTCGTTCTAAATATTGTTCGGAAGAATGTAAAAAAGAAGGTTATAAAAAATCTGTTGAAAGATTTAAAGAAAAACAAAAAAATAAAAAAGGACATTATTCCGACAACGGAACAATCTAATGATATTATATTTAGAAAAGCAGACGTAAAAACTGGAGATGTAACCACTGTTAGAGAGCTCGCTAAATCTCTTGGTGCAGTAAGATTTCAAATTGTCGAGGAACTTAAAAAATTAAGGACGCAACTTGGAGAAATCGAAAAACAAAAGGTATTATTAGATCATCAATTAGAAAGCCATAAAGAGGTTAGCAAGAAGATATTAGAAGAAAATGGATTAGAAAGATTAAAACTTATAACGGTTAGAAGAGAAGTAAAATGTAAAATTCAAATTTTAGATATTTTAATTCGTGAAATGCCAGAAAATCCAGATAAGTTTGCATATGATATGATTTCGCATCAAGAAAAACTAGATGATATATATGACAAGAAAAAGAAATGGAATATAGCGGAGTGGAATATAAGAGGAGTAGGGAGAGATTAAATATGAAAAAAGTATATTGTATTAGCGGAGCATTTTGGGATGGCAGATTAAGAATACGCACAGCACATATTATTAAAGAAATTAATGATAAAATGTTTTTGGGCATTGTGCATTTCAAAGAATGTGAAGATGCGATTTGCCCACTATCTAAAACAAATGTATATTATACATATAGAGAAGCTTTGAAAGCAGCAAAATTGGCTCAAAACACATATAAAGAATGGTTAAATAATTAAGGAGGATTTTATGAAAAACACAGTTATAGGAATAATAATAGGAGTTTTAGTATTTTTATTTGTTTTAAGCATTAGCACAGTTCCAACAGGGCATGTAGGAATTAAGGTTAGATTTGGTGCGGTTCAGGATAATTACATAACAGAAGGTTTGAATTTCAAATTACCAATTATTGAAAGTATAAAAAAGATGGACTGCAGAACACAAAGGGTTGATATTGAAGGAGAAGCAGCTTCAAAGGATTTGCAAACAGTATCTACCTCTATTGCTGTTAATTACAGAGTAAATCAAGAACAAGCTTTTACACTATACAAAACAGTTGGTATGAGTTATGAAACAATTTTAGTTAGACCAGCAGTTCAAGAAGCTATGAAAACTTCTCTTGCACAATATACTGCAGAAGAATTAATTACAAAAAGGACAGAAGTGGCACACGATTTACAAACTGCACTTATAGAAAAGTTAGAAACAAAAGGTATTGTAATAGAAAGTATAAGTATTATTAATTTAGATTTCTCACAAGCATATAACAATGCAATAGAAGCAAAGCAAGTGGCAGAACAAGAAGCAAAAAAGGCAGAACAAGAATTGGAAAAGGCTAAAATTGAAGCAGAGAAAAAAATCGTTGAGGCACAAGCAGAGGCAGAAGCATTAAAAGTACAGAAACAAGAAATAACAACAGATTTATTAGATCTTAGACGTATTGAAAATCAAGCTAAATGGATTGAAAAATGGAACGGTCAGTTACCTACAACTACATTAGGAGAAAGTATCCCAATGATTGATATAGGAGATTAAAATGAAAGAAGATATAAAAAATGTTTTAATAATAGCAATAATAACATTTGCCCTTTTAATGAATTGCCCGCTAATTAAAAAACCGGAATGTAATAATAATAAACATAATTATGTGTGTGAAGAATGTGGAAAGGTGTTGAAAAATAATGACAAGTAATAAATTAGAAGTAAAAATTTCTGACTGGTATGGATTACATAAAGTTAAAACATTCTCTTTTAATCAAGGTGTTACTTGCTTAATTGGAAAAAATGGTGCTGGAAAATCTACATTATTACACGAGCTTAAAGAGGCATTAGGAGAAAAAAATATATTTTATTATGATAACGACGATAGTGAGAGAAACGCATTAAGCAAATTTAGTTTTTATGGTGATTTTGATAAAATGTGTAGAAATATGGGTTCTTCAGAAGGACAAAACATTAGAAACAACTTTGAGGATGCCGTGCCACGTTTAGGCGGTTATGTGAGAGAGCGTTTAGAAAATAAAGATGGCAAACAGAAGGTAATTATTTTACTGGACGGATTAGACAGTGGTATTTCTATTGATTATATAAAGACACTAAAAAAGGATTTATTTGATTTGGTTTTAGAAGATTGTAATAAAAATGGTTTAGAATGCTATATTATATTGGCAGCAAACAATTTTGAATTTTGTGAAAATCAAGACTGTGTAGATGTATCAACTGGTAAACATATACAATTTGAAGATTATTACAAGTTTAGAGAATTTTATTTAGGTAGGAGGGAAAAGAATGAAAATAAAAAATGATTGTTTTGCATATAATGAAGAGAAAAGAGTTTGCACAGCTTTAACTGAACTGTTTTGCTGTAAGGAAGAGTGCAAATTTTATAAAACACATCAACAAATTGCAGATGATTATAGATTAGCAAGTGAGAGGAGGGCGAAATCATGGAACCAGAAGAATTCATAGATTATAAAGAAACAGTTGCCGATTTAGATCCACAAGAGTATTTTGATTATGTTAAAAAGAAAATCAAGAAAATCAACAAACAAGAATTAAATGACTTCTATGAAGGATGTTTAGCTTTGGTGGATAAATATAAAACTACTGGTCAAATGAAAATTTTAGATAAAATAAAGTTTTTGGTTGATTGTGTGGAAAAAGAAAAACAACTTATAGATATGGGAATTGATAAGTATGTTTATAGAGATGATATTGAAGATTACATTGATAATATTGCTAGTGATGTTGTTAAGATTATAGAGATAGAAAACTATCCACGTGACATTCCAGATGAAATTGTAGAGGTTGTTGGTAAAACAAAAGACATTTTTGACCGTATGTATATTGTTTTTACGGATTACACTGGTAAAGTAGAAAAACAAGTAGAAGAGGATAGAAGAAGGAAAGATCCTATTCTATTTGGTACATTTCAAGAAATTAGAAATAATTTAGGGCTTGCATCTTTGGTTAACGATAGGTTTTATTACTTGGGCGATTGGGAAGATGAATATTGTGACCTAACATTGGATAAGTTTCTAAGAGAAGCAGGAAGAGAAAAAATACATACCGCCGAAGTTCCAGTTAATAAAGATGAAATTCTAATGCAGCTAGAAAATTTATGCAAAGATTTTAGAGAAAAAGAAACCCCAATAAAAGCTAAGAAGAAAAAAGTAAACATATTATACACTTTAAAGAGGTGGATAGGAATTGAAGACTAGTGTTGATTTAACAGAAAATAGAGATTTTATAGCGACAACCAAGAGGAAAAGAAAACTGAGAGAAGTTTTAAACGACTTCTCTTATAATAACTCTAACCTAGATTTAATGGTTAGACATCAAAATCTTATAGAAAAACTTTCTTATGATAAAGGGGTAATATATCAAGGTAATAATCAAGAGAGAAAATCTAAAAGATTTGCAGATAGTTTTTCAGATGGTGTTTGCTGTGACTGTTGTGGTCGTATGCTTTATCCTTACCATAATGATACAATATGCCCTCAATGTTCAGACAAATTTGAATATAGGGATAGTCTAAGAAGAATATTTTGGCTTGAAAGGAGGAACTAATGGGTTGGATTAAAACCATTTCAAAAGCAAGATCTAGGCATCAATGTGCTATTTGTGGCGAAGCTATATTAGTTGGTACTAAATATGAGAAGAACCAAAACGAAATTAATTATTATGACAGTTATGGTATATGTTTAACTTGTAGAGAATACATTAAATTTCATAAAGAAATGAATGAACATTGTGTTAGACATGGAATAGAGCCATATACAGAATTGCATAAATGGACTAAAAAATATAAGAATAGCGAAATAAAAACCGAAGGAGATAAAATACTAGCAGAAAATGGGTTTGAGAAAGTAGAAGACGACTTATCTTTTACGATGTTTCAAAGAAAGGAAGAACCTATTACTGGTAAAGATTATAGAATTGTAACTTTATTTTTTGACAAAAAACAATTATTATTACATGTTTACGCAATTTTTTATGACAAGCAAAATAATTATTGTACTGATTATGCTGATTATTTCTTAGATTCAGAAACAATAAAAGGAATTTATCAGAAAATATGCGAATTAAAAAACGATTCAGAGCATTAGAGTTATAGAAAGGAAGAAAATAGTTATGATAGAAAATAATAGCGGTATTAAAGATTGTATTTATACAATTTATGACAATGCTGGTGCATTGTACTATGAAGGAATGCAACAAAAGGTGTCTAGGCGTTATTGCCAAGAAAAAATTGAGATTATAGAAAACGATATTAAATGTTTAAAACACAGATTGGGGATTGATGAATAGTGGAATTGGGAAACTTATTATTTAATACAAACAAAAACCAGGTATTTGAGTGCCCAAGATATGTAGTTAGTTTATTGGAAGGTTTAAGCGCAATCTTATGTGCTTTATACAAAGATAAATTTAAGGAGGAAATGGATTCTCCGTTTTCTAATACTGCTGCGAAATTTGAAAACGATATTTTTAAAGTTGAAGCTTATAGCTGGAACGATGAATATGAACAGCCTTATAATTTTAAATGGAAAGATGTGGAAATTTCTTGGTATAAATATTTAGGTAGGGATACTACAATTAATCAGGAAATTTCTCCACAAAAGGCATTAAAAATGTTTGAAGAATGTTTGGAAAGTCTTGACAATTTCTGATAATTATGGTATAATCATAATTGTCAGAGAGGTGATAATATTTGGGAGTAAAAAGCGATAAAAAATTTGTTTCGCTAGCCGTATCAATGGCACAAGATAATATGTTTTTAAGACAAATGGTTAAGGAAATGACCGATTTTATTATAGAAAATGGCGTCTTGAACTTTTCAACAGAAAGAAGACAGCAAGAGGCTATGGTAAAAAACTACTTTAAATCTATTGCATTAGAGAAACTAGAAATAAAGGGTTATCATATGGGAGTGAACACCCCTTGGGGTAGAGATGCTGCTAAACTAGATAAAGTTAATGCCTTCCGTCCTTTGGAAGAGGATGATATTGATGAGGATAGTGATGATATATTAGAATATGAGCAAGAAGATTAAAGGGAAAATAGTTGACATAAATAACACAAATATTATAGCAGAGCTAGATAGTGCTTTGTCTGGCGATTTTAGAGAGTATGAAGTTTGTGTACAAAAGAAAACAAAAAAAAGAGGTTTAGATGCAAACGCACTATCTTGGACTCTTATAGATAGAATTGCTAAATCCGTTAAGTCTTCACGAGATGAAATATACGATTTAATGCTAGAGCGTTATGGAGTTGCCACATATTTAATTGTTAAACCAGGGGAAGCTCAAAGGATATTGGATTTGTTAGAACATGGTAAAATCCTTGGAGATGTAACTATTAATGGTAAAATTGGCACACAGCTTCAAATATTTATCGGAAGTTCTAACTATAATAGAGAAGAATTTTCGCATTATTTAAGTCGGTATAATTTCTGAATGTGAAAATATGGGTTTGGTTATAGAAAACAAAGACGTCTTCATAAATGCAATAGCAATGTGGGGGACATAAACATTTTGCTGAACGGCGTTCTGAAAAACAAGGTTGGGGAAGTAGATATATTACTATTACAAATAATTGTAATCGCCATAATCGCGCGAACATATATCTTAAGCGCGAAGCTCTTAAAGCTAAAACTAGCCCAACAAAAGAATAGATAGGTTGGTCTTCGGCTTCTTGTGCCTATCAAAATTTTTATAGAAGGAGGTTTCGCTATGGAAGAAACATTAGAAGTGTTAAAGATAGAAAAGAAAAAAATTCTATCAAAACTAGAAGCAAATAATGGGAATGAATGTTATGGAGAAAACTGCTCTTTTAAAACAGCAGAAGAGTATCAAATTATGGTAGGGCTTTTAGTTAATCTTACTGCTTCGATTGGGCAACTAGAACAAACTCTTGAAATTAAGAGAAGAAATGAAGAACAAGTTGCTAAAATGCAAGCAGAGGCTAAGGAGGCAAAATAAATGAGCCATCCTTTCTGCAAATACGTTGGTACATATAGCGTTTTAGCAGAGTATGATAGGAGCACTAATGATTGGGTTAGGGATGAATATGGCAACCTAGACGAATCTTTTGAAGATTTCTACATACCTTTAGAAGGTAATAAAGGGAGAATATTGTATTACTATGACAATATTCTCATACTTTATATTACTGGTGATAGCGCGCTATATCGTAAACTAAAAACTATCCAAAAGAAAAACCCAGTAAAAAAAGCAAAAGAATATGGGATTCATGATTTACATGGAGATGGCGAAGGTTTTATACATATAAACGCAAAAGATTTGCCAAAATATTTACCATTCATAAATCCTAGCACTAAAAACAAAAACAGAGATCCCTTTGATGCAAAAAATTTACCAGTTCAGTACAAAATGCCAAAGAAAGATTTAAATAAGTCAGAAGATATTATATCTAAGATAAATAGCCAAGGGAACTTTAAAATGGCTAATTTATCAAGAAAATTTATCAAAACGGTTTGTAATACCGAATTATCAGACTTTAGGAAATCTGGTTTGACATTTTGTAATTTTATTCATAAGTCTGGTAAATGGGATGAATTTCTAATTTTTTTACAGAAAAATGTGAATAAATCTTGACTTTTCGGATAAAATATGATATAATCATAATATCGAAAGGGGGTAAGGGAATGAACAATCATAACTTAAATTTATTTTTAATGCACATAAAAACAAAAGGTAGCGAAAGAACTGCCGAGGATTATGAAAAAAATATAAAAAGATTTTTTAGTAAATGTAATAAGTCCGAGGAAGAAGTTACCTACGAAGATTTGTTAGTGTATTATAATAATAATTTGGCTACATTAAAAGTTAATTCTAAAAGGGCATATATGATGGCTGTTCTTTCGTATTTTAAATTTTTGTATGAGCAAAGCAAAGTGGATAACGACATTACAAAGGCGTTTAAGTTGCCAAAAGCAGAATTAAAAGATATGGAATATTTAAATGTTGAAGAAGCAATTATGGTTTCTAATGCTTGTAATGAAGAATGTCAGAATAAATTAAGAAAAAAGGCAATGTTTATTATGTTTGTTAATGCTGGTATGAGAGCGAGTGAACTTTCAAATTTAGAATTAAGTGATATAGATGAAGAAGATGGTTGGATTACAGTAAGACAAGGTAAAGGTAATAAATTTAGAAAAATTCCCTTACATCCATCTGTTCAAGATGCAATAAACAAATATATTAGGTATGAAAGAAGAAGTAGAAGCCCTTATCTTTTTGTAAATAGACAAGGAAATAAACTTTCAAATACCATAATTAACCGTGATTTAGAAAGGATTACTGGAAAAGCCAATATCGATAAGAATATTACTGCTCATAGACTTAGAGATAGCTTCGCCACAATTCAATATATTAACGGTGCAGATATTAAATCAATACAAGAAACCTTGGGACATACTAATATACAAATGACATTACATTATGTTCAAAAGGTAGATGAAAAGAGAAAAGATCAAGTTGTAAAAGCCGGAGTTCAATTCTAGTAATAAGAATGGAGATAAAATGGAAACAAAGGAAAAGATTTTAGAACTTTTGAGATCGACTAATAGAGCTGGTATAGAAGATTTAATTCAATACTTAGAGAATAGCGATTTCTTTATGGCACCAGCAAGCACAAGATTTCATGGCAATTATGAGGGCGGTTTAGCCGAACATAGTTTAAATGTATATACTGCCCTTAAAGAATTAACCCAAAATAAAGGTTTTAATGAGGATTCCTTAATTATTTGTGCGTTATTGCATGATATTTGTAAAACTTATTTTTATACAGTTGAAATGCGTAACAAGAAAAACGATAGGGGAGAATGGGTAAAAGAACCATTTTATACGGTTAAAGACGAAATGCCACTAGGGCATGGTGAAAAATCTTGTTTTATTATATCGGAATATATAAAGCTTACAAAAGAAGAGCTTTATGCAATTCGTTGGCATATGGGTGGTTTCGAGAATAAAGACCAATATAATTACTTGTCTGGTGCTTTTGAGAAATATCCGTTAGCAGTTTATGTACATATGGCAGACTTATTATCAACATACATCACCGAAGCGAAGGGTGGTGAGAAATAATGGCTAAAATTATTGAGAATGAAGAAAATGTTAGTGAAGATTTAATAGCTCAAGAAAATGTTATAGAACTTGACAATATGTCGCTTCGTGAAAGAATTTTATGTGTAATGAACGAAATCAGAATAACAAAAACTGGTAAAAATACATTTTCGCAATATGATTATTTTAAACCAGAAGAGATAAATCAAAGAGTAAATCCTTTATTATTAAAGTATAAAATATTTCCATTATTCTATACTTATTTTGAAGGTTTTGAAACAGAAGTTGTTGAAACATCTAATGAGGCAATTGGTATGAAATATACCACTAAAAAAGAGTTAAAAGAGATTGCGAAATTAGAGTTCCAAGACATTCTTGGGAAAGATCAAACTGTTGTATATCAAATGCCTATTGAGAGAATTGAGATTAAAGGTGCGAACAAAATGCAAAACCTTGGTGGAGTAAGAACGTATGCTAAGCGTTATCTTTATATGGAGGCTTTAAATATTAGCGATGATAAGTTAGATTTAGATAGCGATAATATGGCTAATAAACAAAAAGGAAAAATCTCATCAAAAGATACAAAAGTGTCTGAGGCTATTGCTAAAATACAAGTTAAGGTCGAGGCGTTAAGAAGCGCAAAAGTTAAAGATTCTGATATAGCAAAGGCAATTAAAAATGTGTATTCCGACGGAGATAAACCTTCGGCAAATTATAAAAATTGTCAAACAGTTGAAGAAGCTGAAAAGATTTTAGAAGAGTTAAATAAAACTTTTTAGAACGGAGGATTATGAATGAAATATAAAGTTGGAGAATATGTGGAATACGATGGAGAAAAATGTCTGATAATCGGAGCTTATGAAGAATCGTCAATAAGCTATGATAATAAAAATAATGTGGATGCCACCGTAGATGTTTATTATGACTTGGAATGTGATTGTGGAACTTTACTTGATTGTATTTCAGAAGAGAATTTAAAACCATATTTAGAAGCTAAAGTTACAAGTACAAAAATTAAACTAAAAAATGGCGCTACATACAAATTAAGAAACAATATGAGAGCCACTTACGAAGAAGTTAACGACTTAATGATTACAGATGAAGGAATTAGTGTTCCAGGGCATTTCTATAACGAGGAGGGCAAATGTAGCGCCTATCCTAGTTTCGATATAACCGAAGAACTATGGCATATATCAGATGATGATATAAACGAAGATGATGACTGCGATTCTACAGATGAATGGTGGTTGGACTGGTGCGATGAACAATCAGAAGAATATGAAGAAGAGTGCACGGAGAAGTCAACATATCCTTTAACATTAAAAGATAAAAGTGGGAAGTATTATATCACTTTTAACAAAGGTTCTTTGGGTTGGACTTTTAATGGTAATTTACCAGAAGAAATCGAAGAATTTCTTAACAAAATATTAAACGGAGGGATAATTTAATGATTAGCACAGGAAGAGATACTTATATGACTGTTTGGTCAATAACAGAAAAAGACGGAAAAATTTCAGGAAGAGTAAGTACATCAAGAAAAAACAAACAAAACGACACTTATGTTAATTCTAATTGGAATGTTAGATTTGTGGGTAATGCTTTAGAAAAAGCCAAGTCTTTAAAAGAGAAATCAAGAATTAAAGTTCAAGCTGGGGATAGCTCAATTGAAAATGTTTATTTGGCTCCACAAGGAGATAAGCCTGCTACAAGCTATTTAACAGTTACAATTTTCGATTTTGAAGATGTTGGTTCAAATGGTGCTCCGGCAAACGATGGAACTAACCAAGTAACAGATGATGATTTGCCATTTTAACCGATAGTCGGTATATTGTTAAATGGAGAGGATGAATTTTGCAATATTCATACTCGAAACTAACAAGTTTTTATGAGTGTCCGTATGCTTTTTATCGTAATTATCAGAAACATGAGCAAGGCGAAAGTAATTTATTTGCTAGTTATGGAATTTTAGTTCATTCAATTTTAGAACGTTATGCTAAAGAAGAATTAAAACTTGAAGAATTACTAGACGAATTTACAAGTAGTTTTGAGATGAATATTGACGAACCTATTATAATGTTTGGCAAAGATTTGACACCGTCATATTTTGATAAAGGCGTTACATTTTTTAGCAATTTTAAAGGATTTTGGGGTTTAACACCACTAGAATCAGAGTATAGATTTGAAGTCGAATTAGGAAATAATACTTTTATTGGAATTATAGATTTGATTGCTCAAGATGATGAGGGTAATATCATTGTTATTGATCATAAATCAAGCTCAAAATTTTCAAAAAAGGATTTAAAATCTAAATCGAAACAATTATATCTGTATGCCAAGGCTGTCTATGATAAATATGGCAAGTATCCGACAGAATTATGGTTTAATCATTTTAAAAACGATTATATTGAAAAAATAAAATTTGATGTTAGGTTTTACGAAGAAACAATACAATGGGCATTAGACACGATAGAAAAAATAGAAGCTTGTTTAGAATTTGAACCAAATAGCGATGATAAATTTTATTGTAGTTATTTGTGTGATTATAGAAATAATTGCGAATACAAGCAATAGAAAATGGGGCGTAGGCAAAGAATAAAGCCACTTAAGAAAATAATGTGATACCGTAAAGGAGGGTAATCGAACACTTCAGGTATATAGTGTTTTTGAACCTTGCAGTATAGCTGTAGAAGTGCAAAGCTTCACCGCCCCAGAAGGAAGAAAATATGTTAAAATTATACTCAACAGGTTGTCCTACCTGCAAAGCAGTAAAAAAATTTTTGGAGGACAAGAACATTAAATATGAAGAAATTACAGATAAAGATGAAATATTTGCTATTGCTGATAAGTTACAAATTGACAATGTTCCGTTTGCAATTACATCAGATGGGGATATATTGGTTTCTTCTTTAGAAATTATGGAGTATGCTAATATGTAAGATAGGAGGCTAGATATGGCAAGAACAGTAGTTAAAAGTTTTGGTAGCTATGCTGTACCGATGTCAATAGATGAAGAATTTGGGGATTTACTAAACTCTATTGACAGTGATTTCTTAGCAATAGAAGGATTGACAAGAGATTATTTAGACATATCAAAAAGATATGATGAATATAGTAATGAAGGACTTGACACATTTTCAATTGAGGGTAATTCTAATGCAACTGGTTCTAAAAACTATTTATCAAGACATGGCGAAGTGTATAAATCTTTTGAAAAATTATTAAATTACCAATTGTTATGGAGAAAATGTAAAGAACTTTATGGTTTGGAAAGAGCAAATCAAATCATAAAAGAATCTATTGAAGGTTCTTATATGGTTCATGATATGACTAATAATGGTATAGATTGTTTATATTGCACTACACTAACGGCAAAACATATTATGTTGGAAGGTAGACCGTACAACGATGTACACTCTAAACCACCAAGATATGCCGATAGTTTTATGGGGCAAATTATTGAATTAGTTATCGATGCTAGTTCAAGATATGCTGGCGCATTAGCAATCCCAGACATAAATGTTGCGTTTGCTTATTATACTAAAAAAGAAAATTTATCAGAAACGCAAATTAAACAATTATATCAAAGATTAACTCATTTGGTAAACAACCCTTATAGAAGTGGGGCACAATCGCCGTTCTTTAATATGTCATTATTTACAAAAACCGGACTTGTGGCTGCATTTGGTGGCTATGAATATCCAGATGGAAGTACAATTTTTGATTATCTTGACGAAATCCTTAAAAACCAATTAATTTTCGCTAAATATTTTGGTCAAGGAATTGAAGATGAAAACGGAATTAAAAAACCAGTAGCCTTCCCAGTAGTAACAATAAACATTATTAAAGATAGTTTGGAAAAAGATTATGATTATGTTCTACAATTAGTGGAAGCATTTAATAAATTCGATAATGTAAACTTTTATATTGGTGAGGCTGACAAGTTTGCTAGTTGTTGTAGACTAATAAACGATGTGTCTAAGAAAAACTCTATAAATTCTTTTGGTGCTGGCGCTATTGGCGAGCAAATTACAGGATCAAGCCGTGTTATTTCTATGAATTTATACGACATAGCACTTGAAACAATAAGCAAATACGACTCTGATTATGCCGAAAAATACTTTGAATTGCTAGGAGAAAAAATGACATTGGCAAGAGATGCTTTAATTTCACAACGCCATATAGTAGATAAAAGACTTAAAGAAGGTTTTAATATATTCCATAATATTGGTTGGATTAAATTAGAAGACTATTTCTCTACTTATGGTGCTGGTGGATTACACGAAGCAGCAAAAGTTATTTTCAATGGCAACTTAAAAGAAGATTATACAGAAGAAGAATTGGAATGGGCAAAAAAAGTTCCAGCATATATGGAAAAATTTGCCGATGATAATTCAAATGACTTTATTAAACTAAATGTAGAATTCTTAACACCACTAGAAAGTGGCGCTAAAAGATTAGGAAGAAGAATAGATATTAAATATAACAAGAGAAATACATTTGTTTCAAACCAACTATTACCGCTTCCAATTAAAACAACATTAGCAAGAAGATTAGAAATAGAAAATGAGTTAGGTGGCGCTACATCGGCTGGCGGAATACTACATATTGGAACAGAAGGCGAAATGCCAATCGATTTAAAAATGAAACTATTAAACAAAATAGTTACACAATATCCTCATGTTGAACATTTTGCTTTCAATAAAACAAGTTCTTATTGCGAAGACGGACATTTAACATTATCAAATGTAGATAAATGCCAATATTGTGGCAAACCAATTGTAGAAAAAATACTTAGAGTTATTGGTTATTATAAACCAGTAAAACAATGGTCTGCCGCTAGACAAGAAGAGTTTGAAAAGAGATATTTCAATAGTATGGAAAAGCAAGTTGACTTTATCCAGGCTGGAAATGACCAATAAGCCAGAAGTCATTAGACTACACGGTTATCTGGAAGAGAACTTGCAGGATTATAAAAAAGCGAGTATGTTTTTAGCTTTTCCCAAATGCTCGTTTAAATGTGCGACAGAACAAGGACTTAATCCAGAAGAAATATGTCAAAATTATTTTAATATTAAAGAACAAATAAAAGAATATCCTCTTTTTGAATTGTATGAAGTTTATAGAAAAAATCCAATCACGGAGGCGTTTGTTCTTGGAGGATTGGAGCCATTAGATAGTTTTGACGATGTTTGGAGTTTTATTAGTTTTATAAGAGATAACGCATTACTTGAAGATGATATAGTAATCTACACAGGATATTATCCAGAAGAAATTAAGGATAAGATAGATAAATTAAAGAAATTTAAAAATATTTATTTAAAATGTGGTAGATTTAGAATTGGTCAAGAAAGACATTATGATGAGGTTTTAGGAGTTAACCTCGCTAATGAAGAACAATTCGGAATAAAGATTAGTTAAATCAAATATGGTGGCGGAATAGGTAGACGCTAAGATGTAAGAAACGAGGGATTATTATTCTTGAGGGAAAATAATTCTTGTACAGAAAGTATAAATTTCGTTTTATGTTGGGTGCAAATCCCAACCCATATTTGTTAAATATCGCCTTGTAGCTTAATAGGAAAAGTTTCGTGTGCACACCTTTTGCGACGGCAAATGAACAGGGAGAGAGGGTTGTGGGTTCGAGTCCCACCAAGGCGACACGCTTACTTAGCTCAGCTGGTAGAGCAGTAGACTGAAAATCTACGTGTCCGTGGTTCAACTCCACGAGTAAGCACCAAATTTTTATTGATAAGGAGTTATAATTATGAAGATTTGTTTGGCAGAAGCAATTAAAAGAGTTAAGGCTCTTGATACAGAAGTAAGAGAGATTCTAGGCGAAGAAAACAGTAAATGTGAAACTGTTTATAGAACGCCAGAAGAAAAAATTACATATGACTATGATTTTATAAAAACAAGAAATGAGATTAAGACTATTAACGAAGAAATTTTAGCATTAAAGCGCGCTATCAACAAAGCAAATAATGAAACAGATATTGGAATATCTGGCTATACAATAGCCGATGGATTAGTTGCTATGGCATTAATCAACAAAGAGTTACAATATCACTTAGAAATGATGGGAAGAAAAGAACAACTAACTAGCAAGGTTGACGCAAGAAATGATAGCATAATTTATACAGAACTTTTATATGATCCTAAAGAATGTAGAAAATATGTTGCAGAACAAAGAGATTTATTGGCTAAAATTCAAATGGGTATAGACAGAGCTAATTTGACTACTTTTATTGAATACTAATATATTTTCCTTTGCGCTATTGATGAAAGTTTGGTTATTATCAAATTAACATCTGGGAAAATGTTTACAGGGGTGATTGTGTATTGTCATGAATAAAGCTTTATCTTTTTTTATTCTTTAACGTTATTGTTTAATTATTGTTATCGATAGGCACATAACATGTTTAAAAGAATTTTGTATAATTCTAAAGGCGCATAAAAACTTTTTGGTTTGGAAGTATAAGGTTATAGAAACCAACCTACCTACCTCCTAGCGTGGCACAGCCCCGACGTGCCACGCAACACTTAGAGAGAAAGATGGTGAATAACATAATAGAAGAAAAAATTATTGATTTAATGGCAGAAGCGTTGAGTTATTGTGGATATGGCAAAACTCAATGTTGTGGAGATATGTTCACTGAGTGGGAGTGTTCTCGTTGTGGAAAGAAATTTAGACATATTAATACTAACCACCCAGAACTTTGTGTAGATTGCATAAAAGAAATTTTTAAAAAAGAAGCAATGAAAGGAGGGAGTGATTATGACTAAACTTTATATTAAATATTTGAAATTTTGTAAAAAGCATAACTTTAAAGCGTTTATACCTTCAGAGTATGCTTTTTTATTAGGCTATTTTAAATTAGAAGATATGGAATTAACCGAAGATACATATACATTTAAAGAAATGTTAAAGAGAATTAGAGATAACGATGGATATTGTCCTTGCGCATTAAAGAAAATAGAAGCGACAAAATGTCCTTGTTTTGGTTGCAAAAATGCGAGGGTATGTCATTGTGGGCTCTATGAAAAGAAACAAGTTACAACAACAGAAGGAGTGAAAGAAAATAATGAAGATAAATAATGTTTTACAAATAATTATGATTGCTATTTTAGCTTTAACTATTGTTTTATTGGGTAATGGTTTAATATGGTGGGGAGTAGGCGCGCTATTTATTTCGGCATTTAACATTCCATATGTATGGACTTTTGCCAAAGGTTTTGCTCTTGGATTAGTTTTATTTATGGCTTCGCCAGCTAAAATAAAAATTAGTGCAAATGATTTTATAGAAAAGGTTACGAAAAAAACCGAGGAGGAGGATGACATTGAATAGAGCAGATTTGATTACAATTTGTAATGAAGCAATTATGGAAGGTAAAGACATCTGTGTAGAAATTACTATTCCTGGTCAACAAGATACAGAATTTATAATAAATTTAAATGACAGTATACAAAACAAATTAGATTATTATTGTAAAGCGTATGATACTGACTTAGTACATTCTATGAATAATCAAATAAAAATCATTAATGTAAAGAAAATTAATTTTTCTAATAAACCAAATATAAACAAGCAAGAAAAAAATGATAAAGAAATAACTTGTTGGATGTGTAATAAACAATTTTATATTAACGATTATACCGAAAGAAAATATGGCGAGTTAGGATTACCTTATGTTAATTGTTGTTACTGCAATGAAGAAGTTTATATTGAGGACGAAGAAGGCTTAAAAATTAATGAAAAAAATTTAGAATTTCCTAAACATTTTTTTAAATTTGGCAATGGTGTTGAAATAAGTGAACAGCAGACGGAAAATTGGGCTCGAGAAGCTTTAGAATATCTAATGAAAAATCCAGATGCAGAATTTACACATTTAGGAAGTGGGGATACTGTTGTTATTGGCTTACAATATAAAGATGAGATAGATATTATAGTAGGTAAAAAGTATTTTGAATTTACATATGATAAGGAGGAATAATAATGCTAAGTAAACCTAAGTTTGGCTGGGCTAACTGGGAACTTCCAAACCTAAAAGAAAGAATATCATATTTAAATGATTTCCCTTTTGATTTATTTGATAAACTAATAGTTTTTTTTCAAACTGAAGAGTGTCAGGAATTAGAATTTGATGCCGAAGGATATTTTTATACTATTTATATTGGCTTCCCAGTCTATGCAAGAAAAGAAGAAGATGATGAATGTGTACCTATATACGAAGACGTGGAAAAATTTGCAAAAGAGTTAATATCAGATGTTGAAAGAGATATTGAAGAATGGTCAACATTTCCAACATATTATGAATACGAAATGAGTAAAGAAGAAATAAAAGAGAAATTAAAAGATAAAATTGAAGAGGTAAGGGAGGCAATTTTACGATGGAAGAAATTATAAAAATATTTCAGAATTATGCAAACGAAAGCGATGCAAATAGAGAAAAGGCAATTTTAGGAGCTATTAAAATTTTGGTGAGAATTAATAAAGACAGAAATGATATGAAAAATCAGATTGCAAATGCAAATAGAGCAACAAGAAGAGCAAATAAAGGATTGATTGCTACTAAACAACTGATTTGTAATTATATAGATCTTGTTGAAGTTTCGCTTAATGCAGAAAGCGAGGAGCCAAAAGATGGGGAACAAACAATGTAGTATAACTATGAAAAAAGAAAAGGAACTCCTAGTTTTTACTAATAAGAATTTACCATATAAGATTTCATTTAACCTTAATACCGGAGAATATCAAAAAATTTCTGATAAAGAAACAAAAACCATTAAGAATGTAAATCCTTTTTTTGCGAACGTTTATTACAAAAACATTATTAATGAAGAAGAGTTCCCCATTTACGATAAAATGATTAATATGGCCGCAATGGAAGGTTATTATTTAAGTAATATGGGAACAGTGTTAAAATATCTTAAAAAACATTTATGTTGGGAGCAATATTTGGTGTTGGGAATTCCAGTCGGAGTAGATGTTACATTTCCTTTAACATATTTCCCAAAAGATGTTTTAAAGACTCTTCAAAGAGCAATTTCTCTAAGCGAAACATTAAAACAAAGTTGTAGAGATTCTTGGCGTCCTAGGTATGCGTTGCCAGAGAAAATAACAAGATTTTTACAGAAAGACTCTGATTTATTTTTTAACTGCATAAAATATTGTTCTCAATTTAACGATGATAAAGAATTTGCGCAAAATTTTAGTTTCTTTTATGGTCGTTGGAATGAGTTTAAAACTCTGGTTGAAACTTATAATTATGAATATAAATCTCTACTTAAATATTTATGTTTTTTACAAGATTATGAAGGGTATGATTATTATGGAGATGTTATGAATGATTTAATGGATTATGTAAAAATGTCGGATCAACTAGCTACGATTTGTGATAGGAAAGGCAAATTTGAAAAATATCCACATTTTTTGGCTTCTAAACATAAAATAGTAAGCACAAACTATAATGCCGTGAAAAAACATATGGAAGAAAAGTTGTTTGCTCAAAGATATAATGGCTCATTAGAATATACATATGGCAAGTATTGTATTATTGAACCAAAAACGACAGCAGATATTTTAAGAGAGGCTCAACAAATGCACAATTGTGTTGCTAGTTATATAGATAGAATTGTAGAAGGAAGAACCCATGTCGTGTTAATGAGAGAGCGTGCCAACCTTGAAGATAGTTTGGTTACAGTTGAAGTCAAAGAAGGGCATATTAAGCAGGCTTATCAATCATGTAATACGATTATAACTTCCGAACAGAGGGAATTTTTGAAAAAATATGCAAAAAATAAAGACTTAATTCTTGACAATGTCTGATTATTATGATATAATCAGAATTGTCAAAAGGTGGTGAGAATGGTGAAAACAAGAAAATGTAAATATCAACACTGCAAAGAAGGGGGTTTTGTTGATGTTGACGAAGCCGTTGTAGATGGTGGACTTCATTATCATTTTCAATGCTATGAAAAAAAGCATATGAAAAACAAAATATTTCAAGCCTTTTGTGAGTATGTTACCAATGAGGAAAATGGTTTGTTTATTAAAAAGAAAATTAGTGATTTTATAGATAAAGAAGATATTAATCCTCACTATGTTTATTTCACTATGTATTATATAATAAAAAACAAAATTCCACTTAAAAGCATTTTTGGATTGGCAATTGTTATGAAAAGACAAAAGGTTATAGATGCCTACAATGAGTTAATTGATAAATACAAAGATGTTAAAATTCAACCCGAGAATATTGATTATGTTTATAAAAAAGAATTCAAAGGAGGGTGGCGAGATTTGATTGGCTAATTTACAAAACACACAGGCAGAAACAGGATTAATTTCTACTTTAATTGTTCACCCAGAATATGTAGTTGTCAATGAAAGATTAAAACCCGAATATTTTGCAATGCCAGTTAATAAAGTCTTATTTAGGATTATTAAAGAGCTATATAATAGCGGTGTTATGAATATAGACGAATTTAACTTAGCCTCAAAAATAGAAAATTCAGAAGATGACACAATGATAATGCAAAATATAAATTTGGCAGAGCTTGTCGCAGATAGTCCATATGTGGCGCGTGAAACACCAAATGAGTATAAAGCTTTATCAAAAGATGTTATGAAATTTGCTTTTAAAAGAAAACTGCTTCAACAACTTAGGACATTTGAAAATCAGTGCGGAAGAGAAGATGTTGATATAGGAGCTTTGCAAAATTATATATATGATAAATTAAACCATATCGGAGATGAATTTTTAACTGGCGAAGATGAATCTTTAATAGGTGAAAAGATTGATAAAATTTATGCAGAAATTATAAAAAGAGCACAAAATGGTGGTGGAATTCCATCTAAATTTCCGACACTTAATGATTTTGTTACGTACGAAAAAGGCGAATTAGTTATTTTTTCAGCGAAGAGAAAGGTTGGTAAATCTGTTTTATTAGCGAATGAAGCAATACATAAGGCTCGTAGTGGCATAAATGTATTATATTTAGATAGTGAGATGTCAACCTTAGGTTGGACTGAAAGAATATTGGCTATGTTAAGCCAAGTAAGTATAAGGAAAATAAAATCACAAAAATTTGACTCCAAGGAAGAAGAAGAAAAGGTTTTACAAGCAATTGAAACTTTAAAACAATTGCCACTTGTTCATATTAATAATCCTGCGTGGACTGTTGATACTATGGAAGCCACAATAAAAAAATGGGATTCTAAAATTGGCATTGATTTAGTTATTATGGATTATATTAAGGCGCCAGACACCGATGATGCTTATGTTGAGTTAGGAAAGATTACAAACTTCCTTAAAAACAAAGTAGCCGGAGCTATGGATTTAAGTGTAATAGCGGCCGCACAAAGCAATAGGGGTGGAGATACTGGTGAATCTTATAGAATTGAGCAATATTGTAGCACATTAGTTAAAATAGTAGAAAAAACGCCAGATGAAATACGTAGAGATGGCATAGAATGTGGAAAATATAAGTTGTTTGTTTCTTTGAATAGAAATGGCAAAAGCCATGGAGAAATAGATAACGATTATATAGATATAAACTTTTTTGGCGAAATAATGACTATGCAAGAAGCAAAGCAGCATATATGTCCGGAATTACCAATATAAAATAAGGAGGTGTTTGTTTGTGGAAGATTTAATTGATAAAATAGATATACTAGCATATATAGAACAATATGTTAAGCTAACTCCAAAAGGAGAAGAGTATGTCGGATTAAGTCCATTTACAAACGAAAAAACACCTTCTTTTTTTGTTCATCCAGAAAAAAAATGTTGGTATTGTTTTTCGTGTGGGGAGGGTGGCTCCGTTATAAAGTTTGTTCAAAAATACCATAAAGTTAATTATGAACAAGCGATTAAGATGTTAGCTTCCTATGGGCACATAAGTTTAGGAAGAGAAGATACAATTATGAAAATAATTCGTAAGTATAAAAAAAAAGAAGAAGAAGTAATGCCTGTAAGAGTGGAACTTGATTCCAAAATAATGGAACAATATATGGATATAGATATTACAAGCTGGATAAACGAAGGAATTTCAAAAGAAGTTTTAAAAAAATATCAAGTTCGTTATGATAGCGAGCGCTGTAGAATTGTATTTCCAGTTTGGGATATAGATGGTAAATTAATAAATATTAAAGGAAGAGCTGCACACTCTCAATGGAAAGAGTTTGGTATGGCAAAATATATTTACTATTATCCATTAGGAAGAAATGATTTGTTGTGGGGTTACCATTGGCATCTAAAAGATATATTAGAGAAAAACGAAATAATTTTAGTTGAAGGAGAAAAATCCGTAATGAAACTAGAAAGTCATGGCATTAACAATGCCGTAGCTCTTGGAACTTCTCATATTAGTAAAGAACAAATGAGAATACTTTTAAAACTTAGAGTTGATATAGTTATAGCGTTAGACAGAGATAAAAAAGCACAACAAGATAAAAATCTAATAAATCTTGCCAAATATAACAAATGTTATATAATAGAAGATGATATTGGTTATCTTGGTGCGAAAGATGCTCCAATAGATAAAGGTATTGAAATTTTTAAAGAATTGTATAACGAAAGGAAGTTATTAAATTGAGGTTTTTTAATTGGTTGAAACACGCCAAACAAAGAATAAAAAAGGGTTACTCATATCGAGATGTTTATAGTATAGATTATTGGTTTTTAGATGTAATACCACAAATGTTAGAAGAACTAGCAAGCGTAGACCGTCTGGGAATACCTATGTATGAATATAATAAAGTACAAGAAGAGAATGAAGACTTATCGGACGAAGAAATAGAATTAATTGCTAGCACAAATTGGCGTAGCACATTAAGAACAATGGCTTATTATTTAAGAGAAGGTAAAGAGCCAACACAAGAAAAAAACGAATATGATGACAAAATGTTTTGGAACTGGAATACAATAAATGAACCACCAAAAAAGGAAGAAAAAGAAATACGAGATAAATGGATGGCTAGGGAACTAGAAATTGAACAATATAGACAAGAACAATTAAAAAAAGGATTAGAAATGTTTTGTGAGAATATAGAAAGGTTGTGGTGGTAATGTTACCTATTATAAAGGTTTTTGATATAGATTATAGTTTTATTATAAAAAATTACTTAGATCCTAAAATGTGGCAAAAAGAATGGACTTTATTTGAGTACAAAAATTTTAAAATTTCTATAAGCCTAATGTATATTTTTTGTGGAGATGAAAAAATATCATTTAAGGTTAAAGTTGTAGATGGATTAAACGAAGAAAAATACGAGAAGTCTGGTTTGTTTTATGCAAACTCAGATTACACGACCGTTACATATAGCTTAAAAGTAGATAATATTGAAACTCTTAAAAAATCTATTAACTCTGGCGCCGAATATGTTATGAAGAGTCTAGAAAAAAGAATATTAAGAAATACAGATGAATATCAGGAAATCCTTAGAGTCAAAGAAGAAGAAAAAGAAAAATTAACACAATTAGCAGAAGATTTTTTAGATAGCGAAAATGTTACAAATGGAGATATTAGAGAGGCATATATTGATTGGTATGTAGATAAGATGGAAAAAGCATATCAATATGATGATGCTTATATTAACTCTAATGAATATCAAGCTTTTCCAGACGTGTGGTTAATTTGGGCTGAGGCTTCAAAAAATGAGTATCTTAAAACTTTAGTTATAGAAAATGTTCCAAATGGGTATTACAAAGCATTAATGGAAGAATATGAAGAGTTTAAAGAGTATATTAAGACAGAAGAGTACGAAGAAGAAATGGCAGACGGATTGGAGGATTTATAAATGAATGCAATTTTCCTTGATATTGATGGCGTTTTAAATGATCAAAATTCAATAGAAACAATGTATAATGCTTTAGGACATAAACAGTTTCATATGTTGGCAAACGCAATAGGAGAAACTCCTTT
>JAGBAJ010000026.1 GCA_017939755.1 Clostridia bacterium | reverse complement strand
TTTGGTTGAAATACGTAAAGGTGAATCGGGAACCGGTTTGCTTATTGAACACGATGGTTATATTTCTGTGGAATGTGGGGATAATAAAAAATTATTCGAAGATATAAATTCTAAAATGGAAGATGATTTTCATTGTCCTCGTCATTTTATAGTTTCCGCTGTATTTCAAAAATACGGCGTTGAAAACGCCAATGGGCGTATTTATCCTGAGCACGTTTTAAAGAAAGAAGTCGAGCGTTATATGACAAAAATAAATGAAAGTCGTGCTATAGGGGAATTAAATCACCCTTCGGAATCAGTTATTGATTTATCAAGAGTGGCAATGAATATTATAGAACTTCATTGGGAGGGTAGAACATTGGTTGGAAAGTTAGAACTTTTAACATCCCCTGGATTTAGAAAATACGGTATTATTTCAAATGAGGCAGACCAAGCCGCAAATCTCCTTCTAAGCGGTATTAAAATTGGCGTATCCTCTCGTGGACTTGGTACTGTAACAAACAAAATGGGTGTACTTTATGTTGCCGATGATTATGAAATTGTTTGTTGGGATATAGTAGGTGACCCTAGTACAAAAAATAGTTGGATAACACCAGAGGACAATATACCACAACATTATATTGAATGTAAGGAAAATGACGATTCTAAGTCAAAATTATTTGAAGAATTAGATAAATTCAAAGAATGGTTAAACGATTAGTATGCCAAAAAGAATTACACCTCAAGAATATAAAGAACGTTTTAATATACTTTATCCCGATTATGAATTGCTAAGTGATTATAATGGGGATAAAAACTATATTGAAGTGAGATGTAAAAAAGATGGTAATGTTTGGAAAACTAAACCGAATTGGTTAAAACAAGGTTTAGGTTGTCAATTATGCTATAATAGAAGAAGGGGAGATACTTTACGAAAAAGTACTGATGAATTTATACGACAAGCAAAAGAAATACACGGAGATAAATATGATTATTCCAAAGTAGAATATCGTGGTTCAAAAGAGAAAGTTTGTGTTATCTGTCCAGAACACGGGGAATTTATGGTTGCCCCACATAAACATATTTTAAGAGGCAACGGTTGTCCCAAATGTGCAAATGTACAAAACGGTCTTAAAAAAAGATTATCATTAGAGACTTTTATAGAGAGGTCTAAAAAAAATCACGGTGAAAAATACAACTATTCAAAAGTTGAATATACAAATATAGAGACACCTGTTACTATAATATGTCCAAAACACGGAGAATTTAAACAATCACCATATACGCATATGAAAGGTTGTGGTTGTCCTCGTTGTAGGCAAAGTTTTCTCGAAAATGTTGTGCGTAATTTTTTAATAAAAAATAATATTGTTTTTGAAGAACAAAAACGTTTTAAATGGTTATCTAAACAAAGTTTAGATTTTTATTTACCAGAACATAATATTGCAATAGAATGCCAAGGAATCCAGCATTATAATAAAAAATTAATTCGTTGGGAAAAATTTAATTATGAATTAATTTTAAAAAGAGACAATATAAAACAAAATTTATGTAAGAAAAACAATATAGTTATTCTTTATTTCTCTAATGATAAAAGTATATTAAATAGCACAGATTTATATACTAAAGAAAACACAGCGACAAGTTTAACTGAACTTCTAAGTTTAATAAAAAAACATAGAAACATAGAAACTTTATTCGAAAGTATTGTAAAAAACGTAATAAATTAATGTTTAATTTATTGTTTTTTATTAACTTTTAATTTTTTTTGAAATTATTAAATATTTATATTAAAAATAACGTATAAAATTGCTGATTATAAAATGAGCACTAAAAATAAGAAAAGCGTGGCTTCTCAAGCCCTTTTAGAAATGGATGC
>JAGBAJ010000025.1 GCA_017939755.1 Clostridia bacterium | reverse complement strand
GACCCTTTTAAGGGTGGTAAGTAGTAAGAACGCGAAAGTCATGGCGTAAAGCCGTCAAACGAAACCGCTTTAGCGGTAGCTTGTAACAAGGCCTTATAGGCCTATATGAAAATCCACGGGTTCTACCCGTGGATTGTTATTATTATATAAATAATTTGGCTAATCAAATGTTTAAAATTGCCAATTATTGAAATTCTAGTTATTCAGCAGATTTATTGGACATTTCTTCTAAGTCCAATAGCTCTTGCCATCTCTTATCAACTTCTTCTTGGAATTCTTTTATCATCCATTCATTTCCAGGTTTAAACATATGTCTAAATCTTTTTTGAGGTCTTAAGAATTCCTCTATTGGAAGCTTGTTTTTTGGTTTATAGTTTATGATATACTTTCCATCAATTACCTCATATAATGGCCAATAGCATGTTTCAACCGCAAGTTTGTTTAATTGCATTAAGTCTTCTGTATTATATCCCCATCCACGAGGGCATGGTGCTAATACATTTAAGAATGTTGGCCCTTCTGTATAAATAGCTTTTTCAGCTTTCTCATATAAATCTTTAAAGTTATTTAGAGCAATCGTTTGAGCAACATAAGGTAAGTGGTGACCAACCATAACTTTTGTTAAATCTTTTCTAGATTGCATTTTTCCAGGAATGACTTTTCCTGCAGGTGTTGTTGTTGTATCTGCAAATCTTGGTGTTGCAGATGAACGTTGAATACCTGTATTCATATAAGCTCCGTTATCGTAGCAAACATAAGTCATATCATGACCTCTTTCCATTGCTCCAGATAAACTTTGAAGTCCTATATCATAAGTTCCACCATCTCCACCAAATGTTATAAATTTTGTAACTTGGTCTTCTGGTAGTTTTCCTTGTTTTTTAAGTGATTTATATGCAGCCTCCACTCCAGATTCTGTAGCACCAGCACATTCAAATGCTGTGTGTATAAAAGAATCTGTCCATGAAGTGTATGGGTACATAAATGTAGAAACTTCCATACATCCTGTTGCACAGCATACAACTGCATGATCTTCGGGTTTTAATGCCCTTAATATCATTCTAGCTGATGCTGGTGCACCACATCCGGCACACATTCTATGTCCAGCTGTAAATCTTGAAGGTTTCGTTGTCATTACTTCTTTTAAATTATATGCCATTTTATTATCTCCTTTTCAATATTTTTTTAGCAGGTAGTAATTTTTTTATGAAGGGGCGTCCCTAATTTGAAAAATTTGAAATTTAACCCCGTCCCTAATTTAAATTATTTTCTAACACCTAGATATCTGTATGGATTTTGAATTTTGTCTGTTTTTTCAATTTTTTGAAGATCTTCGTATACAGATTTTATTTGGTTTGATGTTGTGTCTCTTCCACCAATTCCATATACATAGTTTACAATTGGAACTGATTTCTTATTTACGTACATCGCTGATGTTATATCTTCAAATAAAGCTCCTCCAGCAGCGTTTAATGAGTCTGACTTATCTAGTACGGCTATTGACTTTACACAATCTTTTGATAAAGCTTCAGCAATTTCTTCAGCAGGGAATGGTCTATACATACGAACTTTTACAAGTCCAGCTTTTATTCCTTGAGAGCGTAATTCGTCAACCGTAAATTTGGCAGTTCCTGCTGTTGAGTTCATACATACAACAACATATTCTGCGTCTTCCATTTTATATTCTTCGAAGAAATTGTATTTTCTTCCTGTTAATTTTTCAAATTCAGCTGCAACATCTGCTATAACTTTTTTTGCATTTTTCATTGCTTCAGCTTGTTGATATTTATGTTCAAACAAGAATGATTGTAGATCAAGAGGTCCAACTGCTATAGGCTCTTTTTTGTTTAGTAAATAATGCTCTGGTGTATATTTTCCTACAAACTCTTTAACTTTTTCGTCCTCTAATAATTCTATGTTTTCAATAGAGTGTGAAGTAATAAATCCATCTTGACATACCATTAAAGGTAGCAGAACGTCTTTGTGCTCAGCAATTCTGTGAGCCATTAACAAGTTATCATAAGCTTCTTGGTTATTTTCACTAAACAACATAATCCAACCACTATCACGAACACCCATTGCATCTGAATGGTCGTTATGAATATTTAAAGGTCCAGATACTGCACGATTAACTAATGACATAACAATCGGTAAACGTAAGCTTGATGCTATATAAATCATTTCCCACATCAAAGATAATCCGTTGGCTGATGTAGCTGTCATAGCCCTAGATCCTGCAGCTTCAGCGCCTATACATGCACTCATTGCACTATGTTCACTTTCAACTGCAACGAATTCTGTGTCAACTTGTCCATTGCTTACAAATGTTGAAAAGTATTGTGGTATTTCAGTTGATGGTGTAATAGGGAATGCAGCAACAACATCTGGATTAATTTGCTTCATAGCTGTAGCGGCTGCTTCGTTTCCACTTAAACGTTCTCTTATTGACATTATTCTTCACCTTCCTCTCTCATTTCAATTGCGCCAAATGGGCATACTTTTGCACATATACCGCATCCTTTGCAATAATCATAATCAAAATCTGCTCTGTTTCCGTCCTTTTTTACAGGTATAGCATCATCAGGGCAAACAGGGTAGCAAAGGCCACATTGTTTACATTTTTCACTTAAGAAAATAGGTTTTGATGAACGCCAGTCACCTGTTTTAAATTCAGTAGCATTTCCAGCTGTATAAATGTTTCCACCAATTGTTAATTCGTTTGCTGGTGTATTTTTATCTATTGCCATAATATCATTCCTTTCTTGATGTTTTCGTGACACGTTTCAAAAACATCACTAAATTATTTGTTTTTAACATCTTTTTGTCTGTGTATCTCTATACACTGCTAAAATATTGAAATTTATTTTTGATGTTTTTTTGCAGTGTCCCTTAAAACATTATTTTAATTTTTTTATTTGCTCTAAAGTAAGTTTCAGAGCTTTCATGTTTCCATCAATTACTTCTGGCTTTTTTGCAAATTTATGTTTAAAAGATCCTTCCATATCCTTTAAGAATGCTTCATCAGACATTACGCCGCTAACTCTTACTATTGCAGCAAGCATTGGCGTATTTGGAAAATATTTACCTAAAGCTTCTATAGATATAGATCTAGCATCTATTGTATAAATGCTTCCCTCATAATTTTTTAATTTTGGTAATAATTCATCTAAATTTTTTGTTGTGTTTATTACAATTGCACCATCTTTTTTTAGACCAGCAGTTACATCAACACAATCGAGTAAAGTATCATCAACAACAACAACAAAGTTTGGTTCGTATATGTTACTATGAATTGTAATTGGACTATTACTGATACGATTATAGGCAGTTATAGGTGCGCCCATTCTTTCAGGTCCATATTCTGGAAATCCTTGAATGAACTTTCCTGTATTAAATGCTGCATCTGCAAGCAATAGACATGCTGTTTTTGCACCTTGACCACCGCGTCCATGCCATCTGATTTCAATTAAATCGTTCATAAAACGTTACCTCCTTATTTGATATGAAGTTAGTATATTATTAAGTTTTTGTAAAGTCAAGGATTTTGTTTTTTTCAGATTTGTTCTACTATTAAATAGTAACTTCATAGTAGTTTCTGATTGACTAACCTACATTTCTGATTGACACAATCCTAAATTTTCATTGACTTTTCGGGCAAAATGAAGTACAATGTTTGTAGCATTTTGTTTATGAAAGATTAGAATCAAGAAATATATTAACTGTAGATAAACAAAGGTTTACGTCTACAATATCTTGGCTATAAAATAGCAATGGAGGAGAATTTATGGGAGAAGTTATAGTTATAACGTCAGGAAAAGGTGGAGTAGGTAAAACAACAACAACAGCAAATTTAGGGGCAGCTCTTGCTTTAGCAGGAAAAAGAGTAGCATTGGTCGATACAGATATTGGATTAAGAAATTTGGATGTCGTAATGGGTTTAGAAAATAGAATTGTTTATGATATCATAGATGTTGTTGAAGAAAGATGTAAATTAAGACAAGCATTAATAAAGGACAAGCGTTTTAATGAATTATTTTTATTACCTGCTGCTCAAACAAGAGATAAAAGTGCCATAAATGAGGAACAAATGGTAGATTTAACAAAAAAATTAAGAGCAGATTTTGACTATGTTTTAATAGATTGTCCTGCTGGAATTGAACAAGGATTTAAAAATGCAATTGCTGGAGCAGATAGGGCATTAGTTGTTACAACAGCAGAAATTTCGGCTATAAGAGATGCGGATAGAATTATTGGACTATTGGATTCATCATCAATTAAAAATCCGGAGCTTATTATAAATAGAATTAGACCTAACATGATAAGAAAAGGTGAAATGATGGATATAGAAGATATTGTTGAATTACTTTCAATTGGATTAATAGGTGTAATTCCAGATGACGAGTATATTATTACCCAAACTAATAAAGGAGAACCAGCAGTATCAAATAAAAAATCACCATCAGGTAGAGGATATTTAGAAATTGCCCAAAGAATTATGGGAGAAAATATAGAAATTACTATACCTGGAAGAAACGAGGGGATTATTTCTAGAATTTTTGGTCATATAATAGGAAAGTCATGCTGACTTTTCCTATTATATAAAAAAGGCTTCGCCGAAAACAGATGCACAGAAATTTTGTTGCATAAAATTTCGCGCCGAACATCGATTGGCCGTGCGCAACGAAGTTAGCTACGTATAATACATACACAGGAAATTTACGGAAAATCTTTGATTTCCTGATGTGTTCTTTTAGAAAAAAATGGATATACAAAAGTGAGGTAAATAATGTTAGAAAATTTAAGAAACTTTTTTAAGAAAATTGGAAAGAAAGAGGAAGAGGAACTATTACCTTCGTCAAGTGATGCTGCAAAAGAGCGATTACATCTTGTATTAATGCAGGATAGAGCAAATGTATCAATAGATTTCTTAGATTTAATGAAACAAGAGATAATTGATGTAATAAAAAAATATATAGATATTGATGAGAATAGTATGGATGTTAGACTTACAAATCAAATAAACGAAGATGGAACAAATGGTGCTCCAATTTTATATGCTAATATTCCAATAGTAGCAATAAAAAATGAAGAAAAAGTTGAACAGGATAAAACAATTACAAATAATGAAAAGAAGAAAATTGCTAATAAAAAAGAAGAAAATGTTAACAATAAAGAAAAAGCAAATAAAGAAAAAACAAATAAAGAAAAAGTAAATAAAGAAAAAGTAAATAAAGTAGAAGATGAAACTGCAGCTACTGAAAAAAAGACAAGAGCAAAAAAGGAAAAAAGTACAGATAGTAGTGATACAAAGAAAACTGTTAAGGCTGCTAGTACAGCCAGCAAAAAGGCTACAACAGCTACAACAACAAAGAAAAAAAGCGTGTCAAGAGCTGCAACTACAAAAAGTAAAAGTAAGGAATCAGAATAGTATCTATGCATTATGTGTAGATACTATTCTATTAAACAAATGAGGTAAGTATGAAAAAGAATATTCTAAAAAATATAGAGTGGTCTGTAGTAATTTGTGTTTTTATGCTAGTAGGTATTGGATGCATAGAATTATATTCGGTAACTGGATCTTCGGATTATACAGATTTAATAAAACAATTGCTATGGTTTGCGATAAGTATACCAATTGTTTTTATTATTGTTACTATAGATTATCATGTTATAGGCAGAGCTTCAAAAATTTTATATATTATTATGATTCCTCTATTAATAGGGGTGTTGTTTACCAAGCCCATAAATGGTGCAACGAGCTGGTACAATATAGGTGCTATATCGTTTCAACCATCTGAGTTTGCAAAAATATGTGTAATATTAAGTTTATCATCTATAATTGTAAAAGTTCAAAAAGATAATAAATATAAAATAAATAATCCGTTACAATTGATAAAAATTTTAGCAGTTGTAATTATTCCAATTGGATTGATAATTGTACAACCGGATTATGGAACTGCAACGGCATTTCTCTTAGCAACTGCGGTAATTCTTATTGTTGCAGGATTAGATAAAAAGTACATGATAGCTGCGTTGTTATGTGTATTAATAGCTGTACCACTATTATACTTTTTTATTTTACCAAATCATGCGAAAACAAGGATTGATGTATTTTTAAATCCAAATTTAGACCCAAGAGGGTCAGGATATAATGTTCTACAATCTAAGTTAGCTATTGGATCTGGAAAGATTTTTGGAATGGGAATAAAAAATGGTAGTCAAACCCAGCTTGGATACCTATATCCTCAAACAACAGATTTTATATATTCTGCAATAGGAGAAGAAATGGGGTTTATAGTGGCAGCTTTAGTAATAGTTTTGTATGTAATTATGATAACTAAAGCAATAAAAATAGCTAAAACTGCAAGTGATGATTTAGGCTCATATATTGCATCGGGAATAGCTGGAATTTTTATATTCCATATGGTTGAAAATATAGGCATGACAATGGGACTACTTCCGATAACTGGTGTACCATTACCATTTGTTAGCTACGGTGGAAGTTCATTAATGACGAATTGCATATTAATTGCATTATTATTAAATATAAGTGGTAGAAGAAATAAAGTAATGTTTTAAAATAATATAAGGAAAAATAAATGTATATAAGAAAAATTAAAATAGGAAATGTCGAATTAAATAATAATATTGTATTAGCTCCAATGGCGGGTATTACTGATAGAGCTTTTAGGTTAATCTGTGAGAAGTTTAACCCAGGACTAGTGTATACTGAAATGATTAGTGCAAAAGGGTTGTTTTATAATGATGCTAAGACAAAGCAGCTACTTAATATGAAAGATGAAAAGAGACCTATAGCAGTACAAATATTCGGTAGCGATATAGAGTCAATGGGATATGCAGCTGAATATGTTTCGGACTATGCGGATATAATTGACATTAACATGGGATGTCCCGCACCAAAAGTAGTAAAAAATGGCGACGGAAGTAAGCTGTTATTGAATCTTGAAAAAGCAAGGGCTATAATAGAAGAGGTTGTAAAAAAATCTAAAGTTCCAGTAACTGTTAAATTTAGAAAAGGTTGGGATAATGACCATATAGTTGCAGTAGAAATGGCAAAAGTTGCAGAACAAGCTGGCGCATCGGCTATAACAATTCATGGTAGAACAAGAGCTGAATTCTATTCTGGAACTGCAGATTGGGACATAATAAAAGAAGTAAAAGAAAGTGTTAGTATTCCAGTAATTGGGAATGGAGATGTTAAATCATCAGAAGATGTAAAGGAAATATTTAATAAAACTGGTGTTGATGCGATAATGATTGGAAGAGGAGCACTGGGTAATCCTTGGTGCTTTGAACAGATAAAGCAAGAGCTTAAAGGAAATGAGTTTTTTATTTCAAATGAGCAAAAACTAAGCCTAATTTTGGATCATTTAAATATGGAGATTGATGATAAAGGCGAAAAAGTTGCAATAATGGAAATGAGAAAACATATTAGTTGGTATATAAAAAATACAAAAGATGCTAGTAAAATACGTGATAAAATAAATCAGATTACAAATAAAGATGAGCTAGTAAAAACATTAACAGAATATTTTGAAAAAATATGAATATAGATGAAAAAGAATAGATTATAGTCTATTCTTTTTTTGTACAATTAATATTGAAGGAGAATGTGTTTGAAAAGAATTTGTACATTGAGGAAGGGGCTGGAATTAAATATGAAGAAAAAGGTTTTTGCTGTTTTAATAATTATTTGTGCAATAATCATTATATTTTTTATAAAAAATAATTATAAAAATTTGAAAATTGGCAATAATAAAAATAACAAAAGTGTTAAGGAAACTGAAGAGTATATTTTAAATATTAATTCGTATACAGCTACAATTGATGTAACCATAGAAAGTAATAAGAATCAGAATAAGTATTTATTAAAGCAAGAGCATAATATTAACAATGATAAGCAAGTTGTTCTAAAACCAGAAAATATTGAAGGTACAGAGATAGTATATGATAATGGAACCCTGGCGGTTAATAATTCACAATTAAATTTAACTAAAATATATAATAATTATCCATACATTTCAGATAATTCATTGTGGTTAAGCTCTTTTATTGAAGAATATAAAAACCAAACTAATAGTCCAGAGCTATATGAGGAAAATGGAGATATAGTATTAAAAATTAATAAAAAAACTAAATATTGTGGAATAAAAAAGTTATATTTAGAAAAGGGAACAGGTAAACCAAAGAAAATGATAATACAGGATGAGAACAATAATGAAAAAATTTACATATTATATAATGAGATAAATATATTTTAAATATTTATCTATAAAATTAAAATATACGGGCACTTTTATATTGAAATATTAGGAGTGAATTATATGGTAGTTAGAAGAGGAGATATGTTTTATGCAGATTTAAGTCCTGTTGTTGGTTCGGAGCAGGGAGGAATTCGCCCAGTAATTATTATTCAAAATGATGTAGGAAATATGCATAGTCCAACTGTAATAGCTGCTGCGATTACATCTCAAAGGGGTAAGAGCAAATTGCCAACACATATAGAAATAAATTCTGAAGGAAATGGATTAAAGTCAAATTCAATAGTGCTTGCAGAGCAAATAAGAACAATCGATAAAAGCAGATTAAAAGAAAAGATAGGCCATGTAGATGATGATAAAATTATGAATAGAATTAATAATGCATTAGGTGTAAGTTTTGGTCTATAAAAAACTAAAAAATCATTGAATTTACATACGTATTTTCAATGATTTTTATTATTATAACCGTAGGACTTTTTTTAGCCCCTTTTTGCACATACAATATAATTATTAAAGATTATTTAGCTTCTCCCAATGTGATAGTTAATTCTTGCTCTTTGTTATTTCTAATTACTTTAACTTTAACTTCATCGCCAATTTTGTGAGTGTTTTTTTGAGTATTTAGTTCTGTCATCGTTTTAATATCTTTTCCATCAAAGGATATAATAACATCTCCAGCTTTTATACCAGCCTTCTCTGCAGCAGAAAATTCTTCTACAGATACAACATAAACTCCTTCTGACAAATTGTTCTTTTTAGCTAATTCTGCAGTTATATCTCTACCAGAAATTCCGATATAAGGTCTTTCAACTTTTCCATTTGTAATTAGTTGATCACATATAGCTCTTGTGTCATTTATTGGAATAGCGAATCCAATTCCTTCTATTCCAGATCCAGATAGTTTTAAAGTATTTATTCCGATTACTTTTCCTTCTGAATTTATTAGTGCACCACCGCTATTTCCAGAATTTATGGCTGCGTCTGTTTGGATAACTTTGTAGGTTACATTTTCAGATGTGATGTCTCTATTGGTTGCACTAATAATACCTGTTGTAACTGTACTTGGCATGTTTAATGGATTTCCTATTGCCATTGCAAATTCACCAACTTTTACGCTATCTGAATCACCTAAATCTGCAGCTTGTAGTCCTTTTTTGTCTATTTTTAGTACTGCAAGATCTGTTTGTGCATCTGTTCCAATTATTTTTGCTTCATATTCAGTTTCGTCATTGTATAAAGTAACAGTAAGGCTAGTTGCTTGGCTTACCTGGTAATATGATGAACTGCCGTTTGATGAGACAACATGATTGTTCGTTAATATATATCCATCCTCTGTTATAATTACGCCTGAACCAGTTGCTGTTGCAGATGAATTGTTCATTCCATAGAATGAATAGTAAGGAGAACTTACAGAATAAGTAACCTTTATACCCACAACAGATGGAAGAACTTTATTTGCAACTGCTATACTTGTATCTGAATACCCAGAAATTGATACAGCGGTATTACTTGAGGTTGTAAAATTTTCTAAATTTGTTTTATCTTTTTTTTCACTTGTTCCTTCTTCAGCAGTTTCTAGGGAAGCATCAGAAAAAAATTTTTCCTGTATAACATTTCGTATTGATGGAATTGTTACACATGCTCCTAGTATTAAAAATGAACCTAATACTCCAGCAACAAATGGAACAAAAAATCCACGAGTAAATCCAACTTTTGCTTTAGGAATTGAATAGGTATTATTTTCGTTTTTTACTGCCTTAAAAGTATTTTTTTCATCTGACATTATAATCATCCCTCCTAAATACTTATAAATTATCATAAATATAATAACTTATTATTATTATATAATACAATAGATTTGTGAAAAGTTTGTGAAAAAATTGTTATTATTCAGTCTGAAAGTAAAATAATCCGTAAAGATAGAGAATATTAAATTTTATTACATTCCTCGGCTGTCGCTGTTTGCGGCTATTTGCCATTTCATAAAATTTAATATTCTCTATCTTTACTACTCTACCTTTTGCTATAAGTCTGACTGGTAACAAAAAATTAAATAATCCTTAAATTTAATTTTGTAATTTAATTGTATGATGGCAAAATTTAGTATATAATTGCAAAAAAAGTCGATAAAAGGAGTGTTAGTATGAATAGTAGAATTTTTCGAACAATAAGACTTTTTATAATAATTGCAATAATACTTGCTGTTGGTGCTGTTGGACTAAACTATGCTTTTAAATTATTAAAGCAAAAACAGAATGATGATGTTAGGACAGATTTATTAGTAGTACAGGCTAAAATAAAAGTAATTAGAGGAAAGGCTAAAGTTAGTTCAAATACAGAGTCATATGTTGGTACAAAAATTTCTGAATATTATGATAATGATGTAAAAGAATTTCTAAAAAATATACAAATAAATGAATCTCAATTTGAAAAGTATTATATACTATCAATGAAGGACTTGGAAAAAATGGGAATATCTGGTGAATTAAAAAATCCAGAAGATAACCAGTACATTGTTAATTATGACACAGCAGATGTTATTTATAAAAAAGGTATTAAAGAAAATGGAGAAGTAAAATATAAAATATCAGATATTATTACAAAAGAAAATCCTAAATATTGGATTTTACATAATAGAGCAGGAGTGGAAAAATGAAAGAAAAAGAGTTTGAGAGATTAACAGAAATAAAAAAAATAGATATGTCAGTTTTTGAAGAAGGATATGAGTATGTTGGTGGTATAGACGAGGCTGGAAGAGGACCTCTTGCAGGACCTGTTGTTGTTGCATGTGTTGTTATGCCAAAAGATTCTATGATAGAAGGAGTTAATGATTCAAAAAAGGTTTCAGAGAAAAAACGTGAAAAATTGTATGATCAAATATTAGAAGAAGCAATTGCTTATGGTGTTGGAATTGTAGATCAAAATGAGATTGACAGAATTAATATATTAAATGCAACTAAAGCTGGTGTAACTGCTGCTGTAAGTTCACTTAAAGTAAAGCCAGATGTTATTTTAGTGGATGCATTAACTGGCATAGATACATGTGGTATACAATATAGATCAATTGTAAAAGGTGATGCAAAAAGCTACTCCATAGCTGCAGCATCAATAATTGCAAAAGTAACAAGAGACAGGATAATGCGTGAGTGGGATAAGATATATCCTCAATACGGATTTGAAAGACATAAAGGGTATGGAACTGCAGCTCATATAGCTGCTATTAAGGAAAATGGACTTTGTCCTTTACATAGATTAAGCTTTGTTAAAAATATTGTTGGAGAAAAAGATAACTAATGTGAAAGTGTGTAAAAGACTATTAAACTTGACTTTTTGACTACATTGATAAGGAAAGGAAAAACGTATGAATATTTTAGAAATTATTGCAAAAAAGAGGGATGGAGAAAAATTATCAAAAGAGGAGATAGATTTTTTTGTAAAAAACTATACTAATGGTGTAGTTACAGATTATCAAGCTGCAGCTTTAGTTATGGCAATTTATATTCAAGGAATGGACTACGAAGAAACTACTAATTTAACTTTAGCAATGGCAAAATCTGGAGAAGTACTTGATTTATCTGAGCTAGGTATGGTTGTTGATAAACATAGTACAGGAGGAATAGGAGACAAAATAACACTAATATTAATGCCAATTATTGCTGCTATAGGTATTCCTGCTGCAAAAATGTCTGGAAGAGGTCTTGGATTTACAGGTGGAACAATTGATAAGTTAGAATCAATTCCAGGATATAATACAAGTATAAGTATAGAAAAATTTATAAATAATGTAAAAAACATTGGAATAAGTTTAATGGGTCAAACTTTAAATTTAGCTCCTGCTGATAAAAAATTATATGCATTAAGAGATACTATTTCTTGTGTAGAGAGCATTCCGCTAATCGCATCAAGTATAATGAGCAAAAAAATTGCAGCTGGTGCTGAAAAGATATGTTTAGAAGTTACTGTTGGTAGTGGTGCTTTTATGAAAAATGTTGAAGATGCTACAAAGCTATCTGAAACTATGATTGGTATTGGAAAGCTAGCAAATAAAGAGACAATATGTGTTTTAACAAATATGAATGAGCCTATTGGCTACAGCATTGGTAATTCACTAGAGGTAATTGAAGCTGTTGAGGCTCTAAAAGGAAATATGAAAGATGATGTTAAAGCTATAATTTTAGAGCTTGGTAGCTATATGATAAAATTAGCTGGAAAAGGTGAAAATATTGAAGAAAATAAAAAATTAATTTTAGAAAAAATAAATAATGGGGAAGCTCTAGCTAAATTTAAAGAGCTTGTTCAAAACCAAGGAGGAGATGTTTCCTACATTGAAGACACATCTAAATTTGAGCATGCAAAATATATAATTCCTGTAGTATCAAATAAATCTGGATATGTAAAAACAATGAATAATGAAAAAATTGGATATATTTCATGTAATCTTGGAGCCGGAAGAATGAAGAAAGACGATGAAATAAACAATAAAGTTGGAATAATCATTGAGAAGAAAATAGGGGATAAGATTGAAGTTGGTGATATCTTAGGTTATATTTATGCTGATGATGAAAATATAGGGAATAAAGCAGTGACAGACCTTATTGAATGTTATGAATTGTCTAATGAATTTGTTGAAAAGCAAAAGCATATATTGGGGATAATTAAATAAAAAGTAAAAACTCGCTCTTTTATGGCGAGTTTTTACTATGATTTCTATAATAACATTGCACACAAATTTTCTTTGAAAATTTGGCGCACGAACAAATACATGGCATGAAAAGTTATCTAAAATGTCAGAGAATATTAACCATGCCACTTTTGTTCTACTCAGTTAGTTTCCAAATTGCTTTTATATATATTTCTACAGCTTTTAGTAAATCTGGAATATTTATATATTCATCTGCTTGATGGCACAAATCCATATTTCCAGGCATATTAGCACCAAAAGATACAACATTTTTAAATGCTCTTGCATATGTTGCTCCGCCACATGTAATTGGTTCAACGTTTTGACCAGTTGATTCATTAAATACGTCACAAAGTGTTGTTACTAATGGATCATTTTTTGGTACATATAGGGCAGGCTTCTCATCAGAAAATGTAACAGTCGTATCACCAAAATCATTAGTTGATTCAGCAATTTTGTGTTTTATTATTGTTGGATAAATAGTAACAGGTATTCTAATATTTAATCCAATAATTAAATCATTATTCTCGAATTTTAAATTTCCAACATTCAATGTTAATTTTCCAGATTCATCTTCGCAATTTAAGTCCATATCTTCGCCATAGATTGTGGTGTTTATTTTTGTATCCATATAATTTAAAATAGGAATATTTATATTATGAAGATTAAATAGTCTATTTAACAAAACTAATAATCTTGAAAGAGCATTTACTCCTAAATCTGGATGAGCAGCGTGGGCAGCAACTCCAGAGGAAATTAATTTTATTGTAGAATCATCAATTTTTTCTATTTTTATATGGAAATTATTTTCAGATATTATATTGAATAGCTCTGCTTCGATAGTATTTGAATTTATATCTGTTGTTTCTAAAATGCACTCTGCATATTTGGGTACAATATTTATTGCATTATCGCAAACTAATTTTTTTATTTGAATTATGTCATTAGATGGAATAGATGAATTTAAATATACATTTAAAAATCCTTTTTCAGCGTAAATACATGGAAAGTCTGCATCTGGGCTAAATCCTATTGTTGGTGATTCCTCATGCTCTTTGTAGTATTCAATACATTTCCACGATACTTCTTCATTTAGACCAATAATTAGACGAACTCTCTTATTTACGTTTATCGTATCCATTACATATTTCATAGCAAATAGTGATGCTATAACTGGCCCCTTGTCGTCTATAGCTCCACGACCATAAAGTCTATTATTATCAATTAATGGTTCAAATGGATTACATTTAGTCCAACCATCTCCAGCAGGAACTACATCAAGATGTCCAATAATTCCCAACATTTCTTCGCCTTCACCAAATTCTATATATCCACAATATCCATCAATATTTTTTACTTTAAATCCCATTTCTTTTGCAAGATTTAATGTATATTCAAGGGCTTTAGCGCAATTTTCTCCAAATGGTTTCCCAGGAATTGAATTATCTTCTATAGAAATGCTTGGTATTTTTATTAAATCGCAAATTGTGCTTAGTATTTTTTCTTGATTTTCTTCTATAAATTTACTTATCATAAGTTTCCTCCTTTTTTGAAATTATATACAAAATGTAGTATAATGACAATAAGATTATTACAATATTATATTGAAAGGATTTTATTAGTTTGAAAATAATTACAATTTTGACAGCGTCAATATTCATTAAAAACGCGGTTACATACAATAAGTATGCGCCCTTACCTTTTTTATGAACATTTCCTTGTCAAAATTTAATTCTTTCCAAACTATGTGTGCCTTTTAGAAAGGAATGGATTTTTTTATGAGCAATATTAACGATAAAATAAGAGCAAGATTTTTTGAATTACAAGATGAAAAGTTTAGAGAATTTAGTAGCTCTTTGTGTAATACTTCTAATTGTGAGATGATTGGAGTTAGAACTCCTCAAATAAGAAATATAGCTAAAGAATTGTCAAAAGAAAATATTAATGAGATATTAAAATATGACGATATTAAGTATTACGAGGACATGCTTATAAGGGGGTTCCTAATTGGGGTATCAAAAATTTCAATAGAGGATACTTTTAGATATTTAGAAGAATTTATTCCTAGAATTGATAACTGGGCTGTGTGTGATAGCACGTGTGCTAGTTTAAAAATTACAAAGAAACATATGGACGAAATGTGGAAATTCCTACAAAAATATATAAAATCAGATGGTGAGTACGAAATAAGATTTGCTATAGTTATGTACTTAGATTATTTTATAGACGATAAATATATCAAAAAAATATTTAATCAAATAGAGCAAATTAGTGATGACAGATATTATGTTAAAATGGCAGTTGCATGGTTTTTAGCAACCGCGTATGCCAAGTTTCCATCAGATACAATGGAATTCTTAAAAAAAACTAATATTGACAACTGGACATATAATAAAGCAATTCAAAAGATGATTGAGTCTTATAGAGTTTCAGATGGTGATAAAGCAATACTTAGAAAAATGAAAAAATAGGGGGATTACATATGATATTTGAAGAAAAATTAATGAAATTACGTAAAATGAATGGTCTTTCACAAGAGGATTTGGCAAACAAAATAAATGTGTCAAGACAAGTTGTATCTAAATGGGAACTAGGTCAGTCGAAACCAAATATGAACAATTTAATACAAATTAGTAAATTGTTTAATATAAATATCGAGATGCTAACAAATGACGATTTTGATGTCGACAGTAAATATAGCAGTGAAGCAATATCAGAGCTTGATGATAGTAATAAGGAAAATAAAATTACTTTTGATGATGAAAAATCTGAGAACGATAGTACATATAAAAATTTGAAAGAGGCAAGCTCTGAATTTGATAAATCTGAATCTAATAATGATGAAGAATTTAATCAAAGAAAATATGGTAATTACAATAACCAAAGTAATACAAAAAAATCAAAGTCTGGTATAGTTATTCTGATTATTTTGATGATAGTAATTATTGCATTAGTAGGACGATTAGTTATAACTTTTATTGATTATACTAAGGAGAAGAAGGAAAAACAAGAGCAACAACAATCAGTTGGGGCTCTAAATCAACAAAACAAGGATTCTATTAAAGAGCTAAATCAAGAGCAGGAGGAAAATCTAAATACAATTAAAAATGAAATGGAGCAAAAAGAATCTGAGAGCAAAAAAAGTGAAGAAGAGCTTAGCCATAATCAGGAAACGACAAATAATAATGCTACTGAAAGTAATGAGAGCTTTGTAAGTGAACAAAACACTACAAATAACCAGAATACCTCAAGTAATATGAATAATGAAGGTAACCAAACTACGACCAATAATCATAATAGTGATAATAATGGAATTTCGGAAGTAGAGATAATGCAATTTAATGGTTTTATTGAGATGAGAAAAGGAACTCAAGATAAGTTTTTCATAACAGGATTATTAGACGAAATAATCTCTAGCAATCAAAAAAATCCAAATAGAATTGTTGTGCTTGAATACAATGAAACTACAACATCAGATGCGGATGAAATTAGAAATATAAAATATAATTTAGCTTCAGGTAAATATGATGTTATTTTAGAATATGATAATGTTGGATTTATTAATAAAGTAATTTTAAGAAAAATATAAATTTTATGAAGTAGAGCAAAAAGAAACGCCATGCAGGAAATCTCCCTGCATGGCGTTTTTTGTGATGGATTAAATCTGTTTCACCAATTAATGACTGGCGAAGTATTCGGCGAATGACTCATAGTCATCCCGATCTTCTTCAGACATTCTTTCGAATGCCTCGTTAATCGTTACAAGTTCTCCCTCGTCAGCGATGGTGTCTTCATCATACATTCCCTCGGTATCAACGATAATACGTTTTCTGTTGTCGAGATCTGCCTGAATTCTTGCGTCCCTAACTTTTTCGCTAATGGTTTTGCCAGAGAGCTGATAAGAGTCAGTCACAGTGCCTTTTTCAACCTGGAACAAAGTGTCTCCAACAATGATGTTACCAGTGCGAAGCGGGTGCATAAGCTCTTCAAGGGGTGTGTAAGCGGATGAAACTTTTTTCTCAGACATAACAAATCACTAATCCTTTCAAGTCTGAAATTGTGGATATTCTTCTACACACAAAAAATGTGTAATGTTTATTATAACATAAATAAAAAGAATGTCAACATAAAATTGACATTCCAATATTATTTAGACTTTTTGTATATTAAGAAAGTCATACTGACTTTTCCTGTGTACATATAAATTTATTAAAATTCGCAATTTCCAGGTGTTCTAGGGAATGGAATAACATCACGAATATTTTGCATGCCAGTTAAATACATAATTGCTCTTTCAAATCCAAGACCAAAACCGCTATGTACAACACTTCCATATTTTCTTAAATCTAAATACCAGTCGTATTCTTCTATAGGCATATTAAGCTCTTTTATTTTATTTAATAATTTATCATAGTTTTCTTCTCTTTGACTTCCACCAATTATTTCACCAATTCCAGGTGCTAATAAGTCTGCTGCTGCTACTGTTTTTCCGTCTGGATTTTGTTTCATATAAAATGCTTTTATTTCAGCTGGATAATCTGTAACAAAAACTGGTTTTTTAAATATTTGCTCACATAAATATCTTTCATGCTCTGTTTGTAAATCTGTACCCCAACTTACAGGATATTCAAATTTATCGTTTACTTTTTCAAGCTCTTTAATTGCATCTGTATATGAAATTCTAGCAAAGTCTGAATTGATTACGTTGTCTAATCTTTCTAGTAATCCTTTGTCAACAAAATTGTTGAAGAATTGCATTTCTTCTGGGCAATGCTCTAACACATAAGAAAAGATAAATTTTATCATTTCCTCTGCTAAATCCATATCATCATTTAAATCTGCAAAACAAATTTCAGGTTCAACCATCCAGAATTCTGCAGCGTGTTTTACAGTATTTGAATTTTCTGCTCTAAATGTTGGCCCAAATGTATAAACATTTCTGAATGCTGTTGCATATGTTTCAACATCTAACTGACCACTAACTGTTAAGTGGGCTGGCTTTCCAAAAAAGTCTTGAGAGTAATCAACATTTCCGTCTTCTGTTTTTGGAATATTATTAAAGTCTAAAGAGCTTACATTAAACATTTCTCCAGCACCTTCGCAGTCGCTTGATGTTATTATTGGTGTGTTTACATATACAAATCCTTTTTCTTGGAAGAATTTGTGTATAGCATATGCTAATGTACTTCTAACTCTAAATACGGCATTGAAAGTATTTGTTCTTGGACGTAAATGTGATATAGTTCTTAAATACTCAAAAGAATGTCTCTTTTTTTGTAAAGGGTATTCTTGAGGACAAAGATTCAATACTTCAATATAATTTGCTTGAATTTCAAAAGGTTGTTTTGCATTTGGTGTAAGTACTAATTTTCCTGTAACTTTAATAGAAGAGCTAATTGTTAATTTGCAAATTTCATCAAAATTTGATAGGTCATTATTGAACACAATTTGAACATTACTAAAAAATGATCCATCATTAAGTTCAATAAAACCAAATGTTTTAGAGTCACGTACAGTTTTTACCCAACCTTCAAGGGTAACTTCTTTATTTTCGTATTCATTTGTATTTCTAAATAATTGTTTTATAACTAATTTATTCATAAACTTTTTTTGTTAGAAAATCTAACAATCTCCTTTCTGGATTTTTCTGATTTAAATATCAGTGACCATAATACTTGCTAAATTATATGACGTTAATGAAAAAAAAGCAAGTTAAACATATTTTTTTTGACGACAAGGTGATGTAATGTTATCATATATATAAATTTATTATACTAAGGAGAAAACTATGGACGAAAATTCACAATATGATGGGAATTCAGATATATCAGTTAGAGATGCTGAAAGAGTTATAAAAAGAATTGAAAAAATTATGTATAAATATTATCCTGTAAATCCTAAAAACCCCTACGAAAAAATGTCTGATATCGATAGGGAAAAATGTGAAGAGCTAGAGCAAGAATACGACTTTATATTAGAGCATAGTACTAATCCTAATAGCATTAGTAGACTGAAAGAACAAATGAATATAAAAATAAGTGGGGATATAGGAAGAGCTACTTTAGATTTTTTTGATGATGATAGAGATTTTTCGAGAGATATTGATAGGACAGGAAAAGTTTTAGAAGGTGCATATGAGGCTTTTAATATTGCTGTGAGAGATCGGAAATTTTGAAGATATAAATAAGTATATATCGGTGATTGCACAAGGGGAGAGTAAGTTAAGACGGAGAAGGAACGAGGTATAGCGGTGAAAAAACAGGATGGAATATTGATGAATTAAAGCGTGTGGAATCGTATAAGAAGAATATTTTAGGTAAGGTTCCAGATAAACTTACAGCTAAATTACTAGATTATATTGATATAGATGGTCTTGAAGCTAAAAATTTAAGTCGTAAATATGAGGATTTCAAGAGCGTAATTAGAATTATAGGTGATATAGAAGATTCTGAAAGATTTAGGAAAGATATAAGTGCAAAGACAAACCATTTAGTAATGCTGAGAATTGAGCGATTAAGCCAAGAATTTGATACCCTTGAAAATAATATTGAAATACCTGAAAATGAAGAAAAAATAACAGCACTAGAAAATAGAATAAAACAAGAAATAGAACGTTATTCGGAAGTTCCAGAAATTAATGTAAAAGAAATAATAAAAAAATTTGAGAAATCAAGAATGGACAAAACTGGTTATGAGGGACAAATATTGGTTGATACTATGAATAGTCGTCAGATGAAACCATATGGAGTTTTAGATGAGTCTAGAGCTAAGAAAATGCATGAGCATGTACAAAAACGAATAAATTACTTAACTCATAAAAGAGAAAAAATTGCAGAAAATATTGATATTCTTGGTAATAAAGAGCGATTGGATGATATTGATAGGGAGATAGAGCTTGTTGAAGATACTTTTGCGAAAGTAGTAGAAAATAAAAAATATGGTGAGCATCATCAAGCAAGAATTGATGCAGAGCAAGAGCAATTAAAAAAGCAACAACAAGAAGAGGAAGAGGCGCAAAGAAGAAAAATAGCAGAGGAAGAAGATAAAGCTAGAGAAAAGGCTCAGCAGGAGAAGGCTGAAGCTGAAATGAGACTTGTTAAACAAATTGAGCAAACTATAAGTGTTGGTAATCAGATTCCTCAGGATTTAATAAATACGTATAATTTGATGCATTCAAACCAAAAGTTTTATGAAGATTTGGTAAGTAGATTTAAAATGGATTGTAACATTGAGCCACTTGATTCGAATGGGGCGGCTAGTTATATACAGAGCATTAATGAAAATATTAAATCTGTCAATATTCGAGTTACTGAAATAACGGATTCAAGTAAGGTTGATGTGGTTAGTGGAATTTATGATGAACTTAGTAGTATGTCTAAAGATAAATCTGTAGTGATAGAAAATAATAGGGAGTTAAAAAGTATGTTTACGCAGAGCTTTGATATGAAAATTCAGCAACTTATAAAAGAAGATAAATTGAAACAATTGGAGCAAGAGCTGGAGAGCGTAAAAAGTGAAAAAGTGTCTTTTTTTGGATTTCTGTCTGGAAAGAAAAAGTTAAAGGAAGAAAGATTAGCAAATATTATGCTTAGAAAGCAATTATTATATGGAGAAAAATATGAATTTAGGAACCAAACAACTCTAGAAGATAGTTTGTCTAATTTATATATGCATATATGGGAACAACATGGTGGAAAGGTACCTGATGATATGGTACAATTTTTTGATGTTATACAAACGGAAGATTTCTCAAAGATATGTAATAATGAAGAAGTTAAGAGAATGTTTGTACAAAAAAGGGAACAAAAAGAATCTGAAAATCTACAAACGGGAGCAATAGTTACTGAAAGTCAAAATAAGAAAGTTAGTGCTAGAGCTCAAGCACGACAATATATGGAGCAAAATCAGAAACTTCAAGGAAAAGTAAATGAAGTGACATTAAATAAAAGACAGAGCGACATAGAATATGTTGCATATGTGCCACCTGCAAATAGTGTGCACGTTCAAAAATTTAATAATCTTTTAAAAGAAGTTAGTCAATCAGTACAAGTTAATCAAAATCATGAGCAAAATAGAAGGATTATGGATGCTCAGCAGAATTTAAGATAGAAGTGAATATTGACAAAGTAAGGGTACTATATTAGTATAAAATTATGGAGGTAATACAGGTTGAAAAGTTTAATCCTTTTCAACTAGATTTATATATTAGGAAAGTCATGCTGACTTTTCATAATATATAATAAGGCTTCGCCGAAAACGGATGCACAAAAATTTTATTGCACAAAATATTGCGCCGAGCAAATTTACGGAAAATCTTTGATTTTCCTATTTGTTCGGACTTGAGGAAGGAATGTGATTAATTATGAAAGATATAATATGGAAAGATAGAAAAAGAACTATATTTGGGCTACCATGGTCTTTTACAAAGTATGAATTAACATCTGAGAAACTAATAATCCAAACTGGACTTTTTAATATTAAACAAGAAGAAATTCGTTTATATAGAATTATGGATGTAACTTTGAATAGAAAATTGAGTCAAAGGATTTTTGGAGTGGGAACAATTCATTGTTGTTCAGCAGATAAAAGTACACCAGAATTTGATATTAAAAGTGTAAAAAAGTCAGAAGCGGTAAAAGAACTTTTGTCAGATGCAATTGAAAAAGAAAGATCAAAAAAACGTGTTTCAAGCAGAGAATATATGGTTAATGAAGAAGATGTAGATACAGAATTATAAGAAGAAGTTTTTGGGGACTACTTTCAAAAAAACGACTCTTCTATTTGACATAATGTATTGAAAGTGTTAAAATTATAATATTATATCAAAAGGAGAGAGTAGATGAAATATAAGTATAGTGATGTTAGAAGAAAATTAAAAAGATTAGTTGATGAAATAATGGAAGAGTACGATAATTCACCAGAGTATAAAGTTCGTGTAAATCTTATGCCTAAGGCACATAATGCAATGAGCGAATGGGAGAAGGTTGATAACTGGGGAGCTTTGTCGAAAGAGCAAATTCAAGAGGCAAAAAACAGAGGAATCATACACCCTGTTGGTGACGAATTTAAAGCATATATTGAAGAGATTGGATTAAATTTTAAAGACTTTGAAGCAGGGTAATTTCATCAAATATTACAAATTAACATAATTTTGTAATATTTCCGATTACTTCTAGTAATAGTTCATCATTAAGTAAACAGTTAAACATATTTGATTTGACTGTTTTCTTTTTATCTTTTAAATATTTCTTAT
>JAGBAJ010000024.1 GCA_017939755.1 Clostridia bacterium | reverse complement strand
CTCCTCTCATAATTAATATTTTAAGCCGTCAAACTTTAAATATTATATCATGTTTTGAGTGGGTATTTTTGTAACCTTTGCTCATCGCTATAAGCTTTCCTGTACCACGGGCATAGCCCGTGGTTTACCCTTAAAGTTAATACAAAAACTTTGCTACAATACTCTGTAGCAAAGTTTCTTCTTTATTAAGAACTCTTAAATTAGCTTATTTAATAACTATACCTAGTAATTTAGACAGTTCCATTGCTTGCATTTCGTTTACTATTAACCCTTTTAAGCTTTCTGGAGTAACTGCAATACCAGTTATATCGCAGCTTGATAAATCAACATTATTTAAACTAGTTCTTGATAGCTGAGATGCTATAAGATTATTATTTTCAAACTCTACATCCTTCATTATAACTTCCTGAATAACTGAATTTGACATTTTATTTTCAGAAAAACATACTTCTTTATATGTACCAAGAGCCATACTTGAATATGATATATTTGAATTATCCATTAATATGTTATACATATTAACATTACAAAAATTTGATCCAACTAATTTACAATTTTTAAATGTAACCCTTACAAAATTGCACTCATAAAAAACAACATTCGAAAAATCACAATTTTCAAATAAAACATCTGTAAATGCTACTCTCTCAAATTTACTATTCGGACTTATGCAATCCCTAAACTCACAAGAGCTAAATTCCATTCCTCTTGCTTCAACATTTGATTCGTAGCACTTATTAAAGAAACAGCATGCGACATCCATGTCATGTGTTTCAGCTTCTCTTATTACACCTTTTACAGTATTACATTCTGTTATTCCGTCTAAATTCGGTTTAATAACTTCCATTTGTGTGTTCCTCTTCTTTCTTATGTATTAAATATTAGTAGAGCAGATGTTAACTATTCAAATTTAGAAGTTTAAAACTCTTCTAAGCTCTGCTTTTGTTTCTTCTAGTAACTTACTATTTTCTATATTAACAACATTAATACTTGGATATTTATCTTTTATCTCTTTTGCCATATCTAAGTATATTCTTTGTTGACTTATACTATTTTGTGCAGCAAAATTTGAACCTTTGAAGGCCGCTTTACCTGCTCTATCAGGTTTTGATAATCTCTCATTATATAAATTTTCATTTTCCAAGTACAATGTTATATAAATAATTTCAAAGTCTAATTTACTTAATTCGTCTAGTAATTTCTCATATACATCAGTAAATGTATATTCTTTTTTCCCTAATCTACAGTAATTTTCTTCAGTAAAAAAGGTTCTATCAAACAATAAGTTAATGCTTTTATTTTCCATCTTTTTCATGTAATCTAATAGGTCTATGTACATCTCTTCTGCCTTTTTTTTACCAGCAGGAGTAATGTCTGATGTACCACATAATCTATATAAATTTGTGTAACTTAAAGAGTGTCTTAAGAAATCTGTAATAGTTGTTTTTCCAGCACCCTGTGCACCTTCAACGATTATTATTTTTGAGTTTGCCATATACAAATCCTCCTTGAATTCCATAAATCAAAGTCATTGTATATTTAGAGTATTAATTTGTCAATGGGGACAATAGAACAAATCTTAAAAAATTAAAAATTTTGTTCCAATTCACTGCTAATATAAATTTATTATGATTTCAAGACATAATATCAATTTATAAGTTTCGCCCCAACTGCGAAGAATAAGTAGTTGTTGCTTCGCTAGTCGCTTGCAACGTTTACTTATTCTACCTTGTCGGTCCCCACCTTGACTACACATTATAAATTAACATTATATCTTGAAATCCTTGTATGTATATATAGCTGTGAATTGTGACAAAATTTTTTCAGTAATCATCCACCCCTCATTACAGATTTTATGTATTCAATCTCTTCGTCTTTATCTAATCTTACAAATAAAGGCTCTCCTTGAGATATTACCTTTGTATTCTCTTTTATTTCTGTATCTGAATATACTAAATCCCATGCTGTATTGTTTGCATCTATTCCCAGTTGTGTTAGCATTTTTGCCCCAGTCTGTTGCATAAATGGAGTTATCAATATTGCAACTTTTCTTAAGCTCTCTGCTAAATGGAACATTACAGATTTTAACTTTTCTTTATCTTCTTCGTTCTCTGATTTAGTTAATACCCATGGGCAAGTTTCATCAATATACTTATTTGCTCTTGATATTATTGCCCATATTTCTGCTAGTCCATTGCTTATATGATATGTATCCAAGGCATCTTCTGCCTTAACAATTTGAGTTTTAGTAAACTCTTCTAAGTTTTCGTCAAATTCTGTTTTGACTTTAATATCTGTTGGAATTACACCTCCAAAATACTTATTCATCATTCCTATTGTTCTGTTTAATAAGTTTCCTAAATCATTTGCTAAATCTGAATTAAATCTTTCAACAAAGTCTTCTGGTGTAAACATTGAATCTTGTGCGAATCCCATTAATCTTAGTAAATAATATTTAGTCGCATCTACTCCATATCTTGATATTAAATCTTCTGGATATATTACATTTCCGACAGATTTTGACATTTTTCCATCTTTCATTACAACCCAGCTATGTGCATAAATCTGTTTTGGTAGCTCTAATCCTAATGCATGTAGGAATATTGGCCAATAAATTCCATGGAATCTTATAATTTCTTTCCCAACTACGTGTAAATCAGCTGGCCAGTATTTATTAAATAAGCTCTCATCTTCTCCGCCATATCCTAAAGCTGTAATGTAGTTTGTTAAAGCATCTAACCATACATATAGAACATGCTCTGGATCATTTGGAAGAGGTATTCCCCAATCAAATGTATTTCTACTAATACATAAATCCTGTAATCCTGGCTCTATAAAATTTTTAAATATTTCATTTTTTCTAGATTCTGGTACTATAAAATCAGGATTTTTGGCATAAAATTCTTTTAGCCATCCTTCATATTTTTTCATGTTAAAGAAATATGCATCTTCGCTCATTTTCCTTACTTCTCTACCACAATCTGGACATTTTCCATTGACAAGTTGTGTTTCTGTAAAGTAATTTTCACATGGCATACAATACCAGTCTTCATATTTACCTTTGTATATATCTCCATTATCTACGAATTTTTGAACAATTTTTTGAACTGCCTTGCAATGGTAATCATCGGTAGTCCTAATAAATCTATCATAATTTATATCCATTAATTTCCATAATTTTTTAGCTTTTTCCGCCATTTCATCAACATGCTCTTGAGGGGACATTCGTTTTTTATCAGCCACTGTTTGAATTTTTTGACCATGTTCATCAAGACCAGTTAACATGAATGTGTCATAACCTCTTGCTTGTTTGTATCTTTTAATTGCATCTGTTAATACTTCACAATAAGCTGTACCTATATGAAAATTTCCACTTGGATAATATATAGGTGTAGTTATGTAAAACTTTTTGTTATTTTCCATAAAAAATCTCCTCCTCTTTATTTTTATATAGAATAATATATATAGCATTCTCCTATAATATAAAATCTCATTAATTATAATATCTGCCTTGATTTTAGTCAACTACAAAATCTTAAATTTATTCTTGAATTAGCTCTTTGGGGAAGTTTTTAGGGACTACTTTCAAAAAACATCATATAATGTCTTTTGAAAGTAGTCCCTAAAAACTTATAATGACTTTCTGGTAAATTCTATTTTTCTTCATGAGTTTGTTGACTTTCTCCACATCCTTGTGCACTCACATCCTCATATCGCTCTTCGTCCATATAAATTACTTCATCTAATATTCTATCTAGTATTTCTTGAGTTCTTGGATTTGTTATTTTTGTAGTTAAAGTTCTTAATTGATTATACATTGCAGGATTTCTTTTATACTCATTCATATCATCTGAATCAAAAACATACTTAAGTATTTCATCATCACTAATATCTTCTTGAATAAAACCTTTATTAATTTTTGTACTAAGCATCATATTTGAGCGATTTGCCCATAAAAATGCTCTAAATATTGCTCCCTCCATGTCAGGATATGCGTCTCTGTTATAAGCCATATTCTGTAAAAATTGTTCATAATTGTTCCCTGATTTATTAATACTATCCACAGCATATTCAATAATTTTGTGACCTGGATAATTAAAAGGACTAATAAAAGTATAATCATCTACCTCAAATCTTGGAATATCAGTTTTTAGTCCTGCAGAAACTCTATAATAATTTTTCCAATTGAATTGTATTGCACCTGTAATAACTCTTTGAACACCTGCGCTCTCAATTTTTTCACAAATTTCTTTCATTGTAGTTCCTGTTCCAACATTGTCATCTAGTAATAATACTGTGTTTTCTGTTTTTAATGGTCTATCACTAGACATTAAGTCAACCATCGAAAGCTCTTGTATATGTGGATCCATTCCTGCAATATATTTACTTTTATACATGTTTGTAAAAGTAAATCCATACATTTCTTGAATAAATGGACCAATATATAAACTTCCATACCCTGGAGTTAGAACTTCAAGATTGTCCGTGTTTCTATTTAAATCAAGACTCTTTAGGAAAAGGTATAATAGAGCTTTATTATCCATTTCAATAGATCTTCTTGCTGAATACTCATCTCCACCTGGTAATGTATTTGTTAATCCTTCGACCATTGTTTTTTCTTTATGATGGCTTTCATAATTATCTATTTCTCCTTGCTTTTTAAATAAATTAATTATGTTTTTTACATCATTCATTAAACATCTCTTTGCAGCTTCCATGCCCTGATATGCGTTTTCATCTTTCTTTCCACTATTTATATATGTTTCGAATTTTGCAAAGTAGGCTTTAGCAGAACAATTTAACATGTTTTCTATGATAACAAAGTTTCGTTTAGTATATTCTTTTCCACATTTTAATTGTCCTTTTAGCTCTTCTCTGTCAGCCATAAGCTGAACCATAGACTTAACATTATAATACTCTGCAGATCTTGATAGATAGTATTCAATTTTGCCATTTTTCTTTACAGGGCTAACGTATTTTTCTATTCCATGTACTTCATCTGGTTGTAATCTAATAATTCCCATAATATCAAAATCACGAAACTTAATATCACTCATAATTACATTCCTTCCTGACTTCTTATAAAATCTTTTAAACAATTTAATTGTTTTTCAAATTCATATCTTGTGAATGTTGTTTTACTTTTATCTGCCTCACCCATTGTATGAATTATTTTTTTATCACAATTTTTCAATAAATTTCTATATAGTGGGTTTTGTATTGCTGATATATATAATTCATCGATTAAGTCATCGTAATCTGTGCTCATTCTATCTATAGGTATTCCTTGCCAATATAGAATTCCTGTTTCTTTCCATTTATATTCTGAACATGCTTGTATGTAGTTTGAATCTAATCCACTATATGAGAATACCCAATTTTGTAATTCTTTATCTTTGAATTTAATACCCTGAAAAAATGTTTCTATACTATGCATTTTGATTCCTTTAAATTCAAAATCATATGGAAATAAATTAGATAACGCTTTTGCATGTGGACCTTTATGTTTGTATCCTACATTTATCCATTTTTCACAATCTCCTATATCTCTACCATCTTCATCAACTAATGGCAATCCATCATAATATTCTTTGTCATCAATTACTTCAATATCTCCCATTTCATATACATATTTAGCTTTAAATTCTTTGAATTTTTTTAATTCTTCTTCCATTTTTCCTCCTTATATAGTAGATTTTAATTTTTTATATTTATATATGTTAAATTTAATTTTGTTTATATAATATCGCAGTGATGAAGTTTGAATCTTCACCACTGCTTTGCCTCACCACTTGAACGCACCAAGTGCCAACATGGCAGAGGCTTCTACGAGGTCCGATCGAGTCATTTGACCATCGCTTAAGACTCGAACGCCTCCAGCTTTATCGAATATGCTATCCATAACAGAAGCCAAACCATCAGATCTGACGGCTTCGATATACTGAGGTGGGATTTGCAGACCCTGGCTCATGCCTACCCTGGCTATTCCATGGAAGTCTTCGATAACGACGAACTGCACATTGAAATACATTCCGCACGATTCAATAACTCCACCTTCGCATGCTACAAGGTAATCGGCAAATTTAGTCTCCGGATTTTCTTTTAGCCTTTCCAGGCGATTCATAGCCCCTTTTAAAACATCATCGCCAAATGGTTGGTCTGGGACTCCGGATTCAGTCTTATATCCTCTAACGGACACATTTTCAAATTTCCGTTCAAAGGCAGTCTCAACCCCTTTAATCTTAGCCTCACTTGTTGACGCAACAATGACACGTGTCATAATGTTGCACCTCCTTTACAAAATGTATACTTTATTATACCACAATAATTAAAAACAATCAATGTTTTCAGAAGCATTAACTGCACTGTAAAAAAGTTTTTATGGACTACTTTCAAAAAAAACAGCATATGCTGCTTTTTTTGAAAGTAGTCCATAAAAACTTCTAAAAATTTCCCAAAAACTTTATTAAAATTCCTATTCTTATCCTACACCATTTTCGATATCTATTATATATTTATCCTGTTTCACTATTAAATTATCAGCATTATCTTCCCATGTTATAATATGAATGTGAGATAAATCTGGGAACTCTTCGAAGTACTTTAGCTCTTCCTCGCTAATAATTTCATTACCATCTTCTTCATTCATTAGAATATATATGTCTGTTAAAATCATTGGCTTTAAGCCTTTTATGTCATATAAATACTTCCTAGGAATGTACATTGGTAAACCACTATCATTTACCTCTCTAAATTCTTTTAACATAATTTTTCTTGAGTTTGGATCAAAATCTATGATATCATCCATCCAATATTCTTTTGCAAAGTTATACATTTCGTCTGTTTCAAATGTAAGTATTGGAAATTCTCCTTCAAAATCTTCTGGAATTATTAAGTCTTCGTCAAGCATTTCCTCATCTACATCAGTTACATTAACATAGAATTTTGTTCGTAATTCGTCTTGAGAAACTCCAACAGTTGCTTTGTCTGTACTTATTGGTTGTAATTTTTCAACAGAAAAGTCAGTTGTTTCTCTTTGTATTCCATTAGTATAAACATTTACAACTTTTATACCAGTACTTTCTACCATATCATTTGCACTATAGTCAACTTTATTAGGTTTCTTTATCACCCTGATTTCATCACTTTGTATATCTGGATTTACTTTAAATTTTAATGTGGCATCACCACAATTAACCTCTCCATAAACACTTGTTTTGATTGTAGTAGCTTCACTTACTGGAATAAAATTAGTTACTGAACCATAATTTTTACCATCTACAGACATCATTCCAAATGATATTCCCTCAATATTATTAAAATCTTTTCTACTTATAACAGAATTATTGTTGCTTGGAATTTCAATTGTAATTTCTAAATCTTTTACCCATATAACACCAATATCTGATTCAATCTCATCAATATTTTCAATTTTATCTACGTGTAAATAATAGCAATTTTTCTCCTTAGCAATTTCATCTATATCTTGTAAATTATTTCCATATAGTTCCATTTCATCTGCACTTTCAATATTAAATAAACTATTATCATTTATATTACAATTATTAGCTTTAAGCACTGATAGTTTTAGGCCTGATAAATCTCCACTTACATCTTTATTATCAGATATATCTAAATTCATAATATATGGTATATTTGATATTTCTGTTATATTGGCTAAATTACAAGCTTTAGCTTCAATATCAACGGCATTGTCAAGTACTCCTATATTATATATTTCAGTATTTCCAGATAATACATATGTTACACCATAAACCTCTCGATAAAAGTCATCGTATATGTCTTCCATATCACTATAATCTTGTATTTCTTCTCCGTCTCCATATTCTTCATAATCATATCCATGGTCATAATCTGGTTTGTATTCGTATACTTGGGCTTCAAGAGCACCTTTTACATCCTCAGCATTTTTTATGTTGCAATTACTTACATTAATGTATGTAAGATATGGACACTCCTTAATTGGTGAAAAGTCTTCTATTTCTTTATTTCCGGCTAAATTTATAGCATTAATAGTTGAGCCTTTTAAATTTTCAATATTTTTAAGATTATTATTTGATAAATTAAGTGTACACATAATATCTTTATTTAATATACAATCTAAACATTCTAGAGTTTCTATTCCGTTGCTTGCAATATTTATTTCATATAACATTTCTAAATTTGACAATGGAGTAAAATCTGATATATTATTTCCTGATAAATCAATATTAAATAGATTTGTTAGATTCTCTACTCCACTAATATTTGATAATTGACAATCCTTTAGTGACAAATTTTTTAATGTTGTTATTTGTTCAAATCCAGATACATCCAAGTTACCATCTAAGATTAAGTTAGTTATACCAGAATCTTTTAAAGATGAAACATCCTTGATATTGTTATTTGATAAATTAACATCCATGCTATACCAATCTTGTTTAATTATTTTATCTATTCCATCTATAGATGATAACTTATTTCCTGATAAATCAATTGTAGCAAACGTTCCAAAATATTCAGCTATAATGTCATAGTTGATACTTTCTAAATCTTTGCTTGATAAATCTAGTTTGTATAAATTAAGTGAATCTTCTCTAATATATCTTTTTCCATTTTTTTCAATTATGCTTCCTGATAGGTTTTCTAATATTATATCCTTAACTAAATTATCTTCTATTTTGTCAATATTAATATAGTCTTTAATATCTGTTGAAACAATACCTGTAAGCTCCGAATTTACCCTACAATCCTCATATGAAATATAAAAATATCCATTATCATTCCAGTTTTCACCCCAAGAGTTCAATGCCAAATATGCACCATCTTTTTGAGGTGTTCTTCCAGATGGAGAAAGCATATTATATCTTGAATAATTATCATCCCATCCTATTATGGTAACACAATGACCACCCCTTGAGTAATTTGCTGTTTCCTCAAAATCTGCATAGTAACAATTTCCCCAATCTGGAGATGCAATAGCTGCATACAAACCACCATAATTCATTATATGAGTTTTTATTGCAGATTGATATTTTTTTAATTCTTCATCTACATCATCTTCATTGAAGTTTGACCTTACAAAAGCTGGAAATTTAGCAATTTTTGTAATTGAAATATCTACACTTGGTGTATTATAAAAGGTATTATACTCGAATTTATCATACGTACCAACAGGAACATCTTTATCTAATACAAAACCTATATCTAAATCAACATACTTCATAAATTCATCAAAGCTTCCACCATCACCTGGTTCACGATAATTAGTTGAAAGTTCACGTGATAGCATGTAATCTATATGACCTTCTGAAAAATCATAATCTTCGCTCTTGGTTAATGCTAAGTTTGTTTCTAATGCAGATAAACTTGCGTAGTCCCAACATAAACCATATGTACTTTGGTCCTCAACTTTAATTTCTATTTTATCCCTTAAATCGAACTTTGAAGGAATTACCTCGATATCTTTGTTGTCTTCTTCTTCGTTTTCCTTGTTATCATCTTTATTGTCATCTTTGTTCTCTTCTTTATTATCTTCTTCCTTGCTGTCTTCTTTTTTATCGTCCCTTTTATCTTCTTCGTAAATGTATTTCTTATTTAAATCTTCTTCTTGGTCTTTAATAATTTTATCAAGATTTTCATAATCTACTTTTTCTTTTCTAGGAATAACTTCTTGTTTTTTCTTTTCTTCATCTGATAATTTTTCATATTCCTTATACTCATCTGTATAATTATCTTTCTCTAATTCTTCTTCTGTTTTCTTTAGTGCTTCCTTTTGCTTGCCTACTTCAGCAATCTTTTCTTTTTTACTATCAATTATTTGTTGTGCCTTAGCTTGCTCTGCAATTTTATTTTGTGATTGTCTCTTCGACACACCAATTCCAATACTTACTGCAATTAAAATAACACCTATTGTTAAAATTGATATAATTGCAATCCTTTTCTTTGTAAAATATTTTTCCATTAAAACATCCCCTTTCGTAGAAAATAGTCGTTTAATGTTATGTATACCACATTTTATTATACTCCCATTTACCATTTTTTACAACTTATATACTATTTAGACCTCCAAAAGCTAATGTAGGTTCACAAAAAAATAAAAAATTAAAAAAATTTAAGAGACACTGCAGAAAAACAGCCTGTGCTGTTTTTCTGCAGTGTCCCTTAAAACTTCTCTTATGAAAGTTTTGTTTGAATTAAATCAGCTATTTCTTGAGCTTTTTTTGTAATGTATTCCTGATCTTCACCTTCTATCATAACTCTAACTAGTGGCTCTGTTCCAGAAGCTCTTATAAGAACTCTTCCGTTTCCATCAAATTCTTTATCTAATTTTGCAATTGCCTCTTTAATTTCTTTATCTTTATCAAAATCATATTTTTTATCTGAAGAAACTTTAGCATTTATTAAAACCTGTGGATATGCTTTCATTATACCAGCAACCTCTGAGGCCTTTTTTCCAGATTCAAGAATTGCTCTAATAATCATAAGTGATGTTAAAATACCATCTCCTGTTGGGTTGTAATCTAAACATATAACGTGTCCTGATTGCTCTCCTCCAAGATTATATCCATTCTTTAACATTTCTTCTAATACATATCTATCTCCAACTTTAGTTTGAACAAAGTTTAATTCGTTATTTTTAGCATATTTATTTAATCCTAAATTACTCATAACTGTTGCTACTATTGTGTCCTTGTTTAATTTTCCCTTTGCTTTTAAATATTTAGAAACAATAGCTAAAATTTTGTCTCCATCTATTTCATTTCCGTTTTCATCAATAGCTAAACATCTATCTCCATCGCCATCATATGCTATTCCTAAACTACATTTTTTATCAATAACATATTGTTTTAACATTTCCATATGTGTTGAACCACATCCGTCATTAATGTTAATACCATTTGGAGTATCATTAATTATGTAATGCCTAATTCCTAAAGCTGTAAATACTTTATCTGCTACAACAGAGGTTGCACCATTTGCAGTATCTATAGCTACAACAAAATTATCATTATTTAACTCTTCGAAATCTTCTTCAAAATTCTTTCTAAAGAAATACACATATTCATCTAATAAATCTGTAGCTATTTCTGAAGTACCAATTTTATCGTTAACAGCAGTTAATTCATATATCTTTCCAGAATCCATTACATCTTCAATTTCTTCTTCTAATTCATCAGAAATTTTCATTCCTTTATTGCTGAAATATTTTACACCATTGAATTCAAAAGTATTATGTGATGCAGATATAACAACACTAGCATCTGCTTTTAATTTTTTGGTTAAATATGCAACACCTGGTGTTGGCATAACTCCTAATATCTTAACATTTGCTCCATAACTTAAAAATCCTGCAACCATTGCGCTTTCTATAAGAGTACCAGAAATACGTGTATCTCTACCTATAAGTATTGTTGGTGCATGGTCTGCATGTTTCGATAAAACATATGCTCCAGCCTTTGCTACTCTATATACTAGCTCTGGTGTTAGCTCTGTATTAGCAATTCTTCTTATTCCATCTGTTCCAAAATATTTTCTCATTTTTTTGCCTCCTACTTATTATATTTTAATTTATATTGGATTTATTAAAGTCTATAATATACACATTAATAGACCAATTATACATATTTCTGCCATATTCGTCAATACTTAGCGTTACTAATTCATTTGAATTTATTCAGGTAATTCATTTTCTTTACAATTATCTGGCTTTTTAAAACTTAAATACCAGCCCATACCATTGCTGTTTTCGCTTATTTCTGCATTACGCTCAAATAGTCCTTCTATTGTCTGCGGAGATGGATTTATTACTGGCTGACATGGAACCCAATTTGCTGGTGTAGAAGCATTATTTAATTCAGCTACTTGCAATGCATTAATTGCTCTTAAAATTTCGGGAATAAATCTTCCTACATTTAATGGGTAAATTAATATTAATTTTATAATTCCATTTGGATCAATTATGTAGACATTTCTTACAGTCTCTGTACTGCTCACATTATTTGAAATCATACCATACTTTCTGGCTATTTCCCCGCTTCTATCAGCAATAACTGGAAACGGAACCTTTATTCCAGTTTTACAATATATATCATATATCCATGCTAAATGTGAGGCATTACTATCTATACTTAAACCCAGTAAATCCGTATTTAAATTTTGAAAATATGGGTATGCTTTTGAAAAAGCAATAAATTCAGTTGTACATACCGGGGTGAAGTCCCCAGGGTGCGAAAAAAGCACAAGCCATTTTCCTCTATAATCATTTAATTGTATATTTCCCATTGTAGTTACTGCCTCAAAATCTGGCGCTATTTGACCAATCCTTACGTTACCATTCATCATAACTTCATAATCCATAAAAAACCTCCAATCATACTTATAGTTATAGTATGATTGGAGGTTTGCTATTGATACTATTAATTCCTTAACTCAGTCTATACACAAAGACCATAGTTTAAATTTAACTATTTTAATTAATTATAGAGCAATCTACTTACTTAAATTTCCCAGTTTTCTATAACACTATCTGGCACATTAAGGCTACCTTTTCCAATACCAAGATTTATTCCTGGTTTAAAATCTCCATGATAATCACTTCCACCACTTATTAGTAAGTTATGATCCTTGGCAAATTTTAAAACTTCCTTGTGCTCTTCATCGGTAAAATTTGTATAATAGCACTCTATACCGTCAATATCATATTTGCTTACCATTTCTTCTAGCTCAGCTATTTTATCTTTAATTTCTCTATATTCAAAAATATGTGCTATAAAGGCTTTTCCACCTGATTTATGTATTACATCTATTATTTTTTTGATGTTTGGATAATTATTAGCTCTATTAATATAAAATTTATCGCCTTTTATATGATAATGATTATTTTTAAAATTGGAAAATGACTCCCATATATCACTAGCTAGTTTATCTTTGTTCTCTATATGAGATTTCATTTCATTATAAAAAACTATACTGCCCCATTCTTTATTCTTGTCCCATTGTAATTCTTCAATTGGTCTTAGATTTAAATTCAAATTTCTTCCTATTTCGTAAAACTCTTTTATTTGTTTCTCTTGAATACTAGCTCTAGTTAGATTTTTGTAGCATTCTGCTATGCCTTCTTTCATTTTTTGGCAGTCGAATCCATATGCTAATATATCCATTACTAGGTCTTTGTGTTGACTTTTAAGTTCAACACCCTTTATTATTTTTCCACTATAGTACCTAGAAACATCTATTTTTTCTAGTTCATCATACGCATTGCATGATTCATGGTCTGTAAATGAAATTGTATTTAAACATTGTTTTTGGGCCATTTCTAGAATTTCGGTTACAGTTTTACTTCCATCAGAATTTGTTGAGTGTATATGCATATCTATCATATAAAATTCCCCCTTAATTTTAACTATTTATTATATTTCAACCAATCTAGCTAATACAAATATCTTATATAACCCATATTCAATTAACTTTTATAATATGGATTCGGATTATTAATTGTTGGTAATTTATGTATACTTTAATTTTTTGCCCCGTCCCCATTTTTTTATTTTTCATTTGGTATTTTCCTTTTTGAAAAACAAAATATCAATGCTAAAATTCCAAATATAATTTCTAATATTACTGCAAATATAGCTAATACAAAACCGATCATATTTTCTTCAATTGTATATAGTACTTGTCCTATATTTGAAAGAACAATCGATATAATTGGAACTATTAGTCCTATTCCAGAAAATATTGCTTTCCCCGTATTTTTTCTTATACAATTTAAAACTAAAGACACTAAACAAATAACACCTAATATGACAGAAGCTAACCATATGTATAAATTTATTTTATGTATCCAATATGCAATAGTTCCACTCTCCTCTGAATTGTACTTTTCTTTGTAATCATCTTTGGTTGATATCTCTTTTTCCTTTATCTCTATTAAACTTGTTGCTCCAGTATTATCTATTTCTTCTTGATTTAAACTTCTTGGTTTTGTTGCAAATGATTCGGTTGATAATATACTCAATAAACACATAGCAACAATAAAAAATTTTATTATATATTTTCTCATATTTCCTAATCTCTCTAACCTATCATTCATAACTTTCATTCACCTTTCTCTTCACACTCTTTAAGCTTTTGATTGACTATCTAAGTCATATAAGACTTCTAGCTAAAATATATTGCAAAATACAAAATTAGTAACAATATAGTAATAAAGTACAATAGATAAGTAAAGTATCTATTTCATTAAATGATTTATACTACGTTAAATATTAATTCCTAATACTATTGCTCCTAGTATATCCACAATTAATACTATAACACCTGCAATAGTAAAGATTATTCCTAACTTTTTTTGTGTATTTTCTCCTTCGACATAATATTGATCACAATTATCTGGATTATAGTGTATATCTATCTCTTGTCCTATTTCATACTTTTGCGAGTTGTGTCATTTATCCACTCTACCTCTAGATAGATTTTTTCTTTTCCTTTTTTGAAAAACAAAATGCAAATGCTACTATTTCTACTACAAATTGTACCGCAAGTGCTAATATAACTAGTATTGTGCCAATTTCATTTTCTTCTATTTCATATATTGACCTTCCTATTGTTGAGATTGCTATTGCTACAATAGGTACTATCAAACCTATTCCTGCAAAAACTGCTTTCCCCACATTTTTTCTAGTACAATTTAAAATTAATGATACTATGCAAGTTATCCAGATTACAAAAGATATTAATATGGTTCCACCCCACAAGAAACTATTTACAGTTGAAATAGTTTCTTCATCTTCATACATTTGTTCATGTTTTATATTTTCCTCACTATCAGATCCTTCTACTGGACTTATTATGTCTTCTATGTTTTTTTTTGCAATGCTTATGCTACTTTCATTACCAATTGTTACCTCAAAATTATCAATACTATTAAATTTCATTTTTTTCCTCCTCATCTTCCGTTTCTTTCATTTTGTTCAGATCCCATTTGTTCAAATTCTTTACTATCCATCATTCGTGACTGCTCATAATTATTTATGCCCAACATCATTCCATTTAAAAATCAGATCTTTAAGATTTTATTGCTTTTAATATTTCAATATATTTAGGCATTAAATTTAAGTCATCTATGTATATACATAATCTATCCAAGCTCTTAACTCAGCATCTCCAAAATTTGTGCTTTTGTTTTAATGTTGCAATTAAATTTTATCATTCCTCTTATTTTTTTACAATATTTTCAATAGATTTAGATTCTTATTTTATTAAAGGCAGATAATTAAAAAAAAATCACCTGCCCTACATATAATTTATTAAGAGGGAGCGAAACAATCGCTCCCTCAAAAATCACACAAATTACAATACAAAGTTGATATTAACTGAAAATTTGCTTTACACTATTTTGGCTCCAAATGGTGCCAAAGAAAGTTTAGCAATCTTGAAAAACTGAAGTCCAAATGGAATACCTACAATTGTGATACACCAAAGGCAACCGAAAAACAAATTTTCTAATGCCATAGGAATTCCAAAGAAGATAATCCATATTACATTTGCAAGTATAGATGGTACTCCACCTCCATATTCAACATCTTTTCCAAATGGTGCAAACGACATTGATGCAAATTTAAAACATTGCATTCCATACGGAATTCCTACTATTGTAATACACCATAGTAGTCCAGAGAAAAACCACGAAAGTCCACTTAAAAATCCTCCAAAAATAAACCATAAAATATTTCCTAACAAGCTCATAATTCATTCTCCTTTTTTTGTTATCTAACCTATATCATTCTTTGTGTGATTTTATTACAAAAGTTAATTAGCTTTATGCAATTATACTATTTATTAGTATATTTATCAACTAATAAGCTTCTTTAATCATTGCTGTCACTTAATATTCCATTTGCTTCATCTTGTGTTAAATAACCATATTCTATCATTTTCTTAATTACCTGTTTTTGTCTTTGTTTAGCAAGCTCTGGATTTTTATTTAAATCATATACTGAAGGAGCATTTGGTATTCCTGCTAGCATAATACATTCACTATCTGTCATATCTTTTGGTAGTTTTCCAAAATATCCTAAACTAGCCTCTTTTATATTGTAATAACCATTTCCAAAATAAATGGTATTGATGTATAGCTCTAAAATTTCATTTTTCTCACAATTTTTCTCTATATGAAGTGCCATAAATACTTCTGCTATTTTTCTAGTTATTTGTTTTTCCTGTGTAAAGTATTCATTTTTAGATAATTGTTGTGTTATGGTACTTCCTCCCTCTACAAAATCCATTACTTTTATATCATTAACAATTGCTCTACCTATTGCAATTGTATCTATTCCGCCATGCTTATAAAATCTATGGTCTTCAACTGATATTACTGCATTTAGATACATTTTTGGTAATTCTGAAATTGGTGTATAATTTTCTTTTGACTTAATTTCCTCTATTTTATCTGCTAGCGGTGTTTCTTCTATTGCTTTTTTATACATATCATAGCCATTTCCCACTACTAGCAATCCTATGCTAATTGATACTAATATTACTACAAATATTATTCTTTTCAACATTTTCACATAAACCACCTCTTTTTTGTGGCATTATTTATTCTGTATAATTTACTTTTACCTTTTCTAGAAGTTCATCATATTGTACTTCTTCCCATGCATCGTTTTAAAGAATCCGAATATTTATCTATTCATCCTCTTTAATAATGTTTTTACTTCCTAAGTAAGTCGCCATAAAGTATGCTCCATAAATTGCTCCAATAATTACGACTGTCCAAATAATTGATGGTAGTAATTCTTCAGAATTTGCTAATCCTTCCATTATTGTCATTGCAAATTGTATTCCAAATATAGAATGAATAACTGCTAAGATAAGTGGTAATACAAAGAATATTGCTATTTGTCTAAATAATGCTTTATTTATCATTTTTTCATCACAACCTATTTTTCTTAATATTGTATATCTTTGTTTGTTATCTGAACTTTCTGTTAATTGTTTTAGTGCAAGTATTGCTGCGCTTGCAATTAAGAATATTACTCCTAAATAAATTGCTATAAATGTTACAATGGTTGCTACTCCTACGCTTGCTTCTATAAGAGCTATTTTTGTCATACCATCTATATCAAGTCCATTATTTACTAAATTTTGAATAAATCCAGAATCTCCACTAGAAAACAATTTTTCTATTTCTTGTTTTTCTTCTTCTGTATTTGCATTGTAATTGCAGGCTAATAATTGTTGCTCTCTCATATCTTCTGTTAGGTTACAAGTATCTGGAACTAAAACAATTCCTGTATTTGTATGACTTGTTGACATCATAATAAATCCACTTTTACATTCGTTATATTTTGATTTATATTGCTTTCCTGCAATTTCTAAAGTGTTTCCATTTACTAACGCCATATTTCTTAAATTCTCCATATTGTCAAAATCACAAAGCATAATATATTCATCATCTTTTAATTCATATTGCTCTATTCCATACAATTTTGCAATTTTATTATAATCTGATATTCTTACGATTTCTTCTGCTGTATCATACGCCAGCCCTGGAAACTCTGCTTTTACTTCTTCAAATTTATCTCCAAAAAAGTCTTCCCATGTTAAGCTATTGCTAGCATAAATTGGTATTTCTATTACATCTTTTAGCACATTCATATCTAGTCCATTATTTTTAAGTGTTTCTTGTATTGTAATTCTCGAATCTGCTCTTTGTACTTCTGTAGTCTTTACTTCTTTTCCATATTTCATATAGCTTTCTGGTAAATTGGCTGTCTTAACTAAATTTAAATCTACTGGTGTCACATCAATTAATTCTTTCTGCATACTTTCTCTTAATGATAAACTAACAGATAATATACTAATTGTCATAAATAACATTAAGCAAATAACACTCATACTTGCAACTGTTGTGTTTATCTTATTATTAATTTGTCTTAATACAAACATATTTGTACCTTTTAAATAAGTATTTTTCATAGATTGAACTACTTTTAATACAAATCCAGATAAAGACCAGAAAATTAATATAGTGCCTACTATTCCCATTAAAATTGGTGGCAATATTTTATCTGCTGTATTAAGTGAATGTACATCTCCTGTTACTTTCCAATAAGCAATCCCAAGTATTACAGCTCCAATTATAAATATTAATACAGAAATAATTGGATTTTTTATTTTTACTTTTTCATTTTTCTTTGTTGCATTTAATAAATTAATTAATTTGTATCTTGATATTGTGTATGTATTAAATAACATTACAGCTACATACATTACTGCAAAATAGACACAAGTTTTTATACAGCTATCAATTGAAAATACAAACCTAAATTCACTCATATCTGCTTCAAACATTTTAGCAATTAATATTGACATGAATTGTGAGGCAAAGATACCTATTACAAGACCTACTATTAGTGATATTATTCCTACAAGTATTGTCTCTAGTAATATAATTCTTGATATTTGCCTTTTTCCCATTCCAAGTGTCATGTATATTCCAAACTCTTTTTTTCTTCGGTTAATTAAGAAATTATTGGCATACACAATGAGTAATCCTAAAACTACTGCTACAAATACAGATACATATCCAAGTATTGCTATCATAAGTTTTATAATCTCTCTTGTTGACTCAGATATTTTTAGCATTGCTTGCTGACTATCTATTGAGTTGAACATATAAAAGATTGCAACTCCTAACACTAATGTTAAGAAATATATTGCATAGTCTTTAAAGCTCTTTTTCATATTATTCCAAGATAACTTAAATAACATCGTTCAAATCACCTCCAAGAAGTGTTTGCACCTCAATTATCTTTTCAAAAAATTGTTTTCTTGTATCATTTCCTTTTACTAATTCGTTAAAGATTTTTCCATCTTTTATGAATATAATTCGATGCGCATAGCTTGCTGTAAAAGCATCATGTGTAACCATTAAAATGGTTGCATTTAGTTTTTGATTTAAGTATTCAAATGTTCCTAATAATTGTCTTGCTGATTTTGAATCCAATGCCCCTGTTGGCTCATCTGCTAATACTATTTTGGGATTGGTGATAATGGCTCTTGCTGATGCAATTCTTTGCTTTTGCCCTCCAGATACTTGATATGGATATTTGTTCATTATTTCTGATATTTCAAGTTTTTCTGCTATTTCTTTCACTCTTTTATCAATTTCATGTGCATTTACTTTTTGAATAGTAAGTGCTAAAGCAATATTTTCGTAAGCTGTTAGTGTATCTAGTAAATTAAAATCTTGAAATATAAATCCAAGCTCTTCTCTTCTAAACTTGTTTAGCTTGTTTCCCTTTAGTTTTGTAATATCCTCTCCATTAATAATGATATGTCCTGCAGTTGCTCTATCTATTGTAGATATGCAATTTAGAAGTGTTGTTTTTCCAGATCCACTTGCTCCCATAATTCCAACAAATTCGCCATTTCTAACATTAAAACTAATATTATCTATGGCTTTTGTTAAGTTTGATTTGTTTCCATAGTATTTTTCGATGTTTTTTACCTCTAATACATTTTCCATAAAAAAACTCCTTTCATCCAGCAAAAATAATTGCTATTTATGATTTGATTATAATGTGTAAAAAAAGGAGTTGCCATCGATTTACCTTACATTAACCTTACATTTTTGTAAGGTTTCTTTTTATTTTAAATTAATGTAACTATTCTTAGGAAAAACTAATCTTAGCTCTGTTCCCTCATTTTGAATAGAACTTAATTCTATCGCTATTCCCAATTTATCACATAATTTTTTACATAAATACAATCCAATTCCTGTAGATTTTTTATTTTGCAATCTTCCATTTGTTCCTGTAAATCCTTTTTCAAAAGCTCTCGTAATTTCTCCTTTTTTGATGCCTATTCCATTGTCCTTAATATACAAAATTACATTTTCCTTGCCTTGTTTACTATAAATTTCTATTCCTGAATTATTATCTTGTTTTCTATACTTAACACTATTTTGTATAATTTGATTTAATATAAATATAATCCATTTGCTATCTGTATGCACTATTCTATCTAAATCATGTAAATTAATTAGCATCTTGTTTTGAATCAATATACTTTTATTTTTCTTTATACTTTCATTTATGATATCTTTTAAATTGCTTGCCTTTATGTAGTAATCTTTCTCAACAGTATTACTTCTGGCATAAAATAAAGCTTGTTCAATATAATCTTCAACCTTATTTAATTCTTCATCTATACTTTTTGTTGCTTCATTTTTATTATTCTCAATTACCATTTTACTTGCAGCTATTGGTATTTTAATTTCGTGAATCCATAGCTCTATATACTCTTTATAATCTTCTTGTAAATATTTATATTTATTTACATGCTCTAGCATTGACTTATCAATTTGCTCTAGTGAACTCTTTAATATTTTGCCTTCAATAAAATTTGGAGTATTAATAATTTCTGTAACTAAGTATTTTTCATCTAAATTATTTAAAGTATTCGATAAATTAGCATAAAAGTTTTTTTTACTTGTGTATTCAATCATTAGACCTATAAAATATACTACCAATATTGTTAGTGGGATATATATTTTAATAAAATTTCCATATGGATATGCCATTAAGAATATTTCTATTGTAGCTAAAGCAAATATAACTAAAAAAATTCCTATTAATTTTTCTTTAATAAAATCTTTAAACTTCATTTAATCTACCCTTTCTTTAACAATATATATCCTTGACCTCGTTTAGTCTGTAATAATTCTTTTAATCCTAGCTCTTCTAATTTATTTCTTAATCTTGTAATATTTACAGTTAATGTATTATCATCTATAAAACTTTCACTATCCCATAAACATTCTATTATATCTTCTCTTGATACTATTTTTTCTCTGTTTTCTACAAAATATTTTAATATTCTAAATTCATTTTTCGTTAGTTCAATAGATTTATTATTTTTTTCCATTGTATTTTTTGACATATCTAATGTAAAATCTTTTGCATCTATTCTATTACTATTTTCTATAGACATATTAGCTCTTCTTAACAATGAATTTATTTTAGCAAGTAAAATTTGAATATTGAAAGGTTTGGTAATGTAATGATCCGCCCCATAATTTAATGAAATTAATTCATCTAATTCATTATCTCTACTTGTTACCATTATAATTGCCATATTAGATTGTTTTCTTATCTCTTTACAAATAAATTCTCCATCTGCTCCTGGTAAATTTATATCTAATAATATTAAGTCTGGATTTATCTTTAATATATCGTGGATTGTATTATCAAATTTTTTTATAGATTCTGCTTTATATCCATTATTATTCAAAAATTTTTCTAACTCATCTCTTAGTTTCTCATCATCTTCTACAATTAAAATTTTGTGCATAGCCTAGTCCCTCCTGGCAACATTATAGCACAGATTTCATGAAAATAACCTTACATTTCTGTAAGGTTACTGGCAAATTCCATAACTATTTTTTTCTTATTGGATGTCTTATAACTGTTTTTAATTTACTCAAATCACATCTTCTAGGATCACTTAAATAAATTTCGTGATGAAATCTAGTATCATTAATATCTAACTCATATCCGTTTTCCATCATATATTGGTGCATTAAATTAATTGTTTCAGGTTCATTATCATAAGGACCTATGTGCATACATTGAACACACATTCCTTCATCATAACTTAAAAATTCCACTTTTGAGAAATCCTGTTTTTTCTTTTTAGTTGCTTCAAGGATTGCCCAATCAAAGTCTTTTTTTGTTACAAAGTCTGGCAGTCTAATAATTGAAATAAAATTAAATTTATCTTTACTTTTATAATCTATTGTCTTTCTATTTCCTTCCTGCCACCAAAATCCTTCTAATGGTGGTACTACATATTCAAAATAGCCATCTATTTTATGTGTTCCCTTATAACTCATTTTTATAGTAAAAGCAATTGCATACAAAAGTCCTATAGAATCTTTATATTCACTATTTTCGTCATTAGGATTTCCTTTTCCTCTTACTGCAATATAATTCATTTTAGGAATTTTAACAATACCAGGTTTATTTTTAGGCATATAAAATTCTTTATATTCTTTTTTATAATCAAAAGCCATTTTTTATCTGTTCTCTCCTTCAGGGGCACCTAAACTTATATTTTCTGCTTTTTCTTTAGGAGTAATATATTTAGCTTTCCCATCATTTAAACAAAGCATTGCAAGGTTTCCGTTCATAGAACATGCTGCATCTATACATATTCTGTGTTTTTCTTCATCACGATATACTCTTGCACTTTTTTGAGGGGTGTGTCCATATATAGTTATGTAACCTTTTGATGCCCATAATTCAAATCCTTTAACATCATCTCGCTCTTCAACCATATATTCTATACAGTTCTCACCCAAATTTTTATTAACATCTTTATATGTTACTATACCTTCTTCTTGAGATTCTACCAAATCTATAAACGCATTATCATTTGGAGGGCATGCATGAACCAAGCAAATTTTTAAGTTTTTTGTTTGTACCTTTTGAATTATAGCGGAATTACTCAAGTAAGAATATATTTGTTCCTGCTCTGTTTGTGGAAGCTCTAAATATTTTGTAATAGTTTTTATTCCATTATTTTGAAACATCCAAGAAAACATAAATGCAGTATCAACTGGTAGCATTTTTCTTGTATTTGAATTAAACACGGTAAATGCCTGTCCTATATTGTAATTTTCTAATCCATACTTTTTTAATATGTCTATAGTTTTTAGCATATACCATTCATGGTTTCCCATCACAAAATTAACATTGTCTCTTTGCATCATATCCTGAATAATTTCAATTCCGTATTCTCCCCTATCTATTACATCTCCAAGTACATATAATGTATCATTCTCTTGTAATTGATTTATAGCCTCCATATATGATCCATACATTCCATGTATATCACTTATTACATATGACTTTCCATCTTTTTCTTTGGACTTCTTTAATTTATTCATAGCTTCCTTTGTTGCTACTTGCATCTTTAACTTAAATAATGAATTTTCGAACTCTTCATGTGCGTCCTTTCCATTTGGACGTTTATGATTTCTATCGACAATAGCTTTATCACGTCTTGAAATCGTAATAGTTCCTAGATATATCATGTCTGATCTACCATCATCATGCATATATCCATTAGGTCCAAATAGTCTTCTTACAAAGAAGTCCATTAAAAATTGTTTATATTCACTTTTACATTTCTTTAATTCTTGAATATTCGAGTTTTCAGAAAATGTACCTTTATCAATAAAAGCTCTAACAACTTTATCTTGTCCATTATTTAATTTATATCTTACGTAATACATTTCATACTTAGCAAAATCAAGTCCCGAATCTTCAATTTTAAAGCTATCTCTTCTTATATCTTTAAAATCATAAACCATATTATTCTCCCTTTTATCCAATTATAATTATACTATCTTGTACAGTTTATGTCAACTTTTTATTGCTTTAAAGCAGCTTTATACACAACTTCATAGAATCGTATCTAACTTTTAAAATTTGTGTGTAATGTATTATATAAAAACACACCTTGTCTTCTATTTTAACAAGGTGCTCTATCTAAATACTATTTTCCCTAATATTTCTAATGTATTAGTCCATTTTATAAAATTCCCTTTACTCCACTCATTCCAATATCTTTATCTTTTTTATGTATTGTTTGAACAAAATGTCCAACTTTTATATTCTTTGACTGAAATGTAGCTTTATCGATTGTAACTTTATTAATCACATCTTCTCCAACAAATCCGTTACGGAAAACAATTGTTAATTTTACTTTGCCTGATTCTTCAGCAATGTTTGTAACCAATCCAAAACCTAATATTTTCTTATTATTTTCAGGATCAGGTTTACAGCCTGCGTTTCTCATCTGGTTTATTTGCTCTTCTGATACATTTGCCAAAGCTTCATCTAGTGCTTTTTTATTCTTTTTGCTTGCAACAATAACTATTATAATAATTATAACTATTGCAATACCTCCACATAGCATTCCTAATATCCAATCTCCAAACTCCATTTGATACATAATTAAATCCTCCATTCGTTTCTATTATATTTAAATTTTACTATACTCATTTAAGATTATCAACTATTTCTTTTCGGGAAATACAGCTCTATCATCACTTATATTGGAGTAGAAAAAAAGTGGCATGATTAATATTTTTTGACATTTTAGATTGTTTTCCATGCCACGTAATTGTTTTTATAAATTAGTGTTTATCCTGACTTTTTTTTGTCATTCTATCTAGTTCATTCGCTCGCTCTTTTTGCTCAGAAATTGGCAGCCATCCAAAATATGAACAAATAAATTCTCCATATTTAGTTTCATTTTTAAAATTCTCTTTTAATATATCTGATTGATTCTCTACATTATTATGCCTATCATCCTGATTATATTTATTCATTTTTCCTCCTATATAGAAAATACAAATAATAAAGACCTTTTGCTTTATTACCTGCAATATATTTGAAAATTTATTTTCACTTGTAGTATCTCCAAAAAAATAAAAAAAATTAAAATGGGCTGTAAAAACCTACTATTGTAACTATAATGACAAAAATCATTGAAAATACGTATGTAAATTCAATGATTTTTTATTTTTTTATAGTCGTCTTTATTTTATTAATTATTTATGGACCATAGTCCTGATCATCATCTTCATTATTATGTTGCCTATTATTATTTGCATCGTCCGAATTATTTTGACCACCAGAGCATGATGTACATTGATCTGGTATTGTTCCAGGTAAGAAATATTCCGTATACGCATTAGAGCAATTTGACGTGGCTGTATGTCCTGTTTTAGGGCATATTAGTGCTTTTTTTACTTTATCATTTTCTTCAAATCTTGTTTTTGATAAATTAGAATGAATTCCTTTCATAACTGCCGACCAGATTGTTATAGCTGGACTTTTTCCTTTATACTCTATAGTCTCGCTCTTGTCGTATCCATACCATGTTACAGCGGTATAATATGTTGTAAAACCGCATAACCACTTATCATAGTTATCGTTGGTTGTTCCTGTTTTTGCAGCGACATCCATTCCTTCAATTTTACACGACCTGGCAGTTCCGTTGTTACCTTCTACAGGTTGCTTTAATAATTGTTTAACAATATATGCTACTTCTTCAGAAAAAACCCTCCTCTTTTTTTGGTCTGTTTCTATTATTGTTTTGCCTTTTGAATTTTCAACCTTTGTATAGAATGTTGGCTCTATATACTCACCATTATTAGCAATGGTTGCATATGCTCCCGCCATTTCAAGTGGTGTTATTCCTTTATCTAATCCTCCTAATGCAAGCATTAACGATTCATCTTTATCCTGTAAAGAAGTAATTCCCATTTTCTTCAGATATTTAACTGACGTTTTTGGAGTAATCTGCTCCATCATTTTAACAAAAGGAATATTTTGTGAAGATTCTACAGCCCTTCTAATTGTTATATTTCCAATATAACCATCATTGTTTGTTGGAGAATAACCTTCTTCTGTTCCATCATTAAATGTCGTTTTTTCATCTACATACATTGAAGCCGCTGTAAAACTTTTTTCGTTAAGACCTGGTACTAATAGAGCTAGTGGTTTGCTCGCAGATCCAGTTTGTCTATAACCTTGAGTTGCTCTATTAAAACCTCTAGAAGTTGTTTTCTTGCCTAGTCCTCCTACACAACCAACCACATAGCCATTTGTATGATCTATCACTACCATTGCAGATTGAGAGCTATTACCTGTTGCTGAAGATTTTATTACATATTTATCTTTTTCATACTCTTCTTCTAATTTCTTTTGAATTTCTGTATTTTCTGTACTATAAATTTTTAATCCCGCCATATATATGTAATTTTTAGCAAATCTAGTTTCAATATGCTTTTTTTCAGACACATCAGACACAAGCTCTGATATTAAAGCATCTGTATGATATGAGTACACTCCGTCAGAATCTGTTTCAATAGTTCCGTTTTTAAATTGTAATCCATTATTAATTTCATCTATTGCTAAATTATAATCTGCCTCAGAAATATGACCCAAATCCAACATCTTATTTAATACAACTTTCGCTCTATTTTTTATTTTATCTGAATTATCTTTTCCATTGAATGGATTATACGAATTTGGAGAATTGTTAATTCCAGCTAAATACGCACATTCAGCTAAATCTAAATCTTCTACATTCTTGTCAAAATAATATCTCGCGCCAGCATCTACACCATACGTATTTGGAGCCACATATATAATATTAAAATATGCCTCTAATATTTCATCTTTACTGCAAAATGACTCTAAAGCACTTGCTCTTGCCCATTCTTCTACTTTTCTACCTATTGAAGAATCATCATTACCAGTTAGATTTTTTACCAATTGTTGTGTTATAGTACTTCCTCCAAAAGAAGACTTACCGAAATGAATAATATATGAACCTATAGCTGCTGATGTTCTTTTTATATCTACACCTTTGTGAGAATAAAATCTTTCATCTTCTATATCAATATATGCATTCTTTAAATTTTCTGGTATCTGGGATAATTTAATGTTGTTACATTTTTTTTCAGCACCAATAATCTCGATTATATTTCCACTTGAATTTACAACCATTGAATGCTCATTCTTCATCATTGGAAGTATTAGGCTCTTCCAATTAAAATACATCATAATCATATATATAGAAAATATAGTATATAAAATTACAAAAATAGTATTAAATCGTTTTATTGACTTTCTACGTTTTTCTGACATAACTTTCTTTTTGCTCTTCATTTCTCTGCCATTATGTTGATCATTAATTATTGTAGATTTGCTCTGTTTTGTTTTATTTTGTTGCCTTTTTGGAGGCACTTTTTTCTTATTTTTTTCACTTCTCAATAATTACACCCTCTACTTTATTATTTGGCATAATTTTACCATTACGATTATTAATTTGCAATATTACCTTTATGGCATTAGCGGAACTTTTCATAGCATAAAAAAATTAAGGATAGTAGCAATCAGTTATAGTTATCTACAATCCTTAATACTTTTTTATTATTCTTTCGACATATTTTTTATTGTTTTTTTTCTTATTCTTTGAATAGCATTATCAACTGATTTTACAGGAGAATCTAATTTTTCTGCTATTACAGTATATGAATTTCCATTTACAAGCTCTGTTAAAACTTGTCTTTCAAATGGACTCAATGACTTTTCTATGACATTCTCTACGCTCTTATAATATTCTCGTTTAGTAATTGTATCTAACGGATCCTCAATTACATTTGCATCAAATACTTCAAAAATACTTGTATCTTCTTCGGCATCGTCGTAAGCAGACATATTAAGCGATAGGTATGAATTTAATGGCATATGCTTTTGTCTATTAGAGCTTTTTATTGCTGTTATAAGTTGTCGCTCTATACATAAATTAGCAAATGACCTAAATGAATTTTGCTTTTCAGTATCATATCCTTTTATTGCTTTATACAATCCAATTAAACCTTCTTGCATGATGTCTTCTTTTTCTGCTCCAACAATAAAATACCTGCTAACTTTCATGTTCACAATTTCTTTATATTTGTTAAGTAAAAATTCAAGTGCATCATTATCACCAGATTTAATTTTGTTAATTAAATCCTCATCTTTGTCATTTGTATAACTAGTTATGTTAGCATTTGTATCATTGAGATTCATATGTTTAGTTCCTCCTGAAGTCTTTCCGTTTGCATTTTCTTGCTTTATTATAATCATCTTATTTATTTAATGTCAAGAACTTTAAATGAAATTTTTCCCTGTTTTTTCGGTATTTACACGGTCCTTATATTTTTTCTACTTATTCTGTAAACAATCTCCGTATAATAGTAAAATGTTTATTTTTTATATAATAGGAAAGTAGAACTTCTCCATTTTATATAAAAAGCTCTTTATATTTACCTCATAAGATAGATATAAAAAGCTTTTTATCTTTAAAATATATACCAATTGCCATTGAATCTATATACATAAAAATCTTGGTGATCCGTTGTTTTTGTTTTTTGTGATTCACCATTCTCTGATGAATTCCCTTCATTACTTTCCTCTTGCTTTTCTTCATTGTTAGCATTTTTAACACCATCACCGCTTATTGTTAGTTCAACCTCTAAAATAAATGCCTTATCAATACTAATATCGCCTGCATCTGGATATGCCTCTTTTATTCTTGAAGCCAATGTCCCATAGTCATTTTCCTCAACAATTGTTGGTTCACCAATGTTATAATCAAAAACTATATTTGAACCATATAATGACTCGTATCTTGCATACACAGCTTCAATATCTGTTAATTGAAGTTTTTGATCCATATGCATAAATTCTGGATAAGCTTTTAATACTAGCTCTAGATTCTTTGTTTTTAATCCCTCTAAATAATTTTGTAATGGTTCTACATATGTTTCTCTACTAATTTGCTCAGGCTCTTCCTTTTTTTCATTTTTTTGACATCCTGATAATGTAAATGTACTTAATATTATAACTGCAATAATTAGTATAAATTTAAATATTTTTTTTGTCATACATACCTCTCCTCTCAAATATTACAATACAAGATTACCATACAAGAAATTTTTTTTCAAGCCTTACTTATTTTTCTCAACTATGTCTATTATATCTCCAATATATTCGCTAATAACAGGTATATTAAGCATAATAATTCTTCGCAATAAATATATAACAATAGCAGAGAATAAAGAAAAACCAATACTTATTCCTACACCTCGAACAATACCCGAAAAGAAATTTCTAAGAAGCATCTTTTTAGGACTACCCATAGTAGCAATAACATTTTGAATATTATTTTGCTCCATACTTCGGTTTAATTTTTCTATTTTTTTTATTAAAATTTTCTCATACCAATTTTTATTATACAATAAAACCACCCATTATAGGATGGTTCTATTTACACTATTTTATTCAATTATGCGGCATTTAAAGCTGATTCATCTGGTATATTGGTATGTTGTTTATTTCTTTGCTCTGCCTCTTCTAATTTTTCAAGCTGATCAATTAAGCTTTGTAACCTATTAATATCTTTTCCTATTATTTCGTAATCAGAATTTGCAGTAGACTCCTTTAAGTTCTTATTTGCCTTAATAATTGATTTTATTAAATCATCTTTATTCTCTTGGTTTCTAACCTCTATATCATATCCTTGTGATAATAGATTATTTAGTGCATTTTCTACATTATCCCCAATTGCGATTTTGTTACCAGATGCAACGATTACCTTTTTAAGTTTCGGTAATGAATTATTTTCATTTAAATATTCCTGGTATATAGATTCAACGTATATCATTTTATTATTTACAGGAACTAAAACAATTCCCTTGGTAATTTTCGTACCTGAAACATCCAAATTAGAGATTTCCTTTGATATTTCTTCATTTTGACTAATCTGTGTATCTAACTGAATCGGACCTATCATAGAATTATCCGAATTATATCTATATACTTTAAGATTTGGTGTTCCTCCATCATATGAACCCACTGCATACGCTGCAAGACTCTGCTTTCCATACAATGTATATGGAATAATTAATCCTAATCTACTCTGTTTATTCTCTGATGTCTTAACAATCGTATAATATGGCTCTACCTGGACCGCCTCATCAGTAGTTGAGCTAATCCCTGATCCATACTTTGCGATATCCCATATATCATTTGCTCTATAAATAACATCTGTTTCTGTATTATGATACCTTTTTAAAATGTCTGCTTGCACCTTATATAAATACTTTGGATAATTAAAGCAACTGCTTATCTCCTCTGGAATTTGCTCTTCTATATCCATAAATACATCAGGGAATGCCTTTTGATATGCCATAACAATTAAATCTGTTCTATCTGTTATATAAAATTTAATATCACCATCATATGCATCAACTAATACCTTAACTGAATTTTTTATATAATTTATTTCTTGTCCATTTATATTTGTTTTCTGAGAATATGGATAATAGTTTGATGTAGTATATGCATCAATTACCCATATTAGATTTCCATTCTCTGTTGCTACTAAATATGGCGAATCATCATATATTAAATATGGCATTATCTTTTTTGCTCTTGAAATTACATTTCTATTTGTTAGTATCTTACTATTTTCATTTAAGTTTCTAGTAAACGCCAAATTGAAATCTCCTTTTGATAAAGCTAATACCATTTTATCAAATCCATTCAAGTTTAATCCTGCCTTACCATCATATGAATTTATCATATCATCGGCTCCATCAACAGGATAGTCGAATTCATTTTTTATTTTACTATTCGTGACAATTGTTTTATTTGTTTCTAACCCAAAATATATTCTTGGGTTTGTAATGTTAACAACATTTTTGTCTGTAGAAAAATCCTTTTGATAATTTATAAGATCACCACTTAAATCTGTATCTGATGCAGAAGTAATTACTACACCATAACCATGTGTAGTCTCATATGTTGAGTTTGTATAAGAATTATCTGATGATGTAATTTCTCTTGGTGTCATATATACCAATGTATCTTTTCCATTAATATTATATAATCCAACTGCCGTCGAAGTATATTTATATCTACCTTTGTTTGTTAATTTATTATTTAACATCGCTAAGACTCGTTCATTATTATTTGTATTAATGTTTTTTATAACAATTTCGTTGTCAAGCATTTCTTGATTAGTTATGGTTCCTCCATCATTAACATCAACTTCTTCGATGTTTATACTATATGCATCCCTTGTATTTTCTATGTTGTATGAGATAAACCTCTTTTCTTTTTCGTATACATTTGAATTAACAAGCAATTTATCATAACCAATAAGTACTAAAATCATTAGAACTAGATATACAGGAACCGAAGCAATCCAAATAAAAAGTCTTCTATTTTTTTGTTTATAATACGCTGGAATTGCAATGAATATTGCCAATACCATTAATACTGATAAAATTCTATATCCCCATACCTTTATAGTAATATCTGTAGTACCAGCTCCTACAAGAGCATAGTTGTTTCCAGAATCACCTACTGTTAAGAATGTTTGAGATGACAAATTTTCTGCATTTACACATGTTAACATAGCAATTAGAATAATAAAAAACTTAACATTATTTAATAGTTGACGTTTTATAATGGAGTTTTTTAATGTGTCTGAATTAACTCCTGCCAAAAATTGTGTATTAATCAATATGATGTAATATATTGCAGCATACAATGTCACAAGTGCAAAGGTTACAATCATATATATTAATATTGATTTTATAAATGGCTGTACAAATAAATAATACCCAATATCGTGACCATATATTTGGTCTGTCTTACCAAAAGATGTACTATTAAAAAATAATATTACCTTTTGCAAAAATATTTTAGATGTTACCACACTTGTAAGTGCTGCTGCGATAAAAGAAATTGATTTATTTGGAAATTTTGGCATATCTTTCTTTTCTTCTTGAAAAAATATCTTTAAACCATTTTTTATTCGTATATTTGTTATATACATAAGCACATAAACCCATAAAAAGGCTACACCTATTGTTGCCACATTGTATTTTATATTCGACTTGAAAGCACTTACATATTTATCTCCAATTTCAAGTACTTCTAAATATCTACCCTTGTACATAATATATGCAACTATAATAAATATAACAATGAATGTTGAAACAACAATTCTCCTCTTACGTCGTCTATCTTTCTTATATCTTTGTCCTATATTTTCGTTTTTTTTGCAGTTCTCTTCATTTGTCTTTTTTTCATTTTCTAGCATTTCCAAATTCACATCATTTCCGTTTTCTTTATCCAATACACTCACCTTCTATTTGTTATATTATACTATTTACAAAATCTGCTGAGTTAAATTTTTGCATATCGTCTATTTGCTCTCCAACACCAATAAATTTTATTGGCATACTATTTTCAGATACAATTCCAAAAACAGCTCCACCTTTTGATGTACCATCTAATTTTGTTAATATTAGCCCATTAATGTTAACAGCTTCTTTAAAGGCCTTCACCTGCAATATTGCATTTTGACCTGTTGTTGCATCTAAAACCATAAGAGTCTCCTTTGAAGCATTTGAAAGCTCTTTATCTATAACTTTATTAATTTTTATCAATTCATCCATTAAATATTTTTTATTGTGTAATCTTCCCGCTGTATCTACAATTAGTACATCTGCACCCTCACTTTTTGCAGTTTTTATAGCTTCAAACACTACTGATGCAGGATCTGAATTTTCCTTTCCTTTAATTATCTTGCAATTAGCTCTTTGTGCCCATATTTCTAGTTGCTCCACAGCAGCAGCTCTAAATGTATCTGCAGCAGCAATTACTACTTTTTTTCCATCTTTTCTTAGATTGTTTGCTATTTTTCCAATTGATGTAGTTTTACCAACACCATTAACACCTACAACCAAAATAACAGATGGTGTCGTTTCTAATTTTAAATCTGCATCAACAGAGTCCAGTATTTCCTGCATTTGTGCTCTTAGTGCTTGCTTTACTAATTCAACATCTGATATCTTATCCCTTTTTATTTTATCTCTTAAATTATCTATAATCTTAATAGATGTCTCCATTCCAACATCTGACATAATAAGAGCTTCCTCTAGCTCCTCTAATAAATCTTCATCGACTTTTCTAAAATTTTTAAATACATTATTAACTTTCTCGTTAAAAGACTCCTTAGTCTTTGATAATCCTTGTTTTAGTTTATCGAAAAATCCCATTAATATTCTCCATCCTTTTGTATAATGTTGTGGAGCCACTGGGGAGAATCGAACTCCCGACCTACAGGTTACGAATCTGTTGCTCTACCAACTGAGCTACAATGGCATGTACACCTTACTATTTTATCATAAATAGTAAGGTATATACAATAGTAGATGACTAAATACTATTTTTATTTTGAATGTTTTCCCCTTGATCTTCTTGGCTTACGTTCATCATCATAATTCCAATCATCGCTTTTGTTTGACAAAGATGTATCATCGTTTGAATAGAAATTATTGTTGCTATCAACATTATTTGTATTGTTAGAATAATAATTATTAAAATTTGACGTTCCTGAGAAATAGTCTCCATTATTGTTTGAATAATTATCTACTTTTTTATGCTGATTATAATCTATTGCATTATCGTTATCTATACCTGTTGTCTTTGTTGTTCCAAATATATTATCATTTATATTGTTTGTTACACCAAACACATTATCAGTTGTAACATCTTTATATGGATTATATTGTTTATTTTTATCTATATTATCAAAGCTATATCCCAAACTTGTTTCACCATAATTAAATTTTTTTCCGGGATAATCATTACTTTCGTTTGACGATACATTATATTTACCAATAACACTTTCCTCTTTGTTATTATTTATTGCTTCATATAAATTTTCACTTGTATATGGATTATAATTAAAATCAGAATCTGACATAGTTCTATTATGTGTATCATTCTTTATGTTTTGGTCAGGTAATTTTCCAAATAGCCCTTCTTCTATATTTTCTTTATTATTTTGTGCTTCGCTATTAAAGTTACTTTCTCTAACAGTAGAAGGTTCGCTCTTTGTTGAATAACCATATAAATCTTCATAATCTTCTTCAAACTCTTCTTCTTCATATTTGGATTTTCTCTTAGCTATAACAACTACAACAATTATTGCTATAACCAATAAAGCAATAATACCAATTCCACCATATAAAATCATATTATTCTGGCCAGTTGTTCCAGCAACCACAGCGGTTTTATTAACTACAATTTTGTATGTTGCTGTATCTTTTCCATCCTCTGATGTAACTTTAATCGATATAATATTTTCTCCTGGTTTTATATTTGTATTTCCAGTTACTTCAATTTTTGCGTTTTCAGCATTTGCATTTGTAATTACTTCTAAGTTTGTAACTTTAGGATCTAAGATAGTTAATTTATATTCATAAACATCTGTTGTGAATTTTGGCTCAATTGTATATCCTTGAATCTTTAACGATGCTAATCCAACCACCTTTTCTTCCTGTTTCTTTGCATTTATTGAATATGTCCTAGCTGTGCCATCTTCTGCTGTTACAACAATTTTAATTAAATTGTCTCCATCTTCAATTTTCTCCACATTTGCTATTTCCACCTTAGACTTTTCGTCATTAGCTTCTGCTTTGACTTCCACTTTTTCAATGTCTTTTCCTACAATAATAGAGTATTCTGTTACTTCTGGATTGAAAGCAGGGGTTATTTCAAACCCTTCAACAGATAATGATTTTAATGATTTGTCTTCTGACTTTTTTGGTTGTTCTGTTGTTAATAAGCTAGATTTTATATATCCAACTCCGCCATTAAAGGTAACTTTGCTCCAACCGTTATCACCAACTCCTGTACGAGTCACCTCATCTCCAGTTTGTAAAGATCCTAGTTTATCACTATCTGCACTATAGCTTTTACGAACATTTATATTACCTGTTGCATACATTTTTTCATTTGCTGATTTAAATGTTGGCTCTTTTTCTTTTGGTTGATCTTGATTGTTATTATTATTGTTATTCTTTGACTTTTTAGCTATTGAAACGGATTTTGCACCTACATTAACTGTCTTTCCAGAGCTATCAGACATTTCCACTGGTGTTGCGGTGACCTTTACTCCATTATCAGAATTTGCAGTAACGGTTATTGTCCCAGACCCATTTTCTAACCATAATTTTGAACTACTTATTGTCCCACCACTAACTGTTAAATTGACTCTTCCTGTATATTGGGAAGAAATAGTTATTGTTGATGTTTCTCCTTTTCCTATTGTTGACTTATTTGCACTTATTGATAAATCTACTGCAAATACTTTATTAACAGATAGTTCAAGAAATGCAATTGCTATTATTAATAATAGACTTCGTATTATTCTATGCGACCTTCTCATAAATTCCTCCTATTCCATTAGTTTATTTTTTATCAATATATAATCTGATGCATTTACTTTTCCATCACCATTATAGTCTGCTAACCTTTTTTGTGCATCTGTCAATATCTTAACTTCCATTATATGATTCTTTATTAAAACATAATCACCTGCATCCAGCTTATCACTACCATTTACATCACCACTAATTTTTCCTACTTCTGGTGCTTGTGTATGTGCATTGTTTCCTTTATTCAAGTATTTATTCGCAACATATCCCTCTAATCCATCGCTTGTTACAATTTTATCCCATGTGTAGCCATTAGCTTGCGCAGCATTCTCTTGCATTATAGTTACTGTCGCACCTTTTTTTAGCGTTGTAACAATTGATCCTTGAGTCGTAGCTCCTGATCTTATCCTTACAGATGAGCCATCTTCGCATACTATAGTTGCAATTTTATAGTTTGGATTAGTATTGCCTCCACTAACTTCAGTTATGTACTGACTAGCTATATATCCCTGAGTTCCATTTGAAAGTTTTACACGTACCCAATTATACCCATTTAAATTATTATATACATCCTTCTCTATTATTGTTACCGCTTGTCCAGAAATTAGAGTTGTTACAATAGTTGTTCCAGTTGTTCCTGGTCCATTTCTTAGATTAACGCTAGTATTTGCAACTCCCGAAACATTACAATTTGTTACATCTCCAACTTGAGAAATATAGTTTCTAGCAATATATGCTTTTGCTCCTGATTTTAAGACTATTTTATCCCAATAATAACCATCTTTTTGACTGGCGGCACATTCTATTCTTAATACCATATCTCCAACATTCAATTTATCTACAACCGTACCAATTAGAGATGGCGAATTTCTAACTTGAACATTTGATCCTGTTATTTTCACATTTTGTGTAACAATGCTTGTACTATCTGGTGAAGCACATACCTCATTTGGCATATTCTCATATACAGGAATTAAAAATGTATAGCTATTATTTAGCATTCCTAAACTTGAATATGAATTTTTTACAGAAACACATTCGGTTGCGGCAGCTGAAACATTTGCCATATATTGGTGATAATACAATTTTCCATCGCTATTATCAACATCATACTTCTGCAAATATAATGTAGATTGTCCTACTGCTATATAACTTTTGGCTATAAATTTAGCTCCACCTTTAATTGAGGCTTCTGGATCTGTCCATCCATTATTTTTTGCATATGTTAAAGCATTTGAAATTACAGTAGCTGTTGTATTTCCAGAAGCATTTACATTGCAGAAATTGTAATATCCTTGATACCCTGTATATGTACCTCTAGCAGTCGATCCAGGTGTACTATTTTTTCCCTGCTCTAAAACAATTCTAGATGCTAAGTGATATGGACTTATTCCCGCTTCTTTTGATGCATCCATAACAACTTGTGCATAAGATTTATTTATTGTACCTTGCGTTCCATCTGTTCTTGTATATTTGATTGAAGATCCATTTGCCCACGCAGCAGAAGATAATATTTTCTGTACACCATTCAGCGTTTGCGTATTTGCATCGTATGATAAATCTTCAAATTGAAATATGTAATCTTCATTTATCCAATTACGTGGATCCATATAGTATGAGACGGCAACCTCTGATGCACATCTCCATTTTCCTGTGTCATATGATTTATTTCCACATGTAGAGCATACCCATGCACCAGATTTATCTGAGTACACTAAGTTTCTTCCATGTGATGCTGTTGTTTCATTTTTTATGACTTGATTCCAATCTAAACCAGTATATAACATTTTAAAATTCCAGCTTGGATATTTAGATTTTAGCTTATCTATTAAGGCTTGATATCCTGGATATCTACTTATTTTGCTAGAAGAATACCCCTCTATCGATTGGGCAGCATAAACTCTCGATGATACAACATTTG
>JAGBAJ010000023.1 GCA_017939755.1 Clostridia bacterium | reverse complement strand
ATGGGACCAGCTTATATGGTAGGTTCGTTCTTTGGAAATAAAGAATACGGACAAATACTAGGTTTAATTAACTTAAACTTTGCAATTGGATTTTGTAGTGGTTCAGCACTATTCGGAGTATTTGCTGAAAACTTTGGATATAATGTAACTTGGATAGGAATACTGGTATGTGTAGTAATGGCATTTACATTACTTATAATTGCAACTAAAGGTATGACTAAAGCGAATAAAGAAAGATTAGAAAAAATAAAAAATGAAAATTTAACTAAAATAGCTTAATAAAAGGCTGTCTATTAATTAGACAGCCTCAGATTGTAGACAAAATAGCCATTTTTAACTTATATAAAATGGCTATTTTCTTTTTTACAAAGATTTTTAGTGATAATATACTAAAAATAGGCGTAAGCCTTAGATTATTGGATGTATCTTTCCACATCCAATTGGCTAATTTTTTTAGATTCATGCATGAGAAAATAAGGCTTACCTCCATCTCAATTTTCGACAAGCCTCTTAATTTTGTATATCTCATACCATGTTTCTCTTTTGCATCTGCAAAAACTCGTTCAATTGTTTCTTTACGTTTACTGTAAACTTTTTTTACATATGGCTTATGTCTAAGATGATCAGCTTCTTCTAAATAATTTTGCCATATATGCCTTGTAACTAACTTTTGTTTATTTTTACTATTAGTGCAAATATTTAAGTGTTCACAAGATTTGCAATCACTTGGATTAGATTTATACTCTCTATACCCATCTCTATTGGTAGTTGAATATTTTAAAATTTTATTATTAGGACAAATATAACAGTCATAATACTCATCATATACATAGTCATATTTCTTAAAAAATCCTTTTTTAGTCAGAGGTCTTTTATATGGAATAGCAGGAATTATACCATCATCTAAGAGAGTTTTACAAATATAAGGAGTTATGTATCCTGCATCTATAGCTATCGCTGTTGTATGTTGTTTACTATTATTTTTTATCTTCTTATATAAATCTGAAAAAGCTACGCTATCATGTATATTTCCAGGTGTAATATGAAAATCTACTATGAAATTATTGTTATCACAAGCTGTATGTGCTAGATATGCGAAGCATTTCTCTTTTTCATTTTTGAAGAACATTCCACTATCCTTATCTGTATTACTCTCTATTTTTTCTTTTTTTTTTACCTCTTCGTTTTTTGCTTCACTCAATGGACTTTTTCCATGTTTTACTCTATCTTCATTTATCTCTTTTTCTAATTTTTCCTGATAATGCTTCGCTTGAATATCTACCTCTACTTTAGTATATTTTTTCTTATTAGCGCTAGCTTTTATATGTGTTGAATCTATATAGATATTAGAAGAATCTACAAATCCACATTTTGTAGCTCTCGCTAGAATTTCTTTAAATATAGATTCAAATAAATCTGTATTTTTAAATCGTCTTTCGTAGTTTTTATTAAATGTTGAGAAATGAGGAATTTTTTCGGTCAATGAGTAACCTAAAAACCATCTATACGCTACATTTACTTCTATTTCTCTGATTGTTTGCCTCATTGAAGGTATACCAAATAAATATTGAATTAAAACTATTTTTATTAAAACAACTGGATCTATACTTGGAGCTCCTAACGGAGAGTATAAGTCTTTTACTTTATCATAAATAAAACTAAAATCTATTGCATTTTCTATTTTTCTTACTAGATGATTTTCAGGAACTAATCTATCTAATATCACATTTATTTCATCTTCTCTAAAATCTTCTTTTCTTATAGTTAACATATTTATCACCTCATAAAGAGTATTGACAAAAATAAAAGAGCGTAGACTTTGTCTACGCTCTGAAGCCTTCTTATTTTAGAAGGCTTTATTTATATAATTTACTTGACCATACTATGCTCTAATCTTAATTTATCTGCAATCATTGCTATAAATTCTGAATTAGTTGGTTTACCCTTGTTAGAGTTAACTGTATATCCAAATATTTTGTCATGCATTTCAATTTGTCCTCTATT
>JAGBAJ010000022.1 GCA_017939755.1 Clostridia bacterium | reverse complement strand
TTCTTCTTTTTTCTTCTTTTCTTCTTCTTCTTTCTTTTTGTCCTTAATTCCAAAAAGCTCATTAACAGTCAATGGTTTTTGCTGTTTATTTCTGTATACTATATTATAATTTTTATTTTTATTTCTTTCTACAAAACCTATATTATTTTTATTATCTTGCTTTTTTTCATCTTTATCTTGATTGTTTTCTTCAGCGAGAATTACTTCTCTTCTAATAATAACAGGAGTGCTTTCCTTCTTCTTTTCCTTATCTCTTTTTTCTGTCTGTACTTTAGTATTTGACTTTTTACCTAACTTTTCTTCTAATAATTTAGCTTCGCTTTCCTCTACTGAGCTTAAATGGCTCTTTGCATTAATCCCCAATTCACTTGCCTTTTCTAAAATTTCTTTACTGGTTAGATTATATTTTTTTGCGATTTCATGAATTTTAACCTTTGCCAATAAATTTCACCCCCATTAAATTAATCTTGCTTTGCGATTTCATTTCTTAAATCGCTATATATGTCGTTACGTATTGTTGTTTCAAAACTTCTTTCCAGACGTTTTGTTTTTATTGCTTTTTCTAGACATTCTATATTATTGCATATGTACGCACCTCTTCCGTTTGCCTTGCCTGTGTTATCTAGAAAAATACTACCTTCTTTATTAATTACAATTCTTATTAACTCATTTTTGTTTTTCTGAGTATTGCAACCAATACAAGTTCTTTGTGGTATTTTTTTCAAACTAATCACTTCCTATTGTATTCATCATGTTATAAATTTATATTATTATTCTTCTGTTAAATCTGAAAGCTTCTCATTTTCTTGTACTTCGTCAGCTGCTTTATTATTACTTTCTTCAATCATTTTTCTGAATTGAGCTTCGCTCTTTATATCAATTTTCCAATTTGTTAATTTAGCAGCTAACCTTACATTTTGTCCAGATTTTCCTATAGCTAATGATAATTGATCATCAGGAACAATAACTTGTGCAAATTTTTCATCTTCATTAATATCTACAGCAAGTACTTGTGCTGGTAATAACGCTGCTGAAATGTAAATTGATGGGTCAGAATTCCATTCTATAACATCTATTTTTTCTCCATTTAATTCATTTATAATGTTTTGAATTCTTATACCTTTTTGACCAACACATGATCCTACTGGATCTATATTTTCATTTGGAGAATATACAGCGATTTTACTTCTACTTCCTGGATCTCTAGAAACGCTCTTTATTTCGATAACACCTTCATAAATTTCTGGAATTTCAAGTTCAAACAATTTTCTAACAAAGTCTCCATTTGCTCTTGAAATTATAACCTGAGGAGCACCTTTTACGCCTCTTTCAACATTTTCTATGTAAGCTCTAATTTTGTCATTTACTCTATACTTTTCTGTTGGAATTTGCTCCTTTAACGGCATAATACCTTCTAATTTTCCAAGATCTACTACGACAATACCACCATCAGCTTTTTGAATTAAACCAGAGATTATTTCTCCTTTTTTTTCTGTAAATTCATCAAATAAAACATTTCTTGATGCCTCTCTTATTTTTTGAATAATTACTTGCTTTGCTGTTTGTGCTGCTATTCTTCCGAAATCTCTTGGGATTATTTCTTCTTGGGCAGTATCTCCTATGGCTAATTTCTTATCTATTTTTCTTGCATCCTCTAGATTTATTTCTATTTTATCGTCTTCCACTACCTCAACAACAGTTTTTTCAGCATAAACATGTACTTCGCCAGTTTCAGCATTCATTGTTACTTTTACATTTTCAGAATTTGAGTCATAGTTTCTTTTATAAGCTGTTACCAATGCTGTTTCTATAGACTCTAGCATATAATCTTTCTTTATTCCCTTTTCTTTTTCTAAATCCTCTAAAGCTAATACTAATTCCTTACTATCTATTAATTTGCTCTGTTTTGATTCTTTCTTCATTTTCCTATTCCCCCTTTAATTATTCCAATCAAAATATTTCTTTATTTGAGAAATATTTTTTCTTTCTAAATCTATAATTGAATTATCATCAAGCTCTATTTTTAAATTTTCATCATCAAACTCTATCAATTTGCCAACATATTCTTTATATCCATCTATCTGTTTAAATAGTCTAATTGTAATTATCTCTCCAATATTTTCAACTAAGTGTCTCTCCTTTCTTATCATTTTTTCAACACCTGTTGATGAAACCTCTAAGAAATATTGCTCTTTAATATAGTCATCTTCGTCTAATATATCTGTAATAGCATTATTAACTTTTTCACAATCATCTAAATCAATAATTCCATTTTTCTTTTCAATGAAAATTCTTAAAAAGTAATCTTTACCTTCCTTTGCATATTGAACATCATATAGTTTATATCCCAAATCATTAATTATTGGAGATAATCTATTTTCTATTTTTTCTTCTATATTTGCCAATATATATGCCTCCTTATCTACAATTAAAGAGTGGGATTTGCTCCCACTCTCCTGTTTCAATCTTATGCTTAATTATTATACCCTCTTTTTGTTAAAAAATCAAGTATTTTCCTCACTTATTTCTAAATAATCTTTCAATATTTTTAGACTATCTTGAGGTACTACTGGTTCAAAATCAAATCCATAAGCCTCATAGTAAACAGCCCTAAATTGTCTATAGTAATTACGTGCTAATACAACGTCATTTTGGGCAACAGCCTCCTCTAATTTTGCTTTTAGCTCTAATAATTTCTTACCTAACGTATATTTGTCCATAATTAATCTCATCCCTTCCTAAAGGTACAAATCTAGTTGGAAAAAAATTAAATTTTGGCAAGGAAAATTTTATAAAAAAACAAGGGTGCACACTAACTGTATATAATCACGTTTTTAATATAATTTGACATAGCCAAAATTGTAATTATTTTTCAACATCAACCTCCTATAAACTCATTTACTTAATTATACACCATATCCTATTATTTTACAATAAACTGTGACTCGTAACGATTCACAACTTTTGAAGTTATTCCCAATAGTCTTCATGGGTTTCTTGGAGTCCATCAAATCCTATCTGCCTCAATATTTCATATGTAATAATTGCAACAGAATTTGATAAATTTAATGAACGTAATGTATTTCTCATCGGAATTCTAATTGTGCTATCCATATGTTTTTGAAGTAAATTCTCTGGAAGACCTTTTGTTTCTTTTCCATAAAGTACAAAAACTTCTTCAAATTGCGAATAATCCACATCTGAATAACAATGTGCAGCTTTAGTCGTAGCGTAAAACATATTGTTTTTTTCTGGCGGGTATTTCTCTAAAAATTTTTGTAAAGAGTCGTGCTCTTCTATATCTAATTTATCCCAATAATCTAGTCCAGATCTTTTTAATGCTTTGTCTGATATGTCAAACCCTAGTGGTTTAACTAAATGTAGTTTTGCTCCTGTAATTGCACATGTTCTTGCAATATTTCCCGTATTTTGTGGTATTTCTGGCTCTACCATTACAATGTTTATTTTCATAATATTTCAATCCTCTCTGTTCTTGTCGCTTCTATGTCCAAACTATTATAGCTCAAATGTTGCATTTTTACAAGCTAAGAAAAATGTGAAAAACATAATTAGTTTTAGTAGTAACTATAGCATCGACATCTTGCAATATTTATGGTACAATAGAGTCCAAAAGCTTAATAAAATGCTTACAATTTGTAAAGATGTTACCAATTAGCCATAGAAAAAATTGGAATGTAAGAAAAAGTCTTAATATTTATATTTGTAAGCGTCAAGGTACTAAAATAATTATCTTTTAGATAATTATTTTAAGTAGCAAAGCGTCCGTATCGAAACATTTATGTTTTGATAGCTGTAAAATATAAATACTAAGACTTTTTCTTAAAGAGATATTCTTTCAAATATGGACGACTAGTAACTAAAAAATAACTTTAATCAATGTAAGCCAAAAGAAAGGAAAATTTATATGTTCGAAAAATATACACAAAAGTTAGAACTCCCTAAAATATTAGAAATATTAGAGCAATATTGTATATCTACAATTGGAAAAAGTCTTACCAAAGAGCTAAATCCCTCTAATAATATTCTTGAAGTAAAGCATCTGCTATCAGAAACTACACAAGCTCGTAACTTAATTGATAATTTAGGCAATGCCCCAATTTCTGACATACAGGATTTTGATAAAATTTCTATACAATTAGATAGTAATGTTGCACTTTCATGTCAAGGGCTACTTGTTGTTGCTCGTCTGCTAAAAACATCCCGAGCTCTAAAAAACTATTTTGACGCTGTAGAAGATAAGTCAAAATACGATAACATAGAAAGCTATTTTCAATCTTTATATACAAATTTAGATTTAGAAAATAAAATTTTTAGATCAATTCTTGATGAAAACACAATAAGTGATGATGCTTCATCTACCCTAAAAAGCTTACGTAGAAAAAGACGTAGTTTAGAATCTCAAATAAAAGAAAATCTAAACAAGTATATACATTCATCTACTTACTCAAAATATATTATGGAACCTATCATTACCATTAGAAATGATAGATATGTAATACCTGTAAAAATTGAATATAAGGACCAGATAAAAGGCTTTATTCATGATATGTCTTATAGTGGATCTACGGTATTTATTGAACCTATTTCAATATTTGAAACTAACAATGAAATCCACAATTTACAGCTAGAAGAAAACATTGAAATTGAACGCATACTAAAAGAATTATCAGTCTCTATTTTTCCAATAAAATCAAACTTAGTTACTTCCTTTCAGTCAATTGGCAATATAGATTTGATATTTGCAAGAGCAAAATTTTCTTTTGAATATAATTGTATAGAACCTGCTATTAATGAAGACAAAATTATAACACTAAAGCAAGCTAGACATCCATTAATTGATAAAAAATCCGTAGTTCCAATAGACATAGAAATCGGTAAAAATTATACAGCTCTTATAATAACAGGACCTAATACTGGGCGGTAAAACTGTTAGCTTAAAAACAACTGGTTTATTATGTTTAATGGCATATATTGGACTTCATATACCTGCTAAAGATGGAAGTACAATATATGTATTTGATAATATTTTTGCAGATATTGGAGATGAACAAAGCATACAAGAATCTCTTAGTACCTTCTCATCTCATATGCTAAATATAGTAGACATATATAAAGAGTCAACTTCAAGAAGTCTTATATTGGTTGACGAATTGGGCTCTGGTACAGATCCAATTGAAGGAGCAAACTTAGCTATTAGTATACTAGAATACTTTCATAATTTAGGATCTATCGTACTTGCTACAACCCACTACCCAGAAATAAAAAATTATGCTTTGGTAACAGATGGCTTTGAAAATGCAAGCTCTGAATTTGACATTGAAAGCTTAAAGCCAACTTATAAATTATTAGTCGGTGTACCTGGAAAAAGTAATGCTTTTGCAATTACTCAAAGACTTGGCATGCCAGACTCTATTTTACAAAGAGCCAAGTCTTTAATGAAAACTGATGATATAAGCGTTGAAGAGCTTTTAAAGAACATCTATGATGACAAAGTAAAAATTGAGAAAGAAAAAGAAAAAACAATACAAAACTCAAACCAGATAGACATGCTTAGAAAAAAATTAGAAAGTCAAAGTACTAATATCGAAAGTAGAGAAACAGACATAATAGAAAAAGCAAAAATTGAAGCAAGAGAAATCCTGTTAAAGGCAAAAAAAGATGCTAATAACTTAATATCGGAGCTTAATAATATACGCTCTTCATTATCTAGCAATGCTTTAAAAGAAGCAAATTCTGTTAGAAATACTTTAAACGAAGACATACAAAATCTATCAAAAACTTCTGTAAATGCTGACTCTGTTGATGGTTCATCTTCAGAGCATATACAAAGTATTCAAATAGGAATGTATGTGTTAGTAAAAACCTTAAATCAAGAAGGAGTCGTTTTGAGCAATCCTAATAAATCAAATGAAGTCCAAATTCAAATTGGAAGTATGAAGATGAACACTAAAGTATCTAACCTACTTCCTACAAAAAAAATTAGCTCTAGTAAACAAAAAAATTACACTCATGTGCAGCAAAGTGAATCAAGACTAAAAAGTAAAACAGCCTCTACAGAAATCAATGTTATAGGACAAACTATTGAAGAAGCAACATTTATAATAGATAAATTCCTAGATGATGCAAGCCTAGCCGGTTTACACACAATTCGAATAGTTCATGGAAAAGGAACTGGAAAACTAAGGCAGGGAATACATCAATTTCTGAAATCAAATTCTCATGTAAATAACTTTAGAATGGGAACATTTGGTGAAGGCGAAATGGGCGTAACTATTGTAGAAATTAAATAAATCATATATTTCTGTGTTCTAACGGAGCATTATTGTAATAGGAAATTGTCATATTTTTTCCTATTAGACAAAAAATAGTAGAGGTTATAGCCTCTACTATTTTTTTATAGTCAATTATTATTGAATAACTTCAGCAACTACACCTGAACCTACTGTTCTACCACCTTCACGGATAGCGAATCTTAGTCCTTTTTCTATAGCGATTGGTGTAATTAATTCTATTGTCATATCAACGTTATCACCTGGCATACACATTTCTGTTCCTTCTGGTAATGTGATAACACCTGTAACGTCTGTTGTTCTGAAATAGAATTGTGGTCTATAGTTTGTGAAGAATGGTGTATGACGTCCACCTTCTTCTTTAGTTAGAACGTATACTTGTGCTGTGAATTTTGTATGTGGATGAATTGTTCCTGGTTTAGCTAAAACTTGTCCTCTTTCAACTTCTTCTCTTTGAATTCCTCTTAAAAGAACACCGATATTGTCTCCAGCTTCTGCTTGGTCAAGTAATTTTCTAAACATTTCAACACCAGTAACAACTGTTTTCTTAGATTCGTTTGATAAACCAACGATTTCGATTTCGTCTGATAGTTTAACAACACCTCTTTCAACTCTACCAGTAACAACTGTTCCTCTACCTGTGATTGTAAATACGTCTTCAATAGGCATTAGGAATGGTTGATCAACTGGTCTCTCTGGTGTTGGGATATAGCTATCAACAGCATCCATTAATTCTTTCATTGGAGCATACTCAGGTGCATTTGGATCTGTAGATGTGCTCTCTAATACTTTTAATGAAGATCCTTTTACGATTGGAATCTCGTCTCCTGGGAAATCATAGCTTGATAATAAGTCTCTAACTTCCATTTCAACTAATTCTAATAATTCTGGATCATCAACCATATCGCATTTATTTAAATATACAACTATATATTTAACACCAACTTGTCTAGCAAGTAATATATGCTCTCTTGTTTGAGGCATTGGTCCATCAGCTGCAGAAACAACTAATATAGCACCATCCATTTGAGCTGCACCTGTAATCATGTTCTTTACATAGTCAGCATGTCCTGGGCAGTCTACGTGAGCATAGTGTCTGTTATCTGTTTCATACTCAACGTGAGCTGTATTAATTGTAATTCCTCTAGCTTTTTCTTCTGGAGCACCATCGATTTGATCATAAGCTTCGAATTTAGCTTTTCCTAATAATGATAAATATTTTGTAATAGCAGCAGTTGTTGTTGTTTTTCCGTGGTCAACGTGTCCGATTGTACCAATGTTAACGTGTGGTTTGGTTCTTTCAAATTTCTCCTTTGCCATTTTAAAATTCCTCCTTTAAATTTATGCATTTTCTATGCATATTTATTATAATTTAAAAATTAATAACAAATTTTATATCGCTATTTTATACTATAAATAGTAAAAAAGCAAGTATTTTCTATAATTTATTGTATTTAATGGTTATAGATTAATTTCAGTTAAAACAATAAATTATTAGTCTTTTTTAGCTCTACTAGAAACTATAGTTTCTAATACAGACTTTGGAACTTCTTCATAATGAGAAGGTTCCATAGAGTATGTTCCTCTACCTTGTGTTTTAGAACGTAAATCCGTAGCATAACCAAACATTTCAGAAAGTGGAATAAATCCTCTTATTACTTGGTTACCACTTCTTGCTTCCATACCTTCCATTTTTCCACGTCTAGAGTTAATATCTCCAATAACATCTCCCATGTATTCTTCTGGAACTGTTACTTCAACTCTCATGATAGGCTCTAGTATAACAGATTTAGCTTGCTTACATGCCTCTTTAAATGCCATAGAAGCAGCAATCTTGAATGCCATTTCTGAAGAGTCAACTTCGTGGTAAGATCCGTCTACTAATGTAGCTTTGAAATCTATAACTGGATATCCAGCAAGAATTCCGCTTTCAGCAGCTTCTCTAATTCCATCTTCAACTGGTTTAATGTATTCTTTTGGAACAGCACCACCAACGATTTTACTTTCAAATTTAATACCGCTACCTGGCTCTAATGGTTCCATTTCGATCCATACATCACCATATTGACCATGTCCACCTGATTGACGTACGAATTTACCTTGAACTTTAACTGTATTTCTAATTGTTTCTTTGTAAGAAACTTGTGGTTTACCTACAGTACATTCAACTTTAAATTCTCTTTTTAATCTATCAACGATGATATCTAAGTGAAGCTCACCCATACCAGCTATGATTGTTTGTCCTGTTTCTTGATCTGTATGTGTTTTGAATGTTGGGTCTTCTTCAGCAAGTTTTGCTAAAGCAATACCCATTTTTTCACTATTTGCCTTATCTTTTGGCTCTATAGCTATATCAATAACAGGCTCTGGGAATTCCATAGATTCTAGAATAACTGGCGCATTTGGATCGCATAATGTATCTCCTGTAGAAACTTCTTTTAGTCCAACAGCAGCTGCTATATCTCCTGCATAAACCTTATCTATATCTTCTCTGTGATTTGCGTGCATTAATAGTAATCTTCCGATTCTATCTTTCTTTCCTTTATTTGCATTTAATATTGTAGATCCTGAATCTAATGTTCCAGAATATACTCTTATGAAACATAGTTTTCCAACAAATGGATCAGTGGCAATTTTGAATGCTAATGCTGAAAATGGTTCGCTATCACTTGGTTTTCTGTCTGTTTCATTTCCATCTAAGTCAACACCCTTAATAGCTGGGATATCAACTGGTGATGGTAAATAATCAACAACTGCATCAAGTAATTCTTGAACACCTTTGTTTTTGTATGATGAACCACATGTCATTGGAACTATTGTGTTTGCAATTGTTCCTTTTCTTAGACCTGCTTTAATTTCAGCCTCTGTAAGCTCTTCTCCCTCTAGGTATTTCATCATTAATTCATCATCTTGCTCTGCAGCATTTTCAATCATTTTTGCTCTGTATTCATTAGCTTTATCAACTAAGTCTGCAGGAATATCTGTTTCTTCTATTTCGACACCTTTATCATCTTTATGGATAAAAGCTTTCATCTTTATTAAATCTACAATTCCTTGGAAATTGTCTTCACTACCTATTGGTAATTGAATTGGAACTGGGTTTGATCCTAATCTTTCTTTAACCTGGTCTATACAAGCATAGAAATCTGCACCTGTTATATCCATTTTGTTAACATAGATCATTCTTGGAACTTGGTATTTATCAGCTTGTCTCCAAACTGTTTCAGATTGAGGTTGAACTCCACCCTTAGCAGCTAAAACTAATACTGATCCATCAAGAACTTTTAAAGATCTTTCAACTTCAACTGTAAAATCAACGTGTCCTGGTGTGTCTATAATGTTAATTCTATGACCTAACCAATGACATGTTGTAGCCGCAGAAGTAATTGTTATACCTCTTTCTTGCTCTTGAACCATCCAGTCCATTGTAGCTGCACCTTCGTGAACCTCTCCTATTTTATGAGTTTTACCTGTATAAAATAGAATTCTCTCAGTTGTTGTTGTTTTACCAGCATCAATGTGAGCCATTATTCCTATATTTCTTGTTTTCTCTAAAGGAAACTCTCTTCCAGCCATATTTTCCTCCTTATTACATTTTATTTTATATTTAGAAGTTAACATAAGTTTAATTATCTATATACACAAAATTATAGGAAAAAATATTCCTATAATTCTGCTTAAATATAGATTTAGTTAACTTAATTAATATCGTAAAATTTATTATTTTAAACTACTTGCCATGCCGAAAACAAAACACAATTAGTTTCTGTAGCACTTACTATGCCTATATAAATTTTACCATTTGTAATGAGCAAAAGCTTTGTTAGCTTCAGCCATTCTATGCATATCTTCTTTCTTCTTGAATGCTCCACCGTTTCCAGCTACTGCATCCATAATTTCACCAGCTAATTTCTCAGACATAGTTTTTTCATGTCTATTTCTAGCATAAATAACTAACCATCTTAATCCTAATGTTTGTCTTCTTTCTGGTCTTATTTCGATTGGCACTTGGTATGTAGCACCACCAATTCTTCTAGCTTTAACTTCTAGAACAGGCATTACATTATTAAGTGCTTCTTCAAATACTTCTAATGCACTTTTATTTTCTTTTTCTTTTATGATATCAAATGCATCATAAACTATCTTTTGAGCAACAGTTTTCTTACCATCAAGCATAACATTGTTTATTAACTTTGTAACAACTTTGCTATTATACATTGGATCTGGTAAAACTTCTCTTTTTGCTATAAATCCTTTTCTTGGCACTTTTCTTCCCTCCTTCTTTGTAATTATCTGCTTTGTATTGCATATAATTTCAAATATTATAAAAATTAATTGGTATTTAATAAATACCCTTAGGTACTCTAAAAAATTTAATACTAATATTTACTTCTTAAATTTTTTCGTTAAGTGCTATATAATCTATATCTAATTTAAGTAACTAACCTTAATCTTAGTAAGTTATACGCACTTGCATTTTAGTCTAAATTCGGTTTATTTTTTTGGTTTTTTTGCTCCGTATTTAGATCTAGCTTGCATTCTGTCTTTAACTCCTGCTGTATCTAATGTTCCTCTGATTATGTGATATCTAACACCTGGAAGGTCTTTTACTCTTCCTCCTCTTATTAGAACAACACTATGCTCTTGTAAGTTGTGTCCAATACCTGGTATGTAAGATGTTACTTCATAACCATTTGAAAGTCTAACCCTAGCAACTTTTCTTAAAGCTGAGTTTGGTTTCTTAGGTGTTACTGTTTTAACAACTGTACAAACACCTCTTTTTTGTGGAGAACGTCTATCAGTCATTTTCTTTTTCATAGAATTATATCCATGTTGAAGAGCTGGAGCTGTAGATTTTGTTTCACCTGTTTTTCTTCCTTTTCTTACTAATTGATTAATTGTTGGCACTTAAATTTCACCTCCTGAAAAATTTTAATTTATTATTTAGAACAAATTGGAAAATCTTTGACTTTCCTAATGTATAAAAATAATCGTTAATATTACCTTTATATGGTAATATCAACGATTTCAATTATATCATCTTAAAGTTTATAAGTCAATGCTTATATGATTAGTTTTGCCTATTTTTTATAATATGGTTTTTATATTCTAATTGTCAATCTATTTCTCTTGACCATCAGCCTCTTGCTCCTCTTTGGTAGCTTTTCTTTCATCAATTTCAGTTACTACCTTTACAATATTTTTCGAATCTATACCTTTTACCGCTATTTCCTTTCTAAAGTCATCAGTAATAGATTTATTACCTAGCTCTTTTTTCTGTCCCTCTAACTTAGTAATCTCTGCTTCCATATTTTCTCTAGCTTCATCTGAATATATTTGATCATACTCTTCATTTAAGCTGTTTATTTCTTTAGCTAACTTACTCACTTTATCGCGCCTGCTCTTATTGATTCTTGATTTTATCTTTTGGAAAAAAGACTGCTTCTCGTATGGTATTAATGATGTATCATCTGAACTCTTCTCAATTTTTGCTCTTAATTTTTCTAATTTTTTTGTCTTTTTAGCAGCTTTCTTTACAATTTCAGATGCATCAACTTGCTCTGCTCTATGCTGATCAACTTTTAACTTTCTAATTTGATCATCTATTTCAGCTGTTTTGTTCTCTATAATACTATCACGTACACTTTGACCCATTTTTGACTCTACTTCACTAGCTTCAAGAACAACATCCTGTTCTTTGTATTTTTCAGTTAAACTTAGTAATTTTTCATCATCTTCTTTATCTTCTTTTTCATATCCTTCCTTCGTCTTCTTAACTATCTTGTCAAGTTTTACAGATTTCTTTTGAGGATTTGTATGTTCAGCCATATCGCCAATAACTTTGTAGAAATCTTGTTGAGATACATGTCCAGCTTTTCCTGCTTCTGGTATTTTAGCTGCAAAATCCGAATAAGCCTGTTGATATGCTATTTCAGTATTTTGCTCATTAGCATATATAATATTGCCTAATTTATCAAGTTCAGCTTTTTTTTGTTTATATTCTGGTGATTTTTGATCTTCAATCGCTTTAATTTCGTCTTCTAATTCGATTTTTTTTGCTTTTAAAGAGCGTAGCTGTGCGCCTTGTTTAACTGCAAGATCCATATTCTTTGAAAAATTCTCATCTTTTTTGGCAAAGAATTGTATTTTCTCGATTGTTTGTACATCTGCTACTCTTTGCTCTTTTCTTTTTTCAACTTCTGCCATTCTCTTATCATAGCTTTTAGCATATTCTTCTTTTATAAACTCTTCAAATACAGGATTCTTTTTAAGTTCTCCTATAGCCTCTTCTAAGCTATCTTTCATTTGCTCGTGTTCTTCTTTTAGCTCAGCTACTTTCTCTTTAATATTCTCTAATCTCTTTTTAAGCTCTTGTAGTTTTTTCTTACAACTCTCTATATCATTTTTAGCATCATCTAAAGCTTTCTGTTCATCTGGAGTTAAACTACTATTTTTCTTTTTTTCCTCAAGTTTTTGTACTTCTTCTTTCTTTTCGTCTAGCTCAGATGAAATAGCTTCAATATCATTTTCATATTTCTCAATTCTTACGTTATTTCTCCCTATTTGCATTTTAAAATAACGCTCACTACCCTTAGTTACACTTTTACTATATGTATTTACTATAGCCTCAACTTTTTTTAATTCTTCTTCATTCATCTTATGTATCATCTCCTTATTTTTATCTATCTAGTTCATCATCAACTTTTTTTATTGCTTGGTTGACTCTTCTTTCTAATTTTTCTATTTCTTTTGAAGTTTCCTCCATTCTTGTATGTACATCTACACCTTCTGAAATAATCTTTTTTGTTTCTTTATCAATTCCTGGTTTATTCATAAAATACACTCCTTTTTTTATTAATTATAACATATATTTTTTTTATTCAACATGTTTTTGAAAATTTTTTAAATATAGTTCATCAATTTCATTCCATTTTTTCTTTTCACTATCAGAGCATAAGTATTCTGAATATATAACAGATAAAATAGCTTTCCCTATTTGTGACATATTAGATCTATTTGGAATATAACTTTTATCTATTCTTTTAGCTATGTTGTCAATTACTTCATCAGGTATTTCATTTCTTAATTCTTCTCTTAATTGATTTACAAAATAATATACTTCTGTAAATGCTTTCTTATATTCATCCATAATAATCTAAAATCCTTTCTAAAATATATTTGATATCCACTATAATTCAACATCAGTATAGTCATCTGGATTCTTTGACCTCTTATTGCTCTGTTTCTTTGTCCTTGATTTTTGCAAAGACTTAAATATTTGCTTAATTTTATTTCTAATTCTAAAGAATAGTCCCTTATCTTTTGGATTCATTACAATATCTTCCACATCTTCTATAGTTAATTTGGGCAAATCACCTTTTATATCTTTATCTCTTAAAAAAGTTCCTATTTCTTGCTTCAACCTCGTCCAGTCTTTTGGAGCACCAACTTGTGGAATTGCATATTTATCTAGCTCTTTTGGAATATACTTACTGCCTCTACCATTTAAAAAGTGTACATTATTTATGCTTCTTGCATAATCTCTTAAAGCAATAGCTGCATCTGTACGTAAAAATCTATAGTCTAATCCATCAGGATATTGTGTATAATACATTGTATTTTTAGTTGGATAAATAAATCTTGTTCTATCCATTGCATCTGCGTCTTTTAGGTAAATACTTATAAGCTTTGTCGCCTGAATATCCTCTGGACGTACATGTTCTTTTTCACATAATCTAGCAAATAGTTCCTCACTAAACTTATTTTTATTTTTCTCATGAACCTCGTGATATGCTATTGCAACTTTTACCATTGCAATTTGCGCGTCAGTATATTTCCTAGACCCATCACTATTTAGCTCTTTACTCATATAAAATTGTGCAGCTAAGGCACTTGGGTATGCATGTGGAATTTCATCCATATCATGTCGTTTTCCGGCTCCAAGACCATTCCATACTCCATCTCTACCAACATCGTGATATTTAGCAGCTTGCAATAGTAACTCCATATTATTGCCTAATTTATTTTCTTTTTGTGCTATTAAATATGAAAATAAAACAACGTTATTAATATGTCTTCTTCCATGCCAATCAGGTTCGCCTTTAGGTATATCGTATTCTCTTAAATTTTTAATTTCCTCAATTACCTTTTTTACAGCTTGTCCTCCAGTCATAGACATTCCACTTACATTTTGATCCAATAAATCTTGAATTATATCATGCTCTTTTTCGTATGTTATACCTGTTAATTGTCTTGCTGCATAATTATAATAATGATACCAATCATGGCTTGTATTGCATTCATACCACCAGTATTGATTATCAAGCTTATCTGCTTGCTCTTTACAAATTTTTTTCATTGCTTGCATACAAACCTTATATTTGTCTGGACTTAATGTCTTAAATTTATTTTCAATTTTTGTAAGCTTATCGTCCATTACTTTGTATGAGAATAATCTGTCATGCATTTCTTTATGTAGTAAGTCACCTTGCTTAGAGCTTCCGTCAGCCCTCCACTCACCTAAAAATTCAGTTTGAATATTTCCAGCTCTTACTTCGTCAAATTCAACAACTATTTCTTGTACCAACTTTAAAAATTCATCCATTTTCTTTGGGTCATTAAGATCTGCATCTGTATATTTAAGCATTTCAGTTTCTTTCTCATCCATTTTTAATCTTTCTACAATTAAATCGTGAGTTCTGTCAACTATAGTTTTCTTGATACCTTTCTTCTTTGCATCGGCTTTCGTCTTTTCCCACTTTGGATCATCTTTTAATTCGCCTTCTATAATTCCTCTTCTATAAGCAATATCATCCATTTTACTTTGGTCAACAAGTGATTTTAAAACTTCTGCAGTTAAAACTTCACTACTATCTGATCTTCTCTTAAAATATTTTTCTAATGGTGGCTCAACAAAAGATATCGTATATGCAGGTTGAAGTTTAAATACTCTATCGTTTTCATAATTATAGCTATTTCGCTCAAGAACATCCTCATTATGACGTCTAAGAGTTTGCTCTTGCATGCTTTGTGGCGTGCAAAATTTTGCAGGATATATTGAGTCTTTTCTATATACCTCAAATTTTTCAGCGTACTCCCAACCGCCTAAATCCCATGGTCCTGATTTTAATAAAGCCCTTTCATCATAGCCAGTAAATCCATAACAAACGCCTCTAATTGGTGGTAGAGACATATTCTTGCTTGATCCAAAAATAGTACTAATAATATGATTCTTTATTCTTTTAACATTCCAATCTGGTATATCGGATTTTTCACCATTATATTTTGTATATGCTTCCACTGATGTTAATTGCCAACATTTTCCAGGAGGAATTAAATATACCTCTTCGCCATCAACAATAATTTTATCACTTTCTTCTGGCATGTATAAAGAATCTAATTTTAACCTAGCAAAGAATTGTCTACAAGTTGAGTCTATAGTTCCTCTTGGCATATCATATATTTCTCCAGCTCTTTCATACATCGACTTTAAGTCTGCAATATTTTCGGAGTCCATTATCTTTTTTACAGCTTTTAAGAAGAATTTGACTTCTTTATTGGCTTGTAAAATATTGTCACGCTCTATTTTATGCTCTTTAGTTCCTACTTTTAACCCTTTGACTTTTTCTAAATATTTTGATATTTCTGCAGGAGTTTTGTCAGTTTCTATTATTGTCCTTTCATAATCTTGTCCAAAATATTCAAATAATTTTTTAACGTCTTTGTAATCCATTCCAAATAACTTTAAACAAACTAGTGCTTTGTGTTGTTCAACTTCTGTAAGTTTAAAAAAATTCTTATCTAATGCATTATTAATGCGGTCTGCTCTTGAAGATTTCATCATCTCACTAAAATTCTTATAATCAAATTTATTTCTGTCTGTCATAATTGACAAAACCCTCATTAAATCGCTGTTTCGGCCTTTTCCAACCTCAATATTTTTTACAAATCTTGAAAAGCCAATATCATTATTTACAATGTCTGAATAATCCTTTATATTTGAAGTCAATCCATCAACCAATGGAACCCAATCTATATGTAGTGCATTTAAATAATCAATTGATTTACATAAAAAGTCTAGTTCTTTATTAGAAAGATTAATTATCTTTTTTTGCAATTCAGGATATAACGTTATAATACCTAATTTTGGACCTAGTCGATCATATCTCTTTTTTAAAATTTCAAAATTAACTGTCTGTAAAATTTCTTCATTAACATTAAATAGCTTTTGTAAAGACTTTTTAATATAATTTCTATCGGATATATTAGTTCCTTCCATATCCATTATTTTAGTAATAACTGCATCATCATACGCTCTAGAAGTTCCTCTTAAAATAATATTTTCATTATTCCTATAATAATCTCTTGTTGAATCAAAAAGATTTAAAACTTCCTTACGTCCTTTGTATGCATCTATCAATCCTTGAATGTTATTTAATGATAGCTCTGTGTTCTTAATCAAATCTCTTAATTTTCTATAGCTCGCATCAGTAGCTATTCGTAACTTTTCGCCATCATCAAGATTTACTCTTAAAGCATGAATACACACTTCAATATCGAAGACACTTTGATTTGATAAAAACTCAATTTTATTCTCCGATTTTCGTAATGTTGATAATAAATCAATTTTTTGATGTGTTGTTAAATTATTGAAATCTCTGAAATTTCGTATTTCATTCATTTTCTCATTTTCATCTTTTAAGACAATAATTTGATCAAAAGTCATACAATTTATCTCCTTCATATATATTTAACAAAAAGGGCATTATTATAAATTCCTTAATTTATAACAATGCCCTACATATTATAATACAAAATCATCTTCGTCATATTCGTATGCTACTATTTTACCATTTGTATCTTTCTTAATTATAGGATCACCATTATATCTTGTAGTACGTAATGCTCTATCTTTTCTTAACTTTGCAGATTCATATGCATACGGATTACCAGATTCATCAAGAGGTGATGTATATATATCATTTTCTCCTCTTATCTCACTATCTTTAAGTGTTACGCTCTTAGATTCTCCTGTAATATAATCTTTTCCAAGATAGATATCTGTTCCGATCTTTTTCCTACCATCATCATAATGTTTCTTATAATTTTTTGTTCCTCTTTGACCTCTTTTAAATACAGGTGAAAGTGCTTGTTTTATTGCATCTGGTCCTAACATGCCACCCGCAATTAAAGCCATAGTTTTTCCGTCAGGCCCGCCAGGTACCTCTATATATTCGCCTTTCTTAATATAACCTTTTATTATTTCCTCAATAGGTCTTGTTTTTGTAATTGGATATTCTTGCCATCCAACAATTCCAGGAACTGTAACATCTTTTGTTGTCGTTACTGTCTTCATTATATCATCGAACATAGTTTCTGACCAGCCTTGTCCCATTGATGCTCCAGGAATACCATATGCAAATTGTGTTGATCCTTGGAATGCTTCTTGGAAGTTGCCAGCATTTGTAGCTTCTTCTAAGAATCTTCTGTATGCATCTCCTGTTTCTTTTGGCATATGTGCTACTACAGAATCTACTATATTATCACCACCAGCAAAAGAAACCACATCATGATATTCTGTTGAAAATTCATTTAGTCCATTAGCATCAATATATTGTTTATATCTTGTAGGGCTGAATGAGAAATCAAAATGCTTACCAGTTAAAGGATCTGTAAAATTAAAATGTGCAGCCTGTATTTCTGTTGCAGTATCAGAAAATATTCCAGATGGATGTGGACCATTGTAGTTACTTAAATCAGCACACCAATATGCGTCATTACCTCTTACTAAATCATCAAAAGTCAAATTATCAGCTGAAATATGCTCTGTTGTAGTTGTTGTTACAGGATGTGTAACATCTCCAATAATTGGTCTACGTCCAGTTACAGTATATTCTTGCTCCGTAATAATTGTTTTGTCTGGAACAATCTCGTCTGGTTGCTTTACATATTTTATCATATAATTACTTAAGAAATGTTTTATTACAGGTAATGTAGCTGCTGTACCAATTCTTAATATTGTATCCATTCCCCTTGTTTTAGCTCTTTGAACATTCTCTCTAGAAATAGCATTTGTCCAAATTACTTCGCCAGTTTTTTCACTAAAGTCAAATCCACCTTTTACAGCACTTAAATCAAAGTTATTTAATGCTTCTTGATCTGCAGCAGAAATTGGATTTACTAATGTAAACTGATTATCTCTCTTAACACCATTTGTTACAAATGAATCCTCTAAGTGAGTTATTTTTCTTCCTCTAGAATCACCTAATGATAAAACACCTCTTTGAATAGCTCTTTGAACGATTTTCTTCTTTTCTTCATCACTTGCAAGTATGTATTCAGGATTATTTTTTAATAGGTCTTCATACATTTCTGCTGATCTAGCTTGCTCCTTATAAGCAATCTCTCTTGCCTTTCTATTTTTCGCTGCAGCAACCCTATCGTTAATTAATTTATCTCTTGCACTTCTTATATAAGTATCCTCAATTGATTCACCTATTAAGTCACATCTATCATTAATAATTTTATCATTTATTCTTACTTTATTTCCAGATTCATCTTTTACTTTACCATTAAATAAACTCTTAAACCAAGCACCTACTCTTGTAGATCCGTGATTTCTATAATATTCTAATCTTGCTTCTCTTCTGTCAAGATATCCAACTTTATATGGTGTTGGCATATCATATGTACCTGTTATTTTACCTACTGCTGCTGTTATGCCTCCAATAGTAACACCCATTGCGACTTTAAGTGCTCTAACTGGTGTTCCAACAATTCCAAAAGCATTCGCTATAGTTGTTCTTAATACGTGTCTTTTTCCATCTGCTTTAGGTTTATAAGATGTTACTCCGAAAAAAGCTCCCATAACATCCTTAATGCCTAGATTCTTTTTTGATTGGTTTGATCTTACCCTCATTGCAGATCCACCTGTTAAAGCTACAGCAACTGTATCTTTAACATCAAAATGAGCACTATTATAATTCTTTACATAATCTTTGTCTCTTTCATATTGCAATAAAAGTTTTTGTTTTACCATAGCAATTTGGTTCTCTAACGCTGCAATTTCTTCCTTAGTTGCAACTGTTCCGTAAATTCCTCCGCTTCCTGCTCCACATCTCCATTTTAGCTCTTGAAGTGATTTTTCAAGATTCTCAATTAATGTATCGCCATATGCTTCTGCAACAGCTTTTACAACATCATCTGAAGTAGGATTTGGTAAAGCATCAATTAAAGCTGTAGCTAGTGCAGTTTTTTTGCTACGCTCTTCCCATGTAGTTAATTGCATAAAATCAATATCATTTTCTTTTTCTGGATAGTCACCTAATGTATCATACTTAAAGTTAACTGATGTACCATCTTTTCTAATAAAAGTTTCTGTTTGAGAAGATCTATTCTTTTTAAATCTTTTCCAAGCTTGCTTATATTGTTTGTTTTTATCTCTATCTCCATAAAATTTATCATGAGCATCTTGAAACTTAGCTTTTTTCTCCTTATCGATAGCATCCTTAACTGTGTCTGGAAAATTATCAATATACATCTGTCTATCATTTGGATCTTTAGCTAATTGCTCGTTTTCAAAATCAATAACTTTTACATGCTCACTAAAGATTTGAACTTCTTGATCAGAAATGGTAATTTGATTTTTGATACTTTTTGATATAGATTCAATTTGACCTAAAACAACGTCAATTGCAGCTATACCAGCTTCCAAATTAGTATTTAAATTGATTGCCCCCAAATTTGCATTTTTTATAACATCCTCATCTTTAAGATTAATGTCATTTCCTGCACTATCTTTAAATACCATAAGACCATTTTGTGCATCTTTAAGATTTTGCAATACTTTAGAATATTGTTGTCTTAAAATTCTTCTTCTAGCATTTCTTTCGTTTTTGGCTTCCATTAATGCATTCCCCGACTCTATATTTGCATCTTCGAAAAATGTATCTAGGTCTCCAAATCTTGATAAACTTAAACCTTTTGTTTTTTCAAGATATTGAAGCTTGCTCTTTAATCCGCTTTTTATATTATTTATTTGACCCCTACGTCTATTTTTTTCGGCATCAAAAGAAGTAGCTGCGTGGGTAGGATCATTAATCCACTGAATGTGACCCTTTATTTCATTTATTCCAGCAATAACTTCTTCTAATTGTTCCTTGTTATATTTTTCATCTCTAACGGTCTTCTTAAATCCCTTTGGATAGACTTTTCTTTTCATATAGTTATATGTTTCTTGTTGTTTTTCTAAATCTATCTTCCTAGCTTTAGCTTCAGCAATTCCTTCCTCTAAGGCTGCTTTATACTCGTCCAAATGGGGATCATTTTTTATTAGTTCAGCTCTTACTTTAGCAGTATCAAAAATCTTTTCAGTTGCACCTTGTAATGCAAATTGTACAGCTTTAAAATCAGATATATTACCTGCTGCTGCCACTGCTGGACTGCTTTCTTTAGCTTCGATTAATCCTTTTAATTGAATATACAAATTATGAAAATTATTATCTGGAGCTGGATCGCCATCACTAATCCCAATACCATCATGAGTTTCCATTTCTATTAAAATATCTTCTATCGCTTTTTTTGCTTCATCATATTTACCATAATCTAATAACGCTTGAAACTCTGATATAATGTCAGCCATTTCCATATTTATTCTATTAATAGATACATCCATGTTAAACATCCCCCTTTCTTAGTTAGTCTAAAGCTTCTAATAAAAGTGCTTTTAATCTATTGATTTGCTCATTATATTCTAGTAATTGCTCTGTTGTAGCCTTTCTAATATTCTCTTCCGTCATTAGTGTATTTACTTTCTCTAAAGCCTTAATTAATTCTTCAACCTCATTATTCATAACTATGTCCTCCCAGTTATAACTATAACTCTAAATCATCTTCGTTCTCATGTATAATTCTTCTATCTTCACTTTGAACCCCTTCTACATGAGATTTAATGGTTTCTTCATGAAGTTTTGCACGACTTGGATTATTAACTTCCATACGTTTTGATCTAATATCATAAATCTCACTAGCTCCTTCATTTGCCCCCAAATACATTGCTTCCTCGTATGCAGCATCATCAAGGGCATCAATTACTGCTGATTTATCTACAGAATTTGGTTTTCTACCTTGGTCTACTCCAGCGCTAAATAGTTGTTGCTCAATCTCAGCAGAATTTTTTACCCTTTCATATATTAATCTTAGCAATGATAAACTATCTCTCATTGGTATTGAATCTACATAATCAGCATTTTGTTGCTGTTTTATAGCTCTTTCTCTTCTTTCATTAAGTATATATTCTGCAGCTTTGTATTTCTTCCATTGTCTTCCAGGGAATAGTAAAGTTCCCAATTTTGAACCGACCTTTTCTCCTCTACATCTCATTATTCTTAAAGCTTTTCTCTTTGATGCTCTTTTAGCATACTTTCTTTCAATATCAGCTCTTACCTTTTTGTCGTCAAATCCAGATTTTGTTAATAGTTCCTTTTTGTATGTCTTGTCTGTTAATGATTCAAAATTAAATACCCAATCATATTTAGCATGACCTTGATCATCTATTTGTAGTTTTAAAGTTTTAACAGGACCTATTTCTGGTACAAGAGCTCCACCTGGTCCAGGAACCATCTTTATGTTTGGCTTTCTAATGCTGTTTCCATTTGCATCTGTAATCATCTCATATTGTGGCTCTCCATCTACATATACTGGTTTTCCAGATCTATCTAATTTTTGTACATATGTAGTTTTTGCATATACTTCATTTCCATTTACATCGGTATATGGTGTATTTGTTTTTGGGTTCATAACCTTAATTTTATTTCCGTTTTCATCTAATAAGAACTTAGCTTCTCTTACCTCTCCTATTACTACCTTTGATTTACTATCTAGCTCTGTAATTTTATCGTTCATATCTTTAAATTTTGCCACATTTTGCTCTCTTAATTGTATTAGACGCTTTTCCATGCTAATCTTTCTTTCTATGTCATATTGAACTGTCATTTGAATATCCTTAATATATTTATCTACAATAGCTCTAGCATTCTTTCTTATGGTATCATCTGAATCATCAACTTTTTGAAGCTCTGCTTCTATTGTAGATGAAATTTGCAATTCATCTTTCTGCGAATCATTCATTGCAGCAACCTTTGTTTTTAGCTCTACATATACCTTATCAAGCTCACTATTTGCCGCTATTTTTGCTTTTCCTATATTAGTATTAGCTTTACTTATTTTTGAATCTTTTTCCCAGTCTATAAACATGTTAGGATCTATTCCTGGAATATTATAGCCTTTTATTTTTTTTGCTAAAAATACTAAACTTTTTTCATGAGTATAGATTTCAGCATCTAATCTTGCAATATCTTCTGGTGTTGTTGCTACACTTTTATCATGCTTTGCTTTTTTTAATTCATTAAATTTACTTTCTGCATATGAAAGTGCTGTTATAGCTTCTTGACAGTCTCTTAATCTAGTAGCGCTGCTTTTTTGGGTATATACACCTGGTTGTACAATTGCATCTTTTCCTAAAAAGCTTTCCATAGCTCTTTCTTTAACATTCTTTTCTTGTTTTAGCTCTTGTATACGTGCCCTGCTCTCATTATTAGATTTCTCTGCTTGATCTTCAAACTTATCTAAAGAAAATCCTCTGCTTATTAGTTCGTCATATAATTTTTGTTGATTAAATATTCCTGTTAAGAATTCATCCATTTCTGTAAGAATCTCATTTCTATCGTTTAATACTGTGCCACTTACGCTATGATTATCAACGTCAGCTTGTATTCTATCTCTTATATCTTTTGATAATTGAGCAATATCTATTCTTTCTGTTGAAGATCCATCTGTAATTTCCATCATTCTCTTTCCATCTTTACCTACTTTTACAATCCCTGGTGATATTAGGAAACTATTTATTTGCTCAATTGCACTTTTTACGTCGCTGTATCTGCTCGCCTGTAAAGCGTTTTCAAGCTCTTGAAGAAAACTTCCAATATTTGCATTAGATAAATCCATCGCATTTAAACTTTTTAAATCCATAATTTCATTTACAACTATTAATTAGTTGCATCCTCCTTTTTAATTTAATCTTCCATTTTATGGACAGCAACCATTAACGCAGTTAGTCTGTCAACCTCAACAAGGTACTTTGCTAGCTCTTTTGGTGAAGCCCCTTCTAACTTTAGTTTTTCAATTTCGGATTTAAGGCTTTTTATTCTTTTAGCAATGTCATTATTTTTACTTTCCATAATCAAGCCCACCTTTCTATAATATAATATAGCTTAACACTATAATTCTAACACATTTTTCCAGATATTGCAACACTTACGGGCTCTTTTACATAATCCCAGTTTTATTATTGAAATTTTTTATGTAACGTGTTATAATAGTATAATAGTTTTTATTTTAGGGAGGTATATTTTGAATAAAGAAGATGATGTTAGACAAAAACTTGTCAATATATATTTAAAGTATTATGGTACGGAGAGCACACCTATTCCACCTAGGTCCACTGAAAACCAATCTTCTGAAGAAATAGCTTCTAGTACAGATACTATACAATCTAATGCAAATTTAGATGAATCATATGAACTTGATTGCACAGGTTCTGATATATCTGAATATGATAATCAAAATTTACATGATTTCGCAGACCAACCACTAGAAGACGAAAGTTTATCAGAGCCATTAAGCGATAAACCACATATAGTTATAAATAAATATAAAACATATTATGCACTGTTAGATTGTAATTTTAATATAATAGATTCAATTTCCACAGATCCAGTTAGCTCTTTTATATTAAAACTTAGTAATAGACATGAATTTAAAAGAATGTTACGTGCTGATTTAGCAGCATATAAAAAGGCCTGCAAAGCTAAACATAGAAAACCAAGTAAGAAAATAAAAAGAATGCATAAGGAAATGCTTTATAATTTAAAGCTATGTCCTGATGCAGATTTCCATATACTAGAATTATTAAGAAGAAATATCACAAAACTAAACCCTAATTTTAATAACTACCAAACAGCATGTGCTCTATATTTACAAGAATTATCTGAGCTATATGATGGAGATCCTGATCAATTACCTTTTGATATAAATTTTGCTACTTCAGATAATTGTCTATATATAGATCATAAATATATCTCAAACACATTTATATCAAATTCAAAAGATGTTATTGGAGATTTTAGAAAAGCATACCAAAAGCCTATTTCACAAAGAGATAAATTCCTAGCAGAGCATAGATATACAATACCAAAAGCACCAGAAAAATTCGAACAGGCATATTCATCTGAACGCTCTGTGAAAATGAAACATGTAACTACAGATGATAGAAATTTATAAAAGGGACTTTTTTACAGTCCCTTTTTTATCTCTTTATCACTAATTTATTTATTTTTGCTTTTATATAACTTTCAAGTTTTACCATAAATTCATCTGATTTAATTTCTTTTTTAGCAACCATATCCAGACCCTTTTCCCAACTTGCAGTCAATTTTGGATTTAGCATATCTGGCATAGATGAATTTACAACATCGTATATTGCCTCGCCTTTGTTCGTTGGAGTTATAATTTGTGTTTTATTATTTATTTTTATGTATTTTATACGCTCGAGCTTTTCTATTATTCCTCCACGTGTAGCACTTGTTCCAATTCCTGCTCCCTTTATTTGCTCTCTTAGTTCCTCATCTTCAATAAGTTTTCCTGCATTTTCCATCGCTAGTATTATTGAACCAGAATTATAACGGCTTGGTGGTGAAGTCTCTGCATTCTTTGTTTCAAAATTAATAACTTTTACTTCTGAATTTTTCTTTAACTTTGTTAATATATCTAAATTGTTTTCTTGCTGTTCACTATTTTTTTCATTCTGTTCTTTCTTTAAATCTTCCTTTTGAGGCTTTGCAATTTCTAAATATCCTTGTTTTATGCAAACCTTTCCAGAAACTGAAAACTGCTCTTTTTCAATTAAAATAGTGGCTGACACTTTACTATATTCTGCTGGTGGATAAAAAATTTGTATAAATCTTTTTACAATTACCTTGTATATATTTTTATCTAAATCTGGTAATTTGTCATAATTTTCGAAGCCCTGTCCTGTTGGTATAATAGCATAGTGATCCGTAATTTTACTATCATCAACATACTTCGATTTTGTAATATCTGTTGAATATTTTTCATCAACCATTTTCCTTATATAGCCTTGTACCTCTTGGTCCTTGTACCCTTTAGCTAAACCATTTAAGTTTTTAGATATAACCTTGCTAACAGCTGTTGATAAGACTCTTGCATCTGTTCTTGGGTATGTAACAAGTTTCTTTTCATACAAGCCCTGCATTATTTCTAGAGTTTCATCTGGTTTAATTTTAAAACGTTTAGTACATTCATTTTGTATTTCGGCTAAATTGAATAACAATGGAGCATTTTCTTTTTGTTTTGTTTTTTTAACCTCGTTTACAATAGCTTTTTTATCCTTCAATGACAAAATAAAATTCTGAGCATCTTCAATCTTTTTAAATCCCGATTCATTGTAGAGCTTTGTAGAATTAAAAAATTTGGATTCTTCTGTTACCTTCCACTCTGCTTTAAATGAGCTTTCTTCTTCACCGAATTCGCCTATAACTTTGTAATATGGCACCTTTACGAAATTAACAATTTCACGCTCTCTGGATACAACCATACCTAGAACACAAGTCATAACTCTTCCAACAGAAATAGACACCTTTTCTTCATCTATTTTCTTTGCAATTCTTCTACCAAAAATAATTGATAATAAACGAGAAAAATTTATACCTATAAGATAATCTTCTTTTGCTCTTAAGTATGCTGCATCTGATAAACTATCATATTCATTTAGATTTTTTGCTTCTTTTATACCTCTTTTTATTTCGTCCTCTGTTTGTGAATCAATCCATACTCTCTTCATCTGAGCTGCAGGATTTGGCTTAGCCATCATAAAAACTAATCTTTGAATATATTCCCCTTCGCGCCCAGAGTCACCTGCGTTATATATTACTTCAACATCTTCTCTCTGAAGTAATTGTTTTACTATATTAAATTGATTTTCCACTGCTGGAATAACTTCATACTTCCAATCATTTGGAATAAATGGTAATGTATCTAATCTCCAAAATTTTAAATTTTCATCATACTTTTCTGGATATGACATTGTAACCAGATGACCGACACACCACGTGATTATCCACTCATCTGACTCGATGTAGCCGTTTTTTCTAATTCCATTTGTATTTAGTACTTTTGCAAATTCCATTGCAACGGATGGTTTTTCCGTAATTATTAATTTTTTTGCCAATTGTATCTCATCCTTTTTATTGTAATTATCCTATTTGTCCGACTTAGCTGTTCTATTTACAACTGAATCGTAAAATTGATCTTCTCGATCTGTAATATCTATTGAATTTCTTTCAATGTAGTTATTCGCCGCTTTAGCTGTTTTAACTGGTTTGTGGGAAAGTCCAATAAAAAAACATATAATTGTTGATGCTGCTGCACCAATTCCCACTGATATAAAAATGCTTTTCGTTTTATCTTTTTCTTGTCTTTCATTTATTTTCTCAGCAGAGCTTTTAACATTATTTGTTTCTTCTCTCCTTATATATGCATTTGTTTTATTTCCAAGGCATACGGCAACACAAATAGTAATGAAGACTATGCATATTGTTAATTTTTTTTTCATTTTTTTCACATTCCTTCCTTAAGGCACAAATCTAGTTGAAAAAAGGTAAGTTTTCCAACCTTCTACTTCTACTTGTTGCTTAGAAAAGACTAAAAAGCAACATTATCGCAGTTATTATTGCAAATATTATTGTCCATATCTTTGCAACTTTTTTCCATGAAATTGGTACATTCCCAATAAATTTTCCAGTCTGACCATTCATTGCTAAAGTATAGATTTTTCCATTATATTTAACATTAAGCATCCATACAGGTAATAGCACATAACTTGTTTCCTTTATATCTACTTCATCTACTGCACTTCTTATATTTTTCTCATCATATCCAATAATGTCTTTATATAAAGTATCTTTTGCTGTTTCTATTGCTCTTTTCTTAGCTCTGTTTTCTAACTCGTTCATTTCGATGTCATATTTTTCAGCTAAAAATCCAGACATATATGAAGAATTAAATTCTTCTAACCCATTGTAATCAAATGGTTCTATAGAATCCATTATGTCATCAGGAAATTTTTTTGATGCATCAGTGGGAATTTTATTAAATGACATATTCCCTGCTCTATAAACCTTATAATAATCTTTTTTTGTATAATAAAAATCTGAATCACTCCACCTTGTTTCTTTAATTGCATTAACATTAATTTGCTCAAATACATCCATGTCATACAAATAAAATGGTATGTACACGCCTGATGTCTTCTCTATGTTTTCCTTTCTTACAAATTCAGATGGCATAAACCATTTTCCTTTTTTATAATTACTAAATGCCTCAATTGCTTGTTCTCTTGTTTTCTTAAACGGAATTATATTTTTAGGTGCAAATTCGCCATTAAGCCTATCTGAAATAATAGCCGTATTTCCACAATATACACATGCAGTAGCTGCTGTATTTTCATCCATAACAATTTCTGCTCCACAATCAGGACAATGATACTCTTTATAATGTCCATTTACTACACTCTTTGCAGAATTACTTACATTTCTTTCTTTCTTATTTTGCTCTAAATCTTCTAAACTATATTGCGTACCACAATACTCACAAATCCACTTTTGTTTTGCTGGATTAAACTTTAAAACCGCTTTACATGCTGTACATTTATGATCACTTACACTCATAATTGATCTCCTCTCATTTTTATGGCTATATCATATTATAAAAATTTTTAATTTTCAACAGTATATTTTTACTTTACTAACTAGTAAATACAATTCATAGTTACTGGCCAAACTTATACCAAAAAGTAGAGTATGGAATGTGTATTTATATATTGAAATGCAGTGATGCGCAGTGTGGGAGCCTCAAAATCTAACGGCTATTGCAAAAACCAAAAAAACTATCTTTTCTTTAGGCACAAAATTCTACCAGCGACCAGTAAAGAACGGAATTTCAATATATAAATACACATTCCTGGGCTATTTACACAGACAAACTAAAACATTAAGGCTGACCGCCAACCAATTCATAGCTATATATCAATATAACACAAAATATGCCATTGACTATCGTTTATTTTTAATGTATTATATTATATATTTATTATAATAAGAAAAAAAGGAGAGAAAATATGATATGTTCAGTTTGTAAAAAAAATGCAGCTGTAATATTTATAAATAAATCTGATAACACACACGAGATGGAAGGTTTATGCTATGAATGTGCAAAAAAACAAGGAATTAATCCTTTAGATGCTTTAGCGAGACAAGCTAATTTATCTGATAGTGATATTGAAAACATGACTAAGCAATTTGAGTCTATGTTCTCAGACATGTCCGAAAATCCTAATTTTGTAGCAGATGCAAATAACTTAATGAATGATGAATCTAATAATAGTCTTGGCTCAATTTTTTCAGGACTATTTGGTAATTCTAAAGAATCTGAAGAGTCAAACTCAACAAAAAAAGTAAAAACTGAAAAGAAAACAAATAACAAAAAACATAAGGCCTTAGACAATTTTGGAACTAATCTAACTACTAAGGCAAAAAATAATCAACTAGATATGGTTATTGGTAGGGATAAAGAGCTAGAGCGAGTTATTCAAATTTTAAATCGACGTACAAAAAATAATCCTTGCCTTATAGGTGAACCTGGTGTTGGAAAAACAGCAATAGCCCAAGGCTTAGCTATAAAAATTGCTTCTGGTAATGTTCCAGCTAAATTGTTAACAAAGGAAGTTTATTTACTTGATATGACGTCTGTAATTGCAGGGACACAATTTAGAGGTCAATTTGAATCTAGAATGAAGGCAATTATTGATGAGTGTAAACAATGTGGTAATATTATTCTTGTTATTGACGAGATACACAACATTATTGGAGCTGGAGATGCAGAGCACTCTATGAATGCTGCAGATATATTAAAACCTTCCCTTTCCAACGGAGAAATTCAATTAATAGGAACTACAACGTTAAAAGAATATAGAAAATATATTGAAAAGGATTCTGCATTAGAAAGAAGATTCCAACAAGTATTAGTTGAAGAGCCTTCTGCAAATGATGCTGTTGATATATTGGAAGGCATAAAAAAATATTATGAAGATTTCCATAAGGTAAAAATATCTACTGATGTTATACGCCAAGCTGTTATTATGTCAGAAAAGTACATCCATGATAGATTCTTACCAGATAAAGCAATTGATGTTTTAGACGAAGCATGTTCACAAATCAATCTAAACAATAAAGATTTATATGAATTAGAGGTACTAAAGAACAAGCTCTCAGAAGTTCAATTAGAAAAAGAAGAAGCTGCTCAGGCAGATTCAACCGAGGATTATCAAAAAGCTGCAGAGCTAAAAGTTAAAGAATGTAAAATAATAGAGCAAATAGATGAACTAACAAAGAAAATGAAGGTTGTTTCTCTATCTGTTTACGACATAGCAAATGTTATTGAAAGATGGACTAAAATTCCTGTAAGCAAAATTACAGAAGCTGAAACCCAAAAATTATTGAATTTAGAGCAAAATTTACACCATAGAATAATAGGTCAAGATGAAGCTGTAAAAATCGTATCTAAAGCCATACGTCGTAACAGAGCTGGCCTTCAAACCACAAAAAGACCACCTTCATTTATATTTGTTGGACCTACTGGAGTTGGAAAAACTGAGCTTGCCAAATCACTAGCATACGAAATGTTTGGAGATGAAAACTCTATAATTCGTGTTGATATGTCTGAATTTATGGAAAGTCATTCAACTGCCAAATTAATTGGATCACCTCCTGGATATGTTGGTTATGATGATGCTGGTCAACTTACAGAAAAGGTAAAAAGAAAACCTTATTCTATTGTTTTGTTTGATGAAATTGAAAAAGCACATTCTGATGTCTTCAACATCCTACTTCAAGTATTAGATGATGGTAGATTGACAGATAGTCAAGGAAACACTATTAATTTTGAAAATACTATAATAATAATGACATCAAATGTTGGATCAAATTTGAATACTAACTCTATTGGTTTTAGCAATGAATCGAGTATAAATTATAATAAACTTCAAGATAGTTTAAGAGAAACCTTTAGACCAGAATTCTTAAATAGAATTGATGAGATTGTAACATTTAAATCATTAACTGAAGATCAATTACTTCAAATTATTGACTTGATGTTAGAAAAAACAAGAAAGGCATTGCACGATAAAGACATAAACATGAATATTTCAGATTCAGCAAGGAATTACTTATTAAAGATGGGTACTAATGTAAAATATGGTGCTCGCCCACTTAGAAGAGCAATTCAAAGATATATTGAGGATGAGCTATCTGAGATGATTCTAAAATCAGAGCTATCTAATGGTCAAACAATTAATGTTGATTGTAACAACGATGCATTAACTTTTGTTGTAAGCTAATTATAGAAGAAATATCGAGATAAAATTTATTATGTTGTTATCTCGATATTTTTATGTTACTATTCACGGCCAGTTCATTTTATAATCAGTATTCAATGTATAATATTAAATTTATATATGAAGTTAAGGTGGGGACCAACAAGGTAGAATAAGTATATGTTGCAAGCATACAACAAAGCAACATATACTTATTCTTCGCAGTTGGGGCGGAATATATAAATTTAATATTATACATTGAATTTTCTTTATATATTCTATAGGCTGTGAATTGTATCATTTTTATATTCACAGCTAACAAAATCTTATTCGTAATCTTGTAGTAATTCATATAAATTATCTTTTCCTATAATATTTATTCCCTGCTGTAACTTTGCCATATCCTCTTTTGGTAAATATTTAGTTGAAATCTGAGTTGTTAAGTACAACTTTTCATTCTTTTCGTTGTCATAGTTATATACAATAACCACACCCTCAACATCTTTTACAACAAAATGCTCTTCACATAATCCAGGATTATCTTTAGTAATAACTAGCTCTTTATCTGAGAATTTTTCCAAATTCCAATCATAATAGTATCTTTTAACTTCTGCTTTGTTCATATTAACAATTTCTTCTGGTACACCATATTTTTCAGTTATAGTATGTCCACAACTTTTGTAATACTGCCTCATGAATATATTTGCCGTTGGTCTAACCTGCTCTTCAACATTTGTTGCAGATATCGTTTCATTTAATTCGTCATTCGCCATTTGCTCTGTATTTTTAAGGTTATCTGATATTTTACTTTTAGAAACACTCAAACCTATAATAATAGCTATTAATATGCATATAATAAGGCTCAAAACTATAACTACAGCCACATACATTTTTTTCATTAAAAAACCCCCTATCATGACTTGTCACTTATAGTATCTACATTTTTTTTACATTTATGCTAAATATTTTACTCTATCTTTTTAACATACATCTTATTTTGGTAATATTTCCATTTTTATCAACTGAAAAATCAGTTTCTCCATTTTCATCTGTTCTATATATTGTACAGCAATACTGCCTAAGCCTATCAATAATAATATCACTTGGATGACTATATTTATTATCCCTTCCAACACCTATTAGAGCGTACTTTGCGTGAATTTTTTTTATAAAATTTTCAGAGGAAGATGTTTTTGAACCATGATGTCCCACTTTTAATATTGTGCTTTCAAGCTCTTTATCATACAAATTGCAAATACTCTTTTCTGCTACTTCCTCTATGTCTCCAGTAAATAAAATACTAAATTTTTTATATACCAATTTACACACAATTGAATTATTATTAATTTCATTTTCATCAATATAAAAAGATTTACTTGGCCACAATATATTAATAGCAAGATTCTTCTCTATAGAAATTTTATCACCTGCTTGTACTTCAATAATATTAATGCTCTTTTTACTAACAATTTTAATAAAACTTTTATAATTTTCAGATTTATATTGTCCACAAAATGATACGATAACATTTTTTACATCTATTTTATCCATTACATACAAAATTCCACCGAATATGGTCTGTATCAAAATGAGAAATCACAACATAGTCTAATGATTTTACCCTTTTATTTAGCAAATATGGCAATAAAACATTCTTACCAATATAATCCTTATCATTATCTCTTCCACCACCATCAATTAGTATCTTCTTATTTTTCTCAGTAATTATAAGTGTTGCATCACCCTGCCCAACATCAATAAAAAAAATATCCATACCAGATTTAAACTTATTAAAACCATACATGATTAAACAACATACTAGCCATACACTAATTAACTTGAAGCATAATTTTTGTAAGATTTTCCTATCTTTTTGTGATCCATACATAATTCCA
>JAGBAJ010000021.1 GCA_017939755.1 Clostridia bacterium | reverse complement strand
GTGAAGGATAATTCGTTATTATCTTTCAAACCCAAAAGGAGAATTATTATAAAAAAGAAATGAGAGGAGTAATTTTATGAATAATACTTTGCAGATAAATATCGAAGCAAATGAGTCCTATGAAAAGCGTAATCTTTCGTATATGTATATTAAAGATTTAGACTTTTCTACAACGCCAGTATCCTTTTACCGTTCTGATTTTCGGGGAACAAAGTTCTCCTCTATTACTTTTGTTAGAAACAACTTTGATTTGGCTGATTTTATTGGTAGCACATTTTTAAATGTTGAATTTAGAAATGTAAATTGGGGAAATAGCGAAATTAAGAATTCATATTTCACCAAATGTCAATTTTATGAAAATGATTATAATGATGCCGCTATTCATAATACGACTTTTGAAAAATGTGTTTTTGAAAACGAGATTTTTCGCTTTACAATGTTTGATTGCGAATTTAACAATTGTCAATTTATAAATTGTGCTTTTGACCAATGTACAACCGACAATATTTCATTTACAAATTGCCAGTTAATTAAAACTGAAATGTCCACAATGCACGCAGAGAATTTTAGATTTACGGATTGTATTATTCGTGATACTTATTTGGGATCTTGTTTTTTAGGAACATATTTATTTAAAAACTTAGATATGCATTTATTTAGGTTAAAATATCGAGGCGAACTTCAAAATTGGCATGAAAACTTTTGTAATGACACGCTTCATGCTTTTTTAGGTCAGAAACGCTATTTTGAGTATCTTAATTTTTTACTTTTATGTGATAGTTCTGAGGAATATAGCAAAATTTTTATGGACATATTTCCTAAAATTATGGAAGAAGAAAATATTAACATCAGAAATTATAATATTAAAAATTCAATAGAAATGCTTGCTTTTTATTATAATAGTGAAAAACTTAATTTTAAATGTTTTTTGGAAATATCGGGTTTTTTACAGAACATTGATAGAAATCCTTGCATAATTCCTAAGGAAAGTTTGCTGGTCTTTAAACAAGCCATGCTTAAATTAAATAACTCCCTAAATGAAATAAATTATGATTTTAATTATCTAAATGCAATACCTTATGACCAGAAGTGTAAGATAAGCATTCATTGCTCTGATACATCCTTTATGGCTGCAAAAAAAAGCATAACAGAAATCTTTGAATGTGCCAACAAACAACTTAATAATTACTATGAACCCCCTTATTTTGAAGTAATCGATGAGAAAAAAGGTTCTGTAATACTTGAAATTGCAAGCTATTTGTTGTTGTCACTTATTGTGGCTAAAGTTATTAAATCTCATTTTGGTACTTTTTGCGAAATGAAAATATTAGGTGCAGAAACCAAAAAAAGAGTCGAATTGATTGAAAAAAGCAAATCCATGACCGCACTTGAAAAAGCTTCACTTTCTAGTGAAAGTAAATTGATGAAGCAAAACACAAAACAAATCATGGACTTGCACAGTATGCTTGGAAAAGATTATATCATAGATCTAGTTATTGAACATCTATTATAAATTTTTCTAATGCCATTACTGAGTTTATCAATTTTACAGATTCCAACGATAAATTCACCCTAAAAAAATACATTGAGTTATCATAAAAATGATATAATGAAAGTGGCAAAGTGTTTATGTTACAATGTGACAAAATATTTTGAAACATTTTATAATCATTTTCTTTTTTAGGTATACCAAGAACCATATAATTACCCATATCCGGTTGATAAGAAATGATTTTTGTGCCAAGAATGTAGCTATTTATTTTGTCATAATTCGCCTGGGCCTTGGTAACGTTTTCCTTAATACACGATACAATTTGCTCTTGGTTCTGATTGTCCAAGAGTAAATCGAGAAATGAAATTTGTGCAGCAGAAATAGACCCCAACATGGAATCTGTAAAATTATCTGTTACGTTACCAATATTTTGAGAAGTAATCATTATCGCAGTTTTTATTCCATTTGCATACAAACTTTTACAAGGTGAATATATTGCAGCATATTTTCTGGCATGCTGAAGTAGTAGGAGTTCCTCATTAAATATGAGGTGCTCCTCGTCAGCTGTCCAATCAAGGCCATATCTAGCAAAATCACATATAATAGTGCAATCATAATTTGAGCATATAGCAACAAGTTGATTAAAAATATCCTTACGAATTTTTTTCCCAAAGCCAAAGTAAGGGTCAGTAATAATAACTGCTTGTATATTTAGGTGCTTTATTTTGTGTTCAAAGGCATCTAAGTCAATTGAAAGATTTGGTAAAGAAGGTTGAATAAAAGCAATCCTACCATGTCCAACTTGTATAGCATCAATAGCAGAAAAGTAAACAGGAGTTACTGCTAAAAAATTAGATATTCCTTGGGAGATAAGGTTGGTTACACAAAAACATATCAAAGACGTGGCATTATTGCCTATTGTAATTTGATTTTTTTGTATATGAATATTATATTTTTCAAAAAGAATATCTACGATTTTCTCTTGACAAAAATTATCCCCAGCGGAATAATAAGTATCAATATGCGATAATGCATTATTATATGCATATTTTGTCAATGAGTTTAGATGTAATACTGTTTTATCACTATTCCAATCTGATATAAAGAAAGGGTGTCGTTGTGAAGTACAGTATAATTTTAAGTAATCTGCATATTGTACGTAATCATCATTTATATAATCATAAGACGGAGAAATATCATGAAGCATTTTATTGTTACCTCCTGTAGTTTAATTGATTTTTATCAACTAATAAAAATCAAAAGGAATACTTTACATCAGATGGAAAATAAGGCATTATATTTTCCTTCCAGCGACTTTTCTATACTACAATATCTTTGTTTGCCGAAACACTTCATTTGTGGAATCAAAATAAATAACAAGCTAGTAGCTTTCTCTACAGTATTCTTTAAAAAAGGCATATATTTGATTGAAGATACTGTTGTAGCAAAAAAATATTGGGGAAATGGGATGCAAATTAAAATGTGGTTATATATTCTTTCGTCCATCCCTAGTGGAAGCATTCTTATGTGTACAATTCATCCATCAAATAGATATAGCTTGAATAATGCAATAGCACTTGGTTTCAGAATTATTGATAAACAAATTATGTATAATAACGTTGAACGATATATTTTGCTACATACAAAACAATAACTCCTATACTGATATAAATTTATAAAATAATTTTAAAATGTAAGATAATAACGAATTATCCTTCACATCAAAAAAAAGAAGCATGTAGCAACCTGCTACACGCTTCCTCATACATTCTTTCTAACTACAATAAATTAAAGCTGTTTCTAGGATGTTTCGTTGTAAGGATATCCCTCTGTTTG
>JAGBAJ010000020.1 GCA_017939755.1 Clostridia bacterium | reverse complement strand
CAATGAGACCGCTAGGATGGTTGAGCCCCAACGAGTTCTTAAAAAGATATAAAAGTCAAGAAGAATCGTTAATAACAATATAGGGTACTCAAAGTATATTAATTTCAAGAAAGTGTGACATATGATTGACTAACCTACAAACATGAATATATTTTTTTCACAAAATTATGGATTTTTATAATATCTGTGATATAATAGGAGCACATATAAATAAGAATAAAGAATATAATTTATGGAAATTGGCAATTGAAGGGAGTGAATGTTATGGCATATAAAATTTCAGAAAAGTGTATATCTTGTGGAGCATGTGCTGCACAATGTCCAATGGAGTGTATTCATCAGGGAGATGAAAGATACAAAATAGATGAAAATGTTTGCATTAGTTGTGGAACTTGTGCAGGGGTTTGTCCAGTTGGAGCACCTGAAGAAGAATAGTTAATGTATAAAGAAAACAGAGAGCAATCTCTGTTTTTTTTATACATTAGGAAAGTTATGCTGACTTTTACTAATGTATAAAAAGGCTTCGCCAAAAATATATGAACATCGATTAGCTGTGCGTAACGAAGTAAGCTACGGATAATACATGCAACGAACAAATAAACATTGCACAGAAAATTTATTATCATAAATTTTCGTACACGAACAATTATACGCGGGCTGAACTCTATACTAAATAATTTAGGATAGTAATCAGCCCGCTATTGTTCTATTTATTCTGGTTATAGTATAATTTTTTTGACAAGATTAACCAACTTTTTGAATAGATTGATCGTATTAAGTGTAGAAAGGGGAGATTAGTTAGCAAAATGAAACAAAAAAAAGTAGAAAAAGTTGTACGAAAATATGCCGATTTAGTTTATCGTGTAGCATTTTCAATGCTAAGAAATAAAGATGATGCAGAAGATATATTCCAAGATGTATTTATAAAATTATGCACAGAAAATGTTAAATTTTTAAGTAAAGAGCACGAAAAAGCATGGATTATTAGAGTGACAAAGAATAAATGTTTAGATTTTCTGAAGAAAAGCTGTAATAAAACAAAAGCTGAGCTCAATGATAATATTAAAGTGGAAGAAAAAGAAGATGATTCTGATGTAATAAAGCATGTTCAGAGCCTTCCTGAAAAATACAGAATAGTAATTTATTTATTTTATTATGAGGGTTATAAAATTAGCGAAATGTCGAAAATATTGGATATTAATGAATCTACTCTAAAGTCGCAATTGGTGAAAGCACGAGAGTTGTTGAAAGAAAAAATAGGGGAGGAGTTTTAAATGAAAAATAAGGATTATATTGAACAAATGAATAACATTCATGCAAGTGAAGATTTAATACAAAAAACAATAAAATCTATTAGCAATATAGAGCACCAAAAACGCGGATATAATTTCAAAAAATTTATCGCTGGTACAGCTGCTGCATTAACATTAACTGCTGGAAGTGTAGGTGCATATAAAGCTATAACCGGTAACTCTATAATGTCGTTATTTGGACTTGGAAAGGCAAGTATAAATTATGAGAATCAAAGTATAAAGGTATCAGATAAATTTAATACTGTAATTGAAAATGAATATACTAGAATTGAATTAGATAAAATTGCATGTGATAAAACATTTTTAATATTAGAATATAATGTTAAGATTAAAGACAGGGGAGACAAAAATAATTATAATGATTTAAGCGAAACATACAAACATTCTAAAGCTGAAACCGAATACGATTATAGCCAAGGCGGGAAAAGTGAAAATTTAGGACTTTCTGAAATGATAAATGTAAATGGCAAATATTTGAATTGTTATACATGTTTTGCCCAAAAAATTGATGGAAAAGAAAATGAATATAAACTATATGACATAATTGATTTAATGGATATTGATAACTACACTGATATCAGAGCATCCATAACAATTTTGTCAGTAATTTGTGAAGGGGAGCAATTTTTTGTCACAAATGAAAATAATAACTATTTAATTAATTTAAATATTACTCAAGATGATAATAATCAGAAAAATATAGAAGAGCATGAAGTTAACAATGTAAAAGTTGGCGTAAAAAATGTTATGAATACAAGTTTTGCAACGTATGTAACTATAGGTGTGAAGGTTTCTAATATAAGCTCTGAAAATTGTTTAAACAATATCGACTTTGAATCAACAGACAGCAATAATAATAAGATTGAATCAAATGTATTTTTAAACAAATATATTGTTAGAACAAAAGATGGATATGTATATGATGTAATTAATGATAATGAGAATTATAAAGAAACAGATTATCATAAGGCTATGTATTTACTAAACAGTAAAAATAAAGAGCAAGCCCGTAATAAAGTTAACTTTAATACTGATTTTGAAAATGCAGATGTTGAAATGGAGTATGTTATAGTATATCCAGAAGCGATGAATGATCAAGATACAATTAAATGTAAAATGTACAGAAATGATAATGTTGTAATTGAAGACATGGTATTTGATATTAGTAAAGAAAAGCAAACAAATACAAGTGTTTCAAGTATAGAGCTAATAAATTATACTGATAAAAAATCTAATGATTTTATAATTAGTAATGAAAAAAATAACAAAGAAATAAATAAAAATTATAATCCGGACGCTGAAAAAATTGATTTGTATAGATTCCCTATTTGCGGAATTTCAATTGGAATGAGTGAGAACGATGCAATTAATGAATTAAATAATTATTATAAAAAAAGTGGTTTTAGTATTCAATGTGAAAACTACTACAACGATGGTTGGTATGATGATGGAAATTTAAGTTTTGGAGTTACTGATGGTCATGTATCTAGTATAAATGTAGTAGAATGCAAGAAGGTCATGAATGAAAAAGTTAACATTAATGATTTAATTAAAACATATTATAGTGAAGAATATTTAATTCGTGACATAGAGCATGATTCACAAAATACTATTGCAACATTATATGGAAGTGAAGATTTTTTTGGAAACAGAACAGATTCAGATACAAGTTTCGGATATGTTAATCTAGATGGTGCAGGAAGAATTACAATGGCTTGCTATGTTGAAGGACGATATAGATTAATTTTAAGTGCAGATCCTGCTACTGGTATAGTTGAGAATATACAAATATTTATGCTATAATTTGGATGAGGTGAACACTTATGATAAAAATCAAGAATGTTGTAAAATTTATATTTATACTATTGGCGGTTTTAATTATAGTAATTTGGTTCCAATTTTTTCACAATAGATTTTTTGAAGAAAACAAAAATGAAGCTATTAATACTATAAATGAAAATAAAATGACAAGTGATAATTCAGTAGGCGGAAATAAAGAAGAACTTGACAGGGAAAAATATATTTCAATTGGAGAAGAATTATATACAAAAATTTCTAATTTTGAATTTCAGCTAGGAGATTTTTACGTTGAGCATGGTGCCACCGAAGTATTAAATATTGAAGAGCTAAAAGAATTTGTAACAGGAAAAGCATTTGAAGACTTTATTAAAGATTGTGCAATTGAAAAAGATGATAATGAAAAATATTGGGATATAGGTAATAGAGGCAGTGATATTATGTATTTAAATCATCATGAAATGGAAATAAAAAAGGCAACAGATGAAAAAATAGAGTTTACCATTGTTGAGTATTACGCAAAAAATGTTGAGGATATAAATTTAGGGTATCAAAATTTAGGTTCAGATCAAGTGGTGACGCAAAGAAACAAATTTACAATAATTAGAGAAAATAATGCGTGGAAAATTAGTGAGTATACCAAGCCATGAGGTAATATTAAATTAATGAAAAAGATGACATAGGGATATGTCATCTTTTTTATATAATAGAAATTGCTCTGCATTTTCTATTATATAAAGGCTTCAAAAAATAGATGGATACAATAATAATAAATAAAAAAATTCAACTTTTTTTAACTTTTATTCGTATTTTATATAGATGCAAGTAAAGAATAACAAAAAGTATAAAAAAGATGAAAAGGGGATGTTTTATTATGTTTGATTTTTTAGGATTAAAAAAGTTGATAATAGGAGTAATTGTAACTTCAACAATTTCAACTGTAGGATTTGTAGGATTTGATTTAAATAAAAAGGATGTAGAAAGTGAAAAAAATATACAATGTGTCAGCTATGAACAAAGCATATCAAAAGAAAAAAATAATGAGGAATATACAGGAGAAAATAATAGAGTAAGTGGACAAGAAGGCGTTGAATACCAAGAGGATTGCTACGAATACAATGATTATGAAGGTATTGAGTATCAAGAAGATTGCTACGAATACAATGATTATAGAGGTATTGAGTATCAAGAAGATTGCTATGAATATGAAGAATGTGAAAGTGACGAAGATCAAGCATTTAACCATAAAGATGGAGAAAAACAAGAGCAATCTGAAATAGGGACAGAGGGAATGAAAAATAAACTAGAAGATCCAGGATTTGTTAAAATAACTGAAGCACAATATTTTCCAGATATTACAGGATATGCAACTAGTTACTATGAAGCAGAAATAGATTTACTACTAAAAAAAGGAGTTATAACATTATATCGCGATGTTTGGGATTCCGATGAAATAGAAATTGTAGATAGAAAAGAGCTTGTTATTTCTGATGAAGATGCTGAAAGAATATATACATATTATCTTGAAAGATTGAATAATAAATTTAATTATGATGAAGATGCACTAGAAGAGCATACAATGAATTTATATGAAGAGGAGTATATAGGATCTTTAGAGCAAAGATACTATTACAATTTTGAAGCAAATGATGTATCTGATGTATATGTATTTGGAAATGCTGAAGATATTCAATTCTTACATAACTTGTTTAATAGTTTAAAATAAATTTGTCAATTGGGATATGCATTGCTGACAGCAATTTTTAGAAGGTCAATAGTTTTTTATAGAGAACCAATTTTGGCAATGTTATTTAGAGATTAATGAAGAGAAAAAAGGTTGGAATTAACTTTCAACCTTTTTTGTTAACTTTAAGGGTAAACCACGGGCTATGCCCGTGGTACAGGAAAGCTTATAGCGATGAGCAAAGGTTACAAAAATACCCACTCAAAACATGATATAATATTTAAAGTTTGACGGCTTAAAATATTAATTATGAGAGGAGT
>JAGBAJ010000019.1 GCA_017939755.1 Clostridia bacterium | reverse complement strand
ATCATCATTTTTATCTACAAATCCATTTCCATCACTATCAAATCTAAAGAGTTGTGAATTTGAACTAAATGTTCCAACGCCTAATTTATCATTATTATCAGCTAAATCTAAAAATAATTCAGCTTTTCCAAATTTAGTATCAATTAAATTTGAGTTTGCGTAGGAGTTTAGGTAGTAAGAGTTTGGAATTAAAGGGTTTTGGTTTGAGTAGTTATCAGCCTTATAATTCCCAGCATCTGGACTAAATTTATTTGCGTAGCTGTAGTTTAAACACACATCATTGTCAAAAGAATACATAGAATAGTGATGTCTGCTTGTTACACCTAAAATATTTTGTGTTTGCTCTATTATCATATCATCAATCATTATTTTAAATATCTGCTTTTCATCTATAACCTGTGTGTTTAAGTCTAAATTTCCTTCTTTAAATAAAAGATAATTTAAGGTACTTGAGTTTAACTTAGAAGTTAAATTTTTATAAGTTTCTTCATCTACAACATAATGAAGTGTAGTTTTAAAGTAAGAAATATAATCTTTATTATCTAATTTAATTAATGATTTTTGGGCATCGTGTGGTACAAGAAAAGTTGGCATATCACCATAAAAATATGAAGCTTGATTAGGGTCTCTTTGCATTTTTATTGCTTGATTTGGATTATATTCAAATACATTGCTAACATTTTGCATAAATGAAAAATTTGATTGGTTAGAAGTTATATTTAAATTTATAGATGAATTTATTTTCATTATATTTCCTTAACTTTAAGATTATAAAGCCTTATATAAATTACATAAGGCTTACAAGATTAATATGCCCTAATATCAGCAACTATAACATTATAGTTTTCATCGATATAAACTCTAAGCTCACCATTATCAAAATAATTTGTAGCACCAGATAGATCTGAAAGTATCTTATTTATCAAATTTCCATCTATAACAAGCGACATATCACTTTGATACATAGCTCTATTGCTAATATCTGTTGCATTCATATCTGCAAACATATCAATTTTATAATTCCAAAAGAAATTTTTCATAGCATTAACTTTGGCAAATAATTCTAATTTTTCGTCATCAATTGCATTTTGATTTGCCAAATCAATATCGCTTAAATCTGACTTAAGTGATATTTTTATACAACCTGAATTTTTTGCAGTAGGTACGCCTATATCGTTAGGCCCAGACTGACAAGTAGTGTTATTATTTCTAGCTACCCTATGCTCATCTATATCAGCTGGGATAGAAAATCCTTGATGACTTCCACTTGCTCTTGAGCTAGTTCCATCAAGCGTAGTCCAGCCTACTTCATAGTTTATTCCGCTATTGTTGGCTTGAAGATAAACATTTGTATTTAAAGGTATAGCCTGTGGTGTTGATACTGTTTGAGTACCACCAGTTACCAAGGTAAATGTGACACTAAGCTTACCATAAGTATCAACAAATACTTTAAAATGAGGTTTTCTATAAGACGGGGTATCTAACATCAAAGGTTCTGCATTCCCTCTTTTTGTGTTTATTCTATTTATTAAAACAAATTCATCATCGCTAGATGGATATTGTGTAAAATAAAACCAACCGCCAACACTATTGTTAGCATATTCCACTCTATGATAAAACTCTTTAAAGCTACATATTGCTTGATGTGAGCCATCGTAATCACAACGATATCCAGTAGATGTATCAACTTCTGGGATATTAACATTGAAAGTTTTAGTAGGGTCATTTTGAACTTTATTATAAGCCAAATAAAATAAAAGCTGTCCTCCACTTGAAACGCTCGTAAGCTCATCTAAATTTGGATCAAACACAAACTGATCTATAGGAAGTGGAGTATAAGCACGAACTTGTGGAATTTGCTTAGATTTTAAGCTTTGCTTTTTAGTAGAAATTTGACTTAAAATCTCTTTTGGGTTATTTACCTTTTCAAAGGTAAAATTATCTGCTGAAAAAAGAGCAGAAACTAAAAAAATAGTAATTAAAATCAATTTTGGCATAAAAAACCTCTCCTTTTGAATTTTAGATATTATTTGTAAATCGGCAACTATTAAATTATTTTAATATATTTTATAGTAAATTTGATAGTTATATACACCTTTTAACGCCTTATCTATGCCCAAATTTTAAGTGGTTTTGGGTAGAATTTTTCTTTATCATCTATTTGATTTTTATTGCTGTTTTGATCTTTTTCTTTGTCATTTAGTTTGGTGTAAAGCTGGTCTATTATAATACTTCTATTATCATTTGTTTGAAGTATAAATTTATTATTTGATAGCTTTTTGATGATTTCTACTCCTAACTCTTTTAATGGTTTTGTT
>JAGBAJ010000018.1 GCA_017939755.1 Clostridia bacterium | reverse complement strand
CAATGAGACCGCTAGGATGGTTGAGCCCCAACGAGTTCTTAAAAAGATATAAAAGTCAAGAAGAATCGTTAATAACAATATAGGGTACTCAAAGTATATTAATTTCAAGAAAGTGTGACATATGATTGACTAACCTACATTGCCAGTTTGTAAAAAATTTGTAATTTACTTGAAAAAATATATAAAAGCATATATAATGAAGTCACAGCAATTACAAAACAAAAGATACTAGGAAGGAGTGGTTTTTATGAACATAAAAATAACAGGTAAAGATCTTAAAGCAACAGACGCAATTAAAGAATACGTTGAAAAAAAATGTGAAAGACTACAAAAATATACAGAAGAAGAGATAGAAGTAAGAGCAACTATTAAGACAGAAGGAAAAAATCAAGTTGCTGAACTTTCTGCTAATATAAATGGAAATTTCTACAGAGCAGTTACAGAAAAAAGTGATTTATATGCATCTATAGATAAAGACATTGATATTATCGAAGGACAAATAAGAAAAACAAAGGCTAAGAAAGAAAAACAAATGACATCAGGATCTATTAAAGAGCAAGAAGTTATTAGTTTTAATGAACAAAGTCGTGAGGTTGAAAAAGAAGTATTAAAAACTACATATTATGAAGTGAGACCAATGAACGTTGAAGATGCAAAATTAAAATTACAAGATTCAAAAAATATGTTCTTAACATTTGTAAATGCTGATACAGAAGAAGTTAATGTAATTTTTAAATTAAAAGATGGAGTTAACTTTGGTTTAGTTGAACCAGAATAAAATAAATAAGTTCGCATGAGAGTGCGAACTTTTTTATATAATAGAAGTATTAAAAAATGAAATTTAGATTAAAACAATTGATAAAATAGAGTTTTTGGAGTATAATAAAAAATGTATTAGTTATGGGGGTGTAATGGTTTCGACAGTAATTTAGAAATATAGATAGCGAGTAGTGGATGGTTGCTTTGGCCACTTAAAAAAAGCAAAATAAATATAAACGCTAATAACGAAGAATTAGCTTACGCTGCCTAAGGTTGCAGCGACGTCTTATCTTTAATGCCCACGTTTTAGAATAAGGCGACGATTTAGTGGGAAACGAAGCTGCTTTTTGCTATGAAAGCAGGGGGTAATGTATATAGCTACTCTAAAACTAAGTTTGTTTGTTAACTAAGTTTTAGGGAAAGTTTGATAACAAACTGCACTCGGAGAAGTCTATGTGGAAAGGTTATTGGACAGGAGTTCAACTCTCCTCACCTCCACCAGTAATAAATCTGTTAGAATAAAATTGAATAGGTTTAAGATACGAATGTCAATCAGAAATGGTTGATTTTTTTTTTAGAGATTTTAATGCAATCTGCTTGTATTCTATAGGAAATGCAGTATAATTCAAGTACATATTTTATAAATGTGATATTTTAGGAGGTATATTTATATGTTAGAAGAAGCAAAAAGAGCAAAAATTTCATATGAAAGAAAAACAGCAACCTTACATTCATTCTTCGCGTTGAAGTTCCATGATGGCGATGAGGATCTTGCAAAAGTTGAAGCAATAGAAAAAGCTTTGAATAAAGCAGGAATCGAGATTACTTTAATGGCACGTGATGTAGAAAAGTGGGGACAAGCCTTTATACCAGAAGGAAAAGCTTTGATGAGAGATTATGCGTTTCCTGCTATGATGCAGTGTGATTGCAATATTATTGAGTTTAGCGAAAAAGGTGTTGGTCTTGGAATGAATGGTGGTTTTTGTTATGCAGCAGGCAAACCAATTTATGTTATTGCTAAAACCAATAGTGACATATCCACAACGATGGCAAATATTGCAACAGAAATTATCTTTTATGATAAACCAGAAGATTTAGTGGAGCCTTTCAAAAGAATTGTAAAAAATTTTCCGCGCGTAATTTTGGCGTCTAAATCTACTGTAAGAAAACAACAACTTATTGATGAAAGTATTCCGTTTGAAGTAATAGTTAGTAATGCTGATGAAACACCAGATAAGTCTGAATCTTTTGAAAATCAGTTAGCTGAAATTTCAATGCGTAAAGCAAAAAAAGTCTTTGATTGTACGACAGACAGGGGGGTACGCCTTATCATTGCTGCTGACCAGAATGTTGTTTTTGACAATGTTATGTATGGTAAACCAGAGTCAATTGATGATGCTCGTAATCTTATTAAGAAAATGATGGGGTCTGAAGAAGTGTATGCGTATACTGGAAATTCTATATTACTTGCCGAGAAAAACAAAATCCTTCAAAGCATAAACATTACAGATATTGCAAGATTAAGTGTTGATGAAATTTCAGATGAGGAGCTTGAAGCTTATTTATCAAAAGGAAATTGCTTAACTTATTGTGGAGGATTTTCAATCACGGATGCAAACTTTGTACACCTTAAAGAAGGTCGTATGTCAACTGCAAAGGGAATGACATTAGAATATGCAAAAGAAATGATGTCAAGTCTTAAATAGCTCTAATGAATTTTAGAAGGGAAGTTATGGAATTATATAAAATATATGAGATTTTAGATTAAATCTATTGTATAAAATTCTTAAATTTTTTTAGAAACCAAATAAGAAAATCAAGGAGAGTTGGGTTGGTACTTAAACCGAAGAAAATATCAGATTCAGAAGTTACATCATTAGTAGGTAAACCTAATTGACAATTGCTACAATTATTGCAAGATATAAACGATGGTGCTTCAGAAAAATATTGAAGAATATATTTTCTAAGGCACATGTTAGTATGACAATATCCTATTATGTCATTTAATTTATTGTATTCTATTAGGTGATTGTTGGCGGATTCGGTTTGCTCAATTAAATGTTTATTAATTTGAATATCGGAATCTGAAAATAAAAGAATGCATTCAGATGGTTTTCCATCACGACCAGCTCTTCCTGCTTCTTGGTAGTATCCTTCTATATCGCTAGGCATATTATAATGAATGATATATCGTATATTTGGTTTATCAATTCCCATACCAAACGCATTTGTTGCAATCATTACATTAGTTTTATCTAAAATAAATTCATTTTGTTTTTTTAATCTATCTTTGGAATTAAGTCCACCATGATATTTTGATACTCGAAATCCAAAATCTGTAAGTTTTTCATATAAAAAATTAACGTTTTTTCTAGTAGTACAGTATATAATTCCAGATTGATTTATATTTTCTTTAATATAGCTTAAAATATAGGATAATTTATCCTCGATATTCTTTACAATGAGTTTTAGATTCGCTCTATCAAAGCCAGTAGTTAAGATATATGGATTTTTTAAATTTAGAATTTGTAGAATATCCTGTTTTACGTTTTCTGTCGCAGTTGCAGTAAATGCAGAGATAATTGGTCTAGTCTTAAGTTTTGAGATAACGTTTGAAATTTGCTTATAGCTTGGTCTAAAATTATGACCCCATTGTGATACACAATGAGCCTCATCAATGGTAAACATGGAGATATTTATTTGTTGTAAAATTTTTTGAAAATTAGAAGAAATGAGCCTTTCGGGGGCAACATAAATAATTTTAAAATGATTTAGTAAAATTTTTTTGATGGTGTTTTTGTAGCTCTCTGCGGACATATTGCTATGAATGTAAGTTGTGGGAATACCACGATTATTTAAAGTGTCAGATTGATCTTTCATTAAAGAAATTAGTGGAGAAATTACAATTGTAATTCCAGAAAAAAGTAGAGCAGGAATTTGATAACAAATTGATTTTCCAGAGCCTGTTGGCAATATTGCTAAGGTATCGCGACCAGTTATTATATTTGAAATAATTTCTAATTGGCCAGGTCTAAATGTTTTATAGCCAAAATAAGTATTTAAAATTTTATATATATTATTAATATAATCAACTCCTTTCGTATGAAGTTTAGTATAGCAATTTATCTATGAATTTTCAAGAAGTTAATTTATAATTTATTTTAACGGAAATTATAATGTGTTAAAATTCGCTGCTAATATAAATTTATTATGATTTCAAGATATAATATCAATTCATAAGTTTCACCCAAACTGCGAAGAGCTATAACATAATTGCATAAATTTTAAAAATATGATATAATAAAGGACACTACTTGGGAGGTGCTAGTATGATTTTTCGGAAAGCTACTACAAAAGACTACATGCAAATTCAAAGAATGTATGTGGATTCTAGCAAACAATGGTTATACCTATCTGAAGATAGTACAGAAATGCCAGAAGAAGAGCTCCAACAGGTTCTATACAATCTGTGTTTTCCAGAAGATTTTTTGCATAAGATAAATCAATTATATGAGACATATTCGTATGATGATTTTTGTAAAGACCTAAAACAAAGAGAAAAATTATATTATGTTTTTGAAACAAAGGTCAAAAATGCAAAAAAAATTGTGGGATATGTTATATTTTCAAAAAATATTTTATATCAGATTGATCCAAAGAGCAACAAACCATTGTGGAACGCAGAACGCAGAAAAGTTCTAAACATTTCTGAGTGGGGAGTTGAAAGTCTAAGTCTTCTGCCAAGAATGGGTGGTTTGCTGAAGAGTAAATTTCCAGGGCATGAATTGCAGGCTTTTCCATCGAAGAGATGGTGTAAGCAGATGTTTGAATTCATGCAAAGTAATCAATGTGGTCCATGAGCGTTTGTTTCTGGACCACATAAAAATTTTATTCGAAAAATCTTTGAACTATAAATATAAACAGAAAAGTGGTGGAAATTTGATAAAATACAATTAAGTTGATAAGAAATGAAATAAAAATAATAAACCATGCAATAGAATTAATAAAGTATACAATAAAATTAATAAAAAGTACAATAAAATTGATAAAAGATATAATAAAATATTTACTTTTTATGGTAATAAGTGATATAATAGAAACTAAATTTGAGAGAACTGAGAGGAGGCGTGATATGGTAGTAATCGGTGTAAGTGGTGGATCTGGAGCTGGAAAATCAACTGTGTCAGATAAGTTAGCAGAGATTTTGCCAAATGCTGTTCATATAAACGTTGATAAATATATGTATGAAGAAAGTTTAAAACAAGAGCCAGTTATTTTAAGGTCATTAGGTATTGAAAAAGAGAAAGGCGTATATACATATAATTATTATTTTCAATCATTTGACTATACAAAGGTATGGGTAAGCTATATACAAAAAGGTGTATCTGATAAGATAGAGAACTTTGTAAAAGAGCAGGAAGCTATCGGAATGGAGTATGCCGTTGTTGATTGGTGTTTTTTACCAATGTGTGAATTTTCAAAGAAATGCGATTATACATTGAACGTAAAAACAGACTATAATACACGAATACATAGACTAGAAAAAAAATTAAAAGAAATGGCAGAGAAAAACACTGGAGTTGACAATCTAGGAATTGATAGATCATATAATGCATACAAAGATTTCGGTTTAGATAATAGACTTAAGTATACAACAGTAAAGGACTTTGGATATGGTGCTCAATTTGAGTTGCAAAATGATGAGGGGTTAGAGATTTTAGAGAAAAATCTAAAGGATTATGCTAATAAAATAATGAATAAAGAAAAATAAAACGGGCATGAAAAAGTCTTTACATAGTAAAATATTGGGGGCAGTTTACTAAGCTGTTCTTTTTTTGGTCATATAAAATTTGGGAAGGAGATTTGTGATAGAATTTATTGATTATGCAATTAAAATGGATAAAGTTAAAACATTGGACGACATTGACTGGAATTGTAGTAGTTTTAGCTTCAATTTTGTACAAGAGAGCTCAATACAATATAATAATTTTATTATTGGAGACTTAGTATTAGTACAAAAATATAAATACAAAAATGGTAGCAATCGGTTATTATCATATATTTTTAATTGTTGATGTAAATTGTTATAAAAATAAAACATTATATTATGGGATGATTTTATCATCAAAGATAGAGAAAGTGTCATATAAATCTAATATTCTAATAGAAAAGGATAATATAAATAATTTAAGAAAAAACAGCATAATAAAAACAGATGCAATTTACAAAATATTTACACAAAATATATTGATAAAAATTGGAAATATTGATAAAAATAAAGTAGAAATTTATAAAAACAACCTTATAAATAATATAAACTAAGGAGGAGATTTCATGAAAATTGTGAGTGTACAGGCACTAGAGAATATTGCAAAAGATGTAAGAAAAGGAATTATTGAGCAGGTATATTCGGCACAATCAGGACACCCAGGGGGATCATTATCATGTGCAGATATATTAACAGTTTTGTATTTTAATCAAATGAATATAAATCCAAATGATCCATATGCTAAATCAAGAGATAGATTGGTTTTATCAAAGGGTCATTGCTCTCCAGCTTTATATGCTGTATTAGCGAAAAAGGGGTACTTTGAAGAAAAAAAATTGAGAGAATTTAGAAAGCTTGGAGGACTATTACAAGGTCATCCAGATATGAAAGCAATTCCAGGAGTTGATATGTCTTCTGGTTCATTGGGACAAGGTTTATCTATTGCAAATGGAATGGCGTTAAACTCCAAAATGGATAAATTAGGATATAGAGTTTATTGTGTTCTTGGAGATGGTGAAATAGAAGAAGGACAAATCTGGGAAGCTGCTATGACTGCATGTAAATACAAACTTGACAATTTATGTGTTATTATAGATAATAATAATTTGCAAATAGATGGAACTATCAAAGATGTAAAAGGTATGGAAGACATAGAGGGAAAGTTTGAAAAGTTTGGATTTAACGTAATTATAGTTAACGGGCATAATATTTCTAGTTTAATAGAAGCATTCAACAAAGCTAGGCAAGTTAAAGGAAAACCAACAGCGATTGTTGCAATTACAACGAAAGGAAAAGGCGTATCTTTTATGGAGGACAATGCTGAATGGCATGGAAAGGCTCCAAATGATGAACAATATAAAATTGCTATGGATGAGCTTGATGATAAGAAGGAGTAGTTAAAATAACATTACTTATATAAATTTAGAAAGTTATCATAGTAATATAGAAAGGAACGTGAAGAATATGAATCTAGATAAAAGAATTGCTACAAGACAAAGCTATGGAGAAGCTTTAGTTGAGCTAGGTAAAGTAAATAAAGATGTTGTTGTGTTAGATGCAGATTTATCTACTGCAACAAAAACAAATATGTTTGCAAAAGAGTTTCCAAATAGATTTTTTGATATGGGAATTGCCGAGCAAGATATGATTGGCACAGCTGCTGGTTTTGCAACATGTGGAAAGATTCCATATGCGAGCACTTTTGCAGTATTTGCAGCAGGTAGGGCATATGACCAAGTTAGAAATGGGGTAGCATATCCAAATTTAAACGTGAAAATATGCGCAACTCATGCAGGTGTTACTGTCGGTGAAGATGGTGCAACACATCAAATGCTTGAAGATATTGGAATGATGAGAGGGGTTCCAAATATGACAGTAATAAGCCCATCGGATGATATTCAAACAAAATGGGTAATAAAAGAAATTTCAAAGATAGATGGACCTGTATATGTTAGATTATCTAGATATGCAACACCAGTTATATACGACAAAAATGAAAAGTTTGAGATCGGAAAAGCTGTACAAATAGGAAAGGGAAGAGATTGTACAATATTTGCAACAGGAGATACAGTAGCAGAAGCTTTAATTGCAAAAGATCTGTTAGAAAAAAAGGGAAAATTCGTCAGAGTTGTTGATATTCACACAATAAAACCTATTGATGTAGATACAATACTAAGATGTGCGAAGGAAACTGACAAACTTATCTCTGTTGAGGATCATAATGTAATTGGCGGACTAGGAACGGCTATTGCAGATGTACTAGCAGAGCACAATCCAAAAAGATTGGTAAAATTAGGAATAAACGATTCTTTTGGAAAGTCTGGCAAGGCGAGTGAACTAATGCATTATTTTAAAATTGATTCTAGAGCTATAGTGGATTCAGTATTAAAGTAAACGTATAAATCATGCCATTTAATCGGGAAGGAGAATTAATTTGAAGGAAAAATTTCAATATATAATACAGCATATTTCTACAAAAGAGCCACTAGATTTTATAATTGCAGGAGGAGTTCTTATTGGTTTTATAATCTTGAGCTCTATGTTTGCAAAATTGATTATGAGAATATTTAAGATAAAACGTGATAGACTTGAAAGAAAATCAAAAATATATGGTTTAATTAAATTTGTATGGATAGTAACAGGATTGTATATTTCAATTGCAATATTAAATTTACCAGCAGATTGGATGAGTAAGATTACAAAAGTATATAAATTAATAACGATATATGGTTTGACAAGGGTGGTTGCCCAACTTGTAAGACCAAGCACTAAACTATTTAATAAATTCCAAAGTGATGAAAATTCTAAAAATGAGAACGCAATAAAATTTGGAGTAAAGCTTATAAGAGGTTTAATTTATATAATTGGTACATTTATTTTTATTGCAGAGCTTGGATATGATTTAAGTGGTTTAATAACAGGACTTGGAATAGGAAGTGTTGTTATTGCTCTTGCTGCTCAAGACTTAGCTAAAAATTTATTCGGAGGCTTTGCAATACTTACAGATAAAACATTTGTAATAGGGGAATCGATTAAGGTTGGACAAACTGAAGGAACCATTGAGGATATTGGTTTTAGAACAACTAGAGTAAGAAAATATGATAACTCTGTTGCAACTATACCAAATTCTGTACTTGCAGATTCAGAAATAATAAATTGGAGTAAATTACAAAAAAGAAGATTTTTATGTACATTAAAAGTAGGTTTAGAAGTAAAACAAAAAGAGATAAATGATTTAATAAAAAAATTAAGTTTTGAATTTCAAAAGGATAAGGATATTATTGAAGAATCCACAAAAATATATTTTTCAAAAATAGATCATGATGGATACGAAATATCAATAATAGCATATACAAATATTGTTAATTATGACGAGTATTTAGAATTTGTAAGTCAAACCAATTCTTTAATTATCGAAGTGCTTGACAAAGAAAGAATTAAATTGGTTTACCCAACATATGATGTTTCAATAAAAAAATAGTAAATAAATTACATGTTAATAGTGTGTTACTAGTCAGCCATATTTGAAAAGATATATAATTTTGTCTAAGGGCTGACTTGTAGTTATAATTCACAGCTTTAGAATTAAATAATAAAGATTAGCGATATAGTGTAAATTTATAATATGAAGTTAAGGTGGGAATCAGCAAATTAGAGAATTTAATTTTTACAAGTGTATAACGCAGTAAAAACGTAAATTCTCTTATGTAGCTGGGCGTAATATTATAAATTTACACTATATCGCTAATCTTATATAAAATGAAATTAAGCTGTGGATTGTAACGACTTGTAACATGCATTTTTATTTTATAAGTTTTTATAGGTTTAAAATAGATATGTCACAAGTAAATTGAAAATAAAATATTGAAAGAGAGTACCAAAAATGATATTGTTTAAATGACCAAAAATAAACATATCGGAGGTGCTCTCTTATGAGTAAAAGTATAACACAAAAAAT
>JAGBAJ010000017.1 GCA_017939755.1 Clostridia bacterium | reverse complement strand
TTTATGAACAATAATCCATCAGAACTTGTAAGAAAAGGTACTAATACATATTCCTTAAAAAGTCATGATAGTGTCATTATAAGTAATGGATTATGGCATAGATTTTCAACACATCAAGCAGGAAAGTCAGCAGTTGATTATCTTATTAAAGTAGAAAATATGTCATTACAAGAGGCAGTTTCAAGTGTATTAAATAGAAATATAGATACATATATTAGACCTCAATATAGTAATGAAAATGCACCTAAAACGATAGTTATTCCAGAAAAAGCGAGTACCAATAAACAAGTTATAGAGTATCTAAAAAACAGAGGAATTGATGAAGAAATAATAAATGATTGCATAAATAAAAAGATTATTTATCAAGAAAATAAAACCAATAATGCAGTATTTTTAGGGTACGATAATGATAACAATATCAAATATGCAGGGTGCAGAAGTACAAATGAAAAAAGAATAATGAGAGATGCAAAGGGGAGTTCAAAAGAGTATTCTTTTAGAATGTTAGGAGCAGAAGAATGTAATTCATTACATATATTTGAAAGCAGTATAGATTTATTATCTTATGCAACATTATTAAAAAATAAGGGATATGATTATACAAATCAAAATCTTTTATCACTTGCAGGAGTGTATCAACCAAGTTCTAATATAGAACAAAGTAAAGTACCAATAGCAGTACAAAACTTTTTAAATAAAAACACAAATATAAAAGATATTGTATTACATTTTGATAATGATATAGCAGGAAGAAATGCAACAAAAGCAATGATATATGCACTTGATAAGTACAATGTTTATGATATTCCTGCTCCTTATGGTAAAGACATAAATGATTACTTATGTTACAGCATAGGGTTAAAAAATAGGCAAGAAATTGACAGATATAAAATGAAAAAAGAACAAAATAGAGTACCAATATAGGTACATTTAAAAATGTAAAAAAAGGATTTCTTGTCCTAGCAAGCACTGAATTTGTTCACACGAAAATATCGTGTTTCAAAATTCTATTCTATGGGGTTACCCCAATCCCCATTTTTAAATGAGTAAAACAGGAGGGAGAGATTTGAGAAAAAGATATATAAGAAAAGATATAATGCTTAATGAATTAGAGAATGAAAAGTTAATTGCAGATTGTCAAAGATGTAATCTTTCTTATGGAGAATATTTTAGAAGATTGTTAATGAATGAAAATATAAAAGAAAAGCCTGGCAAAGAATTTTATGTGATAATGAAACAACTTTCTAAAATAGGAGTTAATCTTAATCAAATAGCAAAGAAAGCAAATCAAACAGATAAAATAGATAAAGATTATTATAAGAGTGAAGCAGATATTTGGCACAAATTTGCAGAAGAAGTAAAAGATAAATTTTTATAGGAGGTGGTAATTTGGCAGTAACAAAAATATGGAAAGTTGTTAAAAGAATGGATCATGTTATAAGTTATGCTAAAGATGAAAATAAAACGAAAATTGAATTTAATCAGAAATATGAAATGTTAGTAGATGACTTGCAAAATGTAATTGATTATGCAAGAAATTCAGATAAAACAGAAAAAGAATATTTTGTTACAGGAATAAATTGCGATACAGATTCAGCTTATGAAGAAATGCAAGATACAAAAAGATATTATAATAAAAAAGATAAAATTTTAGCATTTCACGCATATCAATCTTTTGCAGAGGGAGAGGTTACTCCAGAATTAGCACATCAAATTGGTGTGCAACTTGCAAATGAAATGTGGGGAGATAGATTTCAAGTAGTAGTTACAACTCATCTTAATACTAATCATATACATAATCACATTGTGCTTAATTCTGTTTCTTTTGAAGATGGTTTGAAATATTATGATAATCATACTAATTATGCAAAAATGAGGCATATATCAGATGAACTTTGTAAGGAATATGGATTAAGTGTAATAGAAGAAAAAGCAACAAAGAAAAAAATGAACTATGATAATTTTTATAAGAAATCTTTATATACTGACAACTATTCTAATAATGCAAAACGAGATTTAGATTTAGCAATTAGACAAGCATATTCTTATGATGACTTTTTATACTTAATGAAAAAATTAGATTATGAAATTATTTTTAGAGCTAATAAAATAAGTATTAGAAAAGAACCATATAAAAGAAACATTAGAATAGAAAGAAGATATGGAGAAAATTATTCAATAGAAAATATAAAAAGAAGAATAATAGAAGAACAAGCAGTTCGAGTTCCGTTTATAGAAAATGTTTATAATTATAGAAAAGTTAATTATCCTTTTGCTAAAAGGCACAAAAGAGCCAAAGCGAAAGGATTTATTGCTTTATATTATCATTATTGTTATTTGCTAAAAGTTTTTCCAGATAATGTACCACAACAAAGATTACCACCAAGTATAAGAGCAGATGTTTCAAGAATGGAACAATTATCTGAAGAAGCAAGATTTTTAGCAACACATAAAATAAAAACATTTGAAGAATTAAGTAACTATCAAGATGATATAAATTTTAAAATAAAAGAAATATTAGACCAAAGAGAAAGACTTTGGGCAAAAAGAAAGTTATCAAAAGATGGAAATGAAATGCACGAATATGCAGAGCAGATTTCATCTTTAAATGATAAATTAATCAAATTAAGAAAGAGGGTGGAATTATGTGAAGATATTAAAACAAGAGTACCGAAGATAGATAATAATTTATCTGAATTAGATACACAAGAAGAAATGGAAAAAGAAACAAAAGATAGAAAAAAAGAGAAAAGAAAAAAAGGAAAGGAGTAATACTTTATGAGTGTTAATGGAGATGTATCAGAACAAGTAGTAAGATTAAGTTTAGAGGGATTTGAAATTTTAGCAAGACTAACTGGTAGTGGAGCAAAGAATGTTGCTGCAATGATTTATACTATTATGAAAGATAAAAAACAAACAAAAGGAAAAATTAGACTTAATAATATGTTAAAAACAGGAAAGCCTTTAAAAATATTTACGGTAAGCAGAGAAGATTTAAAAACATTTGCAAGAGAGGCAAAAAATTATGGTATTTCATATTGTGCTTTAATCAATAGAAATAACAAAGATATTGATGGAATGGTTGATGTTATGGTTAAAGATGAAGATGCTTCAAGAATAAATAGAATTGTTGAAAGATTTAAACTAACAACAACAGATACAGCAAGAATGGATACAGTTATTACAAAATCTATTGAAGATAGAGAGGCAGAAAAAAGAGAAAAGGGGATTCCAGAAAAATCAAAGGAACAACAATTAGAAGATTTACTTTCTAAAAAGCCTATACAGACAGAAGAAACCTCAAAAGTAAATTTCAATATGGCAAAGACGGAAAAAGACCCTCTGTCAGAGCCTTCCTCAACGACTTCCAAAATGCAAGAAGGGGTATCTAAAGGAGCAAAGAAACCATCTGTAAAGAAAGAACTTGCAGAACTTAAAGTTGAAGCAAAGAAATTAGATGAACAAAAATCTAAAGAAAAGGTTAAAGTAAATATAGCACCTGTTCAAAATAATAAAAAAGCAAAATCAAAATCAAGTAGATAAGGAGGAGTGTTCAATGGAAGAAATGAGAACAATTAATTTAGATAAATATGATTATCGACTAATATTAAATGCATTAAATGAATTTAGAAATATAAAAATACAAGAAAATGTTGATATAGAAATCATAGATAAGTTAATGTCAAAATTATTAAAAGCCCCTGTAAATAAGAAGATGTTATCTTTAAATAGAACTGCAAAGGGAAAATTTACAAGCAATGAAGCAAGATGAAAAAAGAATAATGAGAGTGTTGTATGTAATAGGAATTATTCCAATTATTTGGATTGCTCTCCTTTTAGCTCCTTATACTAAAGGTGGACTTATAGAAATAATAAAAAATGGTAGTGCTGCATTAAATCAGCCATTTAAAATAGTTATTGTAGAGAATAGCATTAGAACTATTCTTATTTTTTTGATTATTTATATATTTTCAATCTTATTATATGAATCAACTAGAAAGAATTATAGGAGGAGAGAAGAAAATGGTTCAGCCAAATGGGGCGAGGCAAAGGAATTAAATAAAAAATACAAACAACCTAATAATTATAATAAATTGCTTACTAAAAATGTTTCTGTTGGATTAAATGGAAGAAAGCATAGAAGAAATGTTAATGTATTAGTTATTGGTGGTTCTGGTGCAGGAAAGACATTTAGTTATTGTAAGCCAAATGTAATGCAATGTGCAACATCGTATGTTATACTTGATCCAAAAGGAGAAATCGTTAGAGATACAGGTTATTTATTAGAAAAAGAACGGATATGAAATCAAAGTATTAGACTTAATAAATATGGAGAAATCACATTGTTATAATCCGTTTGTATATATAAAAACAGATAATGATGTTCAAAAATTAGTAACAAATCTTTTTAAATCAACAACACCAAAAGGAAGTAGTACAAACGACCCATTTTGGGATACTGCTGCAAGTATGTTACTTTTAGCTTTAATATTTTATTTGAAATATGAAGCTCCTGAAGAAGAACAAAACTTTGTAATGGTAATGGAATTACTACGAGCAGGAGATGTTAAAGAAGATGATGACGAATATGTTAGTCCTCTTGATATGTTATTTAATAGATTAGAAACAAGAAACCCAGAACATATTGCTTTAAAATATTATAGAGCATATCATTCAGGTTCAGCTAAAACATTAAAATCAATACAAGTAACTCTTGCTGCAAGACTTGAAAAATTTAATTTAGAGAGTATGGCACAACTTACACAAACAGATGAACTAGACTTGCCAAGTTTAGGAGAAAAGAAAGTTGCACTATTTGCAATTATTCCAGATAATGATACATCATTTAATTTTTTAGTTAGTGTTTTATATACACAACTTTTCCAACAATTATTTTATTTAGCAGATTATAAATATGGTGGCAGTTTGCCAGTTCATGTACACTTTGTAATGGACGAATTTGCAAATGTAAGCCTACCAGATGACTTTGATAAAATATTATCAGTAATGAGGTCAAGAGAGGTATCTGTTTCTATAATATTGCAAAATTTAGCACAATTAAAAGCTCTATTTGAAAAGCAATGGGAAAGTATAGTTGGAAATTGTGATGAGTTTTTATATTTAGGTGGTAATGAACAAAGCACACATAAGTATGTTAGTGAGTTATTAGGAAAAGAAACAATAGATACAAATACTTATGGTAGGAGTTATGGTTCACATGGCAGTTATTCTACAAATGACCAAATTGCAGGTAGAGAACTATTGACACCAGATGAGGTAAGAATGCTAGACAATAATTATGCTTTACTATTTATTAGAGGGGAAAGACCTGTAAAAGACTTTAAATTTAATCTAAAAGAACATTTTAATAGTATAAATACACCTATTGGAAATAAAGAAATAAAACCATATCTACATGGAGGAACAGAAAATTCAATAGGAACAATATCATTTAATTTAGATGATATAGAAATTGATACAAAAGAAATTATAGATTTAGAAACAAATGAACTTGATATTGAATTATTATCAAGTGAAGAAATTGAAAATATGTACAAAGAAGATACGAATAATGCTAATAGTATCTAAAAGACCAAAGTTATATCTAACAAATATACTTTGGTCTTTTTTTGTACCCAAAAATAAAAATTAAGGAGGATTTTTGATATGGAAAATAAGAAAAAAGGAAATTTTAAAGTATTTTTAAAGAAAACATTAAAAAGAGGAGCAATAATTATAGGTTATGTTATTGCATTAAATGTAGCACAACAAATTCACTCATTCGCAGCAGATGACCCAATAGCTATTGTTAATAATTTATCTAATTTTATATTTGGCTTAATAAGAGCAGTTGGAATGATTATTTTAGGTTTTGGAATTGTTCAAGTAGGTATGAGTTTAAAATCTCATGATCCAACACAAAGAGCAAATGGAATAATGACATTAGCAGGTGGAGTGGTAATTACATTTGCAAAAGAAATTTTAAATATTATTACAGGTGGATAAAAATTAAGGCAGTTTATCTGCCTTAATAAATTAAATTTAGAATGGAGGTGCTAGATGTGAATTGGATTGTAGGAAATTTACAGAACGCATTAGATACATGGAATGGTAAATTATCAGAAATTTATATGTTAGTTACACAAAGTCCAGCAGATTTCAAAGGTGGAGCAATATGGAATATTATTTTAAATATAAATGGAGCTTTACAGGCAATAGGTTTAGCATTACTTGTTTTATTTTTTGTTGTTGGAGTAGCAAGAACCTGTACTAATTTTTCAGAATTAAAAAGACCAGAACAAGCATTAAAACTATTTTTAAGATTTGCAATAGCAAAAGGAATTGTTACTTATGGATTAGAACTAATGTTAGCAGTATTTAAGATAATACAGGGAATAGTAACAACAATTATGGCGAAAAGTTCATTTCAAGCAAGTGCTATGACTCTGCCACAATCAATTATTGATGCAATCAATAAATGTGGATTTTTTGAGAGTATTCCTTTATGGGCAGTTACACTATTAGGTGGACTTTTTGTAACAGTATTATCATTCATTTTAATTCTAACAGTATATGGAAGATTTTTTAAATTATATATGTACACAGCAATAGCTCCAATACCATTATCATCTTTTGCAGGAGAAGGAACACAAAATATAG
>JAGBAJ010000016.1 GCA_017939755.1 Clostridia bacterium | reverse complement strand
CAATGAGACCGCTAGGATGGTTGAGCCCCAACGAGTTCTTAAAAAGATATAAAAGTCAAGAAGAATCGTTAATAACAATATAGGGTACTCAAAGTATATTAATTTCAAGAAAGTGTGACATATGATTGACTAACCTACATTTTAATTTCATACTTTTAAATAGCTATAGGTTTACAATAGATATGTCACAGTAAGAAAAATAAAAAATGAGAAATACCAAAAATATGATAAAATGTTTTTAACCACAAAAACTTTTTATTGGAGGTATTTCTCATGAATAGTATAACACAAGATATCAAGTTTAAGCAATCAGTAGTTAAATATTCATATAAACATGGAGTAACAGCAGCATCATTAATATATAAAATACATAGAAAGACAATATATAGATGGAGAGAAAAATATGATGGAACATTAGCATCATTGGTAAATAAGTCAAGAAGACCACACAGAAGTCCAAAAGCTCATACAGAAAAGGAACTGAAATTAATAAGAGATTATAAGAATAAAAACAAGGACACAGGTTTAGTAGTGTTATGGGTAAAATTGAGAAAGGCTGGATATAAAAGAAGTGTAACGAGTTTATATAGAGCAATGATAAAAATGGGAATTTATAAAAAAACACCAAGTAAGAAAAAGATATATGAACCGAAAGCATATCATCAAATGACGTATCCAGGACAAAGAGTACAAGTAGATGTAAAATATGTGCCAACGAAGTGTATGACAAAGGAATTGAAGGAGCAGGGAGAAAGATATTATCAGTATACAGCAATAGATGAATATACAAGGTTAAGAGTATTATGGTTTGCCAAGGAGCATAGTACATATGAATCGAGTAAATTTGCAGAGCAAATAGTGAAGAAGTTTCCATTTAAAATAGAGGAAATTCAAACAGATAATGGATTTGAATTCACAAACAGATTGAGTTATAACACGAGTATAAGAGAGAGAAAGACGATATTTGAAGAGAAATTAGAAGAATTAGGGATAAGACATAAGTTAATAAAGCCGTACACACCAAGGCATAATGGGAAGGTTGAAAGAAGCCATAGAAAAGATCAAGAGAGATTTTATTACAATAAGGTGTTCTGTAGTTTTGAGGACTTGGTAAATAGGGCAAAATATTGGATAAAAGAGTATAATAATTTTCCAATGAGACCACTAAAGTGGCTTAGTCCAAGGGAAAAATATTTAGAATATATAAATGGTTAAAGTTCAGAAATCATGTTATAGGTGTTCTCAGGTCAATAATAACAATAAAGTGTGACATATGTTTGACAAACCTACAATTTTAATTTCATACTTTTAAATAGCAATATTGATTTTCTCATAAAAACATTGTATAATATTTCATACAGCAACTATATTGTTGAGTGCATAGCTTGATAATAGGATCATTCAATGCACGTAGTACTTTGAAGAGGTGATATCAATGAAATTAACCCCACAGGTCACTCAGGAGATTTTTCTTCGGGTGAAAGAGCAATATCCCTGTCTTAATGTTACAAGAAAAAACATTGAGACTGCCATCATCAAACCAGTCGACAGAGATGATAATCTTCGCATTAAAAGCATTGAAAAGGTTTCTAAATGTCAACTGAGTTCTAAGTGCATGTACAAGATAGCAATTACGAGTAAACTTCTTGTATATCTGCATATGGAAGATGGCACAACTCCTTCACTTATCTTTATTGTGAGGATTACAAAAGAAAAATAAAAAATTGCAGCAGGCTGGGGATTAAATCCTAGCCTGCTGTATGTTTTGCACTTATCTACTTTCATTCAAATTATCATTCTTTATCTTTATTTTCTTATAAAAAACATGTATAATTTTGTCAGAAATTAATTATAGTGCTAATAAGAAGTAGTCACAGCTAAAAAATAATATACATGAATTAATATATTAACTGCAATTTTATAAATATCAACAATATTATTTAGATTAATGTTATGCACTAAGAGAGGTTATTAGGTATGAAGAAAAATAATAAAATAGATAAATTAAAAGTACTAAAGTTTATACTCATCACAATGCTTGCTCTTATATTTCTTTTTGTCTTAATTTTTGGACTAGGTGGATATAATTATTATAACAAATCAATTAGCCAAATTCCATTATCTGAAAAAGTACAACAAGTCCAATCTGATAAAAACTTTGTAAAATATGAAGATTTATCTCCAGATTTAATAAATGCAACTATTGCCGTTGAAGATCATCGTTTTAGAGAGCATGGTTCCATTGATATAATCGCTTTAGGCAGAGCTATATTTTCAAATATAAAAGCTAGTGCAGCTGTTGAAGGTGGTAGCACAATTACACAACAGGTTGCTAAAAACCTATATTTTATGTCTGATATATATAATCGAGATAGAAAAATTGCAGAGCTTATTTTAAGCTATCACCTAGAAAAAAACTACTCAAAGGAAGAAATATTTGAATTATATGTAAACACCATATATTATGGTAACGGATACTATGGAATTAAAGCCGCTGCAAATGGTTATTTCAATAAAGATCCTAAAGATTTAACCTTATCTGAATCTACCCTTCTTGCCGGAGTTCCAAATGCTCCTAGTGTATATGCTCCCACAGTAAATATGGAACTATGTAAAAGCAGGCAATCCAAAGTAATTAATTCGATGGTAAAATACAAATATATCTCACAGGACCAAGCAAATGATATTGTTCTTGGAGCTAATTTTAAAGAATAATTATTTGATGCCTTTTTCAATAAGAAAAAACCGCCAGACTTAATTGTCTAGCGGCTTTTTTTGCTCTCATTCACACTTGTTAGGATCTGTCAATCTTGATAGAAATAACCCACGCCCAACGACGTTTTGATGTGTTTTCGAGTTGGTGGCTCTCGCCTTTTTTGCATGTCTCAAACTTAAGACAATGCTTTTTTTGATTCCACGAAATATAGATTTCCATATTTGTGGTGTGCTGATGTCTGTAGACTTGCGCCCCTGGTGCGAGATACATTATCTCTACGCTACCAGTTCCAATTTCGTTAAACAACACTTGCTTATAGATAGGTTTCTCGTTTTTTATATCCGAGTTTTCCATCAAAACAAGCTTGTTCAGCCGGCATTTTACTGCCAAAGGCATTTCTCCAATTTTAGTAGCCTCTTTCATGGTTCCAGCAACTCTCATAAGCATCCTCCTATAAAAAAATTCCACACATAGTGGTTGTAGATTGCCCTTACGGGCGCTCTATGCTTCGAGATAGAGCTATTGTACCATATTACAGGCTCTATTTCAACACTCTATTGATTTTTAATATTTTGTGTTTTAATAAATCGTTACAATTCACAGCTTAATTGTAGTTCTAGGATTAACAATATAATATACTTAGCTGTAAATTGTAACAATAAATCTATATCATTTATACAAACCTAAATTATATGCTTTCATATTATATTCTTTTAAATACAGCTCCACATACCCTACGTGAATTTCTTCATCTGCTTCGGATATAAGATTTTTTTCCTTTAATATGTTTAATAAATACTTTTTATAATATGATGCCTCCTCTTGTGTTATGGATTCTTTATCGATATCATACTCAATTTCTAAAAATGTTCCAAGCTCTTCTACTTCGTCAACTACCATTACAACATTCTGCTCTAACTGGTATATTTTACGATGTTTCTTTATTGGTGCCAGAACGTTTAATGAATTAACCAATTCATCAAAAGATCTAATTTTTATATCAACGCCAATATCGTTTAAAATATGAGTGATTTCTTTAGCATCGAAATTATCTACAGAAAAATTTGTTTCTTTGCAAAAAAGATGGGTTAAATCATTGGTACTCAATTTAAAATCTATACTTTTTTTATTTCTTAACCTTAAGAAATTTCCTTTTCTTATTAACTTATAGTCACTAGTATCATAATAAATATCTTCGACTTCATTCTCTTTTGATATTTTTTCTGTAATGTTTGGTATTTCATTTAATTTATATTTAAGCTCTAATTCAATCATTTCATCCTCCTAAAATGCCATTACTAATATCCAATAAAATACACACAATCTAATGGCTAAAGTACATCTTTTTTTTATTTTTTGGAACTATATAATTTATAGCTCTGTTTAAGTTGTGTAATTTTACGTTGTTTACATTTCCACCATCTTCACCATCAAGAGCCCAACGAATATCACTATTAGATTTAACTGATAAATCTGATGTTTGATAATAATGAATATATTCATCTTTAAAATTACCATTCATAACCTTTAATGCAAGTTTTAATGTATGAAAAAAATTCTTAGGTTTTCTAACAAACAATACCTCAAATTTTCCATCATCCATTTCAATCGATTCATTTTTAAATAAATGCATTCCTCCTATATACTTTGAGTTACTAATACATCCAAATACAAAATCATCTTCTATTACTTTTTCATCAAATTCCGCTTTAACATTATATGATTGGTAATCAAACAGCTCTTTTGCAGCTAACCACCAATAAACTAGCTTTCCAAACTTATTTTTATATTTTGAGTCTGCACTATATGAAGCTTTAGAAAACATCCCAAAAGTTGCGGAATAATTAAAAATTCTGTCATCAAAAGCCCCTAAATCACAATGCTTAACCTCATACTCGTTGATATTATTAGAAATATCAAATTTATCAAAAGACATCCCCATGCTTTTTGCAAAATCATTCATTGTACCCATTGGAATATACCCAATAGCTACATTCTTTTTCGTTTCACGTATACCCTGTACAACCTCACTTAAAGTTCCATCCCCACCACAAGCAACCACTATATCATATGGCTCTTGATAATTTGTTATAATAACCTTAGCATTGTTTTCTTTCGTAGTATATTTGGTTGTTACATTATAATTCATTTTTTTAAAATTGTTTTCTATTTTTTGTACATTTTTTCCAATTTTGCCCTTTCCAGCTTTCCTATTTACAATAAATAATATTCTATTTTCCATATAAAAAATTCCATTTCTACTAAATACTATATCTGTATCTATTCTATAATAAAATGGTAAAAATTCAATACAAAAAACAAATTTTTTTAACTATTATACATTTTCTCTTATGATTCGCAGCATGTAACTTATATAGATAAGATTCAATGTATAATATTAAATCTATGATATGAAGTCAAGGCGGGAACCAACAAATTAGATATAATTCTGTGTTTTAATATTATTCTTTCTAATTTCACTAAATTATGATATAATCTAAAAAATTTTGTAACAATATAAAAAGAAAGGATTGTACTTTATTATGAATTATTTATCATACATTGTTCCACCACTTGTTGGAGCACTTATTGGATATATTACAAATTGGATAGCTGTAAAAATGTTATTTAGACCTTTAAAGCCTATTTATATTGGAAAGGTTAAGCTTCCATTTACGCCAGGAATTATTCCAAAAAACAAACAACGCCTTGCTAAATCAATTGCAATCTCTATAAATGATAATTTATTAACAACATCGGATTTATCAGACAAGCTATTATCCGACGAAGTTAAAACTACCATTAAAACAAAGGTAATTAATTTTACAAAGCTAGAAACATCTTTAAAGGATAATTTTAGTACTATTGTTGGAACTGAAAAATATACAAAACTTAATGACGCTCTTGTAAATAAATTAACAGAAGTTATATACAATTCCGTTGCTGAAGCCAATCTTGGAAAAATTGTATCAGAGCAAGTTGCTCTTGCCGCAAAAGAAAAACTTCAAGGTTCACTTTTGGGAATGTTTGGAGCAGGATCTATCATAAGCTCTGTTGGAGCTATAGCAGAATCAAAAACTAATGCCTATATAGAAGAAAATGGAATATTTATGATTCATGAAATTATTGATAAGAAAAGTAACGAACTTGGAAATACTGCAATATGTGACATATGTAGTAATATTGATATTGATTTGCCACAATTTATATTAAGCATTTATGAAAAGATTATTTCGCAAAATATTGGAATAGTTATTCAAAAAATTAATATACAAAAAATAATTGAAGACAAAATAAATGATATGGATATGTTAGAGCTTGAAAAGCTTATTCTATCAATAATGAAAAAAGAGCTTAATGCTCTAGTTGCTCTAGGAGCATTAATTGGATTTGTACTAGGATTTGTAAATATATTATTTTAAATATAAAAAATCTAATTGCACAATTTGAAAATACATTTAAGTGTATTTCCATCTGCAATTAGATTTTTATTTATTATTCAGCTTTAGGAGCTTCTTCTGCTGCAGCTGTCTCTGTTGCTGGTGCAACTTCCTCAGCTACTGCTTCTGTAGCTACAACTTCCTCTGCTGCTACTTCTGCAACAGGCTCTTCTGCTACTGCAACTTCCTCGACATCTGCACCTTTGATAACTATTTCTTTGTTTTCAATTCTAGCACCAATATCTTCTTTTGTCTTAGCAGCTTTTCCTAATCTCTCTCTTAAGTAGTATAATTTAGCACGTCTAGCCTTACCAACTCTAACTACTTCAATTTTCTCAACCATTGGTGAGTGAATTAAATATGTTTTTTCAACTCCACATCCGTAAGCAACTCTTCTTACTGTGAATGTAGCATTTAATCCTCCACCTTGTTTCTTAATTATTATTCCTTCGAATACTTGGATTCTTTCTCTATTTCCTTCCTTAATTCTTTGATGTACTCTTACAGTATCACCAACTTTAAGGTCAGGAATGGCATTTTTCATTTGCTCATGTTCAATTGATTTTATGATATCCATCGATATTCTCCTTTCATAAATTTAATTAGACATTCTCGTCTTATAATATTTTTATTTATAATTCAACTTGAACTTATTGAATCATTTTGTAGTTATGTCCCAATATATATTATCTAAGACTTTTGACATTCCTTTAAAAATTTCACATCTTCATCAGATAATTGGGCATAATTTAAAAGTTCTGGTCTTTTTACGTATGTATTTTTTAAAGATTCAGCTCTTCTCCATTTACGTATATTCTCATGATGTCCAGATTTTAAAATATCTGGTACTTCGCGATTATTAAACACTTCTGGTCTTGTATATTGTGGATACTCTAGTAAATTATTACAAAAGGATTCTTCACTTGTAGATTCTTTATTCAAAACACCATCTACATATCTACTAACTGAATCTATTAGTACCATTGCAGGTATTTCTCCTCCAGTTAAAACATAGTTTCCTATAGATATTTCTTCTGGTGCAATTTCATCTATAACCCTTTGATCAATTCCTTCATAGTGACCACACAATATTATTAAGTGCTGCTCCTTACTAAGACTCTCAACTTTTTCTTGATCTAATACTTTTCCTTGTGGTGACATATATATGACTTTTGCATTTTTATCTTTAACAGAATTGTATGCATCGTATACAACATCTGGCCTGATAACCATTCCAGCACCACCACCATATGGAGTATCATCTACTTTTTTATGCTTATCTTTTGAAAAATCTCTAATATTTATTAAATTAATATTTATCAAATCTTTTTCAATAGCTCTTCCTAGTATGCTTTTGTTTAAATTATCAAACATCTCTGGAAAAAGAGTTAAAACATCAAATTTCATTTTTTCCTCCATTTATTAGATTAGACCTTTTAATAAATGAACTGTTACTCTTTGTTTTTCTACATCTATATCTAGTAAAACATCTTTTATTGCAGGTAAAAGTATTTGCTTTCCAAGTTCATCTTTTACAACATAGATATCACTGCTTCCTGTATTATATATATCATCAACTTTACCTAAGTATTCGTCGTTGTCTGTATATACATCAGATCCAATAATGTCAGCTATAAAATATTCTCCATCTTCAAGCTTTCTTGCTTTGCTTCTATGAATTTTTATTGTGCATCCCTTTAATCTTTCTGCAGCATTCATATCATCAACGCCTTTTAATTTTATAAGTACCATATCTTTATGATATTTTACTTCTTCAATTTGCATTTCAGTCATGCTTTTATTTCTTTCTACTAGGATACTTCCTAGCTCTTCAAATTGATCTACATTATCTGTAAAAGGTTTTACTTTAACCATGCCCTTTACACCAAATGTATTAACAATTTGACCTAATTCAAAATATTCTTGCATCATTACCTCTTAATCTATAAAATCAATGTTTACTTTCTTACCTTCTTTAGCTGATATAGACTTCATAACAGTTCTTATTGACTTTGCTACTCTTCCTTGTCTACCAATAACTCTACCCATATCTTCTTTAGAAGTCTTTACTTTATAAGTTATAACCTTATCTTCGATAATTTCTTCTATAGAGACCTGGCTCTTATCAGCAACTAGATTTGTAATTATCAATTCTAACATATCCTTCATAATTGTTCCCCTTTCAAGGACCTAAATTATTTTGCTTTTTCTATTAAAGCTTTAACTGTATCAGTTGGTTTTGCACCATTTTTAATCCATTGCTCTGCTTTTTCTTTATCTAATACTATTGTTGCAGGATCTGTCATAGGATTGTATGAACCGATTTTTTCGATTATCTTACCATCTCTTGGAGATCTTGAATCAGCAACTACTATATGATAGAATGGAGCCTTTTTAGCACCTTGCCTTTGTAATCTGATTTTTACCATTTCTTTTTCACCTCCTTAAAATTTCATATCTTTGAAAGCATCTTTATCAATACCCTTTAGATTATTCATCATTTTTCTCATACCCTTTTCTGACTTCATTTCTTTCATCATTTTTTGGGTCATTTCGAATGATTTCATAAATTTGTTTAATTGCTCAACAGTTGTACCACTACCTTTAGCAATTCTTAGTCTCCTTTGACCATTGATGATTTTAGGATTTTTTCTTTCTTCTTTAGTCATAGAATAAATCATTGATTCTATTCTTATGAACTCTTTATCATCAACTTTTATATCTCCTAATTTATTTCCTAAACCAGGAATCATTTTTAGAATTGAAGAGAAAGATCCCATTTTCTTGATTTGCTTTAATTGCATCAAGTAATCATCCAAGTCAAATTTATTTTTTTTGAGTTGTGCTTCCAGTTTTGCAGCCTCTTCTTCTGATATAGCCTCTTCTGCTTTTTCTATAATTGAAAGAACATCACCCATTCCTAGAATTCTTTGTGCCATTCTATCTGGATGGAATTGCTCTATATCATTCATTTTTTCACCAGTTGCAATATATTTAATTGGTCTACCTGTAACTTTTTTAACTGATAAAGCAGCACCACCACGAGTGTCTCCATCTAGTTTTGTTAGTATAAGTCCATCTATTCCAACTGCGTCCTTAAATGTTTCTGCAACATTTACAGCTTCTTGACCTGTCATACTATCTACAACAAGTAATATTTCATGAGGTTTTACCGCTGATTTTAAACTTTTAAGTTCATTCATTAAAACTTCATCTATCTGTAAACGACCTGCAGTATCTATAATTATTACATCATTTAATTTCTTATATGCTTCTTCGATTGCATTTTTAGATATTCTAACAACATCCTTTGTATTTTCTTCTGAGTACACTGGAATGTTTAATCCAGCACCTACAACCTGTAATTGCTTAATAGCTGCTGGTCTATACACATCGCATGCAACCAATAATGGTTTTTTCCCTTGTTTTCTTAATATGTTTGCAAGCTTTCCTGATGTTGTTGTTTTACCAGATCCTTGTAAACCTACCATCATGATTATTGTTGGTGGATTTGGTGAAATATTTATTTTTGAGTCCGTTCCCCCTAATAATTCTACTAATTCGTCTTTTACAATCTTGATAATTTGTTGACCTGGTGTTAATGATTTTAAAACATCTTGACCAAGGGCTTTTTCTTGAATTGTTGCAATAAATTCCTTTACGATTTTATAATTAACATCTGCCTCTAGTAATGCGAGCTTAACTTCTCTTAGCATATCCTTTAAGTCAGACTCAGTTATTCTAGCTTTTCCTCTGAATTTACTTGCTATACCTTGTAATTTTGAAGATAACCCCTCAAATGCCATTTGAGTTCCCCCTTTTGTATATATTTTTATGACTAATTAGTCTTCTATAAGTTTCTTTAAATTTTTTGATATTTTTTCAAATTTTGATGTTGATAATTCCTTGTTTTCTGAAGCTTTAAGTTCATCTATTATCTCATGTACTATTTTTTCTTGATCTAACATTTTGTTCATAAATAATAGCTTTTCTTCATATTCTAGTAATTTATTTTTACCTTTGTTAATCATATCTTTGACTGCCTGCCTGGTAACTTCATTGTTTTCTGCAATTTCTGATAAAGATAAATCATTATTATAATAATCATCTAAAATTTGATATTGTTTTTCTGTTAATAAATTTCCGTATATTCCACATAATATACTCATTTTTATTTTTTCTTCCATTAGTTATGCACCCGCTTCCTTTCTTAAGATTTGCTATGAAATTTCTTAAGAATCCTTACTTTTATGTTCTTATAAGAACATAAAAAATGTAATGCTAATATACTTTACACCTTTTTGATGTTTTTGTCAAGTATTTTAGCATTACTTTTTTATTTTACCGAATTTATATGTTACAATTTACAGCTATATATATACAAGGATTTTAAAATATAATATCAATTTATAATGTGTAGTTAAGGTGGAGACCTACAAGGTAGAATAAGTAAATGTTGCAAGCGACTAACGAAGCAACAACTACTTATTTTTCGCAGTTGGGGCGAAACTTATAAATTGATATTATATCTTGAAATCATAAAAAATTTATATTAGCTGTGAGTTGTAACATTTATATTGTTAACAAATCTACAATTTTGTTTAAATATACCCCTACACCATCTTGATCATTTGTTAATGTAACATCTTTAGCTTGACTTTTTACTTCTGGAATTGCGTTTCCCATTGCAACTCCTAGGCCAGCCTGTTTAATTAAATCTACATCATTGGTTGCATCTCCAAAAAAAATAATTTCGCCCATATCAACATTAATCTTGTCTGCAAATGCCTTCAATGTAGTTGCTTTGCTGCACCCTTTTGGATTTATAGCAAGCCATTTTTTATTTGATTTTGCATCTGTATCCAACATTGTAATCGTATCAACATCTGGGTATTTCTCGTCAACATATTGTTTAAACGAATAAATCTTTTCGTTGCTATCAGCCCATATATTTATCCTTGCCACAATTCCATCAATCTCAGATATATCTTTTATATTTAATTGAAATGGTCGTTTTACTAATATTTTTGTTTTGTACGAAAAGTACTTATCTATTGTGCAATAGTCAATCCCCTCGGATGATTTTATAAATTTTTTTGTTATATCCTCTATCAAGTTTCTTTCCAAATACTGGATATACTCGCCCGTATTATTTTTTACATCATAAATATATGTACCATTATTTATTACTAAATAATCAAACATACTTATATCACACACACTTCTAATACTTGATAAATTTCTTGCTGTTATTCCAACTAAAATAAATCCTCCATCTTTACATTTTTTTAGTGCCTCTTTGTTTACATCTGATATTGTTTTAGAGCTTGTTAATAGTGTACCATCAAAATCAGTCGCTATTACTTTATATCTCATAAAAACTCCTTAAAATTATTTTATTCTTTAATAATATCATAAAAAAATTTATATTGATATAATATTTTGTAATTTTTCTAACTTTTTATAAGTTAATGTTACCAGTCAGCCTTAAATCAAATTATAATGTAATAAATTATGTTTCGATAGCTGTAAAATATAAATGCTAAGACTTTCTATTACATATCTTTTCAAATATGGCTGACTAGTAACAAGTTAATATTCATTACTGAATACAAATATTGCCTGACAAGATATTCATCTCATCAAGCAATATAAAATTTATCTATCATAATCATCTTTATCTGTTTGTGTTATATCTATATTTTGCTCTTCACCTATCGATTTATTATTTTGTGTTTTTCTATCTTCAATCATCTGAATCTGTGTTAAGAATGGCGTTTCTATTGCGCAATCTTCTTCGCTTAACATCCATTGAATATTATCTGAAGTTGTTATATTAACATCTACTGTTTGGTCAAGGCCAAATACTCCTCTGATTTGTTGGTTTAAACGAATTTGGCATAAATTTAAATTCTCGGTATATTTTATTGTATCATTTTTGCTTATGAATTCGCTCTCCATCCAATCAAGATTATTAATGTCATTCATAGTATCATATTGTAATTCATCAGCTGATCTATATATTTTATCACTTTCAAAGGTTTCTTCTAATGCTCTTGTTCCCCAATTTGCAACTCTTATGCCTTGCTCTTCTATTGCTCCTACTAATCTGTCATGATCTACATATGAACTATCAGCCACCCTATTAACATCCATATAAATGGTAACACCTTTTTCCTTTGTCGTAACACCTTTTTCAACCAATTTATCTGCCAAATATATCATTGCATCTGTTCTTTGCTCTCTAAGTCTGCTTATTTCTTCTGGAGTTTCTCCATATTTAATCTCACCATTATCTTCTATATCAATAGTAATTGGAAATGTATTATCATATATACTATAAGTTGGATTCTGCTCTTGCATACGCTTTTGTAAAATTTCGTAAAAATTAGCAATATATTCAGCTTCTATATCAGCTTCTGCGTATGTATTTGCAGTACTATAAAAATAGAATCCATATGGTTTTATTTCTCCATTTTCAGGATTTGCTATAATATGTTGAATGATATTTTCTAAAGATTCTAAATTACCCATTTTGCCACTTAAGTTTTCTGGACTTATAACTTGTGACATTTTACTTTCAAGCTCTTCATCTTGAAAGTTCCTTATAGCATATGGATAATCATGTCCACCAGCGCCACATTCAAATATAAACCCACCTATGGCATCAGAGCTTATCCACTCATTCATAAGGGGACCTAAATCTGGATTTGAGTAATTTATAAAATCAAGTATATATTTAACTTCATTATCTTTAGCTCCTAATTCATCTATAGATGATACTATAACCGCCTCTGTACTCGAATTTTCATTCGAATCTAAGATTTCCATATTAGATGATACAGTATCCTTTGCAGATTTAATTTCTTTTTCTTTTATATCATTTATAATTGATCCAGATACACCAGTAATAGTTAGTGCTGCTAAAAAATAAGCTGCTGGTGACTTACTAAATCTTCTAATAAGGCTCTTCGCTCTAGGGGATAATTTGGGTAATCTACGCATACTGCTCTTTTTTAATTTGCTGGCATTTTTTTGACTTTTTTCCCTTGGTGGTTTACTTCCTTTCGTTTGCTCTCTTTTTCTATTATTTAAAATTCCATCTTCATTTAAGAATATGCTTCTATATTGGGGATTTTCTAATTTCCATTGAATTTCTCTGGCAACATTCAAAATAATTCTATCTTCAGGAGTATAGCTGCTCTTTATTGCCATTATGGCCTCTCCAGCCTGATATAATGTTCTTTCTTCATCAATTGTATAATTTCCACCTTTAGCTTTTATCATCTCACTTGCAACTCTAATTTGCTCTAGTATGGAATTTATATCTCTTTCTTTACTATAATCTTCAAATGCTTTGGCACTTGGTCCTGTATATTTTTGGCTTTGACTCATAAAACCACCCCTCTTTTGATTTATACCATTACAACTCCTATTATATCATATATTGATAAATATTTCAAATTATGGTAACTTCTACAAGATCTGCTGTCAATTCTTACAACTTTGTCTTGCAACGCTTTATAGTAGTTACTTTTGACGGCTCTTATAATTTTTTTCTACTAATCTTTAGCAATTGCTAAAACACCTATACTTTCAAATCCAAATTCTCTTAGAATCCTCGCACACTCATTTATAGTACTACCTGTTGTATAAATATCATCAACAATAAGTATCTTCTTTTCAGTATCATAGCAATACTTTGAATTCCTATTTATCGAAAAAGCCCCCATTATATTGGTAGCTCTATCATTCTTATTTAGTGTACTTTGAGGCTTTATCTCTCTTTTTTTAATTAAACTATACACTCCATTAATATTGCATTTTTCTTTATTTTTAATATACATTCTAAGAATAAGCTCAACCTGGTTATATCCCCTTTTAGTTAATCTTTTTCTACTCAATGGAACTGGAACAATATAGTCAAAATTTTCTATGTATTCATTTACTTTATCATTATCGCACATAGCCTGAGCAAAAGTTCTGCAAATATACGATTTATCGTTAAATTTATAATTAATTAGTACATCTCTAATTATATCTTTATATTCATATATAAATAAAATTTCGTTAAAGTACTTATCGTATACTATTTCATGTTTGTTTATCTGTAATTGTGTTTGTAATATTGTACACTTATTACATAAATATGAATCCCCAATCTTTCCACACATACCACATTTAGGTGGAAAAAATAAATCAAGAGCTCTTTCTACTATATTTTTTATATTCATAAAACCTCCAAAAGCCCCCTAATTTATTTGGTTGATTTTCAGGTAATTTTAGAACATGTCCCAAAAAACGTTGGAACGTGTCCCAAAAATCCCCCCCACTCACATACTAATCTGCACATTTTAGTTTATATTCTAACCCCGTATTTCTTTTTTTGCTGTCTACATTATTAATCATAAATTCTATAACATTAGCATTTCCTATGATAATGAGTAGTTTCTTTGACCTAGTCATTCCTGTATACAACAAATTTCTTGTTAAAAGCATTGGCGCTGCTTGTACAATAGGAATAATAACAACATCAAATTCACTACCTTGAGCCTTGTGAACTGTAATAGCATAAGCATGTTCAATCTGATCTAGCTCTGTATATTGATACCATGCATATTTTTCATCATCAAACTTTATCTTTACACGTTTTTCCACTTCATCTATACTTAAAATTGTGCCAAATTCACCATTAAATACGCCTGTACCTGTTTCATATTCATCAACATCTCTTTCCCAGAAAATATCATAATTATTTTTTATTTGCATTACCCTATCCCCAATTCTATATGTTACACCCAAATTTTGCTTTTCTGGTCTATCCTCGGATTCTGGGTTTAAATGCTCTTGTAAAATCTTGTTTAAATCTTTTGTTCCAAGAGTACCTTTTTTTGTTGGTGTAATAACTTGTATACTTTTAAAAAAGTCATAGTCACCATATGCTTTTAGCCTTCCTCCACATAGAGAAATAATTTGCTCAACAATCTTATTCTGATTATTTTCTTTAATATAGAAAAAATCCTTATTTAGCTCTTCTTCTGATTCTTCTTGTCTAATAAAGTTTTTTCCGCTATTAACTCTATGTGCATTCAATATTATTTTACTTTTTGCAGCTTGTCTAAATATTTTATTTAATACTATTGTTTTTAACCTTTCAGAATTTATTAAGTCTGCCAAAACATTTCCTGGTCCAACGGATGGAAGCTGATCAACATCCCCAACAAGAACAAGCTTTGTCCCTTGATAAATTGCTTTAAGTAAATAATTCATCAGAAAAACATCAACCATAGACATTTCATCTACAATAATTACATCTGCATCAATTGGAGCAATGTCATAATCGTTAAATTTGCTTTTTGGATCATCCTGTATTTTACCTATTTCTAATAGTCTGTGTAGTGTTTTTGCTTCTTCTCCTGTTGTTTCTGTCATCCTCTTTGCGGCTCTTCCTGTTGGTGCACAAAGCACAACTTTTTTCTTTTTTGACTTATATAGCTCTAAAATAATTTTTATTATAGTAGTTTTACCAGTACCTGGTCCACCAGTAATAATACATACATTATTTGAATTAACTGCTTCAACTGCTTCACGCTGTTTATCAGATAATATAAGAGCAGAGCTCTCCTCTATTTTTTTTAGTTCACTATCAAAATTTTGTATTTGCTTTAAATTGCGAGCTCTATCTAATGACAATATTTTCTTTACTATATTTTCTTCTGCACTAAAGTATGAAGCCAAATAAACCCAATTATTATCCTCTCGCTCTTCAATTTTAATATCACCTTTAATTTTTAAATCAATAATACAATCCTCAATCTCTTCATTTTGAACTCCTAAAAGTAGTCGAACATAATTATATAATTCGTCTTCTAGAACTGTACAATGCCCATTGGTAGTAGCTTTAGAGATTGAGTATTTAATTGCACACTTAATGCGTTTTTCATTATTGTACTCAAACCCTAATTCCATTGCAATTTTGTCTATCAATTTAAAGTCAACGTTATTTGCTAAATCAATTAGTATATATGGATTTGATTCTATTTCATTAATTGCATTTACACCCAATGCTTTGTACACATTTTGTGCATTTTGAACCCCTATTCCAAATTTTTCCAGGAATCCTACAATCTGCCATAATTCCCAGTTTTCGTTAAATTGTGCGGAAATTTCCGTTGCTTTATCTTTTGAAATTCCTCTTACCTCTGCTAATCTATATGGCTCGAATTTTAATATATGTAAAGTTTCTTCACCAAATTTTTGAGTTATTCTTTTAGCTATAGCCGGACCAATCCCTTTAATCATACCATTAGCTAGATATCGCTCTAAACCAGCAGCTGTTTCTGGCATTACTTTTTCAAATGTTTCTATTTTAAATTGTCTTCCATAATCCTGATGCATAACATACTTGCCTATGAGCTTTAGATTATCTCCTATTGAGATAAATGGTAAATATCCAACTATAGTTAGCTCTTCATCATCTGTATCAAGTATACCTATTGTATATCCATTAACATCATTTTGGAATATTATCTCTTTTAGCTCTCCCTTTATTTCCACTTATATTCCTCGCTTTTTAATCATTTAGTACATTAATTATATTAATATTTTTATGTAGTTTATCATATAGTGCACTATAATTCAATATTATACTTATCCAACTTTTTTTTACAAACTTCCCATTCTTCATATTTTATTTCTTGATAATCTTCAGAAAGTTTTTTTATAATCTCTTTTGTACTATCTTGAGAATTTAAATCTGTTACAATAATTCTTTTTATATATTCATTTTTTCCATATAATACCTTAAACATAACAGATCTCATAAATCCTTCAATTTGAAATTCTTGATTTTTTGTCGCAATAATAATAAATATTCCGTTATTTTCAATTCTTTTATGGATCCAACAGCTTTTTATGCTTTTTGCAATATCAATTATTCCATATATGGCAAAAGACCATAATATACAATTTAATATAAAGTCAAACATAAATCAGCCTCCTATTTTATTATATGCATTACACATACATATTGAACTAATATTGAGCTAATATTAAACTGATTTTGCAAAACTTTTTTATTTAATACGAAAATAATATTGACTTTCCTAATGTATAAAAAAAATAGTTAGTGAAATTAAATCCCCCTAACCATTTTATATATATTAAACTAATTTTAAAATTGCAACTTCTGCTGCATCTCCTCTACGTTGTCCAACTTTGATAATACGTGTATATCCACCTTGTCTTCCAACATATTTTGGAGCAATTTCATTGAATAATTTTGCAGTCAAATCTACAGGATTTCCTTCTTGATCTTTAACTTTATTTAATGATTTAATCATTAATCTTCTAGCATTTAATCTTGAAGGCATATCTTTTTGTCTCTTCTCTGTAGTTTCTTCTTTAACTACTTTTAAGAATTCTTTTCCATTCTTGCTTTTTGTTAATTCAGTAACTTTATTACCATTACTATCTAATTTAGCTTTAACAACTTTGCAATCTACTGTCTCAAAATTGTCTTTTTCTTTAACAGCTAAAGCTATTAATTTTTCAGCTAATGGAGCAACTTCTTTAGCTCTTGCTAAAGTTGTTTCGATTTGACCATGTAATAATAAATCTGTTACTTGAGTTTTAAGCATTGCTAATCTTATATCTGTTGTTTTTCCCAATTTTCTATTTGTAGCCACTTTTACAAGTCCTCCTTTTTATTAATCATCTTCTCTTGCGAAATCTAATCCTAATGCATGTAATTTATTTGTAACTTCATCTAAAGATTTCTTTCCTAGATTTCTAACTTTCATCATATCAGATTCAGTTTTATTTGCCAAATCTTCAACTGTTGCAATATTTGCTCTCTTTAAGCAGTTGAAAGATCTTACAGATAATTCCAAATCTTCTATTGACATTTCTAAAACCTTTTCTTTCTTAGACTCTTCTTTTTCTACCATAACCTTTGTATTTTTTGTAGCTTCTGATAAGTCTATGAATAATTCTAAATGTCCAGTCATTACTTTTGCGGCTAGACTTAATGCCTCATATGGTTTTAAACTTCCATCTGTCCAAACCTCGATAGTAAGTTTATCATAATCAACCATTTGTCCAACTCTAGTATTTTCAACTGAGTAATTAACTTTCCTTACTGGTGTGTAGATAGAATCAATTGGAAGTAATCCTAAAGGTTGATCATCTCTTTTATTCTTCTCAGCTGTATTATATCCTCTACCCATATCAGCTGTTAATTCCATAACTAAAGATCCACCCTCTGAAACAGTTGCTATATGTAAATCTGGATTTAATATTTGTACTGTTCCGTCTGTGATTATATCACCGGCTTTTACTTCGCCTTCTCCCTTAAAGTTAATTCTTAGAGTTTTTTCTTCGTTTTGATCTAATTTTAATCTTACACTTTTTAGATTAACTATTATCTCTGGTACGTCTTCTACTACATTTGGTATTGTAGAAAATTCATGTTGAACTCCTTCAATTTTAACACCAGTTATTGCACTTCCTGGTAATGAAGAAAGTAATATTCTTCTTAATGAATTTCCTATTGTAATTCCGTAACCACGCTCTAATGGTTCGCAAACAAATTTAGCATAATTATTATCGTTATCTATCTCTAAGCATTTAATATTTGGCTTTTCAAATTCTATCATTTTTACCTCCTAAAATAAGAGCGGTTTCATCCACCTTATATTCAAAATAAATAATATATTTTTTAATAAATATAGCTTTATAATTGCTACAATACTATTTTGAGTAAAGCTCTACTATTAAATGTTCCTCTACTGGGTAATCGATTTCTTCTCTTGAAGATACTGCCAATACTTTTCCAGATAAACTTTCAGCATTTTTTTCTAACCATGCTGGTACTAATCTTGAAGCACATTCTTCAGCACTTACTTTAATTGTTCCATTTTCTTTTCTAATTTCTCTAACTGCTATTTCATCACCTGGTTTAACTATGTATGATGGAATATCAACTTTATGTCCATTTACTTGGAAAGCTCCATGAGTAACTTGTAATCTTGCTTCTGCTCTTGTTCTAGCATATCCTAATCTAAAAACAACATTATCTAATCTGCTCTCTAATAATTGTAATAAAACTTCACCAGTTTTTCCTCTTTTACTTGAAGCTATATCAAAATATTTTCTAAATTGTTTTTCACTAACTCCATAGATAAACTTTAACTTTTGCTTTTCTTTTAACTGAATAGCATATTCAGAAACTTTTTTATGTTTGTTTCCAGCTGCTTTACGATTAGATTCTTTATCTATTCCCATAACAGTAGGACTGATACCTAAATATCTACATCTCTTTAAAATAGGTTCTCTATATCTTGACATTTCTAATTTTCACCTTCCTTAAATATTAATTATACACGACGTCTTTTTGGTGGTCTGCAACCATTGTGTGGTATTGGTGTTACATCTTTAATACTGCTTATTTCTAACCCTGCTGCTTGTAATGATCTTATAGCAGCTTCACGACCAGAACCTGGTCCCTTTACAAATACTTCTACTGTTTTTAATCCGTGTTCCATAGCTGCTTTAGCTGCTGTTTCAGCTGCTTCACTAGCTGCGAATGGAGTACTCTTTCTAGATCCTTTAAATCCTAATTCTCCAGCACTTGCCCAAGAAATTGCATTTCCTTGAACATCTGTAATTGTAACTATTGTATTATTAAAACTAGAATGGATATGAGCCATACCTTTTTCGATATTTTTTCTGTCTCTTCTTCTAGTTACTTTCTTTGTTACACTCTTTGTAGCCATTTAAGTTTTACCTCCTTAATTATTTCTTACTCTTGCTTACTAATTTTCTAGGTCCTTTTCTAGTACGAGCATTAGTCTTTGTTCTTTGTCCTCTAACTGGTAGACCTTTTCTGTGTCTTAATCCTCTATAACAACCGATTTCTGTAAGTCTTTTAATGTTTAGAGCAACTTCTCTACGTAAGTCTCCTTCAACAATATAACCTTCCATAGCATTTCTTATTGCTTGTTCTTGTTCATCTGTTAAATCTTTTACTCTAACATCTGGATTTACACCAGCTTTTGCTAATATTTTTTGAGAACTTGATAAACCTATACCATATATATATGTTAATCCTATTTCTATTCTTTTTTCTCTAGGTAAATCTACTCCTGATATACGAGCCATTATTTTTGCACCTCCAAAATTTTTTCTTTATAAATTTACTATTTGATGTTTGTGTTTTAACTAATATTAAAGGTGAAATGCACTAGGAATAAGCTAATCGGATTTTAACTTATACTTAGTCTTTAATATTGCTATAAAACCATATATATTAACGCATATCTAAAACTTTCAGCCGCTTTTCTAGATTTACGCAAATATCAATTTTTGAATTATCCTTGTCTTTGTTTGTGTTTAGGATTTTCACAAATAACTCTTATTACACCTTTTCTTTTGATTACTTTGCATTTTTCACAAATTGGTTTTACTGATGGTCTAACTTTCATTTTTACACCTCCCTGAATTGTAGTTATAATATATTAATTGATTGGGTTCTCAATTATTTTTAACATCTATTACTTCAAATAACTCAAAAGTAGTGAGATGTGTATTTTCATGAATCAATCAGAACGAAGTCGTACGATGGTACGTCGAGTTTTGATTGATGAATGAAAATTCACAGATTACTGCTTTTCATTTATTTGGCTCTCCATGTAATTCTTCCTCTAGTCAAATCATATGGTGAAAGTTCAACCTTTACTTTGTCTCCTGGAAGAATTTTTATGTAATTCATTCTTAATTTTCCAGAAATATGTGCTAGAATTTGATGTCCATTTTCAAGCTCTACTTTGAAATTAGTATTTGGTAATGTTTCAACAACAATTCCTTCTACTTCAATAACATCTTCCTTTGCCATTTCTACCTCCATTTTTCTTTCTTATATATAATATGTACTATTTTACAATAGCTTTTATAGTATATACTAAAATTATATCAATGTCAATATTTCCGGCTCTTTTTCTGTAATTAAAATTGTATTTTCATAGTGTGCGGAAGGTGAGCCATCTTCTGTTATAATTGTCCATCCATCATCAAGCTCTAGAATATATGGTTTTCCCATAATAACCATTGGCTCAATAGCTAGTGTCATACCAGGTTCAAGTCTTGGACCTTTACCTGCTTTTCCGTAATTTGGTATGCCTGGATCTTCATGCATTTCTTTTCCTATTCCATGACCTTGGAATTCTCTTACAACTGAATAGCCATGTTTTTCTACATATTCACCAATTGCATGACTAATATCTCCAATTCTATTTCCCTTTACTGCATATTTTATACCTTCGAAAAATGCTTGTTTTGTTACTTCTAGTAATCTTTCATCTTCTTTACTATTTGCCTTTCCTACTATATATGTTCTTGCTGCATCTCCGTTAAATCCGTCTTTAAGAGCCACAAGATCTATACTAATTATATCGCCTTCTTTTAATATTACATTTTTTGATGGTATACCATGTATAACCTCGTCATTAATTGATGCGCAGATAGCTGCAGGAAAAGCCGGTACTCCCTTTATTCCTGGATTATAACCTTTTTGTGCTGGAATTCCTCCATGAGCTCTTATATAATCTTCTGCAATTTTATCTAATTCATATGTAGAAACTCCTGGTTTTATATTTTTTTCAATTTCTTTATGCACTTCTGCTGTTAGTTTGCACGCCTGTTTCATTAGCTCTATTTCTTTTTTAGATTTTATTGTTATCATTTTCTAATACTTCCTTGATTATTTATTCTTAATATATTCAACAACTTCTTTAGCAACATCATTTGCCATTCTATTTATTGATATACTTATTGTTTCTGTTCTTAATACTCCTTGCTTTTTATAATGTTCTACTAATGGACTTGTTTTTTCTTTATATATCTCAAGTCTTCTCTGGATAGCTTCTGGATTTGAGTCATCCTCTCTTTGTACAAGTTTTTCTCCACAATTATCACATATACCTTCAACCTTTGGTGGGCATAACTTTATATTAAATGTTGATTTGCATTTTGGGCAAACTCTTCTAGTTATCATTCTATCTATAAGTTCTTCTTTTGGTGTTGTTAAGTTAATAACTAAATCTACCTTTTTTCCACCTTTTGCTAGTATTTCATCCAATTTTTGAGCTTGTTCAATAGTTCTTGGAAAACCATCTAAGATAGCACCATTTTCTGCATCTTTATCTGATAATCTATTTGTAACCATTGGTACTGTTATTTCATCTGGAACTAGGTTTCCTTGAGAAATATATTTATCTGCTTCAATACCTAGCTCTGTTTTATCTTTAATATTTTGTCTGAAAATATCTCCCGTTGAGATTTGTGGATAATTTGTTTCTTTACTGATTAATCCCGCAACAGTTCCCTTTCCTGTTCCTTGAGCTCCTAACATAATAATGTACATATTTATTCCTCCTTTGATTTTTTGCTATTTTACATATAATTTCTTAAATAAATACTATATTCTCGATATTATTTATTTAAAAAATCATATATAAAGTTGGAAGCTAAATTTCTTTTATTCAAAATTCTACTTCCAACTTTTGTATATCTTTAATAATTGAATTGCTTTACTCTAAAAAACCTTTATAATGTTTCATTGCAACTTGTGATTCTAATTGTTGTACTGTTTCAAGAGCTACACCAACAACAATCAATATTGATGTTCCACCGAATGCTATGCTTGCAAGCTGTGGTATATGACTAAACAACATTGGTATTATTGCTATCATAGCCAAGAAAAATCCTCCAAATATAGTCAATTTAGTAATAACTGATGATAAATACTCTGTAGTAGATTTTCCTGTTCTAATTCCTGGTATGAAACCTCCGTTTTTCTTGATACTACTTGAAATTTCAGCAGGATTAAATGTAGCATATGTATAGAAAAATGTAAATCCTACAATTAACAATACGTATATTATTGCATTTACAACTGTATATTTCATAGAAACATCTGAAGAAGATGTAGCTATTGATGTATTATATACTATACGCCAAAAGTTTTGTATTCCAGTTGTTTGTGTAACTATATTTGGATTAATTAATTGTATTACCATTGCAGGGAAGGTCATGAATGATGATGCAAATATAATTGGCATTACACCAGCCATAGCTAACTTTAATGGAATATGAGTATTTTGTCCTCCAACCATTTTTCTACCTACAACCTTTTTAGAATATTGTACTGGTATTCTTCTTTCTGCTTGTTGTACAAATACAACTGCAGCTACTAGAAGTAATACTCCTACTATTATACCTAGAACTAATAATAAATTTTTTGTATCAAATGCTGTTCCGAAAACTGTATTATATAATGATTTTGCACCATTACCCAATCCCGCAACAATACCAACAAAGATAATCATGGAGATTCCATTTCCAATTCCTTTTGAAGTTATTTGCTCTCCTAACCACATAAGAATTGCAGTTCCTGTCATGAAAGATAACACAACTAAGAAACCTGTTAAAAATCCTGGATTAATAAATACTGGTTTATACATTAAATATATACCAACACCTTCTGCTAAAGAAAGGAATAAGGTAAGTATTTTTGTATATCTATTTATTTTAGCTCTTTCTAATTCTCCACCCTCTTTAGTTAATTTTTCTAATGAAGGAATTACCATACCTAACAATTGAATAACAATTGATGCAGTAATGTATGGAGTTATTGACATAGCAAATACAGATAATCTAGTAAATGCACCACCTGTCAATAAATTAATTAGACCCTTGATACCATCTGTTTCATTTGGTTTTAATTGAGATGGATCAATACCTGGTACTGAAATAAAACATCCAAGTCTGAATACGATTATTAATAATAAAGTAAATAATAATCTTCTTCTAACATCTGGAGTCTTTAAAGCGTTTTTTATGGTGTTAAACAATTAAATCACCTCTGTCTTTCCACCTAAAGCTTCAATTTTTTCTTTTGCTGCTTTAGTAAATCTTTTAGCTTTTACAGCTAATTTTTTCTCTAAGTTTCCAGTAGCTAATATTACGATACCGTCGTTAGCTTTACTGATTATACCATCTGCAATTAAGCTTTCAGCTGTAACTTCTTCTGTTGTAGCTTGATTAAGCATTGTTAAAGTTACTTCTGTGAAAGTTTTAGCGTGAATATTTGTAAATCCTCTTTTTGGTAATCTTCTATATAATGGTGTCTGACCTCCTTCGAATCCTCTTCTAACACCACCACCTGATCTTGCTTTTTGTCCTTTATGTCCTCTTCCAGATGTTTTACCAAGTCCAGATCCCATTCCACGTCCTACTCTTGTTCTTGTCTTATTCTCTTGAGCTGGCGCTAATTCATCTAATTTCATTATGTGGTTACACCTCCTTATTTTTGTTATAGTAAGTATATACTATTGCATTTTATAAATCAATAAATTTTTTATAAAATGTCTTCAGCTTTTTTTCCTCTCTTTTTAGCAACTTGCTCTAAAGTTTGCATTTTCTTTAAGCCTTCAAGTGTAGCATATACAACGTTTCTTGGATTGTTAGTTCCAATAACCTTTGTTCTGATATCTCTGTATCCAGCAAGTTCGATTACAGGTCTAACACTTCCTCCTGCTATGATTCCAGTACCTTCTGCAGCTGGTTTTAACATAACTTTTGCACTTCCGAATTGTCCTACAAATTCGTGTGGTATTGAAGTTCCTACAATTGAAACTTCAATTAAGTTTTTCTTAGCTTCTTCAATTGCTTTTTTAATTGCATCTGGAACTTCTGCTGCTTTTCCGTTTCCAACACCTACGTGTCCAGCACCATCTCCAACAACTACAACTGCACTAAATCTAAAAGTTCTACCACCTTTAACAACTTTAGCAACTCTGCTGATAGATACAACTTTTTCTTTTAATTCTGATGTATTATTTTCCATGAATATTTATTTCCCTCCTTCTTATTAGAATTTTAATCCTGCTTCTCTTGCAGCTTCAGCGAATTCTTTAATAATTCCATGATATTGGTAACCACTTCTGTCGAATACAACATTCTCTATTTTTTTTGCTAAAGCCTTTTTAGCTATTGCACTACCAACTTCTTTAGCAGCTTCTTTATTTGAAGCTTTTAATTTTATATCTTTGTCAAGAGTAGAGCAACTTACTAAAGTAGTTCCTGCAACATCATCTATTACTTGAGCAAATAAATTCTTGTTACTTCTATATATACATAATCTTGGACGTTCAGCTGTTCCGCTTATTTTTGTACGAACTCTTGCATGTCTTCTTTCTCTTTCCATTTTTCTATCTGTATTAGAAACCATTTCCTTCTCCTTTCTGGCTAATGTGACAGCATTAGCTCTATTAATCTGAGTTTTTGTGAAGTTTTTACACAGTATATAAAAATACTAACAATTTTATTTCTTACCTGCTTTACCTTCTTTACGTCTAATATGCTCTTCAACATATTTGATTCCTTTTCCTCTATATACTTCAGGTGGTCTCTTAGTTCTTATTACAGCAGCTACTTGACCAACTTGCTCTTTATCAATACCTTTAACAATAATTTGGTTTGGAGCAGGTACTTCAAATGTAATTCCTGCTGGAGCTTCCATCTCTACTGGATGAGAGTATCCTAAAGTTAAAAGTAAGTTTTTACCTTTTAATTGAGCTCTATATCCAACACCATTTATTTCTAATTCTCTTTTATATTCATTAACAACACCTTCAATCATGTTACTAATTAAAGTTCTTGTTAAACCATGTAAACTTCTATTGTAAGCTTCATCATCTGGTCTAGCAATTGTAATAACGTTACCATCAATGCTTACAGACATGTTTTTATGAATATCTCTTTCTAATGTTCCCTTTGGTCCTTTAACAGTTATATGTTGTCCGTCTAATTTAACTTCAACACCTGCTGGGACTGTAATAGGTTTCTTTCCTATTCTAGACATGTGAATTTTCCTCCTTCTCTGATTTTATATGAATTATTTGGAAATTATTATTACCAAATGTAGGCTAGCACTTCTCCGCCTAAACCTTCTTTTCTAGCTTCTTTGTCTGTTTTTATTCCTTTTGATGTAGATATTAATGCTATACCTAAACCATTTAATACTTTTGGTAATTCATCTTTAGATGCATATACTCTAAGTCCTGGTTTACTTATTCTTTTTAATCCATCAATAACTCTGTTTCCTTTTTCATCATATTTTAGAGTTATTCTTATAATACCTTGATTATTTTCAACTTTGATTTCTTCAAAAGATTTTATGTATCCTTCTTCTGATAGGATATTAGCTATAGCTAATTTCATATTTGAAGCAGGAACATCTACTGTTTTATGTTTTGAGCTATTAGCATTTCTTATTCTTGTTAGCATATCTGCTATTGGATCAGTAGTAATCAATTTTATCCCTCCTTTTAATGTTTTATAAAATATTTGATTTTATTACCAACTTGCTTTCTTAACACCAGGAATCTCACCCTTGTGTGCCAATTCTCTGAAGCATACACGGCAAATTCCAAATTTTCTGATGTAAGCATGTGGTCTTCCACAAAGTTTGCATCTGTTATATTCTCTTGTAGCAAACTTTTGTGTTTTTTGTTGTTTAACTTTTAAAGATTTTTTAGCCATATTATCTTTATTACTCCTTTCGATATAAATAAATTATAATTATTTTTTGAATGGCATACCTAGCAATGTTAATAACTCTCTAGCTTCTTCATCAGATTTAGCAGTAGTTACGAATATTATATCCATACCTCTTATTTTATCTATTTTATCATATTCGATTTCTGGGAATATTAATTGCTCTTTAATACCCATTGAGTAGTTACCTCTTCCGTCGAAAGAATTTGCAGATACTCCTCTAAAATCTCTTACTCTAGGAAGTGCTACATTGAATAGTTTGTATGCAAAATCATACATTTTTCCACTTCTTAATGTAACTTTGCATCCTACATCTACGTTAGCTCTTAATTTAAATGCTGCTATAGCTTTTTTAGATTTAGTTACTATTGGCTTTTGACCTGTAATATCACTTAAATCTTTAATTGCATTTTCTAATGATTTAGGATTTTCCTTTGTATCTCCCAAACCTATATTGATTACTATTTTATCTAATTTTGGAACTTCCATTATTGATTTATAATTAAATTTTTTCATCATTGCTGGAATTACTTCATTTTTGTATTGATCTTTTAAAATTTCCATAATTTAAAATTATCCTCCTTTCTACGATTATTTTATTGTTGCGCCACATGATTTACAAACACGAACTTTATTAGAATTTTTATCTAATTCAAATCCAACTCTTACTGCTTTATTGCATTTTGGACAAACAACCATAACTTTGCTTGCATGAATTGGGAATTCTTTAGAAATTATTCCACCTTCTTCACCTTGTCTTCTAGGTTTCATGTGTTTTTTCTTTATATTAATACCTTTAACTACAACTTTACCAGAAACTACTTCTAAAACTTCTCCAGTTTTATTTTTGTCATTTCCTGATAAAACTTTAACTGTATCACCTTTTTTAACTTTTAGCATTTAGGATTTTCGCCTCCTCTTTTCTATTATCATACTAATGTCTATATTACATTATCTAAAATTACATTTCACTGCATTACTTTACCTAGCTAAATTAAAATTCAGTTTGGTAACAATAACTATAAAACTTCTGGAGCTAAAGATAAGATTTTCATATAATTCTTTTCTCTTAATTCTCTAGCGATAGGTCCAAATATACGTGTTCCTTTTGGATTTCCATCTTCTTTTATTATAACTGCAGCATTTTCATCAAATCTGATGTATGAACCATCAGCTCTTCTTGTAGCTTTTTTAGTTCTAACTACAACAGCTTTAACTACATCACCTTTTTTTACCATACCACCTGGGGCAGCTGATTTTACAGAAGCAACAATTATATCTCCAACTTTTGCATATTTTCTGTATGAACCACCTAAACATCTGATACACATGATTTCTTTTGCTCCAGTGTTGTCAGCAACTTTTAATATAGTTTGTTGTTGAACCATTTGAATTTTCCCTCCTTTAAACCAAATTTTATTTTGATTTTATTACATTTTGAATTAACTTATAAAATTATTTGATAACAGCTTTTTCAACTATTTCAACTACTCTCCATCTCTTATCTTTTGATAGAGGTCTTGTTTCCATAACTTTAACTGTATCGCCTTCTTGACATTCATTATTTTCGTCATGAGCTTTTAATTTATATGTCTTTTTTTGGATCTTTCCATATATATCATGTTTTATGTTTGTTTCAACTGCAACTACAACTGTTTTGTCCATTTTGTTTGAAACAACAACACCAACCATTACTTTACGAAGATTTCTTTCTTCCATTAGAATTATCTCCTTCCTTCAAATTTTGGATAAAGCATTTATTTTGCTTCACTTGTTTTTCTTTCATTTAAAACTGTTTTTATTCTAGCAATGTCTTTTCTAACTTCTTTAATTTTCATAGGATTATCTAAACCATTAGCTTTCTTTGTAAATCTTAATTTGAATAGCTCTGATTTTAATTCTCCTAATTCTTTTTCTAAATCAGGTGAAGACATTTCTTTTATTTTATCTATCTTCATCTATGCATCAGCCTCCGTTTCTGTTTCTCTTTTTACGAATTTACATTTAACAGATAGTTTGTTAGCTGCAAGTCTTAGAGCTTCTTTTGCTGTTTCTTCTGGAACACCAGCTATTTCAAACATTACTCTTCCTGGTTTAACAACTGCTACCCAGTATGTAACAGCACCTTTACCTTTACCCATACGAGTACCAATACCCTTATTTGTGATTGGTTTGTCTGGGAATAATTTTATCCAAACTTGACCACCTCTTTTAGTGTAACGAGTCATAGCAATACGGGCTGCTTCAATTTGATTTGAAGTAATTAATGCTCCTCCTACTGCTTGTAAACCATATTCTCCATCTGTTACTTTATTTCCTCTGGTAGCTTTTCCTCTCATTCTACCTTTTTGCATTTTTCTAAATTTTGTTCTTTTTGGCATTAATGGCATTAGTCTTCTCCTCCTTCCACTGTTTCTTTTTTAGCTGGAAGAACTTCTCCTTTATATATCCAAACCTTAACACCGATTTTTCCATATGTTGTATCTGCTTCGGCAAATCCATAGTCAATATCAGCTCTTAATGTCTGAAGTGGTATTGTACCTTCTTTATAGAATTCAGTTCTAGCCATATCAGCTCCACCTAATCTTCCTGATACTGCAGTTTTAATACCTAAAGCACCAGATTTCATAGTTTTTTGCATACATTGTTTCATGGCTCTTCTGAATGAAATTCTTCTTTCTAGTTGTCCTGCAATGTTTTCAGCAACTAATTGTGCATCAACATCAACATTCTTAACCTCAACGATGTTTAAGTTAACATCTTTATTAATCATTTTTTGTAATTCTTCTTTTAATGTTTCTGCTAAGTTTCCACCTTTTCCAATAACTAAACCTGGCTTAGCTGTGTAAACATTAACTTTAACGAATTTAGCAGTTCTTTCAATCTCTATTTTTGCTATACCGCTAACATATAATTTCTTTTTAATATATTTACGAATTTTGTTATCCTCTACAAGATAATCAGCAAAATTCTTTGAATCAGCGTACCATTTTGAACTCCAATCTTTGATAACACCAACTCTTAATCCATGTGGATCCATTTTTTGTCCCATGTCAATAACTCCTCCTTTCTTATGCTCTCTCTCTTAATTTGATTGTTATATGGCTTGTTCTCTTTCTTATTCTTACTGCTGAACCTTTTGCAGCTGGTCTAATTCTCTTCATTGTTGGACCTTGGTTTGCAAATATTTCAGACACATATAAGTTATTAGATTTCATACCATGGTTGTTTTCAGCATTTGCTATAGCTGATTTTAATAATTTTTCTATTACTTCTGATGAAGCTTTAGGTGTAAATTTAACTATTGCTAAAGCTTCTTTAGCATCTTTTCCTCTTATTAAATCTGCTACTATTTTAACTTTTCTAGCTGAAATTCTAGCATTTTTAAGAGTTGCTATTGCTTCTGGAATTATTTCTTGCTTTTCTTCCACTATACTTACCTCCTTATTATATTAAGAACTCTCCCTATTTTTTAGTTGTCTTATCTCCTGAATGACCTTTGAATGTTCTTGTAGGAGCAAACTCTCCTAATTTATGTCCTATCATTTCCTCAGTTAAATAAACTGGAACATGTTTTCTTCCATCATGAACAGCTATTGTGTGTCCAATCATTTGTGGATAAATTGTAGAAGCTCTTGACCATGTCTTGATAACTTCTTTTTCCCCAGTTTCATTCATTTCCTCAATTCTTTTTAAAAGCTTAGGAGAAACATAAGGCATTTTCTTGCTTGATCTTGACATATTAAAATTTCCCTCCTTAATTTTGGTTTATTTTCTTCTCTTTACTATAAATTTATTTGATTGTTTATTGTGTTTTCTAGTCTTATATCCTAGAGCTGGTTTACCCCAAGGTGTCATTGGTCCTGCATGACCTACTGGAGCTCTACCTTCACCACCACCATGAGGGTGATCATTAGGGTTCATAACTGATCCTCTAACTTCAGGTCTCTTTCCTAAGTGTCTGCTTTTTCCAGCTTTACCAATTTTTACATTTTCATGATCTGAATTTCCGATTGTTCCTATTGTTGCTCTACATACAGCCATGATTAATCTCATCTCTCCTGATGGAAGTCTTACATGAGCATATTTTCCTTCTTTAGCCATTAATTGAGCTTCTTGACCAGCAGCTCTAACTAATTTTCCACCTTGACCTGGGTTTAATTCTATATTGTGAATCATTGTACCAACTGGGATACTCTCGATTTTCATACAATTACCTGGTTTGATATCTGCTTTATCTCCAGAAACAACTTTGTCTCCATCTTTTAATCCAATAGGAGCTAATATGTATGATTTTTCTCCATCTTCATATTCAACTAAAGCAATGTTAGCACTTCTGTTTGGATCATATTCGATACCAATTACAGTTGCTGCCATATTATCTTTTCTTCTCTTAAAATCTACTAATCTGTATTTTTGTCTGTTTCCTCCACCTTGGTGACGAACAGTTATTCTACCATATGAGTTTCTTCCTGCATTTTTCTTTTTAGTAGCTAATAATGTTTTTTCAGGACTCTTTTTTGTTATTTCATCAAATGTAGAAACTGTCATATTTCTTAATGATGGTGTTGTTGGGTTAAAATGTTTCATTCCCATTTTTTATTCTCTCCTTTTATAATTTTTAATGGATTTTTTCCTGCTCCATTTGCAGATATTTTTTATTATCCGAGTTAATTCTCGATATTATTATTTAGCTTTTATTGAAATAATATATTTGATTGCAATTGTTAAATCATTGTCTAATTCGATAAAGTTTTCATCCACTGCTGTAACAATTCCCTTTTCAAAACCAGGAATTTGTGTAGCATTAAAAATGCAAACTCCAACTTTTCTATTTAAATATTTTTCTAACATATTCATACCTCCTATATTATTTCATTTGTTTAAACTAAATTCGTAATTAGATTCCATAAGCATCGATAGAGCTTTTAACGTTCTTAGAAATCTTCTTTGATTTTCCACCTTTAGTTAAATATGATTTAGCTTGTGGATCTGTATCTATAGAAACTATAGCTTTTTTCCAATCTGAAGTTTTACCAACTGATCTTCCAACTCTTTTTTGTTTTCCATTTACAGAAATTGTGTTTACGTCTAATACTCTTACATCGAATAATTTTTCTACAGCTCTTGCTATATCAACTTTTGTTGCTTTTTTATTTACTTTGAAAGTATACTTTCCAGCTTGAAGCACATCATTGCTTTTTTCAGTAATAACTGGCTCTATAATTATATCTTCTGGTAACATTAAGCGTACACCTCCTCTAATTTCTTAACTGTATCTAATGTAATAACTAATTTATTGTATTTTAATAAATCATATACATTGATTGTGTTTACTAATGTTGTTTTTACGTCTTCAATATTTCTTGCAGATTTTTGAACATTTTCGTTCTTTTCTGGTAATAATATTAAAGCTTTTCCTTCTACTTTTAAGTTGTTTAGTGTTTTAACCATAGCATTTGTTTTGATTTCTTTCATATCTAAAGTATCAACAACTACTAATTCGTTTTCTAAAACTTTTGAACTTAATATAGATTTTATTGCTAATCTCTTTTCCTTTTTATTAACTGTATAAACATATGAACGAGGTTTTGGTCCTAAAGCTATACCACCTTTAATCCATTGTGGAGCTCTAATACTTCCTTGTCTTGCTCTACCAGTTCCTTTTTGTCTCCATGGTTTTCTTCCACCACCACGAACTTCTGCTCTTGTCTTTGTACTTTGTGTACCTTGTCTTTGATTAGCTAAAAAGTTAACTAATACACTATGTACAACAGCTTCATTTGGTTCAATTCCAAATATTTCTTCTTTTAAATCAACTGATTTAACTTTCTTTCCTTCTATATTGTATACATCTATACTTGGCATTATATTTCCTCCTTCCTTATGCTTTTACGCTTGTTTTTAATTTTAATATTGCACCTTTAGGTCCTGGTACACTACCTTTTACTAATACAACGTTTTTATCTGTATCAACTTTTATAACATCTAGGTTTTGTATTGTTACTGTAACTTTTCCCATATGTCCTGGTAATTTTTTACCTTTGAATACTCTACCTGGAGTTGATGTTGGTCCCATTGAACCTGGTCTTCTATGATACATAGATCCATGTCCCATTGGTCCTCTGTGTTGACCATGACGTTTGATAACACCTTGGAATCCTTTTCCTTTTGAAGTTCCTTGAATGTCTAATTTATCTCCTTCAGCGAATTCGCTTACTGTTAGTTCTGTTCCAACAGTAACTCCTTCTACTGATTCTAATCTAAATTCTCTTAAATGTTTTTTTGGAGCTATATTTGCTTTTGCAAAATGTCCTTTTTCTGGTTTGTTTAATTTTGATTCTTTTACATCTTCGAATCCTAATTGGATAGCATTGTATCCGTCTGTTTCTACTGATTTAACTTGTGCTACTACACAAGGACCAGCTTCAATAACTGTTACTGGAACTACTCTTCCTTTGTCATCAAAGATTTGAGTCATTCCAACTTTTTTTCCTATTAAAGTTTTCATTGTTTTTCCTCCTATTACTATTGGCTGATTAGTGATTTCTATCAGCTTGGTCTTTAGAGACCTTCCTAAATAATTAATAATTTAAAATTATAATTTGATTTCGATATCAACACCTGCTGGTAAGTCTATTTTCATTAGACTATCTACAGTTTTTTGTGTAGGATAAAGAATATCAATAACTCTTTTGTGTGTTCTCATTTCAAATTGCTCTCTTGAGTCTTTGTGTTTGTGTGGAGAACGTAAGATTGTTATAATCTCCTTCTCTGTTGGTAGTGGAATAGGACCTGAAACCTTTGCTCCTGTTTTTTTAGCAGTATCTACTATTTTTTCAGCAGACTGTTCTAAAATTTTTGATTCATAAGCTTTTAGTCTTATTCTGATTTTTTCACTTGCTACCGCATTTCCTGTTACTGTTGCCATGTAAATTTTCCCTCCTTAAAATTTTTAAATTATTGTCGGAAGTTATAAACGCACCCTGGTGTTTCATCAACACCTATATTTAAAGCCCAAGTTTTCGCATGATATTCTTGGGATAAGTGCTTATATTTAAATAACTTACCGCCTGGTCTAAGCCATGACATGCTCCATAGGAGTTCCCTCCAACCCTGCTATTTCAAAGGTTGTAGCCACATCCTACTTCAACGCTAATCTTACATGCTTTCCTATTATATAACGGTCTAGGCGATGTGTCAACACTTTTTTTCTATTTTTTGGCTTTATTTTGGATCATCTTAGTTACTATAAATATTTAATATTAAAAAAAGCTTTATGATTTAATTTTATAAAGCTAATCTCTCAAAAAAAGTGCTTATAGCTGAGTAGTAACTCTTTATGAAAATTATATATAACTTATTCGAATAAGGTATTGATTTTTATGTAAACATATGCTATAATAATCTTTAAGTTCATCGGTGTAATGAACTAAAAAATACACCACATACGTATAAACCACTTATGCCTATTTCAGCGAAAGGAGCACTTATTATGGCAGAAGTAAAAGCAGTAGCAGCAATTGCTGCAAAATGGTGGAGGAATAAGATTACCGACACCGCCAATCTGAGTAATCACAGCAACGGAGAGAGCGGAGACCTTGGTTTCATGACCGCATTGCTTGGCTCTATGCTGGCGATGAACCACACCCCCAGCACAAAGAAGGCAGATGTTTTCGAGGAGGAGCTGTCGAGACTTATCACAAGAAAACTCGATGAAAGTCCCTCTAATTGCATCTCCTTGAGCTGTGACTATGGTCCAGATGAAACTTTGTACGAAGCTGCAGAAGCAGCGGGTATCGATCCTTCGGTATTCCCATTCAAACGCTATATGAGAATCTCTCTCGATGGTGTTGAAGTCAGAGACGGCTACGGCGAACCCTTTATTATGCTCTCATCCTCCGAAGAGGGCTAATCTACTGCTACAAAAAAAGAGCCTGGTATGTGTTCTTCACTACCTGGCTCAATTTCTTTTTATTTTTACTTTAGTCATTCAGTTATATATTTTTTTCGCATTTCTCAACAAATGCATTTACTACATCTATTCTACTATTAATTTCATCAATATTGCATTTATTTGATTTAAACGAATCATCTATTCCATACTTTTGTTTCATTTCAATAATTCTTGCTACACTTCTGTTAATTCTACGCTCTTTTATCTTGCCTTTATTAGCCAACTTAAATATGTATTTAAAAGCCTTTACCTCATCTTTTTTGTTAAATCTAAATAATACAATATCATTTCCTGCTAAAAACGCTTTTTTTACTGCTCTTTTTGTACCATATAAGTATCGGATTGCTTTCATTTTTAAATCGTCTGTCATTATTAATCCCTTAAAGTTATATTTTAATCTAATATCACGTATAACTTTTTTAGATAATGATGCTGGACAAATTTTGTTTTTACTTTTTACAACTATATGACCAACCATAATTGCATCAGCACCATTCTCGATTGCATCCACAAATGGCTTTACATCCCTTTGTTTTATATTTTTAATTCTTGGAACAAAATAATGAGAATCAATCTTTGCAGCCCCCTGTCCTGGAAAATGTTTTACAACTGGTATAATCTTATGGCTCTGTAACTGCCTCATCAAAGGTATGGCATATTCAGAAACATCTTCAGGATTGTTGCCATAACACCTATTTCCAATTGCTTCCGAGGTTTCATTATTCAAAACATCCATAACTGGTGCAAAATTCATGTTGTATCCACTCTCATACAGAATTCTTCCTGTAATTTCACCTGCTTCTTTTATTACATTAGTATTTTTTGTATTAACTAATCTATACGCACTTAAAAGATTATGAAATTCTGGAGGCATTCGATTTACTCTTCCACCTTCTTGGTCAATAGCAATAAAGAGCGGTATCTTGTTGCATGAATTGAGCTCCTTTAAATCAGCAATTATTTTTACCATATCATCATATGTTTTGTAATTCTTCTTATATAAAATAACACCACCAATTTTGTAATTAAGAATTAAATTTCTAACTCTGTCATCTACTTCTGTGCCATTTATACCAACCATCATCATTTGTCCGATTTTTTCTTTTAATGAAAGATCATTTATCATAGGCGAATCCTCTTTCCTTTTGCTGTATAGAATTTCTACTAGCATCATTTTATCATGTTGTACATAATTTGCAATAAAAAATGTCTAATTTGTATATAAAATTAAAACTGATAGCCCTTATTAAATATGATATTATACCTTGGATTCTCGTATAAAGTATTCTTTTATTTTTTTCATTGCCTCTTCAGTATTTTCCCTACTTCCAAATGCAGTTAGTCTAAAATAACCTTCACCACATGGACCAAAACCAACTCCAGGTGTACCTACTATTCCAATGTTATTTAATAACTCATCGAAGAAATCCCATGATTTTACGCCATCTGGTAGCTTTAACCATATATATGGAGCATTAACTCCACCATATACCAAGAATCCTGATTCTTGTAATCCGTTTCTTATTATCTTGGCATTTTCTTGATAATACTTAATATTTTCTTTAATTTCTTTCTGGCCTTCTTCTGAGTATATTGCTTCTGCTGCTCTTTGAGTAACATACGATACACCATTAAATTTAGTACATTGTCGTCTATTCCATAATTTATTTATAGAAACCTTTTCGCTCTTTTCTGTATATCCATATACTTTTTTTGGAACTACAACATATCCACATCTTACACCTGTAAATCCAGCTGTTTTTGAATAACTTTTAAATTCAATTGCTACATCTTTTGCTCCTTCAATTTCATAAATGCTATGAGGAATATTTTCTTCTGTTATAAAACATTCGTATGCACAATCATACAATATAATTGATTTATTATCTTTCGCGTATTTTACCCATTTTGCTAACTGTTCCTTCGTGCATACTGTTCCCGTTGGGTTATTTGGAAAGCACAAATATATGATGTCTGGAGCTTCGTCTGGAAACTGAGGTTCAAAGTTATTTTCTGATGTACATGGCATATAAATAATATTAGAATACCTTCCTGTACTTTCGTTATACTTACCTGCTCTTCCTGACATTGTATTTGTATCAAGGTATACTGGATAAACAGGATCTGTTATTGCAACTTTATTACCTTTTGCGAATATATCTACTATATTTCCAGTATCACATTTTGCTCCATCTGATATAAATATTTCGTCCAAATCTAAATCAATTCCCCTAGATTTATAATCGTACTTAATTATTTTCTCTTTAAGAAAATCATAACCCTGCTCTGGTCCATATCCTCTAAAACTTTCTTTATATAAAAGTTCCTCTGCTGCTTTTTTCATTGCATCTACACAAGATTTTGCAAGTGGCAATGTAACATCTCCGATTCCTAACTTTATAACTTTTTTATCAGGATGCTCTTCTTGAAATTTAGCAACCTTTTTAGCTATAGTAGAAAAAAGGTAGTTATCTTGCAAATCTAAAAAATTTTCATTTATTTTAATCATACTTAATCTCATTCCTTCCTTATTATTAGTTAGAAAAGATTCCTTCCCAACAATTTTTAGTTATATCTTATAATCAATTGTTCCTTCAAAAACAATAGTAGCTGGTCCTGTCATATATACATGGTTATCTTGCACTGACCATTCAATTTTTAGTATTCCGCCAAGTAGCTCTACATTAACAGACCTTCCTGTGTATCCATTTAAGACACAACTAACTGCTGAAGCACATGCACCAGTTCCACAAGCTAAGGTTTCTCCTGCGCCTCTTTCCCATACTCTCATTTTTATATTTTCATTATCTATTAGCTCTATAAACTCTATATTTGAGCGCTTTGGAAAATGGTTATCATATTCCAAAATTTTTCCATACTTTTCAATTTCAAGATCTTTCACATTGTCAACAATAGTAATAGCATGTGGATTACCCATAGATACGCACGAAAACTTAAATTCTTTACCCGCAGCAGTTAAATGTAAATTTTTAACCACTTCTTCGTTTGATATAACAGGAATTTTTTCTGGCATAAGTATAGGCTCTCCCATATCTACACGTATAGTCTCAGCCTTTCCATCAGTTACATTTAATTTTAAAACTTTAATTCCTGCTAATGTTTCTATGGTTATAAGATTTTTGTTTGTAAGTCCTTTATCATATACAAATTTTCCTACACACCTTATTCCGTTTCCACACATTTCTGCTTCACTACCGTCGTAGTTAAACATCCTCATTTTGAAATCTGCAACATCACTATCACAGATTAAAATTAGTCCATCAGAACCTACACCAAAGTGTCTGTTACTAACAAATTGAGCTAGAGCTGACTCGTTTTCTATTTTTTGCCCAGATTTAGCTGTGCAATCAATATAAACATAATCATTCCCTAGCCCATGCATTTTTGTAAATTTAATCATAAAAATTCCACCTTTCAAAGGTACTAATATAAGATATAATATATTTATATTATTATCTTATGGCATTATATCACTCATTGCAAAGATTTCAACATATACATAGATTTTTTTTGTATTTTTGTATTTTCCAAAAGCAATTTGCTACTCATGCTATAGTAAAACTGTGTACCAGCAATTATGGTGCAATAGAGCTCTTAGCTGAAATAACAGAAATTTGCAACATTAATACATCGATGTTTCCACCCGGATTTTGCACTTACGTTACTCCAAAAAAGGACACATCGTGTCGTCACACTACATTGAGAGCTATACTCTCGTCAGCTAATACCGAAAACCGCAGACCAATTTATCAGGTTTGCGGTTTTACTTTTTTCTTTGTTGCTTTTCAAACGATTTCATTTACATAAGTTAGCTACATAATTTGATTATTTGGTAGAAATTTGCTATAATATACGTAGGTTAACTTTTTTGAATTAATTCTCCACTGGCAAGCCGTTTTTTCGGTTACTAGTCTTGAGAAAATGGTCAAGAATCCGGTAAATCAGGATGTACCTGAGCTGGAGTTAACCAATTCTATCTTAAAGGAGGCCATTATTATGGCTAAGAATGTATCACACGCACTCACAGAAGCAATCATCCAGGGTGCAAACGGTAACCTTTCTGCTTTGGACAACATTTTTGAGCAGAACGACAACGTTGCCGAATTTGGAAGTCATTATCGTCGTGGTTGTGCTGAAACTATCGTAAAGGCACCCTATCGCCAGGCAAGCGTAATTGTCGTTAAGGCAATTTTCCCTGGTGATTCTGAGCTTCCCGTACTCCCTAACCCGTACTCAACACATAGCCTTAAGGCTCTCATGTGGGCATTCGATGTAGAAGTGGTGGATTTTAATTCCGCATTTAGCTTCCACACCAGATGCTACAATCCTGATGAGGATAAGGAGCTCTTGGAAGACGTAGTCTCTGTTGAGCCTGCGATTGCGGTTATGAATTCAACTTCACTTACTATTGTCCAGAAGGGCAGAATTATCGTGAAGTAATCTCCTGAACCCCGCTGCACACTGCTAGCGGTTCCCCTACTGCTTATAGTAGGGGATAATCTTTTGTACAAAAAAATGGAAACAGACTTTTCTTGTCCACTTCCATTCTATTGCTTCATCATAAGAATCGGCTTTTTTATTCCCACTCAATTGTTGCAGGTGGTTTTCCTGTTATATCATAAACTACTCTATTTACATGTTTAACTTCATTAACAATTCTAGCTGATACTACTTCTAATACTTCATATGGTATTTTTGTCCACTCAGCTGTCATGAAATCTGATGTTGTTACAGCTCTTAAAGCTATTGTATAGTCATAAGTTCTTTCATCTCCCATAACTCCAACACTTTTTATGTTTGTTAATACTGCAAAATATTGATTTATATTTCTGTCTAATTTAGCCTTAGCTATTTCTTCTCTGAATATATAATCTGCATCTTTTAATATTGTAAGCTTATCTTCTGTTATATCCCCTATTACGCGAATTGCTAAGCCTGGTCCTGGGAATGGTTGACGATATACTAAAAATTCTGGAAGACCTAATTCTAGTCCTACTTTTCTTACTTCGTCTTTAAATAAATCTCTTAATGGCTCTACTATTTCTTTAAAGTCTACATAGTCAGGTAGTCCTCCTACATTGTGATGACTTTTTATTTTAGCTCCAGCTCCCACTCCACTTTCTATTACATCTGGATAGATTGTACCTTGTACTAGATAATCAACAGTTCCTATCTTTTTAGCTTCTTCTTCAAATACACGAATAAACTCTTCTCCAATTATTTTTCTTTTTTGCTCTGGATCTGATACTCCTGCTAATTTTCCTAAGAATCTATCTTTTGCATCTACTTTTACAAAATTAACATCGAAATTCTTAGTAAATACTTCTTCAACTTCTTCCGCTTCATTCTTTCTTAAAAGACCATGATCTACGAAAATACATGTTAAGTTCTTACCGATTGCTTTATTTATTAAGGCTGCTGCTACTGATGAATCAACACCACCTGATAATGCACAAAGTGCCTTTTTATCTCCTATCTTTTCTTTGATTGCTTTTATGGTTTCTTCTGCGAATGAGCTCATTTTCCAGGTTCCAGTACATCCACATATATTGTATACAAAGTTTCTTATAACTTCTGTTCCTCTATGTGAGTGATTTACTTCTGGATGGAATTGAATTCCATAGAAATTCTTTTTAGTATTTTGCATTGCAGCATTTGGACAATGTGGCGTTGATCCTATATTTTCAAATCCTTCTGGAAGTACTTCAACGAAATCTGTGTGGCTCATTAAGAAATCATTTGACTTTTCAAACCCAGTAAATAATTTTGAATTATTATTTATATTTACACTTGTAACGCCATATTCTCTTTTATCTGCTCTTTGAACCTTTCCTCCTAGCATATGTGTCATAAGTTGCATTCCATAACAAATTCCTAAAACAGGGATACCTAAGTTAAATATTTCTTCTGTACATTTTGGAGCATTTTCTGCATACACACTTGCAGGTCCTCCTGTAAATATTATTCCTTTTGGATTTTTTTCTTTTATTTTTTCTATTGGTGTACTGAATGGTACTATTTCTGAATATACATTGCATTCACGTACACGTCTAGCTATTAATTGATTGTATTGACCATAAAAGTCAATTATTAAAATTAGCTCTTTATTTTCCATTTTACTCCTTTCACTTTATGACCCCTGAAGATTTTTCATTAATCATAAAAATATTACTACACTATCTTTATTCCCTTAATAAAAATATTAATTACATCTACTCTTCCACTAAAGAAATAGTTAAAATATTTTTTCTATTTACTAATGACACGCTAGCTTTTTCTACTCTATGATTTAACCCTCCAGCAAATCCAATTTCTGCCATATTTGCACTTATCATTTCCACATTACTTAATTTTATTAATTCATTATCATAATCTGTAATAATTCCAAGCATTCTAATTATCGCTGTATCTATCGCTCCGCCCAGCACCAATTGCTACACCAGAATTTGACCCAACTAATATTTTTACTTTCTTATTCCTAAATTCTTCTAACATTTGTTTTCCTCCTATAAATTATTCTTCAATAACAGAAATCGAAATTATACTTTTTTGTGATATTATTGTCTGATTGTATTCTTCGACTCTAGTCGGTTCACCATTTCCGCTATAATACCATGTATTTGGTCTTAAAATTTTAACATTACTTATTTCAATGTAGTTGTCATCATAGTCGGTTATTATTCCTCCGTATACAATAACAGAAGATACCGAACTAACAACAGTAGAAAAAGTATTTCCTCCAGTTGCAGTTCCTGTTCCTGTTCCAGAATTCGAACTTACCAATATTTTAACATTTTTTCCTTTATATTTATCTAATAACATACTTTTTCCTCCTCTAGTCTTTAATTATTGAAATTTTCCTTTGACTACATTTATTCTTCTACTAATGAAATCGTAATTATGTTTTTCTTACTTATTAATGATGTAGAAAAGTTTTCTAATAGCTTTACATTTGGCAAGTCTCCATTATTGTCTTTTATTCCTAATTCATTAGCGTTAGTTCTATCATGTACATTTGTACGCAAAATTTGGCATTTATTTAATTCTACATACTCATCATCAAAATCTTTTATATTTCCAATAATAACAATAATTGAAGAAGTCATACTTTCTCCATAATATTCTCCTGCTCTTGCTATTCCAATTCCAGAATTTGAGCTAACCAACATTTTGACATTTTTTCCTTTATATTTATCTATTAACATACTTTTTCTCCTATGAAATATATTCTTTCACACTTTTAACAAGTCAAGGGGTGTCCCTAATTTAAGTTTTTTTAAATTTAACCCCGTCCCTAGTTTAAAATTAGTCTTGTGTTGTTACCTCTTTTAACATTACATCATGTGCTCCGCCTTCTTTGATACTAATGTTTGAAACCATTGTTAATCTTGCTTTTTCATGCAATTCTGGTATAGATATTGAACCACAATTACACATTGTTGATTTTATTTTTGATATTGTTGTTGCTAAATTATCTTTTAATGGTCCTGCATATGGAATGTATGAATCTACACCTTCTTCAAATGCTAATTTTTTCTTTGTTGGGTCTTCTAGATATCTTTCCCAGTTACGAGCACGATTTGAACCTTCTCCCCAATACTCCTTTACAAAGTTTCCATTTATTTTTACTTTTCTTGTTGGGCTTTCATCAAATCTTGCAAAATATCTTCCCATCATTACAAAATCTGCCCCCATAGCAAGTGATAGTGTTATGTGGTAATCATGTACAATTCCACCATCAGAGCATACTGGAATATAAATTCCTGTTCTTTCAAAATACTCATCTCTTGCCTCTACAACATCCATAAGAGCGCTTGCTTGTCCACGTCCAATTCCTTTTGTCTCACGAGTAATACAAATTGAACCTCCGCCAACACCTACTTTTATGAAGTCTGCTCCTGCTTCTGCTAGGTAATAGAATCCTTCTTTATCAACTACATTTCCAGCTCCTATTTTTACGCTATCTCCATAGTGAGCTCTTACCCAGTCTATTGTATTTTTTTGCCATACAGAGTATCCGTCTGATGAATCCATACAAATTAGGTCTACACCTGCATCAACTAATGCTGGTATTCTTTCTGCGTAGTCTCTTGTATTGATTCCTGCACCAACTATGTATCTTTTATTTTCGTCTAATAATGAATTTGGATTATTTTTTCTTTCTTCATAATCTTTTCTAAATACTAAATGCTCTAAATTATCATTTTCATCTAAAATTGGTAAACAGCTTATTTTGTGCTCCCAGATAATATCATTTGCTTCTATTAGGCTAATTCCTTTTTTAGCTGTAATAGCCTTATCTTTTGGAGTCATGTACATATCAACAGGATCATTTTCATTAACCCTTGAAATTCTGTAGTCTTTATCTGTTACTAATCCCAAAAATTTACCATTGCTTGTTCCATCTTCTGTTATCATTACAGTTGAATGTCCTGTTCTTGCTACTAGTTCAATTACTTCTTTAATAGGTGTTCCACTTTTTACATTTGAATCGCTCTCTATAAATCCAGCTTTGTGCCTTTTTACTCTTCTAACCATCGCTGCTTCGTCTTCTATTGATTGCGAACCATAAATAAAAGAACATCCTCCTTCGCGCGCCAAAGCAATAGCCATCTTTTCTCCTGAAACGGCTTGCATTATAGCTGACACAAATGGGATGTTCGCAGAATATTTCGGTTCTTCTCCTTTTTTAAATTTTACAAGTGGTGTTTTCAATGTTACATTGCTTGGTATACATCTTTCATCTGTTAAATTTGGTAGTAATAAAAATTCGTTAAATGTTCTTGATACATCATTTAGTATTTTTGCCATTATTATATTTCCTCCTTTTAAACTTTGATTTGCAAATTATAACATAATTCTACACTTTATACAATTATAAATATATTTTTTTATAAAATTTCTCTATGAGTGTTACAATTCACATCATTAAAATTATATAAAAAAATTAAACGGTATACTGTCAATTATAATATTACGCCCCAGCCGCATAAGAGAATCTGTGTTTTATCTAACAACTTAAACTCTTTTCAAAAAATACATATACCTTTTTTATATTTTGCTATAAACTTAAGTATAGCAAAGAGCTGTGTATTGCTTTCACAATATACAGCTCTTTAGGTCAGATTTTTTTGTACGAACCTATTCCACAGTGATAAAGATAATTGTCTTTGGATTTGTTACCCAATCCGCATACGGAATATCTGATGCCCTTATGCTTACAACCGACCACCAACAAGGAGAATCGTTTTTTACCACCAACTGTGTTCTAGGATATTCGGGCGTTGCAGGCCACTCCATAGAAAACCCGCCGTCCACGAAAGAACATTCTCCAGTTTCCTGAAGCTTGTTGAGTGCTTCTGTGCTCAGATACACCCAAGCCTCTTCAAGCTTATCCCCCATTGTTGCCATTACGTCCAAAGGACACACCTCTTTGGGAACTACATACCGATACGTCCTAATTGGATTCAAATATACGGAAGTAGAATTGATTTTGCTCTTGGTATTTGCCTCAGCTCTTTTGTCATCGGACATGAAGAACACCTCCAATTTTATTTAGATTACATATCAACTTCATTGACTTCAATCACTGACCAAAATTGAATATCAAACCAGATGAAATTAACTACCGAGTATATTATCTCGATAAATTAATAACGCTATTATACTACACGAATTTCCAAATCACAATACTGCTAATACTATAATTTTACTAAATTTCACCAGTTGGTTGATAGTCCATTCTCTCTTGTCTCACTTTTGCATCATCTTCATTCATCTAGCTATATTTTAAACAATTAAGCTTAAGGTTTTCTAAAAGCCATGTATTTCCTCCTACACTTATTCATCAATGGAATGTTCACTTATATAGCTTTTTACTCTATCTATTATATCTAAAATTTCTTTCACATCATTTTCAGTTGCATTCCTTTGTGCATATTCAGAAATATCTCTAAAGTATTTTATACCTTTTCCAAATTTTTCAATCATCCAATCATGCGTCGGGAAAATCCAAATTTCTATTTTCCAGTTGAAATTGCACATCCCATACAATCATACTTCCACTCTTTGCCTAAAAAATCTACTGCAGTTCTAGAATTACCTGCAAAATTATTGTCGTTCATAAAACTCTCCCTCTTATTTTAAGTCATCAAACTCAATCAACTCAATGCTTTTTGGATTATTATTGCCATCAATAATTAATTTAAATACCTCTGGCATTTGCATTACTTTATCAAAAATTATTTTATCATTAAAAGAAAGAGTTAACTTTCGATTTGCATTAACCTCCACTACTTTGCACCATTTAAGTAAGAAAAATGATATAGCATAATCATGTGCAAATATTGCAATTCTCTTTCCTCTATTCTTTTCTACTGCTTCAAAAAAAGCTTGTGATACTCTGTTTCTTACATCAAGCTGGCTTTCTCCTCCTTCAGTTTTGAAATTTTCATCTTTATACTGAAGCTCATACCAATTTGGATATACGTCATCGTTTGGTTTACCTGATTCTCTTTCACCAAATCTTTCATCTATGTTGATTTTTAAATTTTGCTTTTCTAATAAATACTTTGCAGTTTGCAATGTTCGTACATAGTGACTTGCATATGCAACATCAATATTTTGAAGTTCCTCTTCATTACTTAAAATTTCTGCTCTTTTTTCTCCTAATGGTGTTAATACTAATTTTTGATTTTTTAAATGCTTATCCTCAGTTGTATTGTACTCATCTATAATGTTTTTTACATCGTATCTAACAGAATGTCTAATTAAATATATAGTTGTATCCATTATTACCTCCTAATTTTTTTCTGATAATACTATATTTAATAGCTTATTTCAAGCTATATTTCCAAAATAGGCAGTAATTTTGTGAATAGTTTTGAGCGCCCCTTCCGAAAATATCTTTAAGACTATTTCTCTAAAATATTTATTTTTATATTGCTCTTTTTATATTTTTATGGTTTTATATAATGTAACAATACAAATGAAAAAAGGCAAAAATTGCATAAAATGAGAAAAATTCTTAAGATAGGAAACTTGTACTATGATAGATTTATGCGAATGTAAAACAAAAAAAGAAAAAATAAATGAATTTTTTAAATGGTTACTTGATAAAGATAATGTAGAGCTTCAATCTGAACTCGACTTAAGCTTAGCATCAAGTTACTACGACCCCAATATTTATTATCCAAAAGAATTGTGTGCATTTTTTAATACTAAGGCTATGCGCAGGCTTGGAAAAATATCCCAGCTTGGTCTTGTTCTTATAGAAAATAAATATTGTTATCACAATAGACTTGAACATTCAAAGGGAACATATAACAAAAAAGTTGAAGAGCTAATTTTTTTATGCAGTAACCCTGAATATCGAAAATATATTGAAGATAATAACATGAAAATATACTTAATTGCAGAGCTAATAAAAGAAGCTGGACATGATATTGGACATCTTCCACTATCTCATATTATTGAATACAGAATAATTCATCACAAGGGGTATCATGAAATAATTGGAAAAAGAATACTAACAGAAGATCCAGAAATTCAAAGGGCACTTTCAAAAATCGATTCTAGATTACCCGAAGTTTTAAAATATTCTTTGGAACATGATGTTCTTAATTTTAAAGCACACGATGAAAGTAACTATGATGTGGATAGACTAGATTATTTAAATAGAGACTCTTTACATTATGATAATGTTCAAATTCACCTACCACATGAAGAATATACTACAATTCGAGTTGCCACAAATTCTGATGGCACTATAAAAAATAACCCAGATGGTAGCGTAATAGTTGTGGATTCTGCTAACCCCAATGGAACAAATATAGATGTGTACGATTATAGCTCTTTATTTAATATAGAAAATTTTTTAGCAACTAGATTTGAAGCATATAAGCACATATACTACTCTAAAAATACTCAATTAGCAGATTCTGCTGTAGGCATATTTTTGACAGAGCTATTACAAAGACATCCAAACCAGGCTGCAGAGCTACAAAAATTCATTAACCAATTAGCAAATGTTCCCCCAGATCAAATTGATTTGGACGACTATTTAAGTTGGACAGATTTTAAATTTTATAAAAATTGCATTGATGTTGCTAGAAATAATGAAAACAAAAACTTCAGAGACTTTGCAACTATGGTAATACCACCAATTGATGCACTAATGGATTTTACCTACTCAAGTTTTGATTTAAAGCATCGCCAAAGCAATACATACTCTCAGGAAGAAGAGGAAATTTTAAATATGATTCAGTCGCTTATTAGTGGCAATGATGAATTAAGTAAAAACATTAAAAAACCCTATTTTTTTGCCAATAATTGTAGAGCAATCACTGATAAAAATAAAATTGAACAATTACAACAAAAATGGGGTGATAAAAATGTTCACTTCTCATGCTCAACAATAAAACCATATAAAGCTTCAGAATCGTTATATATACGAGACAAAAACGGTAATATTTATCCCCTTGAAAAACACCCTAATCGCTCATGCAACTGGGATACATATTCTCAGCCAATTCCAGTTGGATTTTTAATTTTACCGCAGTTACGAGATGTTCCTTTTGTAAAATCAAACATCTACAGGGATTTTACTTGCGGACCAGTTTCTTTAGAGGAACGATAGAATCTCTGTACACTAAAAGTCATTTTTATTTGAGATATTAAGCCATTCTTTTTTTTAGTAATATGAGCTTTAAAAAGTCAAAATGTTAATTATATATAATTAAAGGGACCAGCTGAATCTGCTAGTCCCTTTTGATTAATTTGAGTTTTATTTGCGATTGCGATCTGGATTCGTGTATGTTTCGTCTTTTCCACTTTAGACTTGAAATATTATACAGCATCAACCAAAGTTGAGCTAAACCAAATCATTAAGTTATATGGTAAGCCGAAGTCTTCGACACTATAGCCACAGCATTCAGTACCATACTTTTCAACCTGACTTCTTTTGTCTGATATAGTTACCTTTGGCTTTACATCTCTACCATAAAGGTATCCAACCTTGAATGAAGTCACAGCATCCGCATCCCGAATATCATACTTCTTAGCATCGAGGTTATAAATCATGTCCCCCCTAAAGCAAATAAAGATGTTTTTGTAGTCGCAGAAGTCCATATTATCCACCTGATTAATGCACTCTTCAAAAGAGCTTGCTTTAATACAGATAATATGCTTCCTTACTAATTCAGGTATTGCCATAAGGTCCTCGGCATACGCCACAACAATTTTTCCTATTGACAAAGCGTAACCAATTTCCCACATAGTACCTGAATCGCATGCGCCCCTGAAGTTGTTGAGGTTTGCTATTACCATATTGCTCATTTGAATATAGTTTACATTCCCCTCAAAAATAAGACGCGCCAGCTCTTCTTTGCTTTTCTGCTGAGGAACCTCGTTGTCCAGCGGGTACAAACCAGTATAACCATGACATTTGCAGATTGTCTTTTTCTTCTCACCCACAGCAATGGGATCAGCTTCAAAGACATCCGGACCTGCCAGATAAACAATTCTGCTGTAGTATGTCATACACTGGATGACCCACCTTAACAGATAAAGAAGCGTCCGTACACTCAATTTTTCTTTCATTTTTTCACATTCCTTTCAAAAGTTGATCTGAATTGTAATTACGGGTATTGCCACTCTTAATATACCATATAAATTGTTGTGTATCAATAATGTGAGCTACTATTTTTTTTAATGATACCTTTTTTAAAATTTTCCTCATTAAAAACCTCAAAACCATTATCTAATAATAATTGTGCCGTAACGCCATTACCTTCTATTTTTTTTTTCGAGAAAGTTCCGTCATAGATTAATCCACAACCACAAGATGGACTTTTTGCCTTTAATATTGCTTTCTTTATGTTTAATCTCTTTCCCAATTCTAATGCTTCTTGTGCTCCTCTTTCATAGTTTTTTGTAACATCTTCCCCATGATTATTAATAACTTTTCTCTCTCCATTTTGCATACTAACTTCAGATGGAAATCTTGGTGTCGCAAGTCCTCCCAATTGCTCTGGACAAATTAAAATAGCTTCGCCTTTTTTTACTAATTCCATAATGTCTTCATTGTAATTATTTTCTCCATCATATTTACAATTAATTCCTGCCAAACATGCACTAACTAAATACATCTTTATCCTCCTCTAATTTGTTTAAAATTAATTACCTATATTACTTATTTCATTATAATTAATCTTCAATTATTATATTATTTTTATAAAATTCTTGAATTAATCCATTTATTCCGTCTTTTTCATAATTTATTACATATCCATTCATTCCTAAACTCTTTCCCACTTCTATGTTAATTTTCTTATCATCAATAAAATAGCACTCATTTGGATTTAGGTTATATTTTTCAAATAATATTTCATAAATTTTTTTATCTGGTTTAATAATATGATAATCACAAGATACCACCCAACCATCTATAGATTCAAATAATTGCAATTTACGTAAATATTCACTAGCTTCACTATTATTATTTGATAATATATATACATTATATTTTTCTCTTTTTAATTCTTGTATTAATTTTATTAAATCTGTATTAAATTCCCTATATTTATAGTAATCTATTATTTTTTGTGTACTTTCTTGCCTTAAACTAATTGGAATCTTTGACCTTAAATAGTGCTCTTGTAGACTTTCATTTCCCATGTCAAGCTTATTCCAATTAGAAAAGAATTTTTCCTTAACAATTTTACGTTCATCATCATTTAAATCTATAATATTTAAAACATCTGCTGGGAATCCTTTTAATATTACATTTCCTAAATCGAAAACTATGTTTTTTATCATATTTTTTCCTCTTTTCTTTCCCACCTAACATCTTCAAAGATGGTACTACTTTTAATGCTTCTACTGAACCATCAGTTTTTTCTTCGTGCCTCCCTTTCCATACTATCCATTTCAACAAGAGTTTTCTCAAAGTGATCTTGCTTGAATATATACTATAAATCAGACCATTTTTCTTTTCTATCAATTCCTCGAATTTTTGTTGCTAAATTTCCTGGATATTTTACATAAAAATAATGTCAATGCTATACATGGCTTATTCACGATTCTATATGCCTGTTTTACTTTTGCTGTTGTAATTTCTTTTATATCATCACTTCTAGACTCATCTAGTTCAAAGTCATATGTACTAAACCTTAAGATACTCTCTATAACTTTTTTGATATTATATATTTGATTACGGACATCTATTTGATATTTTATTTAACATGACCTTTTAATTCTGCATTAGTTAATTTGTTATTATTATATTCTAATCTTACAAATTCCATAGTTACTTCTCCTTTCTATTTTTTCCCTCAATAAAATCATTTACTCCAACACATTTACTACTACAATTCCTTGTCTTTTATCTCATACAACAAGAAGTGCATCATTTGTGGTAATTTCAAATATTTCATCAATTATTCCTTTATATGCTGTTTTCTCTCCATTTATTTGAATATCAACAACGCTCTATATATCTTTTTCTTCAATATTTCTAACTAATCTTAGCGATAAATTACTATCTTTTGTTACGATTATATATTAAAGGACAGATAATTTCAACTTATTATCTGTCCTACTTATTTGTTCCTTCTTTTCTTATTTTTATCTTTTTAATTAGTTTAGATTCTTTGCTGTTAAGTGTTTTAAGGATGTTATATCATTTTCTTTCTAATAATAGAGTTTGGGATTTTTACTTAAAGTCTTTATATATATGATTATATTTTCCACTTATCTTATTTGCTTGAGGTAATTCATCTGATAAAAATATTTTAATATTAGTAATATCTTTTCTATTTAAAAAATCCAACAGTTCTTTTTTTGCTTTTTCAAATGCTATTTCTCTTCTTTTAGCAACGATTCTTAATTCTAATTTTTCATGAGATCTTTGAATTAACTGAAATCTAGTAATTTCTTTTATCTCTTCTAATATTTTATAAAAAGACATAGGGGCAATTGAAATCCCATTTTCAAATTCTAAAATATCATCTGTACGACCTTCTATTTCCAACCAACAAGTATTTCTTCCACATTTACATTTTTCGTTATGTACTATAATACGATCAGTTAATTCATATCTTATAAAAGGTTGAATATAATTAGATAAATTAGTGATTAGAACTTTGTCAGAAAGAACTCCGTATCCAACTGGTTTATTATCTTTATCAACAGGTTCTACAATTACCCAATCTTCGTTTATATGCAAGTGTTTTTCTGAACATTCACAAGCAATTTCTCCTGCTTCTGTACAAGAATAATGTGTTTGAACATAACAATTAAATTTGTCAGTTAATTTTCTTCTTATTTCATCAGTTAAAAGCTCCCCACCTGTAATGACAACATTTGGCTTTATAGTAAGTTCTTCAAAATTAGAAAGTAATGCAAGATTTGATGGATAACCACTTAGCATTGATGGATTAAACTCATTTAATTCTTTTATAATTTGTTCTTCTGGTGCATTTACATCAATAGTTATTTTATTTTTCTTTCTAGGCATTTGTAATTGTAAATACCTAGACATTCCACAGGCTAAATAAAAACCATAATTAGCAAAAACACCTGCGGTCTTTTTACCATTTTTCATAAATGCTTTAAAGTCTTCTTTTCTTGCAAAAGTTCTAAATGCTGCTACTGCTGAAGCAACATCAATATTTTGTTTATCATAAAGAATTGTTGCTGGATTTCCTGTTGAACCAGATGTTTTAAATATCAAATATTTTCCATCAATCATACGACCTACATTGTCTATGTTACTAGTAAATTCATCAATTCTTTGCATAGTAATATTGTCATCTGTAATCCACTTATCAAAATATTTCATCATTTCAATTTTATTTGTTGTAGGTAGTTCTTCTAATTTAAAATCATTTCCTATCCCTACATATAATTCATTAAAATATGAACTATTATTCCTAGCATACTCTACTATTTTTTTTAATCTTTTATATTGTAATAGTTTTAATCTCTCTTGACTTAAATTATTTCCTTTATAAGTTTTTATTATTGTATTTAATAACCCCATAATAATACTCCTCTAATGTTTTTATTCTATAAATCTTTTAAATCTGTACTTGCTCTTGCATATGCTGCTACCTTTAGCCTTGAATTTATTTTTAAACCTGTAGCTCTATCATTTGTATCGTACCATATATATAAATTATATACAATCTTTTTAATAAAATAATCTAAAAATCTTCATATTCTAATTATATAAAATCTTGAGAATTAGAAACTCTATATAGCATACTCATAAATATAAGAAAATTTTAAAATCTAACCAATTTAATATTTATTTTTAGTAAAAATAAATATTGAAAGTTACTTTTTATAACTCTCACTATCTCTATTTTGTATTCATTGCAAATTCGATACTTACAAACAAAAATTCTTTTACAATATTGTAATTTATCCTTCTAAATCATCTTTTTCTCTTATTCTATTAACATTTCTATTCATTAAATGTCTGCCCAGATTTTTATATAATAATTCTTTTGCTTTAGACATTTCTTGTTTATGTTCTTTATACATTTCATCTGGAGAATCATATACTCCAAAATCTTGATTTATACCTTCACTTTGAATGTAAGTATTATTTACATTCCAATCAATAACAAGATTTTTAAAGTCTTTAACTGCAACTCCATATCCACAAAAAGCACCACTACATCCTTTAAACCTCTCTTGTAATTTACCCAAATATTTTTTATCAAGAATAAATGCCTCTAATTCATACCATTTACTATCATAGAGAACTTCAACCCAACTATGCAACACATTTTGAGGTGCATTTTTATACACAATACCTGTCATTGCACCTTTTTGTAATTCTTTATCTATTGTAAATCCGTGAATCCTACAAGGTATATTTACTGCTCGAAGTAGAGCCATAAATAAAGTTCCTTTAGTATTACATTGCCCATATCCATCCTTTAAAACTTGTTCGGCATTTATATCATCACTAATATTATATCCAAATAATATTTCATCTCTTACAAAAGAATATATATCCTTAATCTTGTTAAATTCATCTAGATCATTCCATTTTCTTGCAGTTAATTCTCTTTTACGGAAAATAATCATACTATGATCTTTTACTAGAATTAAATAAAGCACCTAAAATTTAGGTGCTCTACTTAGGATTCTCTTTAACTTTTCTATTATATTTTTAATAATTTCATATATTCATTAATATGCAACCATATTATATCGTGTATTGAGCATAGATATATAATCTCCATAACTCGCTTGTAATATTATTTACATCGCTTTTTCAAAATAACTTTATATTTCCGTACGTCATATCTAAAACAACCTTTACATGAATTTCAGGATTTTGTACTTTTTCTAGTCCAAATCGTCCTCTTTTATGAAACATGATTGTATCTTGAAAACTAGTAAATTTAACTATTGTAGGTTGTCTTTCAATGTTAGCACCGCTATGCACTCCACATGTGATGTAAATGGAAACATGTCTACTGGTTGTATTCGCTTTATCTCATACTTTTCTTCCATCATTTTTAAATCCCTCACCATTGTAGCGGGGTTACAACTTATGTATATAACACGTTCAACTTTAAGATTTAATATGTTATTAATTGTTGATTCATCCAAACCTCTCCTTGGTGGATCTACTATAACGACATTTGGCTTTACTTTTTCCCTTTTTATTAATTCTTCAAAAGCCTCCTCAACATCACCACAAATAAAATCAATATTGTTTATTTTATTTAAATTTGCGTTAGTTCTAGCATCTTCAATAGCTTGTTTCACAATTTCGATTCCGTATACTTTTTTAGCAAATTTTGATGCAAATATTCCTATTGTACCAATTCCACAATATAAATCGCAAACAATGTCTTCTTTCGTAATTTTGGCATTTTCTATTGCAATATTATATAAAGCCTCTGCCTGAATTGGATTTACCTGATAAAATGACATTGGTGAAATTTTAAATATAAAGTCTCCCAAAACATCTGTAATGTATCCTCTTCCTACAATAGACTCATTTTTTTGCCCCATTATTACATTAGTATTTTGAGTATTAATATTCTTTACTACTGTTTTAACATTAGGAAATTGATCAATAATATTGTTGGCTATAGTTAATTCGTGTGGCATTTTCTTTGCATTCATAACAATAACGACCATAATTTCATCTGTTTGAATTCCAACTTTGGTTATAATATGGCGTACATAACCCTGTTTCGTTTTTTCATTATATGCACTTATACCAAATTTCTTCATTTGCTCTACAACAAATTTTGCTATTTTATACGATTCTTCGTTTTGAATTTGGCACTCTTGTAATGGAATAATTTCATGGGTTCTTTTGGCATATACACCAAAAACTATGTTTTCCAGCTTATCTTTTCCTATTGGATATACAGCTTTATTTCTATAATTGTATGGATTTCCCATTCCAATTGTTTTACTTGTTTGAACTCTATTTGCTAATGTTTTGTTTATCAAATTTTGAACTTTATCTTGTTTAATATTTAATGTTTCTTCGTACTCAATATGTCGTAAATTACATCCACCACATCTTTTATATGTATTACAATCTGGTTTACATCTACATTGTGCTGCACTAATTAGCTCTAGTAATCTTCCAAATGCATGAGAAGACGTAATTTTAGTTATTACAATTTTACACTTTTCGCCTTTTATTGCACCATCAATAAAAATAGTGTAGTTATCTATCTTTGCAATTCCTTCCCCTTCGAAACCATTATCTATAATATCTACTATATACTCCTCATTTTTTTTAACTGGAATTTCCATATAAACACCTTCCTTAATTTTATAAAAAGCTTTGGATATTATATCATATATGTACTTATTATGTCTAGTTATATCCTCCTTATTAACTTCGTTACGCATGGCTAATCGATGTACATCTGTTTTCGCGAAGCTTTTTATATACTATGAAAAGTCAGTATGACTTTCCTAGTATATAAAAAATACCAATAATTTCTTTAATTATTGGTACATCTTATTATTTATCAGATTCTTTCTTTTCATCTACTTTTTCTTCTTTATTATCTATAATTTTATTTATATCAATATTAAATTTCTCCAATATATTTATTTCATCTAGTCCTAAATCCTCAAAATATTTCTCTCTCATTAGAATCATTCCTTTCAAAATTATATCTACATTATAATACACAGAAATTTTACATGCAACGCTTTTAATATATTAATAATAGTGTTTTTTCTACATTTTTTTCAATACACATCATTATAAATTGATAAATTAGCATAACTTTCCTTTGAAAATAAAAATATTATATCAATTTATTTTCACTTTGAGCCCGCGAAACTTAAAGTTTCATATTATTTCCTAGTGACAAAAAAATTGTCGCCAGTACTCTGTGCACCGGCGACTTAGGCAGCCAAAATATGTCTACCAAATCAAAACATTGATTCTATATTATTATATCATAATTTACATAATATTTCAATGTTATGCTTTAAGAACAAATCTGCTTCATTCATGAGATAAAAATACATTTGTTAGTATACCTCTAAATCTTCAAAAGCCGGATCATAAATGTTTTTTCCAGTATAACTAAAGCGAGATCCATGACAAGGGCAGTCCCATGTTTTATCTACATTATTCCATGTGAGCAGACACCCTAAATGTGTGCATACAGGCTTTACTGTGTACACCTTACCATCTGCATCTTTATATACACCAACATTATTTCCATCTACCTTTATTATTCCACCATTATCATTTTCTATTGCGGAGATATCCTCTTTTGGAATTTTTATTTTACTTGTAACAAACGAATGAATGATTTGCTCTCCCATATTTTTAAGTTCAGAGCGATTTTTTATAGGATTAAATCTAGTTGAATCAAATACATCTTCAAATTTATTTTTAACCCCCATAATTTTGTCTGTAATAATATTAGCCGCAATATTTGATGAAGTCATACCCCATTTATTAAAACCTGTAGCTACATAAACATTTTTCATAAGACTTGAAAATTCACCAATATATGGAACTTTATCCAAGCTAACACAATCACGTGTGTTCCATTTATACAGCACTTTGCAATCTGGATATAATTCCTTTGCCTTTCTCTCAATATATGAGTACCCATAATTTACATCACTATCTGGCGAATACCCTGTTTTATGATTTCCTCCCGCTATTATTAAAAGCTTTCGTCCGTCAACGTCAACATTTCTGATTGACAAAGTAGGCTCATCTGCTTTTAAATACATTCCATTTGGAATTTGCTTTTTGGTTTCAAGGCATATGGCATATGATGTAATCTGATACATTTTTGAAAAATAAAATCCAGGAAAATTTATAAAAGGATAATGAGAAGCCAATACAACAAATTTTGATTTTATTACATATTCATTACATAGTGTTTCGTACGCATCTCCAATTTTATTGATATCTGAAACTAATGAATTTGTAAATATCATTCCTCCTCTGCTCATAATTCCCTTTGCTAAACCTTTCATATATTTTCTGGGATGAAATTGAGCCTGATCCTTTGTCTCTATAGCTCCAGCAATCTTAAATGGTAATCCGCAATCTGTAACAAATTGTGCATAATCCTCATTCTGCTCTACATTATTATATTTGTTATTTGCTCTATTGCTCAGCATATTTATAACCTTTATCTCTTCGTGGATTTTACCAATTTCGTTTGGACTGATTGAGTACACATAATTGTTTTGCAGAGAATAGTCACAATCAATTTTTTCATCATCTATAATTTTTTTAATTTCTTTAATTGCGTTTTTATTAGCTTCAAAATATTTTTGCGCATAGCTCTCTCCAAAGCTATTTACTAAATAACTATATATTAAATTGTGTTGAATTGTTATTTTAGCTGTAGTATTACCAGATGCTTTTTCTCCAATATCTGGAGCCTTATCAACAACTATAACTTTAAGATTGTTCTTCGTTAAATAGTATGCTGTACTAAGCCCCGTAATTCCTGCACCAACCACACATACATCTGCCACATAATCTTTATTAATTTTACTATAACCATCATCATTTTTTGTTGACGAAACCCAATATGAATTCATAGTTTTATCACATCCTCTTTTACAAGTATGTACAAAAATATGAAATTTATTCCATCATTTTTTATTCAAAAGACTCTAACTTTATAAATTGAACGCCTTCTGGTACAGCAACTCCTGCATATACATTATCATCAAATTGACCTTTTTCTATGTAATGTTTTATCATATATTTTGCAGTATGTGGCATGTCTAGCCCTGCAATTTCTTCCTGTGTAAACCACTTAAGATTTCCTTCGTTGCTATTTATTTCTAAATTACTATCTTTTAGCTTTGCGAAAAAGTAATAATTTTGCCTTGCTTCATTCTTTTTATATCTTATCGTTATATACTTAAGCTCTAAATCTTTTATATCTTTTATTGTTAGTCCCGTTTCTTCTTCTAGCTCCCTTAATACACTAGCTCTAGGATTATTAAGCTCATCATTTTCAACATGTCCACCAGCTGTTCCAATATATGAATCCTTTATTGCTCTTGAACCAATTCTGTATAGCATTAACATTCTTTTATTGTCATCATACAAGTACACCGATGTCATATTTCTTAATTTTTCAATCATAATTATCTCCTCCATTTAGTAAAATGAACCTATTTATTTTATGGCTTCCATTAGCTCTGTTTTATCTGTTACTCCAACAAATTGTTTTGCAACCTTACCCTCTTTAAAAATTATAATTGTTGGTATACTCATTACACTATACGAAATTGCAAGCTCTTGATTTTCGTCACAATCTACTTTACCAACTTTTATAGTACCATTTAATTCTTCAGCAATAGCGTCTATAATTGGAGACATCATTCTACATGGTGCACACCAAGTTGCATAAAAATCTACAATCACTGTCTGATTTGATTTTACTACTTCACTTTCAAAATTCTCTCTGTTTAAATTAATAACACTCATCTTTTATACCTCCTAGAAATTTTATTTTATAAATTTTACAGCAGAAATTCCTGCTTTTGCGCCTTCATACGTAGCCTTACATATTTGTAATAATCCACCTGTTACATTTCCACATGCATATAGTCCAGAAATATTAGTTTGCATATTCTCATCTACAATAATAAAATCGTTTTTAACGGCTATTCCTAATCTCTTAGCAAAATCTAATCCACTAGCTTCGCCTATTGCAATAAAGATTCCATCAATATCTAAACCACTTCCATCTTCAAATTCAACTCTTTGAACTTTATTCTCCCCTTGAATTTGCTTTATTGGTTTAGAATTAACATTTAGTCCTTCTGTAATCTTATCTTTTATTTGATTTCCATTAGTTAATATAGTAACTGAATTTGCAATATTTTTTAGGTGCTCTACCTCTTTATTGGCAAATGCTCCATTACCTATAACTGCAACATTTTTTTCTCTATAGAAAAAGCCATCACAAATAGCACAATAACTAATACCTTTTCCTTCAAACTCAGAAATTCCCTTTACATCTGGTTTTAAATTCTTATTTCCAGTAGCAATAATTACAGCTTTTGAATCATATTTTTTTAAAGTTGTTTCTATATAAAATACATTGTCAATTTTTTCGATTCCTAATACTTCTTCTTTTCTAACAACAACTTCAAGATTTTTGGCTTGCTCCACTCCATTTTTAAATAAAGTTTGACCATCTATTCCATCTTTAAAACCATAATAATTTTCTATTTTATCAGTTTTTTCAACATTTGATTCACCATTATATAAAACTAATACATTAGCTCCTGCTCTTTTTGCATATATGGCTGCAGTTATACCTGCAGGTCCTGCTCCAATAACAATAATATCGTACATATAATCGCCTCTTTCATATTATTGCCTATATGGCGTTACATATTCTTATAATTTTCTATTTAATATTTCTAATCTTATTTTATAAGATAAATTTGCTTTGTCAATATAAATTTTCTGTGCATGACTTTCCTTTAAAAATAAAAATATTATATTAATTTGTTTTCACTTTGAGCCCGCGAAACTTAAAGTTTCATATCATTTCCTATTATATAACAATAGCGGGCTAATCAATATACCAAATTATTTAGTATATAGTTCAGCCCGCGTTTAATTGGTCGCCTATATAAATTTATTCACTTCTTAAAACAACGGCAGGATCTTTTTTACTTGCTACTTTTGAAGGTATAAATCCACCTATCATTGTTAATAAAATACTTATTACTACTAAAATTATTCCTGCAACTATTGGAAGTTTAGTAACCACTTCGACCCCACCAGTTACATTGTATATAATCTTATTTATAGGAATTGTTAACAACATTGTAACACCAATTCCTATAGCTCCTGCTATAAATCCAATAATAAGTGTTTCTGCATTGAATATTCTTGATACATCTTTTTTAGAAACACCAATTGCTCTTAAAATACCAATTTCCTTCGTTCTTTCTAGAACGCTTATATACGTGATAATTCCTATCATTATTGAAGATACTATTAATGAAACTGCAACAAATGCAATTAAAACATAACTTATTGTATCAACAATAGTACTTACCGAAGAAATCATCGAACCAACCATATCTGAGTATGTTAATTCATTTTCTGACTTTCCATTATCAGTTTGTTTTTTATTATATTCTTCAATTCCTTTTTCTATTTGCTCTTTAGATGCAAAATCTTTTGGATAAATGCTTATTGTAGCTGGATTATCAATATCAATAGCCCCCATCTTTTCCAAATTTTTTTCGTATGTCGCATTGGCATTTTCTGAATATGCAGCCATAGCTTCAGCAATTTGCTCACTTGACATCTTGCTTAATGCTTGTTGTTGCTCTGGAGTCATTTTACTTGAATTGAATGTTGTATTTTCACCTGATTTTGGAAATTCCATTCCTGAAAAAATATTTTTATCTGGATTATCCTTCTGCTCTTTTACTATTTCTGCACCATTACATTTCTCAATTACATGTTTTGTTAAAGAGCTTTTATATCCAATTCCACCAGACATTGAAACTGCCACAGTTTGATCATTTTGTTTTATAATACCAACAACTGTTATTTCCTCCGCTTCATCTAATTTTGATTTTATAAACTCTTCATTTTTTGATTTATCAATCCAAATTCCATTTTCCTTTTGGTAATAATCTGAATTATAAATTACTTTATATTTTAAGTTTAGTAATTCGTCATATGAATATGAAGTATTTTCTTTTTTTTCAATTTGTTCACCTTTTTGTATTTTTTCCATCTGTCCGTTTAGCTCTTTTTGGTCAATAATTCCAAGTGAATAAAGTGTATAATCACTTATTTCATTATTTTTAGTTGCAATTAATACTACTTCGTTATAATTAGTTGGCCATTTTCCTGCTAATAAATCATATTGAGATTTAATAAGATCCTCGTTGTCAAGCATTTCTGTCCAAACATCAACATTACTCATCATTCCCATAGATGACATACCTGGAATCATAGTAGCTTCAGCTTTTTCAGCAGCCATTAGCTCTCCTGCACCTAAGCTATCCATAACAGTACTTGGGTTTACCTGTACTATTCCGTTTGAAGTATCCGCTTTGTACAAATTAAGGTTTAAATTATATCCATATTGAATTGCGTTGCTATTATTTTTTATAGCATTATCGGTATTTTCTATATAATTTTTGAATTCCTTCAAGTTGTTACTTTTAACTTTACTTGATAGCGTATGAACCATGTCATTCATAATATTAACAGAATAAAGCTTTCCCTCTTCGCGATTCTCATCATTTTGAGTTTGCTCTCCAACCATAGTTTCCATCATCGATGCCATATCAATTGTTGTTTCCTCAATTGTAATTGGGTAAGATGATAATGTATCTCGCTCTACTTTATTTATATAATCCTGAACTCCTGTTGAAATAGCAAGTATTAATGCAATACCTATAATACCAATACTTCCAGCAAACGACGTTAATATAGTTCTACCCTTTTTTGTTAATAAGTTGTTAAAACTTAATTGTAAAGCCGTAATAAATTTCATTGATGTTTTTTTGAATTGCTTTGCATTATTTTTTGCTTCTTGAACCTCTTGATCCGATAGAGGATTGGAATCACTGGTAATTTTTCCATCTAAAATTCTAACAATTCTATTTGAATACTTTTCAGCTAATTCCCCGTTATGAGTAACCATTATAATTAATTTATCTTTAGAAATCTTCCTTAAAATTTCCATTACCTGTTCACTAGTTTTGCTGTCTAATGCCCCTGTTGGCTCATCTGCCAATATTATATCCGGGTTGTTAACTAACGCTCTTGCAATTGCAACTCTTTGCATTTGACCACCAGATAATTGATTTGGCTTACAATGTATTTTATCTTTCAGACCCACTTCTTCCAGAGCCTCTATAGCTCTTTTTCTTCTTTCGTTTTTTGATACTCCAGAAATTGTTAATGCAAGCTCTACATTTGATAAAATAGTTTGGTGCCCTATAAGATTATAACTTTGAAATATAAATCCTATAGAATAATTTCTATATGCATCCCAATCTTTATCCTTAAAATCTTTTGTTGATTTTCCATTAATAATAAGGTCTCCACTTGTATATCGATCAAGTCCACCTATAATATTTAATAATGTTGTTTTTCCACATCCTGATTCACCAAGGATTGAAACAAATTCTGACTCCCTAAATTTAAGATTAATTCCCTTTAGGGCATGAACCTTTTCTGCCTTAGTGTTGTATATTTTCTTTACATTTCTTAGCTCTAACATATTATTTTCCTTTCAAAATATTTATCTATGCTATTTTAAGCTGTAAGCCTTAGAATGTCAATGAAAGAGTATAATAATTTACGTACATTTCACAAATAGAACAAAAGTGGTATGATTAATATTTTTTTACATTTTAGATTACTTTTCACCCCACATATTTGTTCGGCGCATAATATATAAAAAGAATGTAGAAACTTTAGCTCTACATTCTCCCTTTATTATTTTACATCTATTGTCATAATATATTTTATTGCAATATATGTCTTATTATTTAAACAAATAAAATTATCATCATATGAAGTAAACACACCCTTATAAAAATCTGCTGCTCCATATGTTCCTCCCATACACGTAATAACTGAAACTTTTTTGTTCAAAAATTTTTCCATAATTTCCTCCTACAGTATCCTTTATTATATTTTTGTATATTCATTTATAATCTGCCACAAATAAATAAAATTTAATCTTTTTATTTGGCAATTATCTCATTTGCTCTAAGTAATTATAATTTAATGAAAATAAAAAGACAATAAAAAAAAGAAAAAAGTCTAAATAATTTTATATTTTTGTTACTAGTCAGCCATATTTGAAAAGGCCCCTTGACGCTTACAAATATAAATATTAAGACTTTTTATTACATTATAATTTGGTCTAAGGCTGAATTGTAACATATTTTTATTATTTGCCGAATTATTATAGAAAATTAAGAATTTAATTGAAAATATGAACTTTTCATGCTAAAATTTTTCTATCTTACGAAAGAAAGGATAGTATTACTATGCAAAAAAATGCACATTGGTCTGCAGGAGTAGCTATTACTATTGCAGCAACTCAGCCAAGCAGTATTAAGGGTCTCGCTATTTGCGTGACAGCTGCAACAATTGGAAGTCTTATTTCAGATATTGATGTAACAACATCTGAATCGCACAAAGACTTAAGTAAGATTCTAGCAATATCTACACTCGTAATCTTTCTTTGTGCAATTCTCGAAGCAACACTACATGTAGGTATTTACAACTACATTCTGAACCAAACGAATCTAAGTCGTATACTTATCGGCCTACTTTCGTTTTTGTTAGTATGCAGCTACGGCATGCATACGTCACATCGAACATTTATGCATTCGATACCAGCAATTGTTATTTTAAGTACAACCATATATATTGCATTACCTTCGGCGGTTATTCCATTTGTAATTGCAATGATTTCGCACATTTTTTTGGACGTATTTAATCGTAGAAAAATTCAGATTCTATACCCATTAAAGAAACCAAAAATTGCATTAAAATTATGTCCATCTGATGGCAAAGCCAATAAGATGATTTTTAAGATTTCATCTTTTGTAATTGCTGCGGAGCTCGGAATTTTTATTGCAATGGTGTATATTGTGCGGTAAAATGTTCCCTAATTTAGATTTGGAAAATATCAACATAAAAATGGCTATTGCCATGTTATTTCGAAGACATGGTTGATATGTACTTTATTTAGTTGTAATTATGTAGTTTTATTTACGAGAACAAAACAGCGGCAGGCTAATAACCTTCCGCTGTTTTTATAACGCATTTGCTCTCTTTTCTATATTAGAATCCATTATAAAAAAAGTTTATATAGTCAAAATTGGTTATATTTCAAATCAATCTTTCACATTAATTCTAATTTATCACTAATATTCTTTTTAAACATTTAATGAAAATGTTAATTCTACATTACCACTACCTAAAATTTCCTTTAATTCATTTTTAGAAACATTTTGTACTTTACCTAGTCTAGTAAAACTCCAACTATTCGTATCATAATAAAGTGTTATTTGATTTCCTTGATATAATATTAAATCTCCAGCTTCTGTTGTAATATTCTTATCATTTGTTGGTAAACTAAATCCCAAGTTACCTACTTTTTCAAAATTTCCATAATCGTGGGTACTTATTGTTATATCCCCACTTTTTAATTTTTCTACAAATGCTTTAGCAGATGTATTCTCTTCTAATTTTACATTTAATACCCTACCATTTACTTTAATAATTATCTCATCCATATTAACTTCCTCTATATTATTTTGATTTTCTGTGTATTTATCTAAATTACTTGTAGTATTGCTATGCTCTTTAACTTCAATATTCATATCTTTATTTTGATTTTCATCTATACTGCTCTTTTTATGTTTTACAATAAAAAATGCTCCTATGCAAACAATTATAACTATAATAGATATTACAATAATATAAGTATCTCTTTTCATATACACCATTCCTACTATACATTTTCTTCAATTTCAAATACTTTATTAAAAAATTATATTCTTTAATATCTCCTATATTCGTAGAAGATGTGCCATATAAATTTCATTTTTATGAGCTATAAATTTTATTACTACTATCTTTTTACTCATTTTTCCGCCGAATTATTTTAAATTATCTTTAAAAAACTTGTCTATTTTATTAAATGGTATTATTTCTAAATTATCATATAAATCTGTATGAACCGCGTTTGGAATTATCATTAATTCTTTATTATCAGCATATTTACTATTTTCTGTCATATCTTTAAAAGCATCTTTACTAAAATAGCAAGAGTGTGCTTTTTCTCCATGAATAACTAATACTGCACTTCTTATTTCATTTGAATATTTTAATATTGGCTGATTCATAAATGACATACATCCAGTAATATTCCATCCTTCATTTGAATTTAAACTTCTTGAATGATATGCTCTTCCTTTATAGTATTCGCTGTAATCTTTAACAAAAAATGGAGCATCTTCTGGTACAGGTAATTCTAAGCAACCTCCTCCTCTTGCATAAGAGCCTGTTTTAAAATCCTCTATTCTTTGAGCATTTAATGATTTTTTATTTTCATATCTTTTTTCTTCACTATTATCTGCGTCAAAATATCCATTTGCATTTACTCTTGTCATATCATACATTGTAGATGTTACTGTTGCTTTTATTCTTGTATCTAATGCTGCAACATTCAGTGCCATACCACCCCATCCACATATACCTATAATTCCTATTTTTTCTGAATCTACATTATCTTGTACAGATAAAAAATCTACTGCTGCTTGGAAATCTTCTGTATTTATATCTGGACTTGCCATATATCTAGGTGTTCCCGTAGATTCTCCTGTAAATGATGGATCAAAAGCTATTGTTAAATAACCTTTTTCTGCCATAGTTTGAGCATATAATCCAGAGCATTGCTCTTTAACTGCACCAAAAGGACCACATACAGCTATTGCAGGTAATTTTCCTTCATAAGATTTTGGTTCATATAAATCTGCAACTAATGTTATTCCATATCTATTATGAAATGTTACTTTTCTATGATTAACTTTTTCACTTTGCTCAAATGTTTTATCCCATTTTGTTACTAATTCAAGATTCTCACTCATTTTTATTACCTTCTTCCTTATAAATTTATTGGAATTATATTTACTTCCAATGCCACGTCTATGTTAGTGCGTCAAATTCTTGAAGAAAATTTGTGCACAAGTCTATGCTATTATTTTATATATTTATAGAAAAATGTCAACTAAAATCATTCGACAATGGATGGTGGAACTGGGAGTTCCAGACTTTTCAAGCTTTGTATAAGATTATATAATTACGGGATAATAGTCTTAAAGGAGCTTATTATGTTTGTTTTTACTATAAAGAATATAAGACTGCAAAAGAAAATGAGTATATCTAAGTTAAGCAAAATTACTGATATATCTAGAACTTATATTAGAGAGCTAGAAAATAATAAAAGATTTAATGTTTCGTTAACAATATTATATAAAATTGCTAATGCTTTAGATGTAAACGTAAAAGAGTTGTTTTATACTAAATATGATATAGATACTTTAAAAGAAGAACTGTATAAAAAGATTAATGAGTTTGGCTTAGATTCTGCAGATGCTTTAGAAATAAGTCAATTAATCGACTTGCTTATAAATATAGATATGCAGGAAAAAAATAAGTAACTTCTTGGCAATACATTCTTGTTGATGTATTTTGGCAAACAAAAAAATCAACCATTTCTGATTGATTTTTGTACCTCTATCTGTTCGAATGAAATGAACAGATTTGTTTTTGGTGCGGATGAAGGGACTTGAACCCCCACGTCGTTGACACTGGTTCCTAAGACCAGCGCGTCTGCCAATTCCGCCACATCCGCATTTTTGATATAAGTTTCAGTTGCTCAACCGAAACTTATATCATATTAGCATACTTATACATTTATTGTCAATACTTTTTATAAATTTATTTTTATCAGTTGTCCAGCAGTTACAAATTACTGCTAATATAAATTTATTATATCTCGAAATCCTTGTATGTATATATATCTGTAAATTGTAACGTCCAGCATTAATTGTTATAAAAATTAATATAATTTTATTATAGCACATAATTTTGATAAATCTTCGCTCTTTATCATTACAACTCTTGAATCTTCTAGCTCTGTATATTGACACTTTATTTTTTCTTTATATTTTACTTCTTTTTTGTATGAAACCTCAAAACAATTACAAGCCTCTAATTTATATTGTTCAGGCATAATCATATCTGCTAAATCCATATAATAAATATTATTCATATGTCTATTAACATCAATCCAATTCCAATCCACAACATACTCATTTTCAATAGAATATGTTTCTGGCTCCATAATCTTTTTTAACTTTAATTCATTATAATTAGTATGCTCTGGCTCAAGTCCATATGCTTTAATAGTTTCTTCTGAAACCTTCGCCAATTTATTATTTGACATATGTGCCCAATTTGAAATAGCTGTAACAAGTAGCTCTCCACTTGTATTTCTTATTTCAAATTCTCTAACTGCAGTTATGCTCTTTATCTCTGTTCCCCATGTTGATACATTTATTATGTCTCCATATACAGGTCTTTTAATTATATTTACTTTGTAACCTGTTAATATCCATGTGGAATCTAGGCTCTCGAATTTTTTTCCAATTTCTATTGAGTGAAATCCTGCAATCTCTTGAAAAACATTTAAAATAGCACTATTTTTCATTTTTGAATTGACATCTACATCTCTAAAGCCCACTAAAAATTCATGTGATACTACCATTTTTATTCCTCCTAATATTGCAAACTCACGCTATTATATCAAATTTATTTTATAAATTCAATTCTTTTAAAATATGCTCCGCCAAAGCTTGATTTATTCCTTTGACTTCAATCAGTTCCTCAATAGATGCTTCTGCTATATTTTTTACACTACCAAATTTCTTTAATAATAAGGCTTTTTTGGCAGTTCCAATCCCGTCTATTTCATCCAATCTTGATTTTATCATAGACTCATCTCTTAATTTTCTATGATACCCAATTGCTGTATCATGTACTGCATCTTGGAACATTGTTATTGTATTAAATAGAGTTTCAGATATTTCAAGCTCCTCCCTATTTTCATTCATCAAAGCTCTAGTTTGGTGTTTATCATTTTTTACCATTCCAAAAATAGGGATATTTAAGTTTAAATCTAACATTGCCTGTTTAGCAGCTCTTATTTGTGTTATACCTCCATCAACAAAAATTACATCTGGAAGTCTTCCAAAACCATCTTGGTCTGTATTAATAGAATGCTTTAATCTTCTATATATTACTTCGTTCATACACTTTGGATCATCTTGATCATTTACCACAGATTTTATTTTAAACCTTCTTGCTAAGCTCTTTTTTATTACACCATTTTCCATTACACACATTCCAGCAACAATAAAGCTTCCTGATATATTTGAAATATCATAGCATTCAATTTTTCTTGGAAATATATCCAAGCCTAAAACTTCTTTTAGCTCCGTTAAGACATTGTGCTTATCCTTTTCTTTATTTGTTAATGTAATGTATGCATTATTTTCTGCCATATCTACAAGTCTTAATTTTTCACCCTTTTGAGGCGTTTTTATTTCTACTTTTCTATCTGCTTGCTGAGTTAATAAAACCTCTATTAGGCTCTTATCTTCTATTTCTTGTTTAATCATTATTTTATTTGGTAAGAATTCTTTTCCTATATAATACTGCTTTATAAAGCTTGAAATAATTTCTTCTTTTTCCTCATCCTGCAATCCCTTAAAAAAGTAATGCTCTCTTCCAATCATTTTGCTTTTTCTAATAAAGAATACTTCAATACAAACCTCCATATCATTTCTTGCAATGCCAATTACATCAATATTATTTTCTCCTATATTAGAAACTTTTTGCCTTTTAGAAATATTTTCAATTGCAACAATTTTATCGCGTATATATGCAGCTTGTTCATAATTCATCTTTTCAGATGCAATTTCCATCTGTTCCTTTAACTCTCTTATTATCTTGTCAGTCTTACCTTCTAACAAGTCAATTATTTCATCTATTTGTTTTCTGTATTCCTCTTTCGATACATAGCCCATGCAAGGTGCCATACACTTTTTTATGTGATAGTTTAAGCATGGTCTATCTTTATATTTAAAATTTCTACATTGCCTGATTTTAAACTTACTTTTTATAAGCTCAACCATTTCTTTCGCACTTCCAGAGTTTGGATATGGTCCAAAATATTTTGCTCCATCGTTCATAACTCTTCTAGTTAAATATACGTCTGGGTAATCTGATTGCAAGCTTACCTTTATATATGGATACGTTTTGTCATCTTTTAGAAGTACATTAAACTTTGGCATATTCTTTTTTATTAAATTGCATTCTAATATTAGAGCCTCTTCTTCATTTTCCACAACTATATATTCAAAATGATCTATTAAAGCAACCATATTTTGAATTCTCTGTGTTTTATTTGTTTTTCTAAAATATGAAGTAACCCTTCTTTTTAAATTAATTGCTTTACCAACATATATAATCTTATCGCTCTTATCATGCATTATATATACCCCTGGTTTATCAGGTAATTTTTTAAGCTCATTTTCTATGTTAAACATTTTAACCTCCATTTCTTTCAAAAAAACATAAAGACACAAAACAATTCAAAACTACTGAACCATTCTGTGCCTCATCTGTATATCAATCATCTATTTTTTCTTTTCTTCAACAACCTTTGTAAACTTTTCGCTTTTGGTGCAACCTAGAACTGGTAGTAATATTGATGGAAAGAATGCTAGTAAAAATGAGAATATGTCTCCTTTTTTAAACAATTGACCTAATCTTATTGCTATCATAAATCTGTATATAATAAAACCTACAATAACAATTATTGAAATCCATCTTACATCTCTTAGAGCAAAAAAACCAATTATTGGGATAATAAAATCTAAATATAGTATAACCAGCCATGGTTTTAATTTACATATCTTTAACAAAGTAATTTGACTATATACTGGAATTATAGACTTCCACTCTTTTTCTCCCGCTTTTTCGAAAATTCCCCATAATCCTATTCTTTTACTCATAAATAAAATAGCACTTATTATTGAAAAAATAACTGCTAGACCGCCATAAACTATAGCAATATATACATATCTCATATCCACAACAATGTCCATTATTTCGACCTCCAAGCTTTTTAATAATTATACTCGTATATTTTTTTTGTGTCAAATATTATTTATAACTTGCTTTTCCTTAGAAATTATTGTATTATTGTGCTTATGTTAAAGATATACAGAATAGAACAATAGTGGCATGATTAATATTCTTTGACATTTTAGATTACTTTTCATGCCACGTATTTGTTCGTGCGCCAAATTTTCAAGGAAAATTTGTGTGCAATTTTGTTTTATATAATAGGAAAGTAAAACTTTCCTATTATATAAAGTATTAAATTTAGCGCCAGAGCAATATTATATATTAATATTGTTGACGAGGTTAGAGTTTATCGATTTTTTTCGGCGGATGCTCTATGGCACATGCTTGTCATAAAAATATTAACAAAAGTTGGTAGCAATACCTTCTACAGAAAAATATTTATAGCATTTATAATCCGTATATCATTTAATAAATAAACAATGAAAGGATTGAGATTTTATGTGTGGAATCGTAGGATATGTAGGAACAAAAAAAGCATACCCAATTTTAATTAATGGGCTAACAGCCCTAGAATATAGAGGTTATGACTCAGCAGGTATAGCTTCTATGGAAAATGGAAAAATTTGTGTTATGAAGGATAAAGGAAGAGTTAGTAACTTAAATAACATTCCTGGACTTAATGATTTAACTGGAACTATTGGAATAGCTCATACAAGATGGGCAACTCATGGAATGCCTTCAAAGGAAAATTCACATCCACATATGGATAATAGCGAAACATTTGCTGTTGTACATAATGGAATTATTGAAAATTATAATGAATTAAAAGCTTTCTTATCAGACAATGGATACCATTTCTTATCTCAAACAGATACAGAAGTTATCCCTAACCTAATTCATTATTATTTTTCAAAGGAAACTAGTGATAATAAGTTTTTAGCAGCTGTACAAAAGGCTACTGCTGATTTAAAAGGAAGTTTTGCTATAGAAGTTTTATCAAACTTATATCCAGATAAAATGATTGTTGTTAGAAAAGATAGTCCTCTAGTTATAGGAAAAGGTTCAGAAGGATTTCATATAGCTTCTGATATTCCAGCTTTACTAGAATATACAAGAGATTTTTATTTACTAAATGATTATGAATATACAGTAATAGAAAACTCTTCTATTAAATTCTATGACAAAAACTTAGTAGAGCATGAAAAAGAAATTAAAAATATTGAATGGGCAGCATCTGCAGCAGAAAAAAATGGTTTTGATGATTATATGTTAAAAGAAATTCATGAGCAACCAACAGCTATTAGAGAAACTATTGGTTCACGATTAAAATTAGGAGAAGCTTGTAATTTTAGCGATATAAATATTTCAAAAGAATACCTATCTACAATTAATAAAATATTCATAGTTGCGTGTGGTACTGCAATGCACGCTGGGCTAACTGGTAAAAAGTTTATTGAAAATCTATGTAATATTCCTGTAGAAGTTGATGTTGCATCAGAATTTAGATATAGAAATCCAATCGTTAATGAAAAATCACTTTGTATTTTCATTAGTCAATCAGGAGAAACTGCTGATACAATAGCAGCATTAAAATTATGTAGAGAAAAAGGTGCAAAAACACTTGCTGTTTCAAATGTTATTGGAAGTTCAATTACAAGAGAAGCAGATTACACAATTTATACACATGCTGGACCTGAGATAGCTGTTGCTTCAACAAAAGCATACACATCACAAGTTGTACTTCTTGGAATTCTTGCAGTATATTTTGCTGAAATATTAGAAAGTGTTGATACAGAAACTATAAATAATATTAAAAAAGATATTTTAGAGCTACCTTCAAAAATCGAAACATCTTTAAAAACAGCTGATCAAATGAAAGAGCTTGCAAAGAAAATCTATACTGAAAAAGATATGTTCTTTATTGGTAGAGGTGTTGATTACAATGTTGCATTAGAAGGATCTTTAAAATTAAAAGAAATTTCATATATTCACTCAGAAGCATATGCATCTGGAGAATTAAAACATGGACCTATTGCTTTAATTGAAAAAGGCATTACAGTTATTAGTATATTAACAGATGAAGCATTAGTTGAAAAATCTATTAGTAATATTCAAGAGGTTATTACTCGTGGAGCTAAAACTATTATTATTACAAACCTAGATTTATCAAATGCAGGATTTGAAAATGTGGTTAAAGTTGAAGAAACTAACCCTCTTCTATCTCCTATTTTATCTGTAATACCGCTACAACTATTGTCTTATTACATCTCAAAGGAAAAAGGATTAGATGTTGATAAGCCAAGAAACTTAGCTAAATCAGTAACTGTTGAATAATACATATCGTATTTTAAAATATAAGTAAAAGTAGATAGTGCAAAGAGGACCACATGTGTTTACACATGGGTCCTTTCTTTGATTCAGAAATTTCGTTATTTTTAACCTTCTAATTACGGAAAAGTCAACCTTCAACAATCATAAATGTCATAACAACAATCATAAACGTCACAACAATCGTTGCTTACGCCTCTCCTGCGACAATAATAATCATCATCATCATCGTCGTCAATCTCCGAGGCGTTGTAACCATCATCATAATGGTCATCAATCTCCGAAGCGTTGTAACCATCATCATAATGGTCATCAATCTCCGAAGCATTGTCACCATCGTCAGCAGGTATGTTAACATCAAGCTCATCAAGTTCTTCGCTCAACCCACCAAGGTCAATCTTCGAAGCATCTTCGTCACCATTAGTATGCTGTTGAAGAAGCATGTAACCATATGCTATATTCAGACAAGAGCCTGTTATATAGTCAAAAGTTTTTCCCCAGCTTTTGCTGTATGGTGTGTTATCTTCAGGAAACTTACCACATTTGATAAGAGCCAAAAGATAATCTGCAGAATTCACCGCATTGGAATATGTCTTATAAACATCTCCTATGCCTTCAGAGCTCGCCTTGGCCTTTTCCATTTCAACCTTTACTCTTTCGAGCATCGACTTCGTGGACTCGTCTTCTTCGGCAACGCTTCCGAATACATGCTCTCCTGCCAGAAGTGTTCTAACAAAATCTGAAAATATACAATTATCCATGCAATTTTCCTCCTTTTTAGCGTATTTTGGGTTGCCCCATATGTATGAAAATCATGGATTGGCGTGACACTTAATCACATCCTTTTTTCGTTTTACCACATTTTATGTGAATTCTCAATTTATTCTTTACATGTTTCTATTCTTATTTTTTATGTGTACTATTTTCCAAGAAAACTTAACCCATATCTTACATGTATCATTGTTCTATATATCACATCACTATTATCTAGAACAAATCGGAAAATCAAAGATTTTCCGTAAATTTGTTCGGCGCCAAACTTTACATTGTAAAGTTTGTGTGCATCTGTTTTTGGCGAAGCCTTTTTTATACATTAGGAAAAGTCAGTATGACTTTCCTAATGTATAAAAAAAATCAGCTAAATCTTCAGAAATAGCTGACTTCTTTATATTTGGTGACCCCTACGGGAATCGAACCCATGATTCGGCCTTGAGAGGGCCGCGTCTTAACCGCTTGACCAAGGGGCCATTAACTAGTACTTAATATTTATAACATAAATGTATAACATAGTCAAGAAATTTTTCTAAAATATAATAAAAAGCCCAACTAATAATCAGTTGAGCTTTTCTATTTAAAGTTTATATTAATTAGATATTAAAGTGGTTCATCGAAATTTTAATCCTCTTCAAATTCTTTAGATAGCTTTCCTATCGCCTTTGTTTCAATTCTAGATACATAGGAACATTTTTATAACTAATAATTTTTTCCAACTATGCATATGTTTAAATAGGAGGCATAATGGATTATATTTTTTATTATAGTAATACAAATGAAACCTTAGATAATATACTTTACAAGATATATACAGACTTTATTGATAATAACCTACTAGATTTTATTAATCAAAATGAATAACGATTTTAATATACAAAATCCTAAATCATATAAAGTAGCTCTGTATATAAGATTATCAAAAGAAGATTTAAAACCACGGCGAATCAGAAAGTATCTCAAATCAAAGATCTATATTACAAAATTTTACCAAGCAATATAATCTATTAATAAAGAAAGAATATATTGATGATGGAATAAGTGGAACCACCTTCGATAGACCTGGATTTCAAAAATTAATTTCTGATATAAAATCTAAAGAAATAAATATGGTATTAACAAAAGATTTATCAAGACTGGGTAGAGATTATATCCTTACTGGATATTATCTTGAAAAGTTTTTCCCTGAAAATCAAATTAGATACATTGCTCTAATTGATGGTATTGACACTGGAACAGAAAGCTATTCAAATGATATAACTCCATTTAGAGCTGTATTTAATGATATGTACGCTAAAGATATATCCAATAAAATAAGAATCGTAAAACACAACAAGCAAAATTTAGGGCTATTTATTGGTAGCAAAGCTCCCTTCGGTTACAAATTAAATAAAAAATTCCCAAACAAATTATTTATTGATGAGGAAGCCAAACCAATAATAATCCAAATTTTTAAAGAAGCTGCCCTCGGTAAATCTTGCAGAACTATTGCACAATATTTAAATTCACAACATATCCCTACACCATCATTATATGCCATTTCGCATAACCAAAAAGTTGCACGAAAAAGCTTATTGTGGTCAGACACTAAGATAAAAGATATACTACAAAATGAGGTTTACATTGGTAATATGGTTCAAGGCAGAATGAAAAAAATAAATTATAAGTCTAAAAAAAACATTCGTTTACCAAAGAGTGAATGGAAAATCGTAGACAAAACTCACGAACCCATAATAGATTTAAACACATTTCATAAAGTTCAAGAAATGTTAAATATTAGAAAAAAAACAAGGCTAAAATCAAATGATTACCTTTTAAAAGGATTAGTATACTGTCATGAGTGTGGAAAAAAAATGTATTGTTCCTCAAGACATTTAGCTAGTGGCAACAAATATTATTTTAGATGTGGTACTAATATAAAAAATCACACCTGCTCTCCCCATTCTGTACGTATGGATTATGTTGAAAATTTTATCACACAATCCATATACGATATTATAAATAAGCACTACAATAAACAAACATTCTATAATCTCGTATTAAAAACATTTGAAGATAACTACTCCAATTCATCCACAATGAAAAAAGAATTTTCTAGTCTTTCAGATCAATTGGTTAGCATTAATAATTTCATTGATAAGCTTTCAGATGATTATATTTCAGGCATAATTATGCAAGAAGACTTTACTAGAATTTATAACTTAAAGTTAAAGGAAAAACAATTAGTACAAACAAAACTCAAAAATTATCAAAGTAAATTAAATATGACTATTGACAATGTATTACTAGAAAAATTTTTTAATAAATTTAAAACAGAACAAGCAATAGACAAAAGTATAATTACGTATTTTATAGATAAAATTGAGCTAGATAATGCAAAGAAAATATACGTATATTTTAAATTTAATTCAATATAATAATATAAAGGAGTTACCTTATGTCAAATTTTAAAATATATCTAAAATCAATTTTAATACCCGTACTTATAGGGGGAATTGTAGGGATATTAATTTCTAAAGTTATTGATTACAATACTTTAATAAAACCTCTTTTGGCTCCACCCAGTATATTATTTCCGATTGTTTGGACCATACTCTACATTTTAATGGGGATATCATATGGCATATTGAAAACAAAATCACTAACAGATTCAAAAATTAATCAAATATACTACACTCAACTTTTTATAAATGCTTTCTGGCCAATTTTATTTTTTTATTTAAAATTACGATTATTTTCATTTATTTGGATTATATTATTAGACATTTTAATAGTAATTATGATTGTTCAATTCTATCAAAAAAATAAAACAGCAGGATTAATTCAAATTCCTTATCTACTTTGGTCCTTATTTGCAACTTATCTAAATTTTGCAATTTATTTATTAGATAATTAATTCCTTGAGCAGTAATATACTGCTCTTCTTTTTGTACTACATTATAATTTTTTAGTCATAAACATGTTTCTATACATAGGAACGTGATATACCTAGCATCTCCGCAATCTGATTTTGTGTTCTTGGTTTTTTACCATCCAACCCGAAATCTCATCGTTATTATGCCAAATTCTCGATCCTTTAATACGGTCTTCATTTTTTTATATAATTTTTTTATTTTAAATTTTAAATCAACTTCATCCTCTATACTTCGATCATTATTTTCTAAAACCTCTTGAAGACTAATAGTGTTTTCATCCTTATCTTTACCTATAGTGTCATCTAAATAAACCTCTGTACTTATTTTTTTTATACTTCTAAAATACATTAAAATCTCATTATCAATGCATCTTGAAACATATGTTGCAAGTCTAACTCCTTTTCTATAATTAAAACTATCAATTCCTTTAATTAATCCTATGGTTCCAATTGAAATTAAATCGTCTAACTCTGTATTATTGTTGCTGTATTTTTTACATACATGTGCAACTAGTCTTAAATTACGTTCAATTAAAATTGCTCTTGCATCCATATCTCCATTCTCGTACATCTGTAAATATTTAATTTCTTCTTCAGAATTTAATGGCTCAGGGAATAAGCTATTTTTCGATATGTATCCAAACATAAATACTGATGATTTAAAAATTGTTATGAACCCTGAAATTGAAAGAGCTAGCATACAGATACCTCCAAGTTTCTTATATTAAAATATATGAAAAATTTTTTTATCTGTGCATGACCTTATATCTTTTATTTTAAAAATATTCTTATTAATGCAACACTACCTATGCTAACTATTTGGAAAATATATTCACTAATATTAACAGACCCTGTTCTAGGCAATTTCTCTATTGTTTTTTTCTTATTTTTAAATGTTAGTGTTTTAATTTCATTTTCTTTAAGCTCTATTGTTACTTCATCATTTGAAAGTATATACTCCTTTGCAGTTTCTACTTCTTTGATAGTGTACTTACAATCTGCCTGAATATTTTCTATTTTTGCCTCACCATTTTTATCAGTTACTACCACTTGTATTAAATTTTTATTCTCATCATATATCTCAAACTTTGCACCTTCAATTCTAATTTTGTTATCATTTGCATCTACTTTTATGATTTTAATAGAGCCTTTCTTTATTTCATTTTTTATTACCACATCTTTTTCATCATTATAGCCAATGTCAAGTATAACATCATCCGTATTAAGCGAATATTTATTATTAGTTGCAAGCTCTTTGATAATAACTTGTCCTTGATGTAAATTATTAAGATATATCATACCTTTCTTATCAGTTTTATAAGTTCCAATATCTTCGCCATCTTTATATTTTATAGAAAATATAACTCCCTCTATTGGGCTACCCATATCTTTATCTATTTTGTTAATTTTTAATTTTGATTTTTCCACTTTAATATCTACATTGGCTTTTGATTCTATATCCTTGCTGTAACTATCACAGCATAACACATAATTTTGATAATTTCCTTCTGCACATTCTGCATAATATATTGGGTAATTTTTACAAATCCCACTTAAACTAATAGAGCCTTTTATATCTCCTATAATTGATGTTTTTGGAACCATAATTTTAAACTCATCACCTCCTTTAAATGTTTTTTGCTCTTTTCCATTTATATTGGTAACAAGTGTTCCTTCTGGAAAATCTTTAATACTTTTTATTGTATATTCTTTACATTCTACTTTTGAGGAAATCCTAAATACTTGCGAATAATATTTTGTATTTGAACTATCTGATGTAAAGTTTCCATTTTTTTGTATACTAATTAAATTGTTATTTTGCATTGTATCTTTTCCATTATTTCCTATATTAACTAATTTACAAATTGCATCTATTACTTTTTTTCCTTTACGTTGTATATCTTCTAAATTTTCTCCAGCGACCTTATCTTCACCTGCTCTAAATAAACTTCTTACATCACTTTCAGTCTGATTCCTTAAAATCGTATATAATGCCATTTTTGTCGCTAAATATGCATCTTGTTCATCCTCTACACCTAAATCTGCAGGGGTTTTATATGGATATCCATTAACTAGGACTCTCCACGCCTTTTGATTAGATAATAGCTCTTTAAGCTCTACATTATATCCTTCGAACTCACCAGAAATATAACCAATTCCTTTTAAATCTGGGTTAACACAATAAGCAACCCTCTTTGTCCCATTTTCATCTACATAATTTGTAATGCTATATGTAACATATATCCAATCTGATCCATTCCATTTTTGAATGGTGTAGTATCCTTTCTCTGCTCTTTGTAGATAACTTTTGTCACCTATAGTTGCAGCATTTACTTTCTTACAACTAAATAAACATTGAAATACTGCCGCTATACTAACTATAATAAAAATTAAACTTTTAAATTTTTTCATAATAACCTCCATCCGTTTTATGTATAAATCTTATGTGAAAAATCAATTATATTTCACACAAAACTCCTAAAAATATTTTCTACTATCTTCTTATGTTTTTTCTATTGCTTTTACACATAATCTTAGCTCTGGTTTATTTTTTATACACGTAATAAGCGTCAGTGTATTATCTTTTGTACCCTCAAGAACAGATAAATTCTGCTCTGAAACCTCAGTTATCTCTTTTACAGAATAAACCCTTGTTCCAAGTTCGGTTTGATATTTTATTTCATCACCAATGTTTAGTTGATTTATTTTTTCAAAATAATGCGCATAACTTCCCCTATTGTGTGATGCAAGAGCCACATTGCCGTTCCAATAATTAGTTTCTTTGAAATGACCTACTGAGGCTCTAAGAATTTCTTGGTCAGTACCATCCATAATAGGTGCATTTACGCCTATTTTATCAATTACAATCTTTCCAAATACATTTTTATTTTTTTTAATTGTATCTTGAAAGAGATTTCCATCATTGCTCTGATTGCTATTATCTAAATTATTGTTATTTACATTATCAATTTTCTTATCATCAATAACCTCGTTACTTTCTTTTATGGATTTAGTTGTAGAATCTCTGCCAACAATTTCTTCACTTATAATATTGTCAGCATAGCTTAATAAAAGCTTTTCTGTTTTAGAATTTTTTTTCTGAAAATAAAAATAGATGAGAAAACACATTATTAAAAGACAAATCAAACCAACACTGAAACAAATTTTCAATGTTTTATTTTTCAACATTTCACCTCCTATTTAATTTTAAAATAATTGGAAATTTATAAGAATTAAATTTCTTGAATAAAAATTACATGCTCATAATAAGCCCATTTTGTGAAAAAGTCAAACATTTCTCATCGACAAATTCTTGTACATTTCGACATACCGCTTCTGTAACTACTAATTTCTAAGTATATCATCCATGCTTGTAAGTACATTTGCGCCGTCATTTATTAGCTTATTTGTACCCTTCGATTCATTAGAAAAAATGTTTCCAGGTACTGCCCAAACTTCTTTTCCTTGATTTATAGCATAATTTGCAGTGATTAATGAACCACTTTTTTCACTTGCTTCAACAACAATAATCGCATCAGCAATTCCACTAATAATTCTATTTCTTCGAGGGAAATTTGATTTATCAGGTTTTGTCCCAATAACATATTCAGTAATAATCGCCCCTCCTTTTTCTATAATCCTTTTTGCTAATTGTATATTCTGCATAGGATATATATTGTCTAACCCGCTTCCAATAACAGCATATGTTTTTCCATTAGCATTTAGAGCTGCACAATGTGCTATTGCATCTATGCCAATTGCCAGTCCGCTTATAACATTTACATTTCGACTTGCTAACTCATATGAAAAAAAATTTCCGCATTTTCTGCCATATGCTGTACAATTTCTTGATCCAACAATTGCAACAGATTCATCATTTATATGAGATATGTCTCCCTTGTAGAATAATACTATTGGTCTATTTTTAATTAGTCTAAGTTTACATGGATATTCTGTGTCATAGCAGGTTACCATTTTTATATTATTTATAACCATATATTTAGCTATATTATCTAAATTTTCTCTGTAGCTACAATTGAAAAAATCATCCATCAATCCACTCGTAAAAATACCATCCTTTTCTATATCTGCTCTTCTTAGAGTCCATAGATTCTCAATATTTTTATACTTCTTTAATAGTAAGTCAAATACCTCGAAATACATTTTTTTCAATCTTGATATCCAAATCCAATATATGTTTATTTCTATAAAATCATCTCCTTAACTTATAATTTTCTTCTTTAAAATTCGTGTGCATCTCTTTTTGCTAAGCTTTTTATATACTAGGAAAAGTCAGTATGATACTCCTAGTATACAAAAAAGAGAATTTATTTTCATAAATCCCCCTATTATATCTCTTAAAATACTAATTTTATAATTATTTACTTTGCAATTTTGCTGCTTTTACAACATTGTGCATTAACATCGCAATTGTCATTGGTCCAACACCGCCAGGAACTGGTGTAATATATGATGCTTTTTTGCTAACATTCTCAAAATCAACATCTCCTACTAATTTTCCATCATCAGCTCTATTTATTCCAACATCAATTACAACAGCACCATCTTTAACCATATGCTCTTTTATATATTGTGGTTTACCTAAAGCAGCCACCAATATATCAGCATTTTTTGTAATTTCATGAATATTTTTTGTACGTGAGTGACATATTGTTACTGTAGCATTTTTAGCCAATAAACATTGTGCTAGTGGCTTACCAACAATATTGCTTCTACCAATTACAACAGCATTTTTTCCTTCAATTTCTATACCATATTCTTCTAACATTTTGATAACTCCAAAAGGCGTACATGAAATAAAAGAATCCTCGCCAATTACCAATTTACCAACATTTATTGGGTTAAAACCATCAACATCTTTTCTATAGTCAATTGCATTAAAAGCTTTATTTATATCCAAATTTTTAGGAATTGGACTCTGCAATAAAATTCCATGAACATCGTCTCTATTATTTAATGTTTGAATTAAGTCTAATAGCTCTTGCATCTTTATATCATCTTTTAATAGAAATTCTTCATATTCAACCCCAATCTCTTCACAGGCTTTGCTTTTGTTTTTTACATACACTTTTGAAGCTTTGTCATCTCCAACCATAATTACTGCAAGTTTTGGAAAAATATTCTTGCTTTTTAATTTTTCTACTTCCTCTTTTAATTCCATTCTGATTTTTTTTGCCAATGATTTTCCATCAATTATTTCTGCCATAAGCTACCCTCCAATTTTACATTCGTATTGTATAAAAATCAAATAAATTCGTATAAAAAATTTCATCATATTCTTTACTTATTCTACAAAAAATTATTTTTTTATACATATTATGAATATTTTTTTACCATAATAATATAATTACCTTTTTTGGTATTTCCTGCTATTTCATCGATTATGAATTTTCCTTTGCCTCTAATTGTAACTACATCCTTTTCTTTGATTTGCTTTGTGCTCTTTGTCTCATTTTCATAGTTTACAAATACTCGATCTTGCTCTAAAATTTGATTTGCTACATTTCTTGATGTTTTTGCAAGCTCAGACACAATATTATCCAGTCTCAGTGATGAAGTAATAATCTTAATATCTTGAAAGTTCTTTTCAACATTAATGACTTCACCTAAACTAATAACAGAAATATCTGCATCTTTAAATCTTGTTAGACTATTTAAATTGGCATATAGAAATTTCTCTGATTCTTTTTTTACAATAATATCTGCTCCCTCATTATTAATCAGTATATCACCTATCTTCTCACGTTTTAAACCAAGTTTTATTATTCCACCAAGATAAACGCTATGACTATAATCTAAAACATTAGTGGTATTTACCAAAATACGAAATACTGATAATAATGTATCATATTTAAATTTGTGGCTTTTAAATAAGTCCCTCATTTTTTCTGGGTATATAATAATAATTTTTCTATCCGAATTTTTCGTTCCACCATAAAATTCATAGTTTTCAAATTTTATTAAATTTATTACATTCCTTATAATATTTTGCTCTATCTCGTTTAAAAAATCTGTCGTTTCAATTTTATTTGTCTTACTTGAAATATCTATTTTGTCAAGAAACTTTGATATTAATAATTTTTCTTCAGCCTTTTTGTATCTATCCAATATATTCTTTTTGTCCATTTGAAACCCCATTTATAACATATGAAACGTTCTTCATACATTCTTTTACAATATTTTCTACATCTAATCCATTAATGTGCTCTAACTCAGATACCGAACCATGTTTTACGTACTTATCATCATATCCAAAATTTTGAACACTCACATTTTCTATATTATTTTTTACTATTAATTCATTTATAGTAGTAGCCAAACCACTCCTTAAAAGTCCATCTTCAATTGTAATTACTTTTCCTGTCTTTTCTATTGAATCTATAACATGTTTTTCGTCAAAAGGTTTTAAGAATCTCGCATTAATAACTTCTGCACTTACTCCCATCTTCTGTAACTCCTTTGACACCCTCATTGCCAAATCAACCATTTTTCCAATAGCTACAATTGTAATGTCTGTACCATTTTCTATAATTTCTGCAGTACCCAGTTTAATCTTTTCATGTTTTTCAAATTGAATGTCACCTTCTCCACCTCTTGGGTACCTTATAAAAATTGGAAATCTATACTTAACTGCAAAATCCATCATTTGCTCAAGCTCTATAAAATCCTTTGGCGCCATTATTGTTATATTTGGAACAATTGAAAGGGCTGACATATCTGTCAATCCTTGATGGGTTTCGCCATCATTTCCAACAATTCCAGCTCTATCAGCGCACATAATAACGTGTAAATTTTGCATACATACATCATGAATTATTTGATCATATGCTCTTTGGTAAAAAGATGAATAAATTGGTACTACTGGTATAAGACCTGCTTTTGCCATTCCTGCAGCCATTCCAACAGCATGTTGTTCAGCTATTCCTACATCAAAGAAACGTTTCGGAAATTTTTTTCTGAATTCCGATAACCCGGTTCCATCAGCCATTGCAGCAGTTATAGCTACTATCTTATCATTCTTTTCAGCAATTTTTATTAACTTATCACCAAATGTCTTAGAATAATCCTTGCTCTTCTTTTTTAGTGGATTACCTGTTTTTTTATCAAAAGCTGCAGTTCCATGGAATTTTGATGGATTTTTTTCTGCTGGTCCATATCCTTTTCCCTTTTTAGTAATAACATGTACCAATACAGGTCCAGAGCATTTCTTGCTTTGTTTTAAAATTTCTTCTACATCTTCTATATTATTACCATCAATTGGGCCTAAATATGTATATCCAATATCTTCAAAATACATCTTTGGAATAAATATCTGCTTTATACTATTTTTTAAGTTAGAAGTCATTCTAACAATTTTTTTACCTGCTTTTGGAATTTTTTGCAGTTTGCTTTTTACTTTTTCGTTAGTTGATGTATATAACTTTTTTGTCCTAATTTTTCCTAATAGCAGAGAAATTCCCCCAACATTTTTTGCTATACTCATTTCATTATCATTTAATATTACTATAATGTTCGATTTACTTGCGCCTGCATCATTTAGTGCTTCTTCTGCCATTCCCCCAGTTAGAGCACCATCGCCAATTACTGCAACTATTTTGTTATCTTCTTGTAGTATGTCTCTTGCTCTTGCCATTCCAAGAGCTACAGAAATAGATGTACTGCTATGTCCTGTATTAAAGCAATCGTATTCTGACTCTGTTGTTTTTGGAAATCCAGATAACCCGTTAAGCTTACGAATTGTTTTCATTTCATCTTTACGGCCTGTTAATATTTTATGAACATATGTCTGATGCCCAACATCCCAGATAATTTTATCTTTTGGAGTATCAAAAATTGTATGCAAAGCTATGGTAAGCTCTACTACACCTAAATTTGATGCCAAATGTCCACCATTTTTAGAAACAATATCTATTATAAACTGGCGAATTTCTTCTGCCAAGCATATCTTTTCATTATATGTTAATTTTTTTAAATCTTGCGGTCCTACAATATTATTTAAAATATTACTCATTGCTCTTCCTTCTTTAATTCTTTGAATACTATAGTTACTATTCACAGCTTAATTATAGTTTTAGGATTAGCAATATAATATTATAAATTAATATTATATTGCTCATCATTAATATACTTAGGAACTATGAATTGTAACATACTATATCACACTATGCATTTTTTTACAATTAAAAATATTGTAATATCTAATAGAATATAGTATTATCTTTTTAGGAGGTGAACAAAGGATGAAAAAATTCGTATCTATTGTTAGTATACTTGCTCTAACCATTTGCTTAATGTTTACACTTTCAGGGTGTGGATCAAACAAAGATTCAGAAAAAAATGAAGGAACAAACACATCTTCAAGTGAAGCCAAAAAGGAAAATCAAGATGCAAAAGTATTCGAATATATTGAAAAAATCGAGTCTAAAAACACTGTAGAAGAAATTAATGGTATAGTTGGTTCAGAAGGAGAGCTAGTTGATGAAAAATTAAATAAATACACTTGGAAAATATCAGAAGATACTTCTATAACTGCCACCTATTATTCTGGTACAAATGCAACCATTTCAATTTCTTGCAAAGATGATTTAATAAAAAGTAGCAATGTAGATTTCTCAAAATATAGCGAAATTAAAGCTGCATTAAATTCATCTTCATTAACTTATGATGAGTTTATAGAAAAGCTAGGAAATGTACAAGGACATATGGTAGAGAAATCATCTACATCAAGAGCTTATAAATGGGTCGGAGAAGATGGCCGTTATTTAAGAGCTACATTTTCTAATTCAAGTAATAAATGTACTTTCGTAAGTGGAAGAATCTAACTTAGCCGTTTTAGGGGACACTGGAAAAAACATCAAGTGACGTTTTTTCCAGTGTCCCCTAAAACAGCTACATTTTTTCTAAAATTTTCTTTAAGAAGTTCCATGGTCCAGTTTTATCCGTCATTCCATCATAATTATTGTCAATTCGTCTTAATACTTCTTCTTTCGAAAAATATTTAATTTCTGAAACCTCTTCTTCTTGTAATTTTATTGTAGAAATGTCAATATCTTTTGTAATCACGTAACATTCATTAAAGTGTTTATTTATAATATCTCCTTTTTCATTAACAGATGTTGAACCAACCAAATACTTTATTTCGTTGTCTAAAACATCAATTCCTAGCTCTTCTTTTGTTTCTCTAATTAATGCCTCTCGTCCAAATTCCCCTGCTAAAACATGTCCTCCTGTAGGAACATCCCACATATCTGGCCAAAGCTTCTTTGTTTTACTTCTCTTTTGTAATAAAACTTCACCACTTTTATTAATTATAAAAGCATATATTGCCCTATGCCATAAACCTTTATTATGACACTCTTCTCTGCTTGCTATCTCTCCAGTGAATTCTCCCCACTCATTTAATACATCAAACATTTCTTCCATAAAAAATCCATTCCTCTCTTTCTTGCTCTGCCCCAAAATACACGTAGTTATGAAATTTTTGTTACTTTCAAACTACTCATCTCCTATTTATTCTTTTGCTCTAATATAGAATTAATTAATCCACAACATTCTTTTCCCTCATAGCAAACAAAATCTGTCATACAGGTTGGTCCAAGACCTTTTCCTAAAAGAGGAGCAACATTTGACACTTGCTTAGCTATTTCTTTTGCAATTGCTCTAATTTGCCATTGTGCCTTGTTGCAACAACGTAAACGTAAAATCCATTGTAATGTGCGTCCATTCATTGTTGTAACAACATTTAACATTTGTGCTCCTATATAGAAGTAAATTAAATCTTCCTCTGAAACTCCCATATTTTTAAATTCTTCAAACACCTCAATGTTCTTATCATGAGCTGCAATAAATATTTTTTTAATATCTTCTTTAGCTTTTATTGTAGCTGGAATAACATAATTTTCAAAATTCCATAATGGTAAAAATTCTGGTATTAGTAATGAATGCATTCTATGGCGTGTTAGGTGTGTAAGTATTGATAGTGAGATTGGAATTTGGAATGTAAAGTTAACTTGTTCAAGCTCTCGTCTTTCTTCTTTATGTAGTATTGTGTTCATACATTTAGACTTATACTCTGCATCTTTTTGCTCTGAACTTGCTAATATTTCTTTTGCTTGCTCCTCTGAACATTGAAAATGATACATTATTGAACTTTTTAAGATAACATCATCTGCATTTGGTGTGTAGCTAATTAATTCTGGTTTTTCTACTATTTTAATTTCTGGTCTCTCTGCTAAACTTTCCATATATTCAAATGTATTTGAGCTATCCATTTTAGAGTCTTGTATAGATTGCTCTAAGTAAGGAACGTATTCTTTTATTAATTCTAATAATTTCTCTCCAAATTCTTTTATTTCGGAAATTTTGCTTAATTGTCCATATACAAAAGATATAACCATTTTTTCGAGCTCTCTTGCATTTAGTCCCATTATAATATTGCTGTGGAAAGAGTATGGTAAAATGAAACGTGCATCTTCAACATTTATTCCACTATCAACAATATTACCATATGTATTGAATAAGTATTTCATATGAGAAATATATTTTTCTTTGAGCTCATCATTCTTTGGATGAATATTTAAACTTTTATCTCTAAACTCTGGAACATAAAATCCAACGGTTCTAAAATCAACTTCTCTTCTCGATTTAATTGTAAAAGATGTTAATCTACTACCTATAATTGTTTGCTCTATAATAGGCGTTACATCACATATTGCAAACACTAAATAATCGTGCTCTATAATTGATTTATGTCCCATTCCTATTATTCTTTTTATTAATTTAAGATTCTTTTCGTAATCATTACAACTTTCCAAAACCTCGAACACATTTCCTGCAAATCTTGATAATTTACCTGCTGTCGCAACCTTTTGTATACGTGTTTCTAGTTCATTTTTTTCATATCCACCAATTAATTCTATTTTCATATTTAACCTCATTCCTTCCTAAAGGCACAAATCTAGTCCAAAAATAATTAAAATTGTAATTATTTTTCAACCTTTTTCATCCTTTTTCATCCTTTTTCATCCTTTACAATGTAAATTACAATTTATATATCACAAAATGCTCTTAAATACAATTGCATATGCCACAATGCAAGATTTTGTATGTAAGTTTGTCAATAAATAATTTTGGAAAACATTGAATTAATTTACATAATATTGTATAATACATATGTACGTGTAATAAAATCCATCATATCATACTTTTTAGGAGGTTAGCTTATGTATTACACATTCGATTTTTCCACATGCATTACAGCACCAAAGGACCGTTTTTATGCAGATTTTTCTCTCGATGAAAAAAAGATCAACGATACAATCGAGAAGAAAATGCGGGAACTCGGCAAAACGAAGGAAACTAGTCGAAATATTACAACAAGCATGTGTTATGATAATTATCTGGGTCGTTACCTAGTCGTTATACTAATCACATGCTGTTTTACAGACTAACAACTCCGAAAGGACTCCCTTACAATTGGGAGTCCTTTCTGTTTTTTTGTATTACAATTGCTATTTCATTGATATCTAATTATGTATCTAAAACTCACTATTAAAATTTATATATTTTAATCTATATACTTTTAACAATATAATTCAAACGATTGAATTTGCTGTTATGCATTTGATTTTTATTAAAGATTTTACTATATTCAAAAATTAATTATATTAAAATCTTCTATTAATTTCAAAAATTTTGTACATAATAAAAACAATTAGGAGGATTTTGTTATGTTTATTCCACAGGCAGTCTTTTTTGAAAAAAATATTGAAGATTATGAATTAGGGAAGAATTTAATAAAAAAATATAAAGAAAAAAATGTTCCATTCTTTGAAATCGAAAATCATAATAATATAGATGAACTACGAAAAAAGGAAAACTCTGAATTTAAAAATTTAAAAAGAAACTTAATTATAGGTGTTCGAAAAACTCATAAGTATGTTGAAAATCACAAGGTATCAGATTTTTTAGTTCCATACACTTCGTCTGGTTGTACAGCAATGTGCCTATATTGCTATTTAGTATGTAATTTTAATAAATGCTCTTATCTAAGGCTTTTTGTAAATAGAGAGCAAATGCTTGATAAAATTATAAGTAAAGCTAGCCAATCAGAGAGAAACCTAACATTCGAAATTGGAAGTAACAGCGATTTAATACTAGAAAACACAATTACTAATAACTTAGTGTGGACAATTGAAAATTTCTCAAATACAAATAAAGGAATGCTAACATTCCCAACAAAATTTGACATGGTTGAACCAATTTTAAATTTAAATCATAATGGGAAAATAATAGTAAGAATGAGTGTAAATCCACAAAACATTATAAAAGAAATTGAAGTTGGGACATCAAGTTTAAAAAATAGAGTTGCTGCTATAAATAAACTGGCCGAAGCTGGATACAAAATAGGCATTTTAATTGCCCCCGTAATATTTGTAGAAAACTGGAAATTTGAATATGAAGAGCTTATAAAATTTCTGCAAGATGAATTATTCCAAACTGCCAAGTCAAAAGTTTTTTTTGAAGTTATATTTATGACTTACAGCTACGTCCACAAAATGATTAATGCGGATGCATTTCCAGAAAAACTTAGTTTATATGATAAAGATAAAATGACTATGAGGGGCTATGGTAAATATGCATATAAAAAGGAACTAAAACAAGAGGGCGAAATCTTTTTCAGGACTTTATTACAAAAATATTTTCCACAAAATAATATACTTTATATTTGTTAATTAGAACATTTCTACACCATAATAGAGGGCACGCCTAATAGGAATGCCCTCTGTTCTTATAAAAATGCTATATTTTCAATTTCTCATGATATTATTATTGGTTATCTTCAAAATTCTCTATCTGCATTTTTCTGTGTTTCTGCTTTACCTGAATATTTTTTAAATTTTCCTCTGGTATATTGTCATAATTATTTGCAACATATCTCCCTGTCGCTTGGTACTTAGCTCTTGTATCTTCAAGCATTTCTTCTGGAGTTTGTTTATTTTTCTTCATATAAAAAACTCATCCCTTTCCATAAAGAATACTATATGAAAGATATTATATTTTCTTTCATAAACCAGATATTTAAATGAAATTAAAAATTTGTCATTATATTAATTCTTCAAATAATTAGCTAAACTTTATTATAATTAATATTAATTGTCATATAATATATCTGTAAGTATATTATGAGCTATTTTTATTGGTATTATCCTTTATAATGTAAATCTAAAAAAATCCCCTCCGAGCTATTAGCTCAGAAAGGATTTGTAGATAATTTCTAATTTGCTTGTGCATTTATTTGCTCTACATATTTTCTTATTTCAGATTCATTTGAATAATCTGGTTCAAAATATTTATCAATTATACCTTGCTCATTAATCTGATTGTATTTTGTAGTTGGATTTTCCCCTTGAGCTATAAATACGTTCTTTCCTCTTATCGAATGAACAAATTCAAAAGCTTTTTTGTCTGTTAAACCATCTCCAAAATATACTATGTTAGAATCTCCATTGTTTTCTTCTAGAATCTTTTTTATAGCATCAACTTTCTTTTTATCATCTAGCAATACATCTAAATCTGTATATACACCATTCTTCTCTTTAAATGTAACACCATAAACACCTTGAACATAATCTTTTATAGCAGTTTCATTAATGTATTCTTTAAGTCCTGATGTTACTATGTAATGCTTTATACCTGTATTTTTGTATTGTAGTGCTTTAAAATAGCCAACAACACCTTTATTAAAATTCACCTTGTCTGCTCCCTTACATATATTAGCTCTATTAAACTCTATATTATGCTTTTCAAGAATTTGTTTGTATGTTGCATAGTATGATTGATATACTGTTATTCCTTCTTTTTTCATTCTTTTTTTTACTATTTCATCTAGAACTTTATCATTATATCCATTCTCAATTAATATTTGATATTGTGCTAATGAATATGGAGTTAATGTTCCATCAAAATCATATATAATTACCATTTTTTTACGCTCCCTTTCTAATGTCATTCAAAATCATTGCTTCCTTCGCTACAGAAATAATAATCTTTAACAAATTAAATGTTATATTCTTTATCATATTCTTACTTTCATTTTCTTCTATAATTAATTTTATTTTTATTTTTTAATCCTTCAACAATAACTTCTTTGAAAGCTTATTTACCTTATCTCTTAGTTCATCCTTGTCCATAATTTATAAACGCCTTAATTTTCATATAGCATTTATATTACCATAAAAAAAAATAACTATCAACTAGCTATTTTTATTTATTATGTAACATTGAACTTACTATAACTGCAAAATTATATTATATAGTATTTCTCTAAAAATCATTTTTTGCTTACACTGAACAATTAAAAGAGTACATATAATAAACTATCACATGCACTCTTTCTCACTTTCATCTTTTATCCCTTCGTAAGTAGATATTGTTGCTAACGTATCACCCAGCTGGGAAAAAAATACAGCCAACAAATTTATTTGATCTTGTGTCTTATTCTTCGCAATACTACTTGCCAATACAGATATAAACGTAACAAATTCGCAAGAGTTCATATACATCCTTCCTTGCAATACATATATTAAATATTCTATACATTTTTCTGATTTTAGTGAATGTTTAATGTGTCAATAGGAACGCCTGCCTTTAAAATCTTAAAATAATGCTAAACTGAAGCCCATTTTTTCTAATTGGACGTCCTTTTTTTACTGCATTATATACTTATTTATTATCAATATCCGCCATGTATGCAGATACATCTTTACCATTATAAGTAGCTAAAAACACATTATCTATTTTAGTTATCCCTTGTTTTTGTAGCTGCTCATAAAGCCATGGTTCATCAAAACCAAGCTCTGTAAGATTCTCCATCATTACTCTTCCATCAATTATAACATTTGTAACAATATCGTCATCAACAGGCTTTATATTTAAGTCATTTGGATTTACAGGTCTTTTATCTGCTACTGGTAAAAAGCTTATTTTCCCATTTTCTTCTAACAAAGCTGTTTTTATATCAGATAAACTAAAAAAACCACTAGTTCTGCATTGCATTAAAAATTCATTTAAATCTAATTTAGCTTTTTTAAAATTATCTCTAAATAATGTTCCATTATCATATAAAATTAAAGTTTTTCCTGAAAATAATGGTCTTGCTTTTACAAATTTTATATTTATATATGATATCAGTATTGTAACCAAGGCATATACAATCATTGCAATTAGTGGCTGTATAAAGTTATTTTCTAGCGACGTTGCCATTTCTGCCGCAATTGACCCTATTGTTATACCTATTACGTAATCAAATATACTAAGCTGTGATAATTCTTTCTGACCCATTAGCTTAGTTAATATAAATAAGGTAACTATAGACCCTAAAGATAACACAATAATTTTTATATATTCCATAATAAGCTCCATTCCGTCGCTTTACTTAGTACAAAGTCCTATGAAAATGCGACCATTTTTCGAACTATTCTCTTAAATAATAAATTTGCTATTATTATCTCAAGAAAAATATAAAATATACAATTTTTAGACACCTGTGAAATCATAATTTTTCTCTTCAACTATATATCCATCATAGCTTGGAACTTTAACATCATCATCCGTTACGTTATTAAAATCATATTTATAGCTTGTGTTTCTGTCGTGCACAGCTTTAACTATATCTGTATTTTCAAAATACTCTGTATTAGCATCGCTCTCTATTTCCTTTAATATTAGTCCCGTTTCCTTATCTATCCAGTATTCATGTCTAGGTTTCGACTCATTCTTATATTCTAAAATATAATATTCTTTTCCTATTTCATATGTATCTTTTTTTATTGACATCAAAAAAGTTTTTCCCAAATTATCTATAATAGACTTTCGCTCTTTTTCAGAAAATCTAGTCCATTTAATGCTCTTTTCTTCATTCATTAATTTAGAATAAGATCCTTTTATTACTTGAACAATTTTCTCTTCTTCATTAAAACTTATAATTATATCTGATCCTACCTCACCATACTCTATAGATTTAACCTTACATTCTTTATCTGAATATATTTCCCATACCTTCTTATACCTTCCATCTTTATAGTATAGTTTATTTACTGACACACTGCCATCTCCTGTCATTTCTCTAGATTCAGAGTAAAAATTTTGAGTCTCTAACGTTTTAGGTGCCTTGCCCATTATAGAAGTTATCTTTATAAATTTAACTATGAAACTAGAAAAAATTACCACAAATACTAAAAAAATTGCAATTAAAATAGCTTTAATTCTTCCTTTTATTTGTAGTTTTTTTAAATAGTCAATTTCCTTTTGCTGCTCTTCTTTATCTCCCTCTACATCATTCTTTATTTCTTCTAATCTTGCTCTACAACTATTGCACTCATTTAAATGCTTATCTACTAATTTTTTTGACTCAGCGTTTAGTGTATTATCTGCATATCCAAATAATAAGTCTTGAACTATTTCACATTCAGTTTTTTTCTCCATTTTTATTTGCCTCCCTTATTTTTTGCTTACCACGATAAAATGTAACTCTTGCCCAGTTTGGTGTTTTGCCTAAAATTTCCCCAATCTCGATAAAATTCAAGTTTCCAATCATTCTCAGATACAATACTTCTCTTGTCTTGTTATCCAACATTTGCATATCTTTGAACAACCTTAATTTTTCTTCATTACCTATAATTACATCTTCTGTTGCTTCTACAGATAATATTTCTTCACTAATATCTTCCATAGATATGTCTTTATGAGATTTCTTTTTAAGTTCCTTATACCATAAATGTTTTGCTATTTGGCATAGCCACACCGATACTTTACAGTTCCCTTTAAATTTATGAATTTCTTTAACTGCTATCGCAAAAGTTTCTTGTGTTAATTCCTCTGATGTATCCTCATTACCTGTTAAGCAGAATAGGTATTTATACACAGTATTTGAATGTTTCTTATATATCTCTTCTATATTCTGCATAACAAATTACCTCCTTCACCATATAAGAGACAAAATAATCAAATTTATTACAAAAAAATTATATTCTTTTTGAAAATAATCAATTGGGACATCCATCTTTTGACATATCTAACAAAGAAATAAACATTTTCATGCTCTTCCTCGCCTATCAAAAACGGTCGTCCCAATTGAAATGCACTTATATGCTTCTTCCAAAAACCTTTTTATTCGTTAAATTAGCAATAATGTAAACAAAAATTATTGCTATTATTAAAACTATAGCTAATGTTCTAAAAGATTCTACACCATTTATAACACAGGCTCTACACACAAACCACGTAGCAATAGTAGCTATTGCCCTTACTATACAATAAACCTTATTTACCAGTACATACTTTTTCCTACTATTTGTTGAATATGAACTTATAATACATCCCCAAATTGGTTCCCCCATTGTTGCTGTAAAACCGGTTATAACATATGCAACCATCAACCCTTTCCATGAAAGTGTAAGTGCTGATATTAATAAACAAGAAACATCTATAATAGCAATTATTGTTTCAGTAAATAACAATTTTCTTTTTTCTTTTATCTTTTTTAATACTGAACCAGAAATAATAAATAACAATAGTACTTCTATAGTTGAATATATTGCTTCTAAATATCCAACCTTATTACTAATTAGTGGAGATAACTCATTAAAACCTCCCCAACCCATGCACCAAAGTCCTGCTATTATTCCGTATAGCAGAGCCACAATTATTGTGTTGTTTCTATCCTTTTTATTAAGTTTGACTTCTTCGTTTATAGGAATCATTACATCACATTCTTTTATGTTTTTTAAAAATAAATTTAATACTGTTCCAACTATAATTAAAACTACATAACCTAAAATATACAGCTTGTGGCTATAATCAAAAATAAACTGGCTAACTATTAATCCTAAAGTTCCACCCATAACTTGCGCTCTTTCTTCTTCAATAAAACAATAAGATTCATAATCTTTATTAGATGTACTTAATCTAGTTACTATTTGCTCTTTTATTCCTGATAATATTCCAGAAATTGTAGTAAATATGTATATTGTATAAATACTTCTACATTGCGATATTATTATTCCTAAAACAAGAAATGCTATCAAATAAAATACATGATATTTTTTGTAATCCACTTTTAATGAAAACTTAGCAATAAAGCCAAATCCCCTAGATATAAGTTTGGCAAACTCCAAAACAATTGGAATTGATACTGCAACCCATGGAGTAACACTCTGTGATAATAAATATAAAACAATAATTCTAAAAAAATAATAATCGGTAAAAGATGCTATTATGCAACTCCACCTAATCAAATTTATGTATTCTTTTTTTGTAGCCATTATTTCTCATTCCTTTACTATATAACTTTGTATTGTAATACTTATTTTAGTGTGAAAATTTTTCCAATTCTAAAATAACATAAAAAAAAATAGTTATCAACTAACTATTTTTTTGTTTTTTTATTTTATTATGTCAAAAATTTGCTTTTCCTTTGACACACTAGCATGATATTTGGGGTGTTTTTTGGGACACTGCAAAAAACATTATGCCATGCAATTATCTAAATCAGCTATAATTTGCTTTTTATCCATTTTTTGTCCTATAAATACAAGTTTTACAACTCTGTCGCCATATTTTGGATCCCAATCCTTTAGAATTGCTGGGTTTTGCGCAATTATTTGCTTTTGCTCTGCTTCACTAAATGATGCAACCCATTGTCCTGCGCAAAATGCTTGAACTTGTTTTCCTGCTTGTTCAAATATATAAGAAGCCTCTGGCTCATCTTCAAACCACAATACACCTTTACATCTGATAATATTTTTTGGTAGATTCATTGCAAATTTATCAAATTTTTCTTTGTTGAATGGAGATCTTCTATAGTATACAAATGTTCCTATACCATATTCTTCTGCTTCTCCTTCATCATGATTGTGATCATGGTGGTGATGATGATGGTGATGTCCATGCTCTTCATGTTCATCTTCGTGATGATGATGTTCGTGTTCTTCATCGTCTTCATGATGATGGTGTTCGTGTTCTTCATCGTCTTCATGATGATGGTGTTCGTGCTCATCATCATCTTCATGATGATGGTGGTGCTCATGCTCTTCTTCTTCGTCTTCATGCTCATTTTCCGTGCTGTTAAGCTCTTCTATCCATCCTGCAGACATAGATGCTTCTTCAAAATTAAATGAATTTGTATCTAAAATTTTATTAACATCAACCTTAGCATAATTTGTTTCAATAATTTCGGCCTTTGGTTGTAATTCTCTAATAATTGCTTTAACTTTTTTTAACTCCTCAGCTGTTAGTTCATCAACTTTATTTAGTATAATTTTGTTACAAAATTCAATTTGTTGAATTAATAAATTTTCAATATCTTCTTCGTCAATATTTTCTTTTACTAAATTATTTCCACAATTAAATTCATCTCTCAAACGCATTGCGTCTACAACTGTTACTAAGTTGTCCAATCTGCAAACTCTTTTTAATCCATATTGTTCAGCATCTTCAGCTAAAGCTGTTATTGTTTGTGCTATTGGCATTGGTTCACATATACCACTTGCTTCTATTAATATATAATCAAATTTTCCTGTCTTTATTAAATCAACTATTTGTTGCATTAAATCAACTTTTAATGTACAGCAAATGCATCCATTTGATAATGGTACTAAGCTAGCATCTTCTTCTTGAACTAGTCCGCCTTTTGCAATTAAATCTGCATCAATATTTACTTCTCCAATATCATTTACAATTACAGCAACTTTGTATCCTTTTTGATTATTTAATACGTGATTCATTAATGTTGTCTTACCTGCACCTAAATATCCTGTAAGTAATGTAATTGGTACTATTTTCTCTGACATAAAATCATCCCTTCTCTCTAAAATTCTTACATATTATATACAATTTTTCCATTATTTTCAAGCTCTGTGAGAATATTTACTATTAGGACGAAAAATTTTATTACAATTTGCAGTTATAGATTTAAATAATGATTTCATTCGCACGGCTAATCGATATGCAATGTATTATTTTATATAATAGCGGGCTGATTAATATTCAAAGTTATTTAATATAGAGTTCAGCCCACGTGTAATTTTTTCCTTCGTTCCAACTTAATTTACATTTTCCATTTGATACAAGCTTTCGGAGCTATTAGTCTTATAAAAATTATTAGGTATTTCTCCTATAATAATAGATTCTGCAATTAATATTTGATTACATATTGTTTCAGAAACATTATCATATGGAGTTAAAATATTTACTTCACACGCAACATCAAGATAAACTTGATGTAATGTTTGATTTATTCCTGCAGTTTTTAATGTTGATTTAATCTTGGTATCCACATTTCCATCACAGGATATTTTAATCTGCATTTTAGGGCCAATACCCGATAATAATTTAATTCCGGATAGTGCTCCTAGTCTAATTGAAATATTTGCATAATCTGTATTGTTTATATCTTCTTGTATTCTTAAGGTCACATCCGAAATTATCTCATTAACTGGTACTATGTTTAATTTTATTAGCTGAATTTTTTCGGTACCATCTTTTACTATAGTTACTAAATCTTCATATTTATAATTTTCCATAACTATGGCTGATTGTCTATTTGTTATGCCAATTGCTATATTTTTTGCTTGACTAGTACATTGGCTATCTATTATAGGATTTATAACATCTATAATCCTCTTAGCCACCAATACTTCAACAAGAATAATTATTAAAATCATCACTATCTTTTTTTTACCTTTATTGTTATTATGATTTCTGCCATTCATAGATCTTATATTAAACAATTTTGATAAATTAATTCTCGGTCTAGAATAAATGTGCTCTAAACTATTAGATTTTTCCACTAACATACCTCGGAATAAATAACTGGTCTCCCCTATTAATTTTATCTACATTTTCAATTCCATTTATTTGTGCTATCTCATCTATTGTGCTTCTAAATTTCTTTGCTATTTTCCATAAAGTGTCACCGCTTTTTACATAGTAGATTACAAGACTATAGCCCCTGTCACTTTGTTCGGAGTTTTCAGCTTTGATGTTACTTACCATATCTACTATGCTATTATTGCAAGAATCAATAGTAAAATTAATATTAACATTTAAATCTAAAACATTATTTCCTGAACATGAAAACTCTATTGTTTCTGGCTCTATCATTGTATTAACTACTGAGTTTTTATTGATTTCCAAGCACTCAACTTCCTTAGAAAAATCTATTGTTTGGCTCTTTGTCTCTATCCTATTTGTTATACTAGATTGATATAAAATAGTAACCTGCAATTCGCATTCATACGAAATAGAATTATTCATATTATTTTGTTTTACAATATTTGGAGTAACATTAATATCATAAACTAAATTATCTTTTAACTCAGGAATACTAATTTTCTCTTTAATACATTGTAAGTCCGTCATAATGTTTTTATTTTCAATTACACTAACACTATCCTGATTTATAACAATATCGTTATCTGGACTATATAAATCTTGTATTAGATTTATTTCTTTTGTAGCATATGATTTACATTTAATTAGCAGCTCTGTCTCTACATAAATAGAGTGATCTTCTACATTATTTGGTTTAATATTAATGTTTCTAAATTCGTAATCAGTATCACATATTTCATTATCAGAAATACCAGCAATATCAATAAATCCCATTACAGGTATCTCTGTTTTAACAGTTTTAACCTGTTCATCTTCTGTTATATATAGTATATTTACAACAACATCTGCCTTTGATAAAACTTTATTGTAACTGATTTTTACTTCTTTATTTTTAACAAACATATTTGTGCTTAATATATCTGCTAAATTATCATTAACATTAATTGTGTCTTTAGCACTTGAAATTGTTTCTCCACATCCTGTCATAGAATTAATTTTTATCGTATTACTTATCATTTGGATATTACTAGTATCAGCTACAGACTTAATATATTCTTTCTCTTCATTGAAAAATATCGTAACATTAGCGTCAAATGAAACCTTTAATGAAACCTTCCTTCCATTTAGTATTTTAGGTTCAATATTTTTAATTTTTAAAGAACATGAAAAGTCGCTACAATTGTCAATTCCATCAATATCAATATTTTTTGAAAAATCCAAATTACTATGAACTGCTCTTAAATTATTCTTTTCATCATCAGCTAAGTACATTACATCAATTTGAACGCCACCATCAAGTTTTAATTTCCCATTATTAATTTCTTTTTTATATACATAAACATTACCACAAGAATTTACAATACTAAGTACATCTGGCTTAATATCAGGGATTATAATATTATCTTCAACATCAAAGCTCTCCTTTTTTTGTGCTAATACATGATTTAATAAAATTTTTTCACTTTCAAATTCCATATTTCACTTGCCCTTTCTTTTAACAAAGATTGATCTTCGCATATATTTAATACAAATATATTTATGTGGACAAAAAAAATTACTTTATTTTGAAAAAAAAAGAGATAGTTATACTATCTCTTGAACTATCATATTTAATTAGTCTATCTTCCTTCTTCTTCTTTTTACCTCTACAACCTCTGGCATCAATGGTGTATATCCATTTCCATCAAAAACTTGCATTTCTATTGTTCTTGTTAAAACATCTGTATAACTATATGTCACATTTCTGTCGTTATCATCATATTTTACTACAAAGATGTTCGGATAAGTTTTTTCTATTGTAGCCTCTTTTTCAAACGATTTACTCCTTCCTAGAGAGCCTTTGACTATTATTTTTTGTCCTATTTTCTCCCCTATATCTGCTTTAATACTAACTATATCGTTTTTGCAAATCATTTAATCACCTACTTCTTTATTCTGATTGAATTATAGCACCACCTATGAAAAATGTCAAAAAGCATTTTATTGTGTCGATTCTGTGAGTTCTTATCTTTACTGCGATTACAGGTCTTAAGTCTTGTTTTTCTCATTTTTATTACAATTATATTACAAAGATGTTACAAACATTTTCCTCTAGCACCAATTCCACTTATCGCCTTCCTTCCATTTCTTATTTTGTCTTCTAAATCTGACATTAAAATTATCCTATTTTTATTTGTTATTGATACCTTTTCAGCCACAACAAGTGGATCAACAAAGTCAATTAATATTCTTGCTGGTGACGATGCAAAATTTGCCCCAGCCGAAATTAAAGCTTCATAAAAACTCTGACATGCTCCTGCAAATATTATCAACTCGTCCTTATTCGGAATCAAATTTCTTGCTTCTATTACAGATTTATAAAAGTACTTAGAATTTCTATAATTATTAATATCTTGGTAATTTCGGCCTTTTTTTATCATTCCGTCATGTCCTGTAATTACTAAAATATTTGGTTTTAATTCCATCAGTAAGGATTTAACTACCATAGGCTGATTATATTCTGCAATATGTTTAACAATAAAATTTAAGCCTTTATTTTCATAATATTTAGCAGTTTTCTCACTATAATTTCTATCTCCATCTAAGTGCAATATTTTACCATATCCTCTAAAATTACTAATGTATCTGCTATTTTCGCTATTATTTTCAAAAAAAAATTGTTCATCTAGGCAATCTTCATTACAAAGTTTTAAATCTTCAATAGGTGCATCTGCTTCTATTCTAATTGTAACGCCTTTAAGTATTGCAACTTTTATTCCATTATCAAAGGTTATTATTCGCTCTATAAAAAAAATTATATCATTATTGTATGATATCCTAGATACTATATCTCCCTTTTTTACAAATTCCATAATTAATCCTCCAAAATATGTCAGATTAATATATATTATGCCTATTTTCTTAATTAGTGCGAATTGTTGCAATTTTTCCAATAATGTGTTACAATAAAGTATCAACTTATGGAGGTGCATAGTATGTTAGGACGGTATGTAAGAAAAGCTCGCAGAAGAAATAAAATTCTGCTCTTTATCACAATTATCGTTATCCTTGCGGCTACAACCGTCATCCTTCTGAAAATGGATGAGGTTGGATTTATCAGTCTTGAGGAAATTTGGAGCTCGATAAAATTCGGGCTCCTTTTTATTATTTTTAGAAACCTTTTCTATACATTAGAAAAAACCGACAGGTGAATAAATTCACTTGTCGGTGGTGGGCTTACAGGCCTATTCCGTTTACAATTGCACCAATCACAAGGATCAGTACTATTACGGATACAACTGAGAGTATTGCTGAAGCCAGCATTCTCACAGACTTTTTTGAGCCCGGAGCATAGTCTCTCAAGACCTGCATGAAGAAGCTGTATAAGCCTCTTGTTGCTCCATTTACTCCTCTGCATACCACAACGATGGGTACAACAATAAGAGCCAGGATTATAATTCCCCACATAAAAAAAAACCTCCTTTTTGGGATAAATTTATATATTAATTATAACCTTTTATATTATTTATGTCAAGTTGTGTGTGACACCTGTACTTAATATATGGAACCTTTATTGGGTCGAAGTGGAACCAGCAAGTCTCGTCCAAAAAAATGGTTCACAGGATCATTTTATTATTCTCCTTCTCGATTCCACAATGTTTTCTAAAAATAAAAAACAATATCTATCAATGATAAATATTGCTTTTTTTCAGTGGTGGCTCGAAGTGGAATCGAACCACTGACACGGGGATTTTCAGTCCCCGGCTCTACCAACTGAGCTATCGAGCCAAATATTATTGTAAACTAGATTGTTGTATATAAATAATAGGAAAGCTAAACTTTCCTATCATTTAAATATGGCGACTCGGAACGGGCTCGAACCGTCGACCTCTAGCGTGACAGGCTAGCGTTCTAACCAACTGAACTACCGAGCCAAAAGTAAAAAATATTTAGATTAGACTAAATACTTTTTTGAAATGGTGGGCGCAATAGGGCTCGAACCTATGACCTCCTGCTTGTAAGGCAGATGCTCTCCCAGCTGAGCTATGCGCCCATTTCCCTTCGACTCGTTTAGTATACTAAAATTTGGAAAGATTGTCAACACTTTTTTTCATTTTTTTATTT
>JAGBAJ010000015.1 GCA_017939755.1 Clostridia bacterium | reverse complement strand
TGCATTTGGATTACCTGCAGAGCAATATGCAATAAAAACAGGAAATCATCCAGATGGATTTACAAAACAAAATATCCAAACTTTCAAAAAGCAGTTAAAAATGTTAGGACTTTCTTTTGATTGGGACAAAGAAATATCAACATGTGATCCAAACTACTATAAATGGACTCAATGGATTTTTAAACAATTATACAACGATGGCTTAGCCAAACTTGTTGATATGCCTGTAAATTGGTGTGAAGAATTAGGAACTGTTTTAGCAAATGACGAAGTAATAGATGGAAAAAGCGAACGTGGTGGATTCCCTGTAGTTCGTAAAAATATGAAGCAATGGGTACTAGATATTCCTGCTTATGCTGAAACATTATTGGAAAATTTAGACGATTTAGATTGGCCAGAATCAACAAAAGAAATTCAAAGAAATTGGATTGGAAAATCTGTTGGAGCTCATGTTAATTTTAAAGTTGCAAATCATGAGGATTTAAGTTTTACTGTTTTTACAACAAGATGTGACACTCTATTTGGAGCAACATACTGTGTTTTAGCTCCAGAAAGTGACCTTGTTCAGAAAATTACAACACCAGATCAAAAAGTTGCTATAGATGAATATATAAAGATTTGCAGTTCAAAATCTGACTTGGAAAGAACCGAATTAAACAAAGAAAAAACAGGTGTGTTTACAGGAGCATATGCTATAAACCCTGTAAACAATAAAGAAATTCCAATATGGATTTCTGACTATGTACTAGCTTCTTATGGAACAGGAGCTATAATGGCTGTACCTGCCCATGATACAAGAGATTACGAATTTGCAAAAAAATTCGGGATTGAAATTATCCCTGTACTAGAAGGTGGAGATATATCAAAAGAAGCTTACACAGAAGATGGTCTACATATAAACTCTGGTTTCCTAAATGGATTAAATAAAGAAGATGCCATAGAAAAAATGATAACATGGCTAGAAGAAAATAAAATTGGAACAAAGAAGGTAAATTATAAACTACGTGAGTGGATATTTGCTCGTCAACGTTATTGGGGTGAACCTATTCCTATTGCCCACTTAGATAATGGCGATATGGTCCCACTAAATGACGAAGACTTACCTTTAATTTTACCAGAGCTTGAAGATTACAAACCTTCAAAAACGGGTGCATCTCCTCTTGAAAAAGCAACAGATTGGTTAGATGTAACAGTTAATGGTATTCACGGAAGAAGAGAAACAAGTACAATGCCAGGCTCTGCAGGTTCTAGCTGGTATTTCTTAAGATATATCGATCCAAGAAATAATGATGAACTAGCAAATAAAAAACTATTAGAGCACTGGCTTCCAGTAGACATGTATATGGGTGGACCAGAGCATGCAGTAGGACATCTACTATATTCAAGATTCTGGAATAACTACTTATATAACAAAGGTGTGGTACCAGTAAAGGAGCCATTTGCCAAATTACGTCATCAAGGAATGATTCTTGGCTCAAATGGAGAAAAGATGAGTAAATCAAAAGGAAATGTTGTTAATCCTGATGAAATGGTAAAAAAATTTGGTGCTGATAGTTTACGATTATATGAAATGTTTATGGGACCAATTGATGCAGCTAAGCCTTGGGATCCAAAGGGAATTGATGGATCTAAAAAATTCTTAGATCGTGTATGGAGATTATATACAGAATCTGGAAAAATAAAAGATTCAGAAAATAAAAATCTCGAAAAAGTTTACAATTATACTATTAAAAAAGTTACAAATGATTATGAAACAATGAATTTTAACACAGCTATAAGCCAACTTATGATTTTTGTTAATGCTGTATACAAAGAAGACATATTCCCAACAGAATATGCAAAAGGATTCTTACAACTACTAAACCCTGTGTCCCCTCACATTACAGAAGAGCTATGGAATGTTACACTTAGTAACAACGAATCAATCGCATATTCAAAATGGCCATCTTATGATGAAGCCAAAACAATTGATGATGAAAAAGAAATTCCAATTCAAATTAATGGAAAACTAAAATCAACAATAATTGTTCCTTTAGATTCAGAAGAGCAATTTGTAAAAGAAAAAGTTCATGCAGATAAAAACATTCAAGCTCTTTTAGCTGATAAAACTATTGTTAAAGAAATTTATGTAAAAAACAAAATATACAATATAGTTGTAAAATAATTACTAAGTGCCTATTTTATGCATGACTTTTCTAATGTATTAAAAAACACCCAAATTGTTAAAAGTTTATCAATTTGGGCTTTTTTCAATTTAACTAAGTATATAGAAAAATTTGTGTAAAGTTTAAAGTTTACACAAACTTTTCTATGCTCTCATTTATCTCTATACCTTTTTATTATAATCTTGCGCTACAATTTTAGAAAATCTAATTACGTAAAATTTAATTTTAGTCTTCTAAAGCTCTTCCGTTTTTGTTTTCTATTGAACTGCTTCCTCCTGTATTATTACTGCCACTTGAAGTATTTCCTTGCCCTTCTGCAGGCTTAGGTTCAGTAGTATTTTTATTTTCTTCTGGTTTTATTCCTGATGTAGACTCATTTTTTTCTGTAACTACTATTTTTTCTTTCTCAGGTGTTGTATTAGTTATAGAATTAGTCGTATTATTCTTTTCTGTATTGGTAATTTCATTTTTTGATGTGGTATTTGTTGTATTTTTCTTTGGAGTATTCGTATTTGTTGTCTTCTTTGTAGTGTTTGTTGTTTTCTTTGTAGTTTTCTTTGTTGTATTTGTATTTTTACTTTTGTTTTTTTCAGTTGATTTATTGTTAGTTGTCGTTTTCTTTTTCTCAGGCTCTTGTAAATATCGTGTTTTTTCCGCATCAGATAATCCCAACTTTTCAATATATCCATAAATGAGAGCTCTTGTTTTTTCTTTATCGGCTCTGAAAAACCATAAGCTGTTTATTTTTTCAGGAGTTCCTGGTAGTTGATCCATTTGTAAATCATTAACATTTAAGTCAACTGCATATGGTACATACCCTAATGCCTTACCTATAGTAATATTGGTTTCCAAATTGTCAAAAACTGCATTTGTAATTTGCTTTATTTGATCTACACTTTTAGTTTGCGTAACTTGCTGTGCAACTACTTTTAAAAATTCTCTTTGGGTTCTCATTCTTCCTTCGTCGTTGTCTCCATATGATGAGCTATATGTTGTACCATTATTATTATGTCTAAATCTAACTAAATGCTCTGCTTGATTACCATTTAATTTTTGATATCCTGCTTTTAAGTGTATGTGCAAATCTTGTGTAGGGTCATCATAATCCATATTAATTGGCACATCAAAATACACCCCACCTAATGAATCTACAAGTTGCACTAAAACACTAGTTTTTATTGTTACATAATAGTCTATTTCCACACCTGTAAGATTCTCGACTGCTTCAGCCGTTTTTTCTGGACTTTTTTGGTAAAGTGCATTTATCTTATCATAGCCTCCTGCTTTTGCCTCACTTTGACCAATAAATGTATCTCTAGGAATTGACAAAACAAATGCTTGATTGTTATCTGGATTATATCCTACAAGCATAATTGTATCTGTAAGCTCTGCCGATATATCTTCACTTACACCCAGTACAAGAACGAATATTGGGTCCTGATCACCAACAACATCCTTTACCAAGCTTTTAAATGCCTCTGAAAAATTTCCACCAGCTCTATATACATATGTTCCAAAAATTGTACAACAAGTAATAAGAGCTACTATTAAAATAATTAATATTGTTTTGAGAACTTTATTCATCTTCTTCTTTTTAGTTGGCTCTCTTTTTTTCTTTCTTTTTTTCGAGTCACTAACACCATGCTTCCTCTTATTTACATTTTGCTCTCTCCCCATAAAAAAATTCATTCCTTTCTGAAGGCACTTATAGTTTGGAACAAATCGGAAAATCAAAGATTTTTTCGTAAATTTGTTCGCCGCCAAAATTTATGCAATAAACTTTGTGAGCATCTGTTTTCGGTGGAAAATTTTATGTAGTAAAATTTTCAAACTATCCTCTTTTTCTCATGTTTTCTATAATGCTTTCTGCTGCAATTCTACCAGTTTTTGCAGCCCAAGAAACTGTTGCTTTTGTACCAGATAAATCTCCTCCGGCATATACATTGTCTTGAGATGTTTTATATTTATCATCTACAATAATATATCCATGTTTATCTAATTCTAAATTTAATTTATCGACGACATCCCTTTCAACTGTTGAGCCTATAGCCATAATTACATAATCGGCATCAATTCTATAATTGCTCCCGTCTATATTAACTGGGCTTAAGCGTGTATCTCCCTCTTTTTTTACAAGCTTAGTTTTTATACATTCTATTCCTGTTACTTTACTATCGCCATATATTCTAACAATGTTATTTTGAAATAAAAATTCAACCCCTTCTAACTTAGCATCATCAATTTCTTTTTGCTCTGCTGGCATTTGCTCTTCGGCTCTTCTATAAACAACTTTTACGCTTTTAGCACCAAGTCTTTTTATTGTTCTAGCACAATCCATAGCAACATTTCCACCACCAGAAACAATAACAGTTTTTCCTGCGTAATCTGGATGACAATTTTTTTCTAATAGTTCATTGCCACCATATACACCTTCAAGGTTTTCACCATCAATGCCCATCGTCCATGAAATATTAGCACCTATAGCTATAAAAACCGCGTCATAGTCCTTTTTTAAATTTTCAAGGCTAAGATTTTTTCCAAGCTCTTGTCCATATTCTGCCCTAATTCCTAGATTTATAATTTTATTTATATTTTTATCTAAAACATCTTTTGGAAGTCTAAATTCGGGTATACCATATCTTAAAATTCCACCTAAAGTATTATATTTTTCATATATTGTAACTTCTACACCGCTTCTAGCTAAAAACGCAGCACAAGTTAATCCGGCAGGTCCACTACCTACAACTGCTGCTCTTTTTCCTGGTTCAATTTTTTTAAGCTCTGCCATTTCATAATTTTCTTCAATAGCTTTATCGCCCAAAAACATTTCTATATCTCCAATGCACACAGGAGTAGATTTTATTCCTCTAATACAGCTTCCCTGACATTGACTTTGATGAGGGCAAACCCTTCCACATACCGATTGTAACACGCTTGTTGTAGTTGCAACCTTATATGCGTCTTTGTATTTACCTTCTCTTACTAGTCTAATTATCTCTGTAATATCATTATCTAATGGACAACCACTTTTGCATGGTTTAGCTTTGCAACCAAAACACTGATTTAATTTTTCTTTTATTTCGTTTAACTCTTCCATAATATCCTCATTTTACTATATTTCTTTTTTTGATTGTACTATTTATGATTTTCAAAGTCAATAAAAACCTCGTTTTTCACACAACAGACATATTCATATTTCTGCAAAAAACGAAGTTTTTATTAAATTATATATCTCTTTTTGTAAATTTCTGTATTAATAATTCAAATAATGTAATCTTATATTATCTTTTCTTTAACAGATTTTAAATCATTCCAAAATTCAATCTTTTTATTTTCATCTCTAAGTAAAGCAGCAGGATGCCATGTTGGCATATAATAAATTCCCTTCTTTTCAATCCACTTTCCTCTACTTGCGGTTATTGATAAATCACTTCCTAGAATATTTTTAAGTGCTGTACTTCCAAGTAAAACAATAATTTTAGGCTTTACTAAAATTACTTGATTGCGCAAATAGTTCAAGCAGGCTTCGGCTTCATTTGCTTCAGGAACTCTATTTTGAGGAGGTCTACACTTAACAATATTTGTAATATATACATCTTCTCTTTTGATTCCTAATCCCTCAAAAGCCATGTTCATTAATTTACCAGCTTTACCAACAAATGGTAGTCCCTGGACATCTTCATCCGCACCAGGTCCTTCACCAATAAACATTATATCTGCATTTTTGTTTCCACTACCAAATACAATATTTGTTCTATTAGTACATAACTTACATTTCTTACAGTTTTCTATAGACTTTTTTAAATCGTCCCAATTATCGAACATCCTTTTTCCATCTCCTACTACTAAATTAAAACAATTATTTTAACTATAAATCTTATTTTAAGCTCATAATAGATGCATTTCTCCCTGCTCTTTCTTTGTCTGCTCTATAAGAATGTAGAATATCGCTATTGCACATTGTACAAATTCCAGAATCAACGATATTTTCCCTCTTCAATCCACACTTAAGTAACATTTCTACTATTGCTTTAACAGAATCTATATAATATTTTCGTTTTCCATCCTTTATTTCACCAGTTTTAATAATAGATTTATCTTCAAAAACATTCATATATAATTCTTTAACATCATCCTCGACCTCAAAATGGCATTGCCTAATTGTAGGACCTATGCAACAAATCAAATTTTCAGGCTTAGATCCATATTCATTTATCATCAAATTAATTGCGCTCTCACCTATTTTGCTTATGGTTCCCTTCCATCCAGAATGAATGTTTCCAATTGCATTTACAACTGGATCATACAAAAATAATGAAGTACAATCAGCAAAAACAGCAGATAATGTTTTTCCTTTTACGTTTGTTACTAGACCATCTGTCTCTATAAAATCTGTAGATACAGAATCTTCTGTTGCAATACCTACTTTATTTGTATGTGTTTGATTTGGCATAACTATATTTTTATTATCTAAATTTAGTGCATTACAAATTTTTATATAATCAGTATCTTCCTTTGACTTATTCTTTAAATTCAGTGGTCTTAGTGTATAACAATGTGTTAATTTATCTTTGTATTCTAGTAATCTCTTAAATTGTATATATTCAATCCCATCTTTTTTAACATGGATTATATTTTCATTTGACAAGTCTTTCATGTTAACCTCCATTCCTTCTAAGTACAAATTCGTATATTCTATTCTTCTACATCTGCTCTTATCATTTCTAACACAGCATTTTTCTCCATTTCACCTATATAGTTATATTTATTGTTTGAGTTTGCTGTGTCAAACCCACAAATTGCTTTATATTCACAATACTCACATGGAGTTTTTTTCTTTTTATAATATGGATTTATGTCTATATTTCCAGACATAATCTCCTCTGATATTTGTTTAATTATTTTATTCATATATTTTTGTAAATATTCAAATTGCTTCCTTGAAACCCCTGAAGTTTTTGTTTGACTTAAATCTCCATCTTTACCTATATATGCCGGTATCATTGAAGATGCACCTTTTTCTAATGTAGTATCCATCATTTTTACAACGTTTACATCTGCAAGAATTAAACCTTGCATCTTAAATTTTTTTCTAATTTCATTTTCAATTTCTTCTTCTGTCATATTTTTCTTGGACTTAATAATAGGATCTATCAAATTAAAATATAAAACCCCAGCTGGGTCAACGCTTTCCTCCTTACAAACTGCATCAAGGTATGTTAGTAACTGAATTTGCAGTCCTGCATAAACCGAATTCAATTCTATATTTTTATAAGATGACTTGTAGTCAATAATTCTAATATATTTGTTATTACCATCTTTAGCAATATCTATTCTATCTATTTTTCCAGTAATTTCTACTTTTTTACCATCATTTAAATCTAGAACAATTGGCTTATATTGTTTTCCATCTTTAAATTCTACCTCATTACCTAAAACTTCAAAATCACTATATTTTAAACTATCAATAATATACTTCATTGACCTTTTAATAACACGTTCCAATCTAGCAGCTAAAACCTTGTACTTTGGAGTCGCCAAAAAAATAAAGTTTTTATTTAATCCAAGTTTCTCTGTAATAATTTCCTCGATAATTTCATTTATATCTTCCTCTGTTAGATTTTTAATATTAAGGTTTCGCTCTCTGGCTCTATAAAAAAATGTATCAATTGTGTCATGCATAAAAGTACCTGTATCTATGCTATTAACTTGTAGAGTGTCTTTTTCCGATAAATTTAATCCATATTTTAAGTAGTATGAAAATGGGCAAGATTTATATTGTTCAAGCCTTGATATACTCGTTTTTAATGTCTTTCCATATAAATTTTCAACGTTATCTTTGTTAATTTTATCAGGAACATTTGTATAACTAAGAGCCCTTAGGCTACTTGTAAGCTTATATTTCCATTTTTCATCAGATATATAGTAATTGTACGCTGCAAGCCATTCATCTGATAGATCTATATCCTCGTCTCTATAAGCTCTAATTTGATTAAGTAGTTCATCAAATGTAGTATTTTCAGTTATCATTTCAGAGCTTTTTTTAATAATGTCACTACTTTCCTTTATCGCCGGGAAAATCTTTTTTATCTTAGATACAAGCATTGATGCCCTTAAAGTTTTTCCATCAGAGCTAGATGATGAGTATGATAAGTTAATATTTTCACTTGCGGCAGTAAAAGCCTTATAGATATTGAAATTATCTTCATACATTCTCTCAATTGTTCCTTTTGCAAGTTCAACTCCTTGCTCTTTCAAATGCTCTCTATCTGTATCATTAAAATATCCTTCATTTTTATTAACACTAGGAAACACACCATCGTTTAAGCCAATAATAAACACTGCTCTAATTTTATGGCTTCTAGATCTATCAATATCTCCCATAATAACTTGATCCTGGGTTCCGGGAATTTTACCCAAATCGCTATTACCTAGTCCAGTCTTAAGAATTTGCATATATCTATCAAACGTAATCTTTTCATCACCAAATACCAATACTATTTCATCAAGAACTTTTACAACTACCTTCCAACTTGATTCATATTCGCTAGCAATTTCTGTTTTTCCAATACCAACAAGCTCTTCTGCTTTTGCCTTTAACCTTTGGTCTATACCATTTTCAATTAAGAATTTATATAACCTGGTTGTAATTTCTTTTGCCGAGTTTGTTCCACCTAAACTATTTTTAAATTTAATAAGTGGATCAACGATAATCTTTCTAAGCTCTTTATATCTTGCAATCTTATCGTGATTTAAATCATCTTCATCATGGAAATTCCATTCTCCTTTATACCATTTGCTATATTTTACTCCCCATTTTAAACAATAATTTTCGAGTCCATATAGTTCCTCTGGGGTAATATCTAAAAAACCAGTTTTTATATAGTTAAAAACAGATTCATATGACCAATTTTTTGCAAAAATTTCTAAAATAGAAAGTAAATATTTAACAATAATATTTTGGCTTAAGTCCTTTTTTTCATCTATAAAAACAGGTATTTGATATTTATTAAAAATAACTTTACACAAATTAGAATATGTATCTAGATTTTTTGTAATTATAGAAATATCCTTATATCTATAACCCTGCTCTTTTACGAGCTTTACAATATTTACAGCAATATTTTCAATTTCTGAGTATGGATTATTTGCCAAAAATAAACTAATGTTATTTAAACTTTCTGCGTTATACTTTTTATAAGGAACAGCATACAAATTTTTTTCTATATACATAAGCTCTTCATTTTTAAATCTAACAACATTCTCCATGCAAATATGCCTTTCTTGCTTTACACCTACAGAATTTGCTACATCAAAAATCTTCTGGACTGTTTGCTTATTTGCATAAAAAATATCTGTATCTGGTGATGTACTAATCTCCAACGAATCTGTACAAATATTGATAGAGACTTGTTTTGCTTGATTTAATAAAATAGCAATTACATCATATTCTTGTTTTGTAAAACCAACAAACTCGTCAATATAAATCAATGTATTCTCAAAGATTTTTGTTTGAGGCAACTGTTCCGCCAAAATTGTTAAAACATCATTTTCATCTATGTATCTATTTTTGATTTTCTCCTCAAATTTATCATAGACAATCCTCATATCATTCATTTTTGCCTTTAAATACTTATCTGATGTTTTATCAATAATTTCATCTAAATTATCAATTCCAACTCCGTGTTTCTTAAACTCTGTAATTTGAGTAGAAATTAAATCAATATTCTCATCAGATTTTCCAAGGAAGTTCAAATTGCATTTTTCGTTTAGCAAAATATTATAAATTAGCATAGCTTTACCACATGAAGAAAGAGCCGTTTTAGTGTTGCCTCCAACTTCACTCATAACTCTGTATGCCATACGATTAAATGTTAAAACTTCTGCATTTAATGCAGCTCCAGTTCCAATAGTATCTAGCAATTCTCGTTCAGCAGTAAAAGAAAATTGCTCTGGAGTAATTATGTAAATTTTATTATCTCCCCTAATTTTATCTTTTATTTCGTTAAAAATATATGTGCTCTTTCCTGTTCCAGATTTACCATAAACAAGTCTTAATCCCATGTTAACGTACCTTTCTATAATTATTTTTATTATTATTTAAAATTACTCAATTTATTATATACTATAAAACTTTAGATTTATATTTTTTTGTTGCTTTGGTTTTCAAATGTTCTTCGCCAATGGTATAAATACTGCTGAGCCAAACCTGCTAAATCCCCAAATTTATTATAGGCAATTTCATTTATAACTTTATTGCTAACCTTCTTTTCATCTTCACTTTTTACATATAAATCATTCATAACTCTTCTAACCCATACATCAATGGGGAAGCTGTCAAATCTTTTTAAATCAGAAAATAACAATATGCAATCAGCTACTTTAGAGCCCACTCCAGATAATTTCTCTAAATTTTCCTTGGCTGTAGGCGTATCCATTTTATATACATCGTCTAAATTAAATTCTTTATTTAAAATCATTTGAGTAGTTTCGTATAATCTGATATCTCTAAATCCTAAACCCAAAGCTCTGTATTCAGATACAGTAACATCTTTTAACTGGTATGGTGTTGGAAATAAGTAATATTCTTTATTATTAAATATTACCTTCGTTCCATATTTGGCTGATAGTCTCTCTATAATTCCCTTTATACGAGGGATATTGTTATTCGCTGAAATAATGTACGAAATTATTGTTTCCCATAAATCCTGATTTAATATTCTAATTCCCTCTCCATACTTGACACTTTCTTTCATATACTCATCAATTTTAGCAAAAGTTTTTTTTATATCATTATAATTTCTCTCAAGATCAAAATATTTATATACAAAATCTTGTATGTCGCAATCTAAAATTCCATTAAAGTATATTTTATTATCATCACAATTAACATTTAGTACACCATTTTTCACTATACCAGTATAACTACCATTTTGCTCCATGTTCCATCTAAAGCATTGTCCGCAATCAAATATATCTCTTAAAGTAAAAGCATCTACTTTATCAATAATTAAATTTTGCTCTTTCATAAAATCCGTCCTTATTCGTTATAATATTAAGTTTATCTTATCACAATAGAGCTCTGTTTACAAGGAATTTTATATCATAACAATAGCTAGTTGTTACACTTTAATAGTATACAATCAAAAATAAAATACCTTGTCTTAATTTAAAATTCATATATTACATTTTTAACAAATTATTAATTTCTTACTATTTGTACATATATAGATATCATATATGTATAAATCAAAAGAAAAGGAGTTATATTTATGAAAAGCATGTAGAAGATGTTAACTTGTATTATGGCCTAGTTGACGACACAGTTGGAATAAACCTATTCAGTTATTACGATAGTCAATTTAAGTGGGATTTACCAGAAGAATCTTCATCTGAAAATAATTCAAAAAATGAGCAGAAACCACCTATATTACCTAATACAGGAGATGTACAATTAATAATAATTGCAAGCATAATTACAGTATTAGTAGTTTGTGCAATTATCTTTAAAAAGAAATCAAAATTAAAATAATACATAAATAACAATAAAAATACCTAGCTAATCGCTAGGTATTTTTATTGTTATTTAATTAAGGCATATATACATATACTTCTAAGTTTCTTCTACCAAAATTTGTACACTCTGACATTGAATTCATATATACATCTAGTTTATTTCCTTTAATTGCTCCACCCGTATCCTGTGCTACAAACCATCCACCATTTGGATAATTAGCAAAATATGGAATGTAGAATATTGTTCCCATTGGATAATATCTTGGATCTGATGCCACTGTGTAATTTGCTCTAGCTATAGCTCCTGTTGCTGTTCTGTTATTTCCACCACATGATGCTGCACAATATGCAGATGTATTAAATGTACCAACACTTTGTCTCATTCCTTGTGCTCTTGCAGCAAGACCTGCTCCTGCACTAACTTCTGCTGAACTTGGTGTAACAGATGCAGAGCTTCTTGAAGTTACAACTGGTACTGGTTTATTTCTAATTTTTTTTATACAATTTACTGGCTCTTTAACTAGAGTTTCTGATATCTGAACTCTTTCTTTTTCCTCACCATTTTCATACTTTACTTTATATGAAATTTCTTTTAATCCATCTACACCGTTTTGAGTTACTTTTTCTATTTTTTCTCCACTTCCTGTAGATAAATCCTTTGTTTCTGTTTCGTATGATACAGTGACTTGCTCTTTTAATACTTTTTCTGTTACTGAACTATACTCGGACATAACATCTTCAATTGATAGCTCTTCTGATGCTACTGTAACAACTTCAGAATTATTTCCTTTTAATGTTATTTTTATTGTATGGTTATCTGATATTTCTTCGTTAATATCAGGAATTACCTTTTCTGTTGGCAATACCAATACCTTATTTTCCTCTAAAATTTCAGATATTTTTGTTTTTGATGTTAATACATCCATTTCATAACCGTCAGCCATTATAATTTTTACGCTGGTTAGGTTTGATCCTGCTGCCATAACTCCTATTCCCATAATGAATAATAGAATTATGCTAATTGATATCACTTTTCGTAATGATATCGAAGCTTTATCATCTTTCTTCATAAGAAATTTGTTCCCTCCTTTTTTAGCAACGTCCACATTATATCACTTTTAATTTAATTTGTCAAATTTACGTAATACTGCGTTTTTTTACTAACTATTATACCATTCTATTTACTATAAATTATATTCTAAATTTGGGATATTATTCCTAATTAATGTTAAAAACTTTTTTTGCATTCTCGTATGTTATTTTTGCAATATCTTCTACATTCATATTTCTGCTATTAGCAATTTTTTCTGCCACATATTTTACATTTCTGGAATCATTTCTTTTTCCTCTGTTTGGCTCTGGTGATAGATACGGACTATCTGTCTCTATCAAAATTTGATTTATTGGTACAAGATTTATCATCTCATCTGCATTTTTTGAATTTTTAAAAGTTATTGGACCTGCAAATGATATGTAAAACCCCTTTTTTACTCCAGCTTCTATTAAATCTTTGTTTTGTGGACAACAATGAAAAATTCCTGGTTTAGCAAACTCTGTATTCTTTATTATTTCTATTGTATCCATAATTGCATCTCTTGTATGAATCATTATTGGTAGATTCAATCTGTTAGCAATTTCAATTTGCTTTTCGAAAACATATTTTTGTATTTCTTTATTTTCTTTATTCCAGTAATAGTCAAATCCAATCTCTCCAATTGCAACAACTTTTGGATTATTTGATGCTAGCTTTTCTATCTCTGCTAGTTGACTATCCACCTCTTCTATTGTATCTGGAATATCATTTGGTGATATTCCACAAGTTGTATATATATATTCATATGTATTAGCAATTTCAATTCCTTTTTTGCTAGACTCTAAACTATATCCAGCACTAACAAATTTTGTGACCCCTGAATTATATATTGCTCTTATTACTTCTTCTCTATCTCCGTTAAACTTCTCGTCATCATAATGCGCATGGGAATCAAATAGTTCCATTTTAACCTCCATTCCTTCTAAGCACAAATCTAGTGTGAAAAAGAATTGCATTTTTGCGAGGCAAATGAATTTTAACGATGCAAAAATCAACTATCTTTCACACTAGCTTCCTATTTTGAAACAATTAACGCTGTAGCTATTGCATATTCTTTTACATGTGACATACTTATGTCTATGTTACTTATAAAATCTACACCTCTTATATTAGCAAATGGTTTTCCATATTCATTATTTATTATTTCTATATCTTTCCATCCTATAGAATATTTATTGTCCAATTGATTCGATATTGCCTTAAATATTGCTTCTTTAGCAGCAAATCTTGCAGCATAGCTTTGATACTTATTTTCACCTTTGCTCTCACAATATTCAATTTCTTTATTGGTATACACTCTATTCATAAATCTTTTTGAAAATTTCTTACACAATCTTTCTATTCTTTTCGTTTCTATTATATCATTACCGATATTTAAATTCACCATTTTCCACCAACTTTTTTATTTATTTTTATATACAAAAAACGGTCTCTATTGACCGCTTTTTTTTAAATAATTTAAATACTTTATTCGCAAACTAAATATGTTGTATTTACCTCCTCTACAGAATGCCATTTTCCTATAAATGTAACTTTTGAAATATCTGAGAATTCATATTTTGGCTCTACAACTACATTACCATGTTGATCTATTATTCCCCATTTTCCATCCTTTTTTACACCTACATATCCATAAGCATTTTGTTCTGTAATATCTTCATATTGATATTGTACAACCAATGTACCATCTTTATTTACTAGACCATATTTTCCATCATTTTTAGCAACATACAATGTATTATTTGTAAATGCATCTCTATTAGATTTTTCTTCAAATTTTAAGTTATAAAATTTGTACTCACCATTAACATTGGCTCTAATAAATCCATTGTATACAACTACACTATTAGCAATCACCTTAACTTCCAAATTTCTATCAATTAAATATGTTTTGTCATCATTTGCTTTTTTACCATATAAACAATCAGCATCTTTATTAAATTCTAATGCAGCATATTCAAATTGAATAGAATTTTCAGATGATTCATTTATTATTCCATATTGATTATCTTTCTTAGCAATATAATTTGTTGAAAACGCATATACTATGGAATCATACTCTGGTTTAACTTTTTCACTTTTATCTATGCCATATATACCATATTTGCCATTAACTTTTGCAACAAATGAATCTGTTCCAATGTATGTAATATCTTCGTATGTAACCTCTATGTTTTTATCTCCAGCTGCGTTTACAATAAACCATTTTCCGTCATTTTTAACAACATACATATTATTTCCGCAAACGTTCTTAATTTGCTCATATTTACACTCTAGAACATTTTCTTTATTGGTTGAAATTATCCCATATTTATTTTCAGTATTCTTAACTATATATCCGTTAGTATAATCTTCTGTAAGAGCTAATACTTCTGAATACTCGTTTTCGATTATTCTTTCTCCACGATTATTTACAAGTCCAATCTTACCATCTTTTTCTACTATTATACTATTCTTTACACCTTTTAAAGTATCAATTTTATCATAAGTACAGGCTAAAAGCTCAGTACCATCTAAGTTTATTAGTCCAAACTTTCCGTCTTTTTCAACTTTAAGTACATTTTCTTCATTCCATACATTGTTATTTTTATCATAATTACTTAATGTTTCTACAGAATTGAATGTTGTATATAATTGTGCATTATTGGCATTAACAGCCTTTGTTTTATATGTTCCATCACTATAATTTACCTCATATGTACATATGAAAACATCTCTTTTTGGATCTGGTATAACAATCATATCATTATATTCTGCATTTATAATTGTTTCGCCTTTCGAGTTAACAACTCCCCATTTTCCATTTTCATATATAGTAAAATATGCATTTTCTGTAAAGTACTCAGTAATAGGATTTTCTTTTTTTAGAAGTTTTTTAATTCCTATAACAAACATTACAATAACTACAATTGTGACTATTACCGCAAATACCTTTTTTAAATTTAACTTTTGTTCGTCGTTATATCTTTTACCTCTACTCATATTTAATCTCATTCCTTCCTCAAGGCATAAATCTAGTCGAAAAAGAATTAAATTTTGGCAAGGAAAATTTCATTTAAAAATTAAGGGCACATACGTATTATATGCAACTGTATTTTTAATGAAATTTGATACAGCCAAAATTGTAATCATTTTCAACATTTCCTTCGTAGTATTTAATATATTATTATGTACACAATATATCATTTTTTTATTGAAAAGACAACATTTTTATAGAACAAATCGGAAAAATCAAGGATTTTTCATTAAATTTGTTCGGCGCATGTATTATCCGTAGCTAACATTGTTACGCACGGCTAATCGATGTGCATCTGTTTTGCGAAGCTTTTTTATGCATTAGGAAAAGTCAGCATGACTTTCCTAATGTATAAAAAAAGTGAATAAACACCTAGGTTTATTCACTATTACCTTATTATTCTACCTTTGTTCCACATTCTGAACAGAAATTTGCTCCTGGTTTAACTTCATTTCCACAATTAGAGCAGAATCTTTTCTCAGGTGCTTCTGGTTTCTTAGCTCCGCACTCTGGGCAGAAATTTCCATTTGTTTTTGTGTGACAATTTGGACATTCCCATGAATTATCAGAAGATTCTGTCTTTACTTCAGCAACCGCTTCATTTGAAGCATCCACTTGTGCAGATTCTTTAGCTGGAGTATTTTGATTAGGCATTTGGTATTGAGGCATATTATTAGCTTGTTGCCATGGTCCTTGTGTAGCTCCACCTACCATACCATTTGTAGCCATGTTCATCATACCTATTCCCATAAATCCATTCATAGCTCCATTTGAATTTTTAGCTGCACCTTCTACAGCATTTGCATATGAATTTACTAATGTACCTTGTTGTGTATATGCATCTCCACCAATTTCATATGTGTCAATCTTCTCTTCAGATTTTTCATCAAAGGTTACACTTTCTACAGCAAAAGATTCAAGAGCAATACCTCTTTTTCTAATTGGCTCATCAAATACATTTTCGTCCATAATTTGTTTAATTTCATCAGTTTTTTGAGGTAAGTCCATAGCCTCAACTCTTTGATCACCTAAACTATTCATTATGTTTGAGAATGAAGCAATAACTTCTGATCTCATTTGCTCTGTAATCTCATCTTTTCTATATACTGTAGCTGTACCTGCAATTCGAGACATGAATAAAAATGGATCATTAATTTTAAATGTATACGTACCAAAACATCTAATTCCAACTTTCATAGCCATTAAAGATTGTGTTCTTGGATTCATTACTGGATGTCCCCAATCTTTAAATACTACTGGATTTGGTGTACCAAATTTATTTTTTATAATTTCTTTTATATTTATAAAGTATACTGCTTGCTCTTTGGCTGTCGCTCCATTATATGTGAATCTTTCCCACATTTCTTTAAACATTCCACCAAATTGACCTGCAAATAAAGATGGTGATGATGATGTGTCAAATGTATACACTCCACCTTCTGCTGTAGCGTCAACTATTCTACCATTATCATATATAATAGCACATTGATCAGGTGCAACAATAACTGTACTACCATTTGATATAACACCTGTTGGTGTTGTTTTTTTAATCATTAGAATATCATTTCCCATATCCTCGCATCTAATAGCCTCTTTCCACTGATCATGTAATGTTGAGCCTACGGCTCCCACAGCTGCTTTAATTAAACCCATAATATACCTCCTAATTAATTATAATCTTCTTTGTATGAAGCCATTTTCCAGGCTTTTAGATTTATTCTTTCTACTGGAGCCATACAATACTCACAATAGCTTACTCCCAAATTTCTAATTGGCGCATTACAATTCTTGCAATGTACCATTATTGCAACTTGTTTGCTTTCAAACTTTGTTTCATCATATACATATACAAATTCTGAAGTATATCTTGTCGCTTTTTTTACATCACTAAATACATTTTTATCTTTCCTATTGGTATAATAATAGTAACTTAATGACGTCGAAACTTTGATTGTTGCTCTACCATTATCATTTGAATATGCGCTAATTGCATTTTTATTGAAAACAATGTTATCAAATTTTTCTTCAATCTTGTTAGATTTCATATCTTCTATTTGCTCTTCTAAGTGTGGTATGACATAATACATATCTTGGTCATCCTCAACAATAGAAATATCTTTTGATTCTATACAATTAAAAATTTTTCTTAAATTTTTTTCTGTAATAGAAAACAACAAATCTTTATTAAACTCTGGAAAATCATGTCTTATTCTTGGCTCTAATAAACTAGTCATTCCTACAACGTGTTTATCCCTTGAATATGCTTCCATTTGTAGGTTCTTTGCATTTGAAATTGCATGGCCTAATTCTTTCATTTGTGCTTTACCAACTACACTTCTTATTTTAAAATATATTATAAGAATTATAATTCCTATTGCTAAAAGAAATCCAATTAAGCCTCCTAAAATCGATAATAAAAATCCCATAACACTCCCCATAAATATGCTCTAGTTCAATATTACATTTAAAGTCGTTTTTTGTCAATATGTGTAGGTAGAACAAATCGGGAAATCGAAGATTTTCCGTGAATTTGTTCGGAGCGAAATTTTATGTAATAAAATTCTGTTTATTGTATGTGTCAATCTTTCAAAAAAGAATGCTTTCTTATTAGAAAACATTCTTCTCTTATGTATTAAATCTTAAATTATTTAGTTGTTTGATATTTATAAAAAGATACTATAGATAGAGCAGAAAATACAACAATTCCAAGTATTTTTATAAAATCATCCTCACCAGTTTTTGGCATATTACCATCTGCTGTAGATGTAGTTGCAGTTTTTTCAATTTCTTGAAAATCACTTGTATCAATTGCATCTTTATCTCCACTTGCAGGCTTGCTTACATTTATTGAATCTTTATCTCCACTTACTGGTACATTTGAATTTCCATTTGATAATGTACTTGTATTTTTATCATAATTATTTAGATTAATTCCATTGGAATTAGATTTATTTACATTTTGGCTAGTTTGTTGTTGTGTTTTATTTGTTGTTCCATTATTGTTTGCTGTCTGCTGTGTTTTATTTTCTTCTTTGTTTTCAGCTGGTTTCTCAGTCTTGTTTTCTTCTTTGCTTTCAGCTGGTTGCTCTGTTTTGTTTTGCTCTTTATTCTCAGTTGGTTGCTCTGTTTTATTTTCTTCTTTGTTTTCAGCTGGTTGCTCTGTTTTATTTTGTTCTTTATTTTCAGTTGGTTGCTCTGTTTTATTTTGTTCTTTATTTTCAGTTGGTTGCTCTGTTTTATTTTGTTCTTTGTTTTCAGTTGGTTGCTCTGTTTTATTTTGTTCTTTATTTTCAGTTGGTTGCTCTGTTTTATTTTGTTCTTTGTTTTCAGTTGGTTGCTCTCCATTAGCACCATTTCCTTCTACACCCAAGTTATGCTCTCCTTGCCCATCTGATGGTGCTACATTTTGATTGTTATCTTCTTTATTCTCCTCTGCATTTGGTTGACAATCTATATAATCACATAAGCTACAATTACCAATTGAAACATACACTACTACATATCTTTTATTTACATCTTTGATAATTGTGTTATATTTATCATTTTCTGTTTTATCAATATTAATTGTTGTTCCATTTTCCTTTGTTTTTGTAACTAAATCTTCTTCTACTAGAACATCATCAAGCATTAAATATTTACATACAACACCTGTATATACATCTGAGTTGACTGTTATATCTAGTGTTACTTTTGATTCAGCATAGTGCATATTTATCTCTAGACTTTCTTTATCATTTGCGGTTGTTTTAATAGGTAACAATAAGCTCATAATTAATACACATACGATTGTAAATGAGCAAATCGAAATCATTTTATACTTATTCATAAAACCCTCCCTTTGATTTTGTACAATCTAAATATGTGTTCTATTATATCACAAAAACGTTGAAATATCAACGTTTTTCGTTTAATTTTTTATAAAACTACTTTATTATACTTACAACCTAAATCAATTAGTGCCTTTTCTTCTCTGTTAGTACATGTAAAAAGGATTATCTGATGTTTGTAGCTATAATTTTCTTGTATGTTTTTTAATGTTTCTCTTAATCTATTGTCATCACTATACGCAAATATTTCATCAAATATAATTGGCATATTTTCTTCTGATATATCTTCAATTAAAGCTAATCTGAATGCTAAATATAGTTGCTCTATTGTACCTTTACTTAAAAGGTTTGCATTTTTGTATTCTCCATTTGGCAACTCAACTAAAATACCATCTGCATCATTAATTACAATTCGGTTATATTTTCCTTCTGTAATTAGAGAAATATTTTCTGATAAACTCTGCGTAAATTTTGGAGTTACATTTTTTTTCATTTTCTGATAGGCAAGTTCAATAATTTCCTTTGCCATATTTATAGAATTATTCTTCTTTACTAAAAAGTCATATTGCTCTTTATAGCTAGCTAATTTTTCTTCATTTTGAACAAGTTCCTCAAGTTTTGGCAAAATATTTTGTTTATCTAAATAAAATCTATGTAATTCCATATTTTTTTCATTCATTACTCTTGCATTTTGATTTATTTCATCACTTAAATTATTTACATTCATAAAATATGTCATGCTTGAATTGTCTAATTTCCCATCAAATTCTCTTTTAAGAGACTCTTTCCTCTGATTTATGTCCCTTAAGTTCTCATTTTTTAATACTTCCGCTTCTTTTATTTGCTCAATTCTACTTTTCTCTAATAAGTCAATTTGGGCATCAATTTCATATATTTTTTTCTCCAAATCCTTATTAAAAGCAACAACATCTTCATATTCTTCTTGTTTACTTTTATTTACTAATTTAGCCTTTTGAATCTTACTATATAACATAGCTATAGCACAAACGCCAATCGCAATTATACCAAAAGAAAATACATTTTTAATTATTAGATATAATATAATAGAAACAATTACGCTACATATTGATACAAATATATATGGCAATCTATTTATTCTCTCTATGCCATATTTTTTTACATTTTTAGAGCTGCTCTGAATCTCTGATTTTTTATTTAATAATTGTTGGATTTGTTCCTCAATTTCATCGATTTTTCCTTCAGCATATTTTAATTTTTCAATTTCCATACTATGTTCATAGTTTATATTATTTAATCTATTCAAAAATTCATCTTTATCTTTTGACTCTTGTAAATCTAGCTCTGTTTTATACTTTTTATCTTCTACTTCATACTTGTAATTCTCGTATTGTCTCAATGATTGATTTTCATTATTAATTCTCTCCATCTCATTTATAACTATGTTAATAGGTTTTCCTTGACTTCTATTTGTTCCAATTTCCTCCAGTTGTTTTTTATTTAACCTATCAATTGCCTTTTTAAAGGATATGTTATCCGCTCCTGTTGAAGATGTATTGGCAATTTTTTGTAACAACACATTTTGTGTTTGATTGTCTAATTCGACTGCACTTTGATATGATACAACAATTGATGAAAAAGTCTGTTCATCAACCTTAGTTTGCTCAAAGAAAAATTGATTGCCATTTGTCTTGTCTATAGAATATTCCTTACTTATATCTTCCATTCTATCATTATATAATTTAGGATTCTTTTTTCCGAATTCTCTAAAAACCTCAAAGCTCTCATTGTTATCTAGTGTATACTTCATCTTTCCTGAGAATTCTTCTGAGTCCCATGGTTTATATTTATCATAGTCTGATATATCTTTTCCCTTTTTATTTTTTGATGTTCCATATAGCATATTTACCATGCAATTTAATAAAGTCGACTTTCCTTTTTCATTTTCTCCATATACAATATTTATTCCGTCTTCAAATTCTATGTTCTTATCCTTTAATCTTCCATAAGAATTGATTTTTAATTCATTTATCTTCAAGTGTCACACCTCGCGTTTACTATTTTTCTAAAATTTCAAGACCAATTTCCAATGCTTGTTCAACAACTTCTTTATCGTACTCTTCTGAATCTAACCTACTCATTATTTCTTTAACAAATAGACCTTTTAATGTGTTTTCTCTTGATATTTCTTCTATATTATAATCAATTTTCGTCTTGTTTTTTATCTTTATAATATTGTTTCTATATATCAATTTTTTTAAATTGTATAAATCGATTTCGAACTTTCTGCTACCAACTAGATATACTTCGTATAAATTATTATCTGCCAATTCCATAGAATTAAGCTGCTCTGAAAGCTCTTCTATTGAATTGATTTGTGATATATCAGTTTCTACTATTTTAAATTCTGATTCATCTAATGGAATAAATGCTGTTGTTAGTACCTTGTTTTCTATTTCACCAACAATCATTCCATGCTCTCCTGGTTCATCGAACCCCATTGAAATAGTTGAACCTGGATATATAATTTTTTCACCTGGCTCATAATTCGATTTATGTATATGACCTAGAGCAACATAGTCAAATCCAATTCTTGACAGTACATTTTTTGATATTGCATTATATTGTAAATCTACATTGTTTGAACCATTTAAAGTTGCATGGGTTATCAAAATATTTGTTTTACTAGAATCTTCAATCTTAAAATTATCTATGGCAGAATTGGTATAATAAAAATCGTTGAAACCATATCCATATATCCTTACATCGTTATCTTCCACATATGTTATATCTTCATTAAAAATATGAACGTTTTTATTCCATGCATATTTATTATAAAAAGAATTTTTTATGTATGGATCGTGATTTCCTGGTGTAATAAATATTTTTGTATTTTCGATTGTTTTAAATAATTTGTTTATATAATCAATTGTGCTTTCTCTGATATACTTGTGCTCATAAAAATCGCCAGCAATAAATAAATAGTCTATATTATTTTCTTTAATAAAATCTATTACTTTTTTAAAAATCTTTCTTTGATCTAATCTTCTAGATGTTCCCAAATTATTATCATTTATTTGGGAAAATGATGTATCAAAGTGCATGTCTGCAATATGTACAAATTTCATACTCTACCTCACTTATCCAAGAATTTTATATCATACTATAAAATTAAAGTCAATATTTTTATAAACATTTGTTTGTTTTTATATTGCAATTTATAGCATGTAGTTTATATAATCAAGATTAAAGATATAATGTCAATTTACATGTTCCGCCCCAACTACATAAGAGAATCTACATTTTACTACATTACACACTTGTAAAATTTAGATTCTCTAATTTGTCGGTCCCCACCTTAACTTCACATCGTAAATTGACATTATATCTTTAATCTCATTAACAAAACATTTTGCAGTTAATAGAAACTTTCATTTGAATAGTATAAATCATCCTAAATATAAATTTATATGATTACAAAAACATCCACAAAAAATAGGAACCTTTCGGCTCCTATTTTTTATTATAAATAAACTTATATTTTAATCTAAGCTTCACTATTAAACAATACGTCTCTTAATTGTGTATATACCAGCAACAACTATAGCAATAAATCCGACTGCTAAAGTTACATAAGATATAACTTCTGATCCAGTTTTAATTGTTAACATTACAGGTGCATCATCAATATCATCTTCTCCTGGTTTTTGGTTATTTGGAGTTGAGTCTATATCTTGTGCTCCATATTCGTTATAATCTTTGCTAATCTCAGCTGTATTAGTTTTTACACCCATGTTATTTGCATCGTTTACCCATGTTAATACAATTGTAACCTCTGCGCTCTCACCTGGGTTTAATAGTGTATTAGTTAAAGCGTCAGTCTTAGCTACATTATTCTCTGCTAATGTCCAACCTTGATTGTCTTCAGCTTTAAATACTAATCCTTGTGGAATATAATCTGTAACTTCTTTAGCATATCCAGGTATTTCGCCTTCGTTTGTTACTCTAATTGAATATCTAAATTTAACTGTTACATTGTTCAATTTGCTCTTCTTTAAATCTACCTTAACTATATCTTCTGGGTCATCTTCTGCTTTGTGACCAGTAGGTGTTACAACTGTTTGGCCATTTTCAGTAACAATAGCTTCTGTAACCCATTTTCTTAATGCTAAGTCAAAGTGTCTTAATCTTACTTTTTCAATATCCTGATCGTCTTCTCCTTCATTCCATTCATTTGGAATTGAGTCTCTATCATCTATTTTAGTATTTCCGTTTACATCTTTGTGCTCTGTAATTTGTGCATAATTAATTAAAATTTTATCTGATGTCTCTGGCTCTATAACTTTAAATGCTACTTTAACATCTTTATAATCTAAAGTTTCCATTGTTTTAGGGTTGTATCCCTTAATTAGTTGATCTTTTAGATATTCTGTAACAATTAAATCTGCTTTTGAAGCATCTTCTGTTGGAACATATGTCTTTTTGTTGTATGTAATGGCTCCTTCTGCTTTTGCATCTGTAGATTCTACGTACATTTTCCATCCATATGTTTCATTTGTTTTATATGATGGTAAATATTCTAGTCCTTCTGGAATATCATCCATAACTTTAGTTGCATATCCATCTGCTTCACCCTCGTTGTAAACTCTAATTGTATATGTAATTATATTATCTTTTACAACATCGATAGGATCTTTTGGATGTTCATAAGTTGCTGTTGTAACTTTTCCTGATTTGAAATCATCACTCAACTTAACTGTTGGAATTCTTGATTCTAATTCTTTTCCATTTATATTAGTAATGAATTTTCTTAATGCTAAATCAAATTCTTTTTCTTGTAATTTGATTTTTTCTATATCTTGATCATCTTCTCCTTCATTCCATTCATTTGGAGTAGAGTCTCTATCAACTACTGTTGTTTTTCCAGTCTCATCCTTATGCTCTGTGATTTGTGCATAATTTGTGATAATTCTGTCTGAACTATTTGGCTCTACAACTTTAAATGCTACTTTAACATCTCTGTAGTCTAAAGTTTTCATTGTCTTAGCGTCATATGCCTTAATTAATTGGTCTTTTAAGTGATCAGTAACAATTAATTCTGCTTTTGTAGCATCTTTTGTTTCAACATATAATTTGTCATTATATTTTAAAGTAGTTTTTGATTCTTCAGCAGTATATATTGTTCTGTCAGCTTCTTGGTACATAACCCATCCATATTCATTATTTGTAGCATTATTAGGTAAGAATTCTAATCCATCTGGAATATCATCCATAACCTTAGTTGCATATCCAGAAACTTCACCTTCATTATAAAGTCTAATTGTATAAGTAACTATATCTTCTTGTGCAACATCTACAGGATCTTTTGGATGTTCATATTTGGCTGTTGTTTCTTTACCAGCTTTAAAGTCATCTGTTAATGTTACTTTTGGAATTCTCGTTGTTACTTCTTTTCCATTTACGTCTGTAATGAATTTTCTTAATGCTAAATCGAATTCTTTTTCCTCAACTATTTCTTTAACTTCTACAGTTTCGAAATCATCATCGTCTTGAACACCTGGATAATAGTCTTTTATTGTTTTTATAGTTGTACCATCTGTATATGAATATTGCTTTGCATTTTCATACCATGTATCTAATCCTAATGAATCCTTAATTGTATTCTCTACAGAATCTCTATCAGAATCTTTTATAGCTTTTGCTTCATGCCAAGCACCATCTTTATCGGTATATCCATAAATAGTAATTTCTGCTCTATTTGTTATATATCCTTTTGCACCTTTATTAACTTTGCATATTAATTTAACTTCTTGATACAAGTTCTTTGTTTCTTTATTTAAGATTCTATTAATTGAATCTGCTTTAATAACTTCTTTTCCAGAATATTTAATAACAACCTTTTTATCTCCTGCTTTTGATTCTGTTGTGTATGCTTTGCTTTCATCGGCTAATTTAACAAAAGATAATCCTTCTGGCAAATAATCTGTTATTTCTTTAGCAACACCATCAACTTCACCTTCGTTGTAGACTCTGATTGTATATTCTACTTCATTACCTACTTCAACTTGTAAACTATTTTTTGTATGGTGATATGCTGCAGTATTATATTTATCTAATATTTCTTTTGATTCAGCATCAATTACTGGTACCCTGCTTTCAGATACCTCTTTTCCATTAATTTTTGTAATAAATTTTCTTAATGCTAAGTCGAACTCTGGTTCTTCTTCTTCTGTATCTGTATTTGGTACATAAATTTCAATAGTATTACCATTTGGTACATTTAATCTAACTGTTCCATTTTTTCCATTTGCAGATAATTTTGTTTTATCTTTATCAATAGAATATGATGTTCCTTCAGCTTTAAAATTAACATCTACTACTATTGTACCATCATATTTTGTATAACCTTTTGGTGCAGTATCTTCAACAATAGTATATTTATCTGTTGCTGATGCATCTGATATTGTTTTATCACTAGCAATTGTTAATATACCATTTTTTCCTGTTGGTTCACCTTTTTTCTCAACAGCACCAGTTATTGTAAATATAGCTGGATTGTCTGTAATCTCTGTGCTTCCATCAGCTTTAGTCTTAATTAATTTAATTGTATATTTTCCAGAATAAGAAATAGTTTTCTCATCTGATAATGGTTTTGTATTTGATGTTTTTCTTATATTTATTAGGTTTTGAGTTTTAGCATTAACAAGAACTTCTACTTTTGTAGTAGATCCTGTATATATCTCAGCAATATTTAATTTAGATTTTGTAACTTGTGATATTCCTGATATATCTATATAGAAGCTTCCATTATCTATTACTTGAATTTTATCAGCACCTAAATTGTGTGTTTTACCATCTGCAGTTGTTATTGTAGCTGACATTTTTGCTTTATAATCATTATTAATATTTACAGCTACACCATTTGATTTTAATACATATGGTCCTACTTTAGATTTACTTACATCAATTGCTGCTTTGCTTGAATCTAATGCTATTGCGTTAGATACAGTTCCATTTGATTTGTATCCTGAATTTTTATCAGCTAAATATTTAAGAGCGTAATATAAGTACTTAGCAGGATTTTGATCTGCATCTGTTATGTTGTTTCCTGAAAATCCACCATTTACTAATTCACTAGGGCTTTTTTGTGATTCATTCTTTGTATAGTTCCATAAAACTAATTGTTCTACTATTTCTATTAGATTTTTATTTGAAATATTTCCAAATGAATCTTTATATCCACCAACTGTCTTATTTAATGATTTAATTTGATCTGCAGTAATTTTACCATATGCAGTTACATTTTTTTGTACATCTGGTGATGTAACAAGCTCTGCTAAATATGATAATGCAACATCTTTATTTCCACCTTTGGCTAAATACATGTTATCAAATATCCATAAAGCAGAATTATAGTTTGTAAAATATTTACTACATTCTTCACTATTATATACATTATACTCGCTTGTATATGTTTCCATACTCAAAGTTTTACCTTTTTGTATACAGAAAACACTACTATATTTTTTTGCTTTTGTTTCCTTATCAGTTTGACCTGGGGCTAGTTCTTGAACTCCAATATCTTCAGATCCTACACTTACTCCTACAGGTACTGCTCTAAAAGCAACATTAATTGTTTCTCCAGCATTTGACACTGGAATAGATATAATACTAGTAACCATAATTACGGCCATTAATACTATAAAAATGTCCTTTACAATCGGATTCTTAAAAAATGCCATCATTTTCATTTTTCCCATATTCAACGATCCTTCCTTTCTTTTATTCTGCAGATTATATTCCCCTACAAAACTGAGTTCCATTATATCATAATTATATACGGATTTCAAGAAAAGAAGGCATTTTTTTTGCTTTTATGTAAATTTTTTTATTTTTTTTGCAATATTTGTAATGAATTTGTAATATTTTAGTAATATTTTTTGCTTGTTGCAAGTCATTTTTTCCCTAGTGTTTGCATGATATAAGTTACCAATATTGTCTGCTCTAAAATGCATATGAAATTTTCTTTATTTTATACCTAATGTTTCTAGAGCTGTTTTTAGGGACTACTCTCAAAAAAACATCTTATGGTGTTTTTTTGAGAGTAGTCCCTAAAAACAGCTATTTACTTTCTGCAAGTTTCATTGATAATAATTTACTTATACCATTTTCTTCCATTGTTACTCCATATACTGTATCAGCAACTTCCATAGTTCCCTTTCTATGAGTAATAACTAAGAATTGTGTCTCTTCGCAGAACTTCTTTAAATACTCTGCATATCTGAAAACATTAACGTCATCTAGTGCTGCTTCAATCTCATCTAATATACAGAATGGTGCTGGATTTATTTTTAATATTGCAAACAATAATGCGATTGCAGTGAAAGCTTTTTCGCCACCAGAAAGTAGCATCATATTTTGCAATTTTTTTCCTGTTGGCTGTGCTTTTATATCAATTCCACATTCAAGGACATTATCTTCGTCTTCAAGAATTAGCTCTGCCTTTCCCCCACCAAATAATTCAACAAAAACTTCATTAAAATTTTTATTTATCAATTTAAACTTCTCAACAAATTGTTTTTTCATTGTATCTGTAATTTCTGAAATCATCTTTCTTAATTTTGAAATAGTGTCTTCTAAGTCCAATCTTTGTACGCACATAAAATCATAACGCTCTTTTGTCTTTTTATATTCTTCAATTGAGTCAACATTAATGCTTCCAAGCTCTTTAATCTCTGCTCTAATACTATTAACTTCTTTTTGAGTATTCTGAACGTTATCCACTTTTTTGTAATTGGTTGTAGTATTTGGAGTAAGTTCATACTCTTCCCACAAATTATTAACAATTACTTCAATATCTTGTTCAAATTTTGTTTTCTTAACATCAATCTTAACAATGTTTCCTTTTAAATCTTCAAGTAGATTAAATTGATCAGTAATAGATACCTCTAACTTTTCAGATTCTTTATTTTTTTCTAATCTTTTATCTTTTAAAGATTCTATCTTTTCAGCACTTGTAGAAACATTATTTTGTATTTCATTAATTTGTGCTTTAAACGTCTGTATACTTTTGGTTAGATTATCATTTTCTGATTGAATATCTTCTATCTGTTTGTTTTTAGATTCTATTGCCTTATTGTAATTCTCTATGTCCTTATCAATACGGTCTATCATCTCATCTATAGACGTTCCACTTTCATCAAACGATGAAACGGAGATTTTTAAATTTGTTATATCAAAGTTTAAATCATCTATGTATTTTTGATTTTCGCTATTTTTATCTGCAAATTCTTTTATGATGATAGATAGTTCACTAATCTCCTTTTCATACACAGCTATTTCTTCATGAATCTTATTTTTCTGCTGCTCAAGCTCACTTTTTTGCTTAGCAATTTTTGCATCTTCGTCCTTAAGCTTCTTTAATGTATTTTCAAATCTTAGAACTGATTCCTCTACAGAAACCATTTTTTGTTTTTCAGTAGCGTACACAATATTAAAATCTAGCATTTTTTGATCTAAAGCCTTTGACTGCTCAGTAAATTCCGCAATAGACTCTTGATATGTTTTTTTACTTTCACTTACTTTTTCAAGTTTTGAGTTTAAAGCTTTTAGCTCTTGTGTTAGAGCCTCTATCTCTCTTCCTCTGCCTAAAATGTTTATAGTTTTTTGAGCAACCGAACCTCCTGTTATGCCTCCTGAGCTATTAATAATATCACCTTTTAAAGTAACAATTCTAAATGAATATTTATTTTCTTTTGCAAGAGCAACTCCTGTATCTATATTATCTACAATGACTGTTCTTCCCAGCAAATTATATATTATATTTTCGTATTTTTTTTCATACTTAACTATTTCTGCAGCCACTCCAATAACACCTGGAAACTTACCTTTTATTTTGTCTATTTTTAATGGCTTCATAGATGTAATTGGTAAAAAAGAAGCTCTTCCTAGATTATTATTTCTTAAATGGCGAACCAATCTTTTCGCAGTCTCTTCATCATCAGTTACTACATTTTGAAGCATTCCACCAAGTGCCATTTCTATAGCATCTTCATATTCTTTATCCACAGAAATTAAATTTGCAATTATTCCATGAACGCCATTTCCAAGAGCTGAATCTTTTTCGCAATCAGTTAATAATGCTTTAACAGCCTTTGTATAACCCTCTTTTTCTTTTTCAGTTTCTATTAAGAACTTTCTTCTTGAATCCTTCATTCTAATATTGTATGAAACTTTGTCAATTTCGTCATCATATTCTTTAATTTTATTTTCTATTTCTTCTTTCTTATTTAAGTTGTCTTCAATTTGTTTTGATAACTTACTTTTTTCATTTTCAATTTTAGAAAACTCTTTAGATATATCTTGCTTTTGATTTCTTGCTCTATCTAGGTCTGAAATAGCATCTGAGATGTCATTTTTTAGTATTTTTTGTCTCTTTACTAAATTTTCAATATTAGTTTCAATAGCGCTTATTTGAATTCCTTTTTCATATTTTTCATCAGTATCTTTCTCTACTTTTTGCTTTTTTCCCTCTATTTCAAGCTCTTGAGAAGACATACTATCAGTTAATTTTTTAAGCTCTTTTTCTTTTTCTTGTAGCTCTTTTTCAAACTTTTCTTTATTTGAGAATAAAGAATCCTTCTTTTTAGATTTATTTTCTTTCTCTTCATTTAAGTCTTTTATACGTTCATTTGATTCTTCAATTTCTGTAAGCAACCTTTCATTATTTGTTTTATTGTTTGAAATTTTTTCATTGGCTACATTAATTTCTGAATTTATTTTTTCGATTTTATTTGTACTTTCGAATCCTAAATTTTGGCATTTTTCAATTTCCTCTGTTAGATTATCTATTAAAGTCTTTAGGCTAGCCTTATCATTTTGTATTTTACTTAATTTATCTTCTTCATTATTTTTTTGCTCTTCAATAACCTTTAAGTCTTCTACAATTTGTTCGAGTTTCTCTTTATATGATTCGATATTATGAATAAACAATCCAACCTCAATATCTTTTAGTGTTTCATGTAATTCTAAAAATCTTTTAGCCTTTTCTGATTGAATTCGTAATGGATCTAGCCCAGATTCAATCTCTGACAATATATCATTTATTCTTAGAAGATTCAGTTTAGTTTGTTCTAGCTTTTTCTCTGACTCTGTCTTTCTAGCTCTATATTTTACAATACCTGCCGCTTCTTCAAATATGTGTCTTCTATCCTCAGATTTATTACTTAAAATTTCATCAATTTTTCCCTGACCTATTATGGAATAACCATCTTTTCCTATACCTGTATCCATAAAAAGCTCTAAGATGTCTTTTAATCTGCAAGGAACTTTATTAATAAAATACCCAGTTTCTCCACTTCTAAATATTTTTCTTGTAACTGTAACTTCTGAATATTCAACAGGTAATTCTCCATCTGAATTATCAATTACTATTGATGCTTCTGCAAATCCTAAAGATTTTCTATTTTGCGTTCCAGCAAAAATAATATCTTCAGATTTTGCACCTCTTAAAGACTTCATACTTTGCTCTCCCAGAACCCATCTAATACTATCTGAAATATTACTTTTTCCTGAACCATTTGGTCCAATTACTGCTGTAATTCCTGGTTTAAACTCCAATATGGTTTTATCTGCAAATGATTTAAATCCTTGTAATTCTAATCTTTTTAAGTACATTTTTAACCTTCCTTCTTCTCCTGTATATAACGATTTTTTTCGCCAATAATTTCCTATATGATATATTAAAAGATTCAATTAATCAAGTGAAGTCTACTAAATTTTCTTTCGTTTACACAGCTATCTTAACTTTGTGTGCAATGTTTGTTTTTATATAATAGTAAAGTAAAACTTTCCTAATGTATAAAAAAATACTTAATTAGTACTTTCATACTAATTAAGTATTTTTTATTATCTATTTTCATTATTATCTGTTAAATCTAGATTTTGATTGTTTGTTATAGTAATGTGAGGGCCAAATCCTGCATCGTTGCTTAAAGATTTATGTCTGACTTTTCTATATAATTCAACAGCTCTTCTATTTTCTTCAAAGGCAATCGCCCTTTTCTCTCTTTCATATCCATAATCTCCAAGACCGCTTAAATAATATCTTTGAAGTATTTCTTCGGCGGTTTCTATTGATTTAAGTAGTGAATTTGCTTCTGTTAATTTCTCTTCATTTTTTAATTGTTCTGCATTTTCATTAACCATATTTTTAAATGTAGTAATATCATTAAATATTCCCATAAATACTTGGTTCCTAGCGTGTTGAAGCCCTGAAATAATTTTAATATCACTTATTATTTTTGCATATTGTTCTTTTAACTCTTCAAAAAAATAATCTTTTGTTATTATCTCTGCTGGCTCTAAAGGTGATTCGTCTGCTTCTTCTCTTCTAGGCCATCCCCTACCATTTAACTTAATGCGTTCACCTTTTGCTACATAGTTTCCTTTTCCATCAAGCTTAAAAAACTTATAACCCCTTTGCAATAAAGTAGTTATTCCTTCAAGGATACTCACTTTTTGCTCTTTATCTCCACTTACATCTGTTTCTATTTTTTTTCCATTCTTGTCTGCCATATACCCTCCTTAATTTATATTCAGATAAGTTCATATAAAATTTTCTATTACAATCTAGCGTACAACATATTATACTATAATTATGTAAATTTGTAAAGTGATTGATGAACAATTTACTTTCTAATTATAAATAATATATTACAGAAAAGTCCAAATGAAAAAACATTTAGACCTTCTCTGATTGTTATTATATCAGCTCTATAAAATATTCATTAATATTATCAATTAATTCTTTCTTAACTTCTTCAATTGATTTATTCTCAATTTGAGCACCAGCCAATGTAATATGACCTCCACCGCCCATTTTTTCAAGTATAACTTGGACGTTTATATTACCTATAGATCTACCACTAATAAATATTTTCTTGCCATTAATCCCTATTACAAAAGATGCGCTTATATCACTTATTGTTAGCAATGTATCTGCAGCTTTAGCGCCTATAATATTAGCGTTTTCGTCTTCTTTGTCATATATGCCAATTGCAATACTATCATATACAACTTCTGCCTTTGCAACAATTTCAGAAATAGTTGTATAGGTACCAAAATCGCTTTGAAACCACTTTTTAACTTTAATAATGTCAACACCGCATCTACGTAGATATGCAGCAGCCTCAAATGTTCTAACACCTGTTTTGAATGTAAAATTTTTAGTATCCATCATTATACCAGCATATAGCGATTCTACTTCAAGATCTGCTAACTTAATGTCATGTTTTGAATACACAATTAGCTCTGTAACAAGCTCTGATGCAGATGATGCGTATACTTCCTGGAAAGATAAAATAGGATTTTCAATGTATTCAGTACTCATTCTATGGTGATCAATAACAACTATCTTATTTGTGATATTTAATAAATCAGGGGCTTCTACGTACGTCTTTTTATTTGTATCAACTACAACTACTAAACTATCGCTGTTTGCCATTTGATATGCTTCTGCTTTTGTAATAAATACATCGTCGTATGTTTCGTCTTCATTTATTGATTCAATAAATTTTTCTAAGCTCATTCCATATGTCTCATTAACAATATAAGCTTCTTTACCTAATGTTTTAGCCATTCTGTATATACCAAGTGATGATCCCATAGAATCCATATCACCATTTGAATGTCCCATAATAAAAACTTTTTCTGAATCTAACATAACTTCTTCTAAAGCCTGAGCAACAACTCTTGCCTTGACTTTAGTACGTTTCTCAAGTTCTTCTGTTCTACCACCAAAGAATATATATTTTCCATCAGATCTAACTACCGCTTGATCGCCACCACGACCAAGTGCAATATCAATACCATCTCTAGCATGTTTTAATTTTTCATAATAATCTTCACCTTCATTAGAGATTGAAATACTTAAAGTAGCCTGAACCTTTTCTGGCATGTTAATTCCCTTTATAGTATCCAAGATTGTAAACTTGTCATCTTGAAGCTTTTCTAAATCCTTTTCCATGCATACTAGTACATAAGTATCTCTTTCAGATTTTATAAGAACTCCATTAAATTCATTAGCCCAATCATAGATATTCTTTTCTATTTTAGCCATTATCTGACTTTGATCTTCGTCATCCACCCTTTGCATCGTTTCTTCGTAATTGTCAATCTTTACAACACCAAAACAAGATCTAGAGTCTTCATAATCTTCTATTAATTTTTCTTTTTCAGTTTCATCTAGGAAATACAATGTTGCCATATATTCTTTTTCTTGATTATTATTTCCCCTAGCATTATTCTTGGTTCTAATATACTCACCAACAACTTTATATTTCTTCTTGTCTATTACCGCCTTTGTATCTATTCTGTTATTTTTTATTTTTTCGTTATTCTCAATTTCTAGCTTAATATCGCTTAAAAGATCCGCCATTACCTTTTTTATATCTCCATGATTGAATTCTTGGCCGAACTTAGCATTTTTCCAAATAATATTTCCAGTTGTTTCTGCAATTAATAGTGGAAATGGTGCATTAATTAATGTACGCTTTGATACTTTATCTAAGCTAAAATTAAGCTCTTCAATTTTTTCCGATATTTCATTTTTTCTTTTATTATCTGTCCAAAGAGAATAAGCTAAAATTGCAGCATAAATAAGTATTGCTGGTATTATGCACACAGGCATAATAACACACAATACTATAAGTAATATTGCAATTATAACTAAATAAATTTTTGTTTTTGATACAAATCTATCAAAAAACTTATTATTATTTGCCATAAATCTCCTCTTCTTTCATCATTGTAACTTTGTTCTATGCTAATTACTCTGTCTTGTCAATTTCACTAAAATTAGAATCCATAGAATTAGCTCTTTGTAATTCAGCCTTTTTTACATTTTCTTTGTATTTAACATAGTCATCTATAAATAATTTTAATATTCCAACAACAGGAACACCTAAAAACATTCCTAACACACCAAAATATGCTCCTCCAATAGTCACTGATAAAATTACTAATAATGGACTAATCTTTACTGAATCACCCACAATTTTAGGATTAATAATATTGGCATCAACTTGTTGTAGTATGATAACTACTATAGTCATCTCGACAGCTAATGGTAATCCACCTGTTAGTAAAGTAATAAAAATTGAAATTACAACCGCAATTATAGCACCAAAGTATGGAATCATATTGAATATTCCTATAAATAGTCCAAGCATAACAGCATATTTAACGCCCATGATTGACATCGCAATTGATGTTAAAATACCAACCACTATTGCATCTGTCAACTGACCTACTAGGAATCCACAGAATATTTCATTTGATTTTCTAAAATATCTAGCTACATTTCTATATACACTTTCCTTAAAGTTTGCTTTAACAAATCTTTTACAAAATTCCACAATTTCTCTACGTTCAAGTAATAAATAAATAGAAACCACAAAAGCAACAAATACATCAAGTACACCAGATGCAACACTTAAAATTCCTTGTGCATATAATGTAATTTTTTCTAAATTAATATAATCTTCAATTTTAATGCTAGTAACGCCATTTAACGCATCAATTACATAATCGCTTTTTAAGATTGAATCTTCTGGCAATGCCATTATTTTATCTCTAATTCCAACATAATAAGCTTGAAAATTTGTTACTAAGTCTTGGAAACTTGAAATTAATGGCGGTACTAAAAATCTAATTGCCATTATGATAATTGCAAACAACATTACATAAACTATAAAGACGCTTAATCCTCTTGATTTTTTCTTAAGTATTTTTGATTTATTTAGTAGTTTTTCAATCTTTTTAGATGGTATGTATAAAATATATGCAATTATTACACCAATTACAAATGGAGTTATTACTGAAAAAAATCTAGAAATCCATCCAGTAATTGAAGAAAATGAATCTAATACCTTATATATTATTATTAGTGATAATGCTAATGAAAACCAATATAACCACTTTCTCCCACTTCTTCTTTTTTCTCTCATATATCTTACCCTTTCTTTTCAAAACTCTGTATCTATTATACCACATATTTTAAGTTTTTTCCACTTTATGTCAATAAATGCAGCGTTTTTTTCATTTTTTACGCAATTTTGTATGATTTTAATATATTTTTTACGTTTTAGCTGATGTTTTTGCAACATAAAATCAACTAATTCAAAATTTTACTTTCCCATTACATAAAAAAGACCCTCCTTATTAAACCTTTTCGTCTAATAATTCGGGGTCACTTTATACTATATCTTTTATATTTCTTCTAATTATATAAATAATTTTGTGGATTTACTTGAGATCCATTTATTCTTATCTCGAAGTGTAAATGGTTACCTGTTGACCTACCCGTTGAACCTACAGCACCAATACATGTTCCTGCTGTTACATGTTGGCCAGCAGACACATATAATTTGCTACAATGTGCATAGTACGTTTCTACACCATTTCCATGAGATATTCTTACTAAGTTACCATATCCACCATTGTTATATTGAGCATATTCTACTTGTCCATCTGCTACAGCGTAAATAGGCGTACCATTGCTTGCCGCAATATCTAGTCCTTTATGTGTATGATTTCTTATACTCTCATTAGCTCCATATCTTGAAGAAATTCTTCCTGACACTGGTGAAACCGAAAATGATACACCAGCTACTTTAACTCCATCTAAATTCTGATGCTCTACTGGAGCATATGATTGTGTTAAAGCTGCTTTTTTTGCTTTTTCTTCTTCAGCAGCCTTCTTTGCAGCAGCCTCTTCAGCGGCTTTTTTTGCTGCAGCTTCTTCAGCTGCTTTTCTTGCAGCTTCTTCTTTAGCTTTTTTTTCATCATTTAGTCTACCATCTAACTCGTTAATCGTCGCATATTTCATATTTTTATATTCTAATACATTATCTGTATAGACTTCTCTTATACCAAACTCTGAATCTAGATTTTCTTTGTATTGCTCTGTTAATTCGTTAACTTTGTTTTGAGCTTCTTCCATTGTATCCACATATGCTTTATCTTCTCCATTTAATGTTATTGCATATAATTTATATGTTACTTCTGCTTTTAACTTTAAAATTTTTAAAATGGCTTCTTCATTTGTTGATTCGTTTTTACTTACTAGCGATAATGAATATTGTGGAAGTTCGTTTAAAATAACTAATTCCATATTTTCATTATCTTGATTTAGTACTTTATTTGTTATCATGCAAGCAAATTCTTCTTTGTCTTTTATATATCCAAGTACACTTCCATTTAAAGTGACTTTGTATGCTACCTTGTAATTAGTACCCACTAAACTAATAGCTAACATTATCATTACTCCAATTGCAATTAGGGCTGTTAGCCTCTTTTTATCATTAGTACCAATAAATGTTTTTTTGCCTAAAATAAAATTCACTCTCCCTTTTTATTTGCGACTGATGACCATTATAACATACATTTACAAAAAAAGCAAATTTTAACTTTTTTTATTTACTTCACATATGTCCAAGTCTCAAATTACTCAATATTTTGATATTTTATTTTTTATGTTTTTTGAGTAAAATAGTCCATAATGCCGCTAAAAATTCCCCAAGCCAATCTATTCTGATAATCATCCTTTAATAGTTCTTTTTCCTCTTCTGGATTCGATAAAAAGCCACATTCAACTATTGTAATTGGAATTTCAACATTCTTTACAATATAGATTGTATCTAGTTTCATCGATACTCTGTTATTTTCTTTTTGAATAGACTCGTTTAAACTATTTTGGATTGATTTTGCAAGTTTTATACTATTTTCATCAGAAGATTTATAAAAAGTTTGCCAACCATAATATTGTTGCTGTGGAATTTTATTTAAATGTATTGAAACGAAAATATCAGCAGAGCTTTCATTTCCAATTTTTACCCTATTTTTTAAATCTGAAATTTTCTTTTGTTTTAAAGTTTTACTATCTATATCATAAATTGCATTTTCATCTGATCTTGTTAGTATAACTGTTGCTCCACTTTGCTCTAACAGATTTTGAAGCTTAAGAGCAATATTTAAATTAGTCTGGGCTTCACTAACCCCATTACTGCTCTCGGCACCTTCATCGAGCTAGTTATTTTAATTGAAGTTATGTCTCAAAAAAATAAATTAACATTTAATATGTTAAATTTTATATGATATGTTAATTCTCATATCTTCATAAATTTCAATTTTATCAATCAAATTCTTTAATATTTGATTGTCAAATTCATTTCCATTTTTAAAATCAACTATTATTTGTTTGAATTTTTCATCAAGCTCATAATCATTACACTTTTTATTAAGCTCATCTATTTTTATTTCAGTACATTTAAGCTCTGATTTTAATTTACCATACTGCTCTTTAAACTCTTCAACAGAAACAAGTCCTTCTAGCCTTTTATTATATAAATTAGTAATATTTGTTTCAGTCTTAACTTTTTTCTTTTTAAATTCTTCAAGCAATTTATAATTAATATTATTTTTCTTATAGTCATTTATAACTTTTCCAGTATATTCATCTATTTTATATTTTGATAGTTGTTTCCTTATAGATTCCAATACAATTTCATTAAGTTTCTCTTCGCTAATTGTATGCCCTTTATCACAAATACTTGGAAATCTATATATCATTCTACATTTGTAATACCAACACTTATAAGAATTATCTAAAATCCTAGTTTCAATTTTAGTTCTAACTCTATATTTGTATTGCATTCTTGACTTACAATGACCACAAAATACTAAGTCTCTTAATAGATATTCATATTTCTGTTTTGGTTTAGAAAAGTTTTCTTCTAATAATTGTTGTGCTCTTTCAAATTTTTCTGCAGAAACTAGTGATGGATGTTTTCCTTCTATAATTTGCCAATCCTTTTTTGGTGTCTTTTTAGTTTTCTTTGTCCTAAAATCAGTAACATATTTGTTTATAATCATTTGTCCTCTATAAAATGGATTTTTTAGTATTCTTCCGATGGTATCACTTCGCCATTCATTTATTTTTACATTTTGCCCTTTATATTTTTTAGGCGTATCATAACCGAGCTTCGTTAAATATTTTGCAATTTTTCCTTGAGAAAATCCTTGTAAGTACATATCAAATATTAATTTAACATTATCTGATACATTTTCATCTACTACAACTTTGTATTTGTCATTCTTATCTTTTTTATAACCATAAGGAACAAAAAATTCAACATATTCTCCATTTTTCTTTTTATTTGTTTTTACTGATTTAATTTTTCTTGAAATATCAGCAACATAATATTGATTTATCATACCTCTTAGCATTATAGAATCATCAATTTCATACCTTTTGCCGCTATCAATTAATTCTGTTACTGAGATAAATCTAACATCATTATCTGGAAAAAATATTTCAGTATAATAACCTGTTTTATTTTTATCTCTTGTTAATCTACTAATATCTTTTACAATTACCATATTTATTTTATTGGTTATAATATCTAGGGTCATTCTATTAAGTTCCGGTCTTGAATCTAACATACCTGAATATCCATTATCCACATATTCTTGAAGAATAGGAAATCCGTTCTTTTTTGCATACTCAGTTGTTATAATTCGTTGTGCCTTTATACTATTATTTTCTGATATATCTTCTTTTGAAAGTCTTAAATATATTCCTGCTTTATATTCTTTCATATACCTTATACCATTTCAAAAATATCATATCTGTAATTAATATATATATTATTTTCAATATCAACTTCTACATTATAGATTAAATCTGCTAATCTCTGCTTATTCCAACTATCTATATTAGATATATCTTCTATTATTTTCTGTAATTGTTCAAGACTTAATCTTGGTTTGTTAACCATTTCTTTTTTTAATTTGACAATATTACTTTTGATATTATTTTTTCTTTCAAGCTCGGCTTTATAAAATCTTTTATAATCATCTTGCTCTAAAATTTCATTTCTGTAATCTTCATACAATGATGTAATGTTTTTTTCTATTTTAGCCAATTGCTCTTTATAATTTTTTATTGTATCATCAAACAATCTTGTATTGCTCTCTTTATATTGTGCAAGAATAAGATTCTCTAATTTCTCTGCATTCATTATTTTATCTATCTTATCCTTTACATTTCTTAATACAATTTTTGTAAGAGCTTCCTCACCTATTCCTCTACTTTTTCTATTACAAAATATATTACTATTTTTTCTTATTCCTTCCACACAATGAAGTCTTTTTGACTTTATTTCTCCTGAACTTCTATATTCAACTTTTAGCACCATCTGAGATCCACATTCCTTACAATAAACCAGTCCATTCAAAAGCCATTCAAACTTAACCCTCTTGGTTTTCCCCATAATATTTAATTTTCTTTGAATCCTATCAAATAGCTCTTTATCTATAATAGGTTCATGTGTATTTAGTACAATCTTCCATTCATCTTTTGGAATATATTTAACCTTTTCTGATTTATAGCTTAAGTTGATTCTTTTTCCGTACTCTGTATGTCCTAAGTATACTTTATTTCTTAAAATTTTACTAACAGCACAATCCCACTTATACACATTTTTTCTAAAAACCCCATTATCATCATAGCTACTTGGAGCTAACACTTTTTGCTCTTGCAAAAATTTAGCAATTGTACTTTGTCGCTCTCCACTATCAAGTTTTTCAAAAATTAATTTTACAATTTCTGCTTGCTCTTTATTTACAATTAATTGATTCTTATTGCTTTTACTTTTATTATATCCATAAGGTGCTCTTGAACTTAAATATAACCCTTTTTCTTTTCTTGCCCAAACACCAGATTTTACTTTCCTTGAAATATCTCTACTATACCAATCATTGACTAATGTTTTAAACCCAATCATATCATTATTTGAATTTTTTAAATATGTATCAACATTATCTAATACAGATATATACCTAATATTTCGCTCTAAAAAGTATAATTCAATATAATAGTTTGCCTCAAAATTATTCCTTGAAAGTCTTGATAAATCCTTGGTTATTATTGTATTTATTTTGGAAGTTTCCACATCTTGTAACATTCTTTGAAATGATGGTCTATTAGTATTAAGACCTGTATAACCATCATCTATATAAAAATCTACTAATTCAAAATCTTCTCCTAGCTCTTTTATTTTATTTTCAATAATACTCCTTTGACTTATAATACTATCACTAACTTCTTTATCCCCATCTTCTGTAGATAATCTAAGGTATCCTGCCACTTTATATTTAGCAGAACGTGTATTTTGCACTGTAAAAAGTAAATTATTATTTACTTGATTACAATTTAAACCATTCATTAAATTGCCCTCCTTTAATCAACGAGAACTATTTATCACTTGATGACACAATTATATTTTTTTTAATTTGTTCAGCTTTCTTAACCTTTTATACTTAATTTTTTTATTACATATTTACTAAATGCTGTATATAAATTATCTAGGCTCTCTGCATTTTCTGCTTTTCTTGTTATTACAGTATAATTGTGGTTATCTATTTCATAAATTTCTTTTTCTTCTTGATTATTCACTAAATATTACCTCCTTATTTTCTTAATAAAGAATATTAGGAAATTTTAGATTTTATGAATTAAAATTGTTAATTTTTCTACTTATGATTTTCATAAAATATACTTTACATAATTTGACTTTTCTGTAGAAATGTAGTACAATATAACTTATATAATATTTTATTTATGGATGGATGATTACATCCTAGTTCCAACAATCCCAGTACCACCATACTGAGATGTTTACATACATATCCGAAAAGCTAAAATAACAATTAATTAGGAGGTCACTTATATGATTTTTGGATTTTTAAAGAAGAAGCTTCTCCCCATCCTCGCATTAATCAATGCTATAGCACTGATTGCAATACTTATTGTAGGAACAATTATAATAAACCGGCTCAACAAGCTGGAATCAAAACTGAATATTGCATCCTATCTCCAGGTATCTACAGACAACGCCATTTATACTTCATCGGATGCTGAATCACTGGCTCTTGATTTTAAATCAAAATCTCTTGCAGCAATAAATGACTCATCGGATGTAGAATCTCCCGAAAGAGCAAACGCAATAATGACAACTACTACAACTACAACGTCGAAAACAAACACCACAACATTCGAAACTATAACAACAACTACTACGACCAAAGCAAAAGCCACAACATCCCAAGCTACAGCTACTACAACAAAAGCAAAAGCTACAACATTCAAAGCTGTAACCACAGTACCTAAAGTAAAAGTATCCAATGCCAAACTAACAACACCTACTAAGGTAAAAAATGTTCAAACTACATACACTGGCACTAAAAAGGATCTACTAAGTGCATTAGAAAGCGAATTTTGTCGTGGTGAAACACTAGTAGTAAAAAATGTTCCTGTATTTGACGAGTATTCTGCAAAGGGTTGTAAGATACAAAATCCTGTTCCTAAATGGGAATATGTTCTTGCTGTTAAATGTATCTCTGGAGAATTCGTGAAAGTTACCGATACGGATGGTTCTTCCATGGGCACTTTGGTATATGCAAATACAGAGTTTACTTATGATATTGAAATAGTAAGGCCATACATATGCCAGGTCATAGAAATAGATGGTGAATATTTCCGTTCAGAAGCTATTATTTCAAAGCTTCTAGAAGGACTTGAATCTCCAGCACATTATGAATCTGTAAATGTTTGGACTGCACCTATATAAAAATGTAAATAAAAAACGATAGCCTTGGTGGGGGCTACCGTTTTTTATTTTTCATTTTTTAGCAATACCAGTAAATAAATTCGTTTTGCCCTTACTGGCTCTGATTCCTCTACTTCAATAAATATTACCCTTCATCTGGAATTCCATGACCTGCATCTATAACTATTACCTTATTTGTAACAGGTAACGTTACAGTTGGAACAGAATTTGTATCTACGGCTATCTGCTGCATAAATAAAATGGTAAGACAAATAGTTAAAACAGAAAATAATTTTAATAATCTTTTTTTACTAATAATAATCATAAAAACCTCCATACCTTCTAGGCACAAATCTAGGGTGAAAAAGAATTGCATTTTTGCGAGTCAAATGAGTTTTAAATCTATGAGACGTGCTTTTGAACGTTGATTAGATTTAAAATGAAATTTAACGATGCAAAAATCCATTATCTTTCACTCTAAAAACCCCCCATACAATTTATGGGGGGTTTGATAATTATATGATTATTTTACAATTTTATTGCAATCCTTCGACAATCACAGATTCGCTGCTTAACTTATTTATTTCGTCTTGCCTGTATGAACGTATTTTATACACGTTTTTATTATCAAATCTAATAATTACTGACTTACTATATTTGAATTGATGTGGCTCATATTCTTCTATTATGAGACTCCCCTTGCATTCATGTAATGTTTCAAAAGTCGTAACAAATCCAATTCCACTACCACCAGAATCTTTGTGTGTTGTCACTTGCTCTTTACCTAATTTTATTAGAGTGTCTATATCAAATTCAATTCCAGTATCATAAAATTTTATTTCATAGATATCGTTAGATTTATCAAACACTACCATTATCTCTTTGATATTACTATTACCACAATTTATTGCAATAATTGCATCATTGATATGGTCTGCAAGAAGTGTTTCTAACTTTCCTTGTTTAATAAATTGGTCTATTATCTCAGAAATATCATACTTTACTTCAACACAAAACTTTATATTTGATTTTTTAGTATTACAGCTCATGTGGTCTAAAAGATTATCTATACCGATAATACCTGTTTTAGTCACACTTTCTAATGTATCAATTTCATTTTTGTATTCATTTGATAGTTGCTTTACAAGCTCTGTAAGTTCACCATTTTCTTCTGCAAATTCTTCACTAATTTTCAATTTTGAAACGGCTCTTTCCATCGCAGAAATTCTATGATTATACTTATGATTAATTTTTAAGACCCTATTTAGCTCTAACTTTAGTTCATTAATTTCAGAATTTTTTTCCTCAATTTGTTGCTTAAGAACTTCAATAGATCTATTCTTCATATTTGACTTATATTGCTTGGTAATTGCATGTTTTACTAATACTACCATCAATGCCATTCCTAATAAAATTGAGAAGAATATTACTCTATTTATAAATGGGTTCTCATTTATAACAAAAATCACGAATACGATTGTTATATAAATAACTATAAGATTCATTATTCTAATGTTTTTATAAAATTTTCTTTCCTTGAAAAAGGAAAATCCATTTTTAAATCTTTTTATCTTAAAGAATAGATAAACACATAAAAATTGTAATATTCCAACAATAATGTATTCACTTATATTCCACCTTATTATTGAAAATAGCTTAGTAAGAGTCACAAAATATAAAACCATTGAAGCAATGAAAAATGAAAAAAACGAAATGCAGATTGTTAATAGCATTGCTATAGGAAAACTATAATCCAGCTCTTTGATTAGCATAGCTACCAATAGTACATAAAATACATTGCAGACTATATTTATTAAAACTGGATATGTATACATATAAATATACTCATAAATAATTGCATATATTACGCTTATACTTATATTTAGAATTGAAATAAAAAATACCTCTTTTTTTATGATTTTCTTACTTCCTCTAATTCCAAGATATGCATATATCATACACAAGTTCATAAAAATAGTCTTCGCTAGAGTAATTAAAAAATCCATATATACTTCACCTAGCTACATTATAATTAACAAAGCTAAAATAATCAATAAAAAAAGGTACATGTCAAACTTATTTTTCATACCATGCACCCAAAATAGATTTTTTTATCTACCTAATAATCTTCTTATATAATTAATTAAATCGTCTAACATTCTAATCACCTCTTTTCTGAAAATATTTTTATGTATAACTTGTTGTTGATATAAAAATACTACTCAAAGTGCCTATTCATAGGCATTTTCGTGATTTAGAATATTTGAGAAAAAGTGATAAAAAGAGCAAAAAAAGCTTTTAATTCAAAAACTAGAAACTCTTTTCTAATTTTTAAATTAAAAGCTTTTTTGTTACTAATTTATTATTCGATTGTTAAAATTTTTAATTAAGTATTTTTATTTAATATTATTTTAATCCTGCTTTAATCTTATCTACATAGTAATAGATTAATTCAGTTGGAGTTGGTACTCCAGTATTATAATTTACAACTGCTGTATAATGCTTTTCTAAATCTTCTATTGAAGACTTTCTCCATGCATGTTCAATGGCAGTTTGAATTGAACGTCCAATTGTACTATTTCCTTTCTTGTATTTCTTTGCTATATGCAAAAATACATTTTCACTATTATCGTTTTCTTCTAATATGTATAGTATGGAGTCATGTATATATTTTCTTCCAATCAAGTGAGAACTTATTCCTATTAAATCTAATTCTCTATTTATTCTATTAGATATTTTATCATGGCAATTCTTCTTACTTTCCACATCAATTTTTTGCGCAGATAACTCCTTAGACTGTAAGCCATTTAATAATAAAATATTTTTTATTACAAGCTCTGGAGAGTAATCATTTTTCAATTTATAAAAAACCATATCTGCACCATTTTCATGTGCATATCTATATACCATCTTTGATGCAATATTTGTTGTTATTACAATTATAGGCTTATATTGTAGATTCATATTCTTTATATTATCTAATACTTCTAATCCAGAGCCTTGTCCTTTATTCAGCTCTATATCTAAAATAATTGCATCTGGCAAATATGTCTTTACTGATTTTATTGCGTCTGATGGAGAGCTAACACAATTAACCAATTTAATTTCATCTCTAGAATTTATGTAATTTTTCATATTAATGCACTCTATTTCATCATCTTCTACGAGTAATATACTAACTACTTCATCTTTAGCCATAATTAAACCTCCTGTTTACTTCTTAAATATATACATTATAAATATATCACAATTATTCACATAAAACTACAAAAAACTACATATTTCTCAATTTTAACTATCCCGAATTATTAACCAATACCTTCTTTTCTGGATTAAAATGTATTCAAATTTACCATATATAAGGTTAACGTAAAACATCGTTAATCATTATATATATAAGCTTTAGGAGGATATATGAAAAAAGAAATATGTAAAAGAATTAAAGAAATACGAAATAGTCTTAATATGAATAAAAATGAGTTTGCAAACTATTTACAAATCACACCACAATATTTAGGAACTATTGAAAATGGAGAAAATTGTCTATCTGTAGAAAAAATTATTCTATTATCTGAAAAAACGAATATATCAACAGATTATATACTACTTGGAAAGAAAAACGTGCTTGATGAAAATTTAATCAAAAAAGTTGCTCAAATTGATGGCAAGCAGCTTGATTCATGTATTACAATTATAAAAAATGTTATTAACATGATAGATACTCAACAAGAAATAACTCAAAACATGTAAATTGACATTATACATTTAACTTCATTAATAATATTTTTGCTATGAATTATAATTGTTTTTTACTAGTCAGCAATATTTGAAAAGATATGTAATAAAAAGTCTCAATATTTATATTTTACAGCTATCGAAACATAACTGTTTCGATACGGACGCTTTCGCTACTTAAAATAATTATCTAAAGAGAAAATTATTTTAGTACCTTGACGCTTACAAATATAAATATTGAGACTTTTTATTACATTATAATTTTGTCTAAGGCTGACTGGTAACATCGTTTTAAGGTAATTATTTACTTTATAAATATTTACTTGACACAAGAATTACCTATTGATAGAATGTAACTTAAATATTACTGGAGGTACATTCTATATGTCAATTTTGAAGAAAGCAAAAGAAAAAATCAATAAAGAAGTAAACGAACAAGCTGTAAAAAAATTAAAGCACAATGAAAAATATATAGATAATCAATCTCAAATTGAAATAATAAAAAAAGTACTTACTGAACATGCTGAGGTACCTACTGAAATTATAGATAAGCTAATTACAGCTGTTAAAGAAAATGCAATTATGGAATATAAAGCAGAGCATATAAAGGAGCAATAGTAGTACAATTAATATATTCTAATGTTTTAGATTTTTATCGTGCCACGCTTGTTCCTTTGTATACTAGTTTCTTAGATTAACAAAAATTTAAAGTCTAACTTAAATTACTAAAATTTTATTCTACTGGTTGATTTAGTAACCTTTGTGGGAGATTCTTTGGTAAGCTTGCTCTATTTACTAGCTTTTGAATTTCCATTATTACAAGTGAAGATATAGAAATTATAAATATATATGTCCACTGAGTAAAATTAAGAGGTGTTAATTCAAATATTTTTGTAAAAGATGGTATAACAACTACTAGGACTTGCATAATAAATCCTAATATAAAAGCCCCAATTAGATACTTATTAGAAAAAATATTTGACTTCCAAATTGACTCTTCTGTTCTAACACTATAAACATGAATCAGCTCTAGCAAGCCTAATGTAACAAATGCCATAGTTCGTGCAACATCTAATCCGAATTTATTATATCCAATATTAAACGCAACCAATGTTAAAGCACCCATCATTATACCTTCCGAAATTATTTTTGTCCATAATCCATCCGCAAAAAGCGATTTTTTAGAGCTTCTAGGTTTCTTTTTCATAATATTATGCTCTGCTGGGTCTAATCCTAATGCAATGGCAGGGAAAGAATCTGTTACCAAATTTATCCATAACAGCTGAATAGCAGTCAGAGGGCTCTTAAATCCTAAAATTAAACCAAAAAATATTGTAGCGATTTCTCCTATATTAGTCGCAATTAAGAAATGAACTGCTTTTTTTATATTATCAAATATATTTCTACCATATTTAATAGCCTCAACAATAGTAGAAAAATTATCATCCGCTAAAACCATATCTGAAGCATTTTTAGCAACATCAGTTCCATTTAATCCCATAGAAATTCCAATGTCAGCATTTTTTAGTGCTGGAGCATCATTTACCCCATCACCAGTCATTGCTACAACCGCCCCTGTTGATTGAAAAGCCTTTACAATTCTTACTTTATGCTCTGGAGTAACTCGTGCGAACACTGAATATTTCATTATATTCTTTTCTAAATCCCTTTGCGAAATTTGATCAAGCTCTTTTCCTGTAATACAAATATCATTTTTTCTTAATATTCCTAAGTCACTCGCAATAGCTCTAGCTGTTGCAATATGGTCTCCAGTAATCATTGCAATTTTTATTCCTGCTTCTTTGCACTGCTTTATTGAGTATTTAACACCTTCCCTTGGAGGATCAATCATTCCTATAAAACCAACAAATATTAAATTATTTTCTATAAATTTATCATCCATACTTTTAGGTAAAATGTCTAAATCTATGTAAGCAACTGCGATTACTCTTAAAGCTTTATCTGCCATATTTTCATTTCTACTTTTTAAGCTATTTCTCTTTAAATAATTTAAGCCCGAAATATTACCATCACTGTAAAATTTTGTGCACCTTTCTAATAAAATATCTGGAGCCCCTTTTGTTATAACACGATACTTGCCCCCTACTTTATGAATTGTAGTCATCAACTTTCTGTTTGAATCGAAAGGAATTTCATTAACCTTCGGGTATTTTTCATAAAGTTCATTTCTGTTTTTATTAAGCAGGTTTGCTTTTTCAACTATTGCTATCTCTGTTGGGTCTCCTAAAATTTTTCCGTTGTTTTGAATTTGAACACTTGTACACATTGTTGCAAGCTCTAAAACGAAATTAGATGGATTTGCATTACAATCTTCATATTGAACAACACTCATCTCATTTTTTGTAAGTGTTCCTGTTTTATCTGTACAAATTACACTACTACTTCCCAACGTTTCTACAGCTGGAATTTTCCTAATTATTGCATTATGTTTTGCTAGCTTTGTAACACCAATAGATAGAACAATCGTAACAATTGCAGGAAGACCTTCTGGTATAGCAGCCACTGCAAGTCCTACAGAAGTCATAAACATTTCTAGTGCAGGAATCTTCTTTAAAATACCTATTATAAAAATAATTGCGCAAATAACTAAACAACCGATACCAAGAGTTTTACCAACTTGACCAAGTTTCTTTTGAATTGGAGTTTCTGGCGATTCATTATCAATAATCATTTTCGCAATTTTTCCAACTTTTGTATTCATTCCAGTTTCTACAACAATCGCTTCTCCAGATCCATTCGTAACCACTGTGGTTGCAAATGCCATATTAAGCATATCTCCAGTGTTACAATCGCTTGATAATTTTACATTTTCATCCTTTAAAATTGGAATTGTTTCACCCGTTAAACTAGATTCTTCAATTTTCAAATTAAATGATTTTATTATTCTACAATCAGCTGGTACATAATTCCCTGCTTCTAAAATTATAAAGTCTCCAATTGCAATTTCTTCACTTGGAACATTAATGATATTGCCAGCTCTTTTTACCTTAGCAATTGGAGATGCCATTTGTTTTAATGCCTCAATGGACTTTTCTGCCTTAGCCTCTTGAATTGTTCCCATAATGGCGTTTACCACAACAATAGTTACTATAATAATAGAATCCAAATAATCATTACTTCCATTGAGCATTGTAACTATAGCAGAAATTATTGCCGAGACTATTAAAATAATAATCATTGCATCTTTAAACTGTTTTATAAATTTTATAAAAATATTCTCTTTATTTTTATCCTCAATCTTATTCTTTCCATATTTTAAAACTCGCTCTTTTGCCTCATCTTCGGTAATCCCATATAACAAATTTGATTGCAGCTTTCTAACCAAATCTGTAAGCTCTAAAGTATGCCACATAGCTTATCCTCCTTCGTTCATTTATATAAATATATGTGAACTTAATAGAAAATATTACATATAAATTTACAATCAATATGTGATTATCCAGATTATAGAACAATAGCGGGCTTATTATCATCCCAAATTATTTAATATAGAGCTCAGCCCGCGTATGATTGTTCGTGCGCCAAATTTTCAAAGAAAATCTGTGTGCAATGTATTTTTTTATATAATAGGAAAGTAGAACTTTCCTATTATATAAAAAAATAACCCTCGACTTAACGAGGGTTCCCTTATCACATTTTTATGTCACGCAAAAATTGCAAAAAGGGCTTTCCGTCATATTCATAAGATATAACGGATGGAACAATCTGCATACTAAGGAAATCAATATACCAATTCTCCATGACTTCCTCGAGCCTTGTGCCTCTACGATAAACAACATTGATATCGCAGACGCTGAATTTCACTGCAGCACACCGAGTTTCTTGAATAAACACTGCAGCTGTTTCAAAAATTTGCTCAATTTTCTCATTTCTGAAAAATAGTTGAAACTCCTTTTCCCCAAGATATGCAGCTTCGATTCCAAACTTTTCGGCGGTATTACGCGCCAAAATTTTTAAGTAAGTGTTTCGGAGCATCTAAGCCCCCCTTTCATGTATGATGAGTACATTATATCATAGATTTACATAATTTTCAAATATTACAATGCAAAGATACCATTAATATGATTTGCATTTTACGGGCTTCTTACAACTATTCTTCGCTCTGACCATTATCTTCTTGATTAGAGCTACCTTCATAGTACTCTGTCATTATTTTTGTATATGCTTCTTGAACTTTCTTCATAACTTCATCAGCATTTATTAGCTGTGGTATACCATACTCCTCACCAAATGTATCTATTGTAATGCTCTTTATTACTGGAGCAACTTCAGGTGTTGAATTTTCTGTTCCACTTTCATTCATTTTAACCTTTACTCTTGAAATTTCAAGAACAACATCATATCCCTCTGTGACTCTTCCAAAAATAGCATATAAATCTTGCAAACTATCACAAACTGATTTATCATCTGTATTTGTAATAAAAAATTGAGATGAAGCACTATTATATCCTTCTTCAGCCATTCCAAAATAACTATAGTCAGCTCTAGCCATAGCAACTGTTCCTGCCCCAAACTTCAAACCATTATCAACACCATTTTTAGCGAACTCACCTTTTATAGAATAAGAGTAATCGCTTTTGCTCCCAACTTCTACTGACTTATCAATATCACTAACGCAAACTGATTCATTTGTAGATGCTGATGCTTCATTAGGATTACTTGTACCTGAAGATTCGCCTCTAGTATCAGTTTTCCCTCCACCTTGAATCATAAAATTTTCAACTATACGATGGAATGTTGACCCATTGTAAAATCCATTTTGAGCCAAATTAACAAAATTAGAAACAGTTTCAGGAGCTTCATTTGCAAATAATTCCATTACAATTTTCCCCTGTTTAGTTTCTCCATTATCATTCACATACTCTACAATCATAGTAGCTAATGGATTTTTTTCATGGTCAGATCTAGCCTGGCTTTTTACATGCTCTTGCCCAACTGCATTACTTTCATTATCTTTTGAATTTTCTTTTTCATTTCCACATCCTGTAAAACTTACAATTACAGCTATTAATATAGCTATTATAGATATTTTCTTTAAAGTATTCATTTGTACCTCCTTATTTTTTTGCATTATATATCATGGTATTTCATTTGTAAAATAAAATTATTCCAAAAAAATATAACTTTTTGATTTTATTTTGTAAATTAGTGGTATACTCTTCTTGGAGATGATTTATATGCAAGAGCAAAAGAAAAATAAAGATGAAAATACAGCAAAAAAAATGTATGGAAAGCAAGCTACTCTTTCAAAAGAGGACTTTATAAAAGAATATAATATACAGTTAGATGGTTTATCTACCGCTGAAGCTGAAGAAAAAATATTGCAGTATGGGCAAAACGAAATAAAAAGTGCAAAACCCAAGCGTTGGTATAACTACTTTTTAGAAAGTTTATTAAGTCCATTTAATTGTATTTTACTTGGAATTGTTGCCGTTTTATTTTATACGGATGTATACTTATCTGAAAAGCCAAGCTACGCAAATATTATAGTTATTTTAATTTTAGTATCCGCTAGTACACTTCTAGAATTTTTTGAAGAATTTCGCTCAAACAGAGCTGCAGAAAAATTAAAAGAGCTTGTAGCAACAACCACCACTGTAATACGTGATGGAACAGAAACTCAAATTCCAATAAAAGAAGTAACAATTGGAGATATTGTTATGCTATCTGCTGGAAGTATGATTCCTGCCGATTTAAGGATACTCGAATCCAAGGATATTTATGTTGGGCAGTCTGCTCTTACAGGAGAATCCGATGCTGTAAGAAAACTATCACATACAGACTTAACACAAGAAGATATAACCAGTATATCTGATCTTGATACAATTTGCTTTATGGGAACAAACGTTATAAGTGGATCCGCAAAATGTGCAGTTATAAAAACAGCCGACCAAACTTACTTTGGAAAAATTGCAAAGACGCTATCAAGCACTAAAGAAAAATCCGCATTTCAAAGAGGAATTGAGGATATTAGCAAACTACTAATCAAATTTATGCTTGTATTAACACCAATTGTATTTATATTGAATGTATGGAAACACGCACCAGTAACAGCATTTACATTTGCAGTAGCTATAGCAATTTGTATAACGCCCCTACTACTTCCAGTTATTTTATCATCTAGTTTATCAAAAGGCGCAGTAAAAATGTCCAAGAAAAAAACCATTGTAAAAAAGCTAGATTCCATAGAGAGCTTTGGTGGCATGAACATTTTATGCACAGACAAAACAGGAACTCTAACAGAAGATAAGATAGTTCTTGAAAAATATTTAGATGTTCATGGAAATGAGGATCCTCGAGTTTTAAAACATGCATTTTTAAACTCATACTTTCAAACTGGATTACGTGGAAATATAGACGAAGCTGTTGTTAATAGAGCTTTAGAAAATGAAATGTCACAATATACTGAAAAATATAAATTGATAGATGAAATTCCTTTTGATTTTACTCGTAGAAGATTATCCGTAATCGTGACTGATGGAACAAAAAGACAGATGATAACAAAAGGCGCAGTTGAAGAAATTCTTGAATTATGTACTATGGTAGATGACCATGGAAAAGTTTCGCCTATCACAAACCAATTAAAAGATACTATTAGGCAAGTTTCAAAAAAACTTAATAAAGATGGACTTCGTGTAATAGCAGTTTGTCAAAAAAATGAATTAAGGGATACAACCATCTTTGATGTATCCGACGAAAAAGATATGGTTCTACTTGGATTTATAGGTTTCCTTGATCCTCCAAAAGAATCTGCTAAATCATCCATAGAGAAATTGAACAAATCTGGAATAAGAGTAATTGTTTTAACTGGTGATAATCTAGAAGTTACAAAATGTATATGTAAAAAAGTCGGAATAAACTCACCTAATATAATAGAAGGAAGCCAGATTGAACAACTTGAAGACCAAGGTGTAATTAGATTGTTAAGAAAAAATAATATATTTGTAAAGCTTTCACCTATTCAAAAAGCAAGAATTGTTAGACTTCTAAGGGAATCTGGAAACGTTGTAGGCTACATGGGTGATGGAATAAATGATGCACCATCGCTTACAAATTCTGACGTTGGAATTTCTGTTGACACCGCTGTTGATATAGCTAAAGAGTCAGCTGACATTATATTGCTAGAGAAAGATTTGCATGTGCTATTAGAGGGTGTAACAGAAGGAAGAAAAACTTTTGGAAACCTAATGAAATATATAAAGATGGCAACAAGTTTCAATTTTGGAGAGGTTATGTCTGTAATTATTGCAAGCGTTTTGCTTCCATTTTTACCAGAAACGCCAATTCAATTATTAGTAGAAGGTCTTCTATATGACTTTGGACAATTAACTCTTCCATTTGATAATGTTGATAAAGAATATTTACGAAAACCACGACAATTCAGTCTAAAGGGAATTAAAAATTTTATGTTATTCATGGGGCCACTAAGCTCTGCATTTGACTTACTAGTATTTGCATTTTTGTGGTTTGCATTTAACTTAAGAGAAGTTGCACTATTCCAAACAATATGGTTCACATATAGCATTGTTTCAAACCTTTTAGGTATGCACATTATACGAACACAAAAGACACCATTTATAGAAAGTCATGCAAACAAATGGGTTTATCTATCATCATTTACATTAATGATAGTAGGAATTGTGATACCTTTTACATGGCTTGGAAAAATTATTGGCTTAGTACCAATTCCACTTCCATATATGTCAATTATATTTGGTGTACCAATTTTATATTGTATATTTGCATTAGTAGCAAAAAAAATCTATATAAAGAAATTTGGGGAATGGATTTAAAAAAATTAGACTTTCCTCTTACATTGAATTTAAAACACGTATATACGCGGAAATTATTAATCTCTAATTTCCGCGTAATTTATATTTTATATATTAAAATAAAACTTTTTCAGATTTGTATTGTTTAATTATAACTTTTAAAACAATAGCAATAAAAATAATAGTTGATACAAACATAATTCCAATATTTAACCAATTAAAATTACCTTTAACACAATCACCAAATAGCAAAGTAATATTTATAAATGGAATTGCAGATAATAGTGTTGTTGTTTCTATATTAGCAAGGAATGTTATCATTCCTGGAAAAATAGCTAAAAATGATAATGGCGTTAGTGCACTTTGAGCTTCCTTATATGACTTTGTTTTGCTAGCTATTGAAATTGCAAGTCCACTTATCAATAGCGAATATGCAATAATTGCTATTACAGAGTATATAATAGTTCCCATAGATAATGTAATGGTTACCTCTTTATATATATCAAACATACCATTTGCAAAATATAATGAGGCATTCATAAAAATAAATCCAATAATTCCTGTAAATGCAGCTGCACAAGATACACTTAAAAATTTGCCTATAATTATATCCTTATTTCTAATTGGAAAAGTTAATAATGTCTCTAAAGTTCCTCTCTCTTTTTCACCTGCAATAGCATCTGTAGCTGGATAAATTGCAGCCATTGTAATCGCCATTATTACAAATAAGAAACCATAAGAAGTAATATATGAAATCATGAAATTGTCTTTTTCACTAATATTCTCACTTACTGTTATTATATTTACAATATCGTCTGGGTTAATATTATTTTGTACCAGATAATCTGCTTGCAAATAATTTTTATATGTAGAATAGAATGTATTAGCAAGGCCAATAGCATAGTTAGTATTTTGCGTATTGTCTCCATTAAACTCATAGTTATTTCCGTTTTTTAAGACATATAAATAGATATCTCCATTTTCATAATCTAATTTTAATTCTTCCTCACTTTTTTCCACAACTTCAATTTGGAGCTCTTTAGCAATAGCTTTTTCAACATCAGAAAGTTCATAATTAAAACCAATTTTGTTATACTCTGAAACAGACTTATTAGCAGTTGATTCAAATATTGCTGACATACCAAATATAATAGCAGGAATTAGAAGTGGTGCAATTAACATCATTGCCAAAGATTTTTTATCCCTAAATAATTCTCTAAGCTCTTTAAATATAATATTTTTTAAATTATTCATTTGATGCACCCCCTAAAACTGAAAAGAAAGAATCTCTTAAATTAGTTGTATTTGTAGCTCTTTTTATTTCGTCAGGAGTTCCACTCTTTACAATAATTCCCTTATTAATCATTATAACATAATCGCAAATATTTTCTGCCTCTTCCATATAATGAGTAGAATATAAAATAGTTTTACCTCTTGCCTTTTCCTCTTTTATAAAATCTAAAATAATTTGACTAGAAATAATATCTAATCCACTTGTTGCTTCATCTAAAATGTAATATTGTGGATCATGAATAAGACATCTTGCAATATTGACTTTTTGTGTTTGACCTGTTGATAATCTTCCAATTCTATTATGCAAAAACTCGTCCATCTTAAGCTTTGCAGATATTTCTTTGATTTTGTTTTCAATTTTATTTTTATCTACACCATATATATTTCCACACATTTTAAGAAGCTCATAACAAGATATAGAATTATATATTTTTGTATTTCCAGATAAATATGCGATATTCTTCTTAATTTCAATTTCGTCTTTTTCATAATTTTTTCCATCAAAATTTATAGTGCCACTTGTGGGCTCTAAAATTCCTCCTACCATTCTTAAAAGAGTAGTTTTTCCGGCACCATTAGGGCCTAAAATTCCCAAAACCATTCCATCTTCTGCCTTAAATGAAATCCCATTATCAGCATAAAATTCTGTTTTCTTTTTATTCTTATCTATTTTGACAAATTTCTTTTTTACATTGTCAACTACTAACATAAAATCCTCCATTCGTACAGTTATTAATATATACTTTTTACAAGCTAACGCTCTTCATGAACGTCCACTGTGGGAATAGACCTATTATTTGCATCATCCTGCTCTATATTAATTCTGTTAGACATTCCTTTTATTAGATTAACATTTTGTTGCATCTCTTCAATACTTTTTTCATTAATGACAATTTCTTCTACAGGACCTGCTCCCATTGCAAAAATTCCATCTCTAAAGGCCATTGTATACGCATCAGATCTTTCAATAACATGTCCTTTATATACCTGGCTTCCGCCTGGAACATTATAGAAAATAGCAGCTCCGCCTCTTGTTTCATAATTGTCTATAAAATCCTGAACATTTCCACCATGCTCTATGTATGAATCTATAAAGTGATGTATAAAACTATCATTCTTTCCGTATTGATAACTCATACTTGCAAGTGCTAGAATTTGGCTCTTTGAAAAGTTAACATCTTTTGCTCTTAAATATTCTTGAATATTCCATACGGCTTTTGCCAAATATTGCTTAGTTGCGTTATCCACAACCTCTACAGGTATTGTGGACTCACCAGCATTTAAACAATTATCAGAAAACCATTGCGATGTTATATCATATCCGTATTCTTCAAATGCTCCTATATGCTCTGTATTTATAGAATCCGCATAATTTGCATACACCATAACACCAAAACCATAATTCAAATTACCATCATCATAACAAATATATTGAGACCCATCCTGTGTTATACAATCCTCTATGAATTCGTTTCCATCATAGTCGTAACCTGGTGTACCTTGCTTATATGCATACAATTGTTGATTTTCCCAACTACATGTAAAGTTTACTAAGTTTTTCATATCTTCCTGTGAAATCTCAACATCTTGATATTTTTGCAATCCATTACTTGAAACAATAGGAGTAATCTTATCTGAATAAATATTATGATTTTGTTCTAATTCTATTTTTTTAGCAATATCATCATCAAGTGCAACATATACAGTATATTCAAAAACTTTAGTATCGTTTCCATCAACTTGAATAACTTGCCCCCATGTATGCCCATCAAATGTATTCGTTATAGTGTCATCCTTAATTAAAACAATATCGTCATAATTTACATATCCTACAATATTGTCGTCAATTTCTGCTGAGCTTCTTATTTTTGCCCCCTCATTTGATATAATTACATATTCTGATATACCATTATCAATTGTAATTGGATCTTCTTCTATTGCAGTTTCAGTTACTGCTCCTGTTTCAGATTCAATTTCAGTAATGATTTTCTCACGTGTGTCTCCTTTGTCTGGCTTAGGATCCTCTGGAGCATTTGCCACTGTAGCGCCAATACCAACAGCTGCACCAAGAGCAGCACTTGCTAATTTCTTCTTTGCATTTTTCCCAAAAACTGATCTGATTTTTTCTATAATGACTTGCAGTTTATTTTTTTTAGCCATATTAATTCCCCCATATAGTTTTCTTTTGTTATGATTTAGTTTTAATTTCGTTATAATAATTATATTTTTAGTTAATTTTTTTGTCAAATATATTTATGATAGTATGTAGAATTTGCTAAAGGTTAGTCAATAATATGTCGCTCTTATAAAAAAAATATATACTTTTTGCCACTGACTCTTTACATTTTAATTTATCTATTTTCTGCATCTGGATTATCTGGATTGTTTAAGTTTTGTTGTTTTTTTCTATTTTCCAATTCGGCCTGCTCTTGAATAATTTTATAGCAAAATTCTATTGCTTTACTACCAACCTGTTTTCTTGAAGGGTAGTCTTTGCTTAATTTGTAATAAAAATTTATTGCCATTATATCATCTTCATCTAAATCACTAAAACTAAGTCCTTCATCTGCCAGATCATCTATTCTGTGTCGAATAGATGTAAGTTTCATGGCCATTTTCTTTTCAAATTCATCTTTAGACGAAATTGCAGGTCTTTTATGCAATGGATCTAGTACTACTCCGTCCTTTGTTTCTATTCCATCATATATATATGCTGTAAGAATTGTTATAGCCTTCTGTGTATCAAAATGAGTGCTCGGGTATTTTTCGCATAGTTCATCCATTATTCTGATTAGCTCCAGCTCATCTTCATTAAGTGCCCTGTTTTGACTTTTTAATAGACGGACCCTTGCACACGCGTTTTCAAATATGTATCTATAGCTTTCTTCCTCAGAATAATTTTTGCTAGTTGGCTTACTTGGTCTTTTCTTTATTCCTGAATAATATTTGTTTGTTATATCATCAAACCCACCATCCATATATTTTTGTAGAGATTTTGCAGAATCAAGCATTGTATTATTTCTATCAAGTGGCGGATATTGAGCTCTTATTTTATCTGCAATCTTTAAAAATTCTATATCATCTTCTGTAAGTTCCTCTTTAGTTTTATTTTTTCTTATTTCACTGGCAACTTTTAGAACATGTCTATATTTGTATGTCATGCGCACTTCGGTTTGATTTTCTGAACTCTCACTAGGTTTTCTTCCAAGACCTTCATGCTCTGAATCACCATTTAGATAAAAGTCTAGCTCTTTTGCAGAATCCAAACTAGTTTTATTTTCTCTACTCCTTGGAAAATCAAGTAATATGTTGTTGAATAATTCAACTGCCTCTTGCTCTGTATCTGTTAACTTTACACCATTTTGCTTCTTTTCCTCTAATTTTTTAACTCTACCAATAGCATAGTAAAAATCTTTTGCTAACTTTACTTCTACACTTCTTATTGGTCTTCTATTTAAACCACCTTCATATAAACCATTTTTCTTGTTATATGTACCTCTTATTTGCTCGTCTAAGTACCTTACAATATCAAGTATATCTCTTTTGGGTGGATATTTACTATTAATTTTATCCATTATATCTACAATTTGTAGCTCTTCTTCACTTAATTGTACTCCATCATTTTTCTTCTTAGTAAGCTCTTTTGCTGCTCTTTGCACAATAGAAATCTTTCTACTATACAATCTTACTATGCTATCCTTATCTTCCTGTGATGGTATTCTACCAAAACTTTCAATAGCTGTATCTTTGCTTTCATCTGTAGTTCCTAAAATAAATTTTTCTAAATCGTGTGCATATTCTAGAATTACTTCTCTACTATAGTTATATTTCATACCATTCTCCTTTTTTTATTGCTGAGATTATCTCATAAATTATGTTTTTTGGCAATAAAAATGTAAGTGGTGCAGGGGGAATTCATACATATTCAATTGAAGATTAGATTTTTTCCCGAAAAAAATATAGCCAAGGAACCCACTAAGTTCCCCAGCCAAAATAATGATAGAATATTTGATTAATTTTAGCTAACCCAGTCTAGAAGATCTTTTTCGCGGAAACGACCGCTAAATCTTTTCGCACCAATAAAATGAATGCGTGGATATGCCCTTTGAAGATCTTTTATACTTTTGTCGACTGTGTGAGCGCCACTTGTTACAAATACATAAACCTCCTTACCGTCTAAATGGTTCTCTTCAATAAATGTCTTTACCACTGTAGGTGCAGTATTGTACCATACAGGAAATCCTAAAAACACTGTGCTGTAGTCATCTACGTTGCTTAATTTTTGTGAAACAAGTGGTCTATATCTTTTGTTCTTCATCTCTAGAAATGACCTGTTTGTTCTGCTTGGCCATTTTAAATCTTCATTTGTATACTTTACTGCTGGCTTAATCTCGAAGATGTCCGCACATAATACATCTGCGATTTTCTCTGCCAATCTTTTTGTAGCCCCTGTTGCTGAAAAATAACAAACTAATAGTTTTTTCATGCATACCACTCCTTTTCTTGATAATTTTTTATTACTAAAGCAATGCTTCACTCATTACTTAATAATCAGTGTAATTATTTTCGAAAAGCTTCTCATTTTCATTGTTAAATAAAAATTTATCTATAGAGCTAAAAAAGGCTAACCAGATAGTGATGTTTATTCACTTCTAGTTGCCTGGTCAACCTACCTTATTCGTATATACTAATATCATAAAAACGCCCTAAAGTCAATTGATTCAGCTACATAATGTTCGCATTTTTTTGCAATTTTTCGCACTTAATTTTATATAGTACTTAACGTGCTATACTTTTGCGGTATGTAGCAAACAAAAAAGAGAAAACCGATTAAATCAGTTGTTTTCTCTCTTTTAAACTATTTTCTTTTTCCAGATTCTAACTTATTTAAATACTCAAGCACCTTTTCCGTCTTTTTTTCAAGCTCCTTTAAAATCTTTTGCTGTTCCTGTACTTTCTTATCATCCATCAATCGTCTCTCCCTTTATCATTTTTATTCTGATTAACCGCCCTGTCATTTTCTAAATATTTACGAACCATATCTGCATTAACACCTTTGCTATCCTCAACATTATACTGAGCAATAAACTTATTTCTTTGCTCTTCAAAGGAAGCTACTGGTGCAGTGTAATCCATGTTAGAAATTGCTTTTGATAACGCTCTATTAATTTTTCTTATCTGCAGATTGTCATTCGAAAGCAACTCATGGTCTCTACCAACAAATCTAAATTTTTCAATTTCATTGTTAATGGCAATATAAAATGCATCCATACAATTCTTAAAGGTTTCATTATCCCCTTTTGCTCCACATTCTTGAACTCTCTTTATAGCCTTAACCATATTATTTGCAAACTTGCTTGGATTAAAGTACTTGTATTGTAGGTCCGGTCTTGTATAATAAAAACTATTTCTATTATTTTCGTATTTATTAAGTATTTCTCCAATAAGCATAGGATTTGGATTTTCATTAAATTGCTGGAACATATTGTTAAGTTGCTCAGACTGACTTTGAGCAATCTCTTTGCTGTCAATATATATTATATCTGCATTAAAATCTGATGCAACTTTCTTTTTATCATCTGTTATTTTATCAAAGCAAACGATGGCCTGAGGCTCTAAGGTATCGCGAAGATTGTCCATACTCTTAGTTTTAATATTAATCTCGTTATACATTAAACGAGTATCGTCTATTAAATTGTCCGGCCTTTTAAATGCAAAATCTCTATATGAGAGCTGCGATGCAATAGTACTCGCATCTGACGCTATGTCGTGTGAACCAGCCATGAAGATTGCATTGTCGCTAAAGTCATAAAAAGCAACTACAACTGGATCTTTCACTTCTTCCTCTTCTTGCTCTTTTGACTTGGATATTTTTTTAACAATTTTCTTAATAAACTTCTTTAATGGTCTATCACCTTGTTTAATACCAGCTCTTCCCATATTTTCTGAAGATATTAAACTTGTACAAATTTCGTGACGAGCCGTGTTTTTGTTGGTATTCCACAATTCCTTTGCAGAAACATTTTCATCAGTAATAGAAAAGTTACTATACGCGCCAACGGAATTAATAAACATATAAAAGTCTTTTGGAGCATACACAGAAACACCATCAACAATTTTCTTATCTTTCTCTTTTGGTATATAGATTTTTGACTTGTATTCCTTAGTGTATGGACGTCTAATATTTTCGTCGAAAATTAAACGTTCTCTAAGGTTAATATTTTGAAATTCTGGCATTTTTGAGAAATCATCATACATTTTCTTAATTGTATTTATGTCATCTACCTCAAGAATTCGTCGCATATTCTTAGCGATTTTAAGAGCTGTAAGCTCATTTTCTTCTTCTAGCGTTAAAGTATGCTTAGCTTCATACTTAGTAATAAAGCTATCAACATCATGAGCATAATTGTATGCAACTTTTTTTAGCTCGTCATAGCCCATTGAAAAGAACCTTTTGCTGAAAGTATCAATAGCTGTAGCCCTTGTAAGTAGTGTACTTTTAATCCTTTCATCAAGCTGATTTTTTTGAATATCACAATAATCAAAAATACTAGCATCCTCTGGAAACACGCACTCTTTATCATAATTTGCAATGAACGAAAGTGTAATAATATCGTCTTCGGTATAATCGTCTTTTATAAGCTGATTTGCATGCTCACCCATATACTTCAAAACATTTGCGATTTTCTCCTCTGAAAACTCATTTATTTGCTGTAGATAAGAGTGGCATTTTGTAAACGCCTGCAGTAATTTCTCGTTATCAATGACATCTCTTATGCGATTTCCGGCTCCTTCATACGCAGATAAATACTCAATTAGATTGTTATCCAAATTAGCAAAAACCTCTGGTTGCAACATCTCTACTGTAATGCTATTTATAACATTTTCGTTATTCGCATATAATTCCGTGAACTTATTGAACATTTCTCTATTATTAAGATATGGAATTAATTTAATATATTTGAATAGCACATTCCTAACACTAGATGAATCCGCCTTTTGATTCTCTTCGATTCTCTTAAATAACGTATAATGGTCAATGCCCGTCATTTGGCTAAAATCTTCCAATTTTTTCATTAGCATATTGTATACGCCTTCTACGAATTTCTCGCTAAGCTCTCCGCACAACCTAGCTTTTTCCTCCAAAGACTTAGAACTTTTGGCACGAGAAAAAACATCGTTATATTGATTCAAAAAATCTTTTGGTATATCTTCCATTAACCTGTTAATCATTATATTGGCGTCGGAAAGTAGTTCCTCCTCTGTTTTCTTTTTTTCTTCTCCATTTTCAAAAATCTGACTAATGTCATAAAAACCATCTTTAAATTTCTGAAGCCAAGCCTCTTCGCTACACGCGTCAAGCTGGCGATAATAACTGCTCATCGCAAGCGAAAACAAATTGATTCTTGTTTGCATTGGTATAGTCTTATTTTGTATAGCATCATTTATTTCTGGAATATCGAATAGCATTCCTTCGCTATATATTCCATAATTCTTTTGAAGAAGTCCATCTTCAAGAATAATATTTTCGCAGTATATGTCGTTAATACCAGATATTGCCATTAAATTATTATACAAACTATTTTCTTCTTGAACATTCCAGTCGAGATTAATACGGCATAAATCCCACGCATCATTTCTATTTTTTGTATTGCTCTCTTTGAATATATTTATTGCCATTTTTGCATCAATTGGTGTACGTATCCCCTCAATCCATTTTATATATGTACTTCGTTTTTTGTCAGCATATATTTTTTTGAGTACTCTTTCCTGATTAAAATCAAATCCATCTAGTTCCATGAATTCAGAGACTTGAAACTCATTTGACATATCAATTTTTTCGAATATATCATACATATTTTCCTCTGTTATTATGCTAGGAATTTCAATCTTTCTACTTTCTCCCCATATATTTTCTTCTTCATCACGAGGATTTTTTTTGTTTCTTATTGCATCAAATGAGGAGCTCAAGATATAGGTTCTTACATTTTTATCCTCAGTTTCCATGTATAAGTTAAGTAATTCTTCCTGTGTTAATTGTCCATAAATTTCATACGAATAAAATCTGTTGCTGTTTTCCTTCATCGCATTAATAACATCATCTTTTTTGAATATAGCAAACCTATCATCTTTAGATTCATTCACTATATCAATCAAAAAATCTTTTTTTACATCAGAGCTTTTTATAACCCCATATATACTCCTAACAAAAGCTTCATTTTGCATCTCATCCATAAAAGCTCTTTCAACTGCTTTAACAGCATATTGTTGCTTATCCTCTGGAAGACTTTTTATAGTTTGTAAAACCTCATCAAAATTCTGTTTAGTAAAAATGTGTCCATATATATCTGTTTTATTTTCGATTCTTTCGTCATTTGCAAGTTTTATGTATTCATCTTTAGAAATATTTCCTCTATCATAAAAAATTGGAATTGCACGAGCAAGATATCTATTTTGTAGTTGCTTGTCTTTAGTTGAATCTAAAAAGTCTTGTATATCATTAAAAGTAACATGCTCGTAATATTCATTCAACGCTGGAATTGATTTGTCAAATACTGCGTAATTGCCTGTTTTTCTACAATAAGACTTTATATCATCAATTGTTAAATCACTAAATGTACTAGCTGGAAGTGATGAAATATCTATCGCCTTCATAGTCGCTAGAATATTTAACCTTTCGCTCTTAGGGAGATTTTCTGTATCCATATTCATATCCAAATAATCATACTTATGCTTTAGAAGCATTTCTGCAATTTGATTTTGTTTTAACTGCTTTCCAACGATTGATTTTGATTCCTTATCTCTTGGAATTTTGTCAAAATCACCATATTTTTCAAAGGTTTCTGCCTGTAGTTGTTGGACAAATGGGTAAAACTCTCTCTTAAACCCACCACCAACCATTCCACAAAGTTCTTTAATGCCGTCTATTGACTGTTCGTTAATTATTCCGGCATATCTGTGTACAAATTCTTTTCTTAGATTGTCACTTTTCAATTGTTCGATTATATTTAAAAAAAATTCGGCACCAAAATACTTTTCATAATATCTTCTTGATAATAGTTCTTCGATAATTTCATCTGTTCTGGTGTCCCATATACCAGTTCTATTCACATCTTTCAGTTTATATGTAAGCTCTTCATCCATTTCAAAAAGACACATATCTTTTATAGGTTTTTGAATTGCATTGTTGTATATTCCCTTTAACTTGAATTTTAATTTTAATAATGAATTTTCATCGGCCATAATTCACTCTTTATTTTCCTTTCGTATAAAACTCTTAAAGCTCTATCGTTTTTTTGTTGTCAACAAGCATTTCTTTGCTTTTCAGCATGTTATATGTTTTGGATATTCTATAAATAAAACTTTCATAAGTTCCTCATAATTTTCTGCCTAAATTATATCAAATGCGTGATTTTAAGTAAAGAATGTGGCTTATTTTTAGAAGATTTAATCCATTAATAAATGTAGCATGTTGTAAGGCTTGAATTTACGACCTTGGGGTTATGAGGACAGAAAGTTTTTTTAGAGAAAGCCTTTATTCTCAAGTGTTTAGAGATTTATTTTTTAGGCTTTCCCTTTATTTTCCCTTTATGTCATTTTAAAGTTCCATTTAGTTCATATTTATATCAGTTAAATAATCTTCTAATCTATTCATTTGGGATAGTTTGACTTGTCCTAAAATATGAACATATA
>JAGBAJ010000014.1 GCA_017939755.1 Clostridia bacterium | reverse complement strand
TCTAAATAAAAATTGTTTTTGTTTTATGGTAGTACAATTCAACTACCGCTTCGATTGGTTTCTCAAAGGTTTATTGTTTACTTTTCAATGTACTTTTTGTTCTTAGCTCTTGCTACGAACATTTTGTATTTTACTACTTTTTGTACTCGATGTCAACATATTTTTTAAATATTTTTTATTTATTTTTTTGTGTTATTTTGGTACAAAAAAATATAAATTAGTATATGCTTTTTCATGATGTTTTATTACTAATTTACATATCAAATATTTATTATATTTATATGTTTTTTCTCTTGCTGAGTACTTTCTTATAATACCATTTAGAGTTCTGTTTGTCAACATATTTTTTTAATTTTTTTCTAACAATTTTTACCTTTTCTCTGCATCACAATGGTAATGTATATTAGAAAGAAATTTTATGTTTTACCTCTCTGTTAGGTACTCGATTATAATAACATATTGCTAATTTAAAGTCAATACATTTTTTGACGAATTTTATGTTTTTTTGTAGAGAATTGTAACAGAAAATTTTCTAGCCTGGTGCTATAGCAAATTTATAAATTAGAAAAGTACAATCATCTTAATTTCGTGTAATAATAAATACAAATCACATAACAAGTGCCAAGGAAGCAAATTATTTATGTACAATTATTTGCTTCCTTCACATGTATCATTTTCTTCTATTAATATACTCACATATTATATCTGCAGTTTCCTGCTTACCAATTGATGAATTTATGCATAAATCATAATTCTCACTATTTCCCCATTCTAGTCCAGAAATAGTTTTATAATAATTACTTCTTGTTTTATCTGATTTATCAACATTCTTAATTGCATCTTGTTCAGAGTCTTTATACATTTCCATTATATTAGAAACTCTATAATCTTTTGGTGCATATATAAAAATCTTTACTACATCTTTATTATCTCTTAATACATAATCAGCAGCTCTTCCTACTATTACACAAGAACCTTGATTTGCAATTTCTTTTATAACTCTATCCTGAGCCTGTATAGCATATTGTACAGGAGATGATGATAGATATATTTCATTCATAGCTGTTGGGAAGTTTAAATGCAAGTCTGAAACGAAATCCTTGTTTAAACCACTTTCTTTTGCAGCAATTGCAGTCATTTCCTTGTAGTAATATGGGATGTTTAATTTTTCTGCAACTAATTTTCCTATATATTTTCCCTGACTTCCATGTTGTCTTGCAATTGTAATAATTACACCTGGGTGTGACTTTTTCAGTATGGCATCTTTAGATTCTGATTCATTTGAATAATTCTCTTTATCATTAAAATTAGATGTTGAAGGTTTTTTTGTTTTATCTTTTTGATTTTCTTTCTCAAGACCTCTGAAAAATACTATAGTTAATATAGTAGAAAAAACTATTCCTATAAAATCTGCAATTGGAGCTGCCCATAAAGCTCCCTCTACACCTTTATATTTAGATAAAATTATTACTAGTGGCACAAAACATATAATATCACGAAGAAGTGATACTATAGCTGCTTTTACAGGCTCTCCTACTGCTTGGAAGAAAATTGACAGCATTTTTATCGTACAAGTGAATGTTACTAACATTAAGAATATCTTAAATGTCATTACTGCAAATTCCATATATAGCTCTGACTCTGTTCCAAACATTCTTATTACAAACTGTGGACATAGCTCGAATATTAATGTAGATATGATTCCAATTATTAATGTAGATGTTACCACAATCTTAAACGTTTGCTTAACTCTATCAAATTGTTTTGCTCCATAGTTAAATCCAAGAATTGGCTGTGCCCCTAAGATAATTCCTACTACAATATTTATAACAATTGTAAATACTTTCATTGCAATACCTATAACTGCTATTGGTATATCTGACCCATATTTTGACATTGCACCATATTTTGCAAGCATTATGTTACAAACTAGGGATATTACAACAATCGACATCTGAGTTATAAAAGTTGATACACCCAATTTGATAACATTATTAAATAGTCTTAAATTAATCTTAAAGCTCTCTAGATTTAATTTGAAAGTTTTCGTTCTAAATAAATATGCAACTGATATAATAAAAGATACTATCTGCCCTATTATAGTCGCAATAGCTGCACCTTTAATACCTAATTTAAATATAAATATAAAAATAGGATCCAATATAATATTTATTACCGCACCTGATAATGTTGATGCCATACTAAATGCTGGTGAACCATCTGCACGAATAACTGCATTTAGCATATTTGCTATCATATATACTGGAATAGCTGATAATATTATTACAAAGTAATCTCGCGCTAAGCCAATTGTTTGTGTAGATGCTCCAAAAGCATATAAAATATTGTCCATAAAAGCAAAACCTAAAATTAAGAATATGATACTAATTATGGTAGTAATAAATATTCCATTTCCCACAGCTTTATGAACGTCTTTTGTATCCTTTCTGCCTTGACACAATGATAAAAATGCAGCACATCCATCACCAAAGCACCATGCAAAAGCTACCGCTATAATTGTTACTGGGTATACTATTGTTGTTGCTGCATTTCCTAGATAACCTAACTCACTATTTCCTATAAATATTTGATCTACTATATTATAAAGTGAACTTATAAGTAGCGATAAAATACAAGGAATAGCAAATTTAAATAATAATTTAGAAATCTTTTCAGTTCCTAAAAATTTGTTGCTCTCTTCCATCTGAGCTTCCCCTCCTTATAAATTTTTTCTACCCAGCCCAAGCTTTTAGCTGTTTTATTACTATAAAATAGTAGCATCAGACTATAAAATTATGCTCTCGAGTTTTAGCACTTTTACCATAATTCATATAGAAATTTATTTTTCAGTAAAAACAAAAAAAGCATAGAAAACTGCCCGTTTCTACGCTTTTAAGCTGGTTCGACCATAATATTTTAACAATTTTTTATTTTTCAGTCAAGTCTAATTCTGTAATTTTTTTCTATGATTTGTGTTTGCAAGTTACAAGTCACAGCTATATATACATACAAAGATTTCAAGATATAATATCAATTTATAATGTGTAGTTAAGGTGGGGACCTACAAGGTAGAATAAGTAAATGTTGCAAGCGACTAGCGAAACAACAGCTACTTATTCTTCGCAGTTGGGGCGAAACTTATAAATTGATATTATATCTTGAAATCATAATAAATTTATATTAGCAGTAAATTGTAACGTTTTCAACCCAATAATAGTAATACATTCATAAGACACATAACTGCTCTTTAGAGCTCTTATATATGTTTTATTCTTTTGTATCTTCTATCTTTTTGGTTATTGCTTTTAGAGCTTTTTCCCTTGGTAAAATTATTACATGACCACATCCTTGACATTTTAATTTAAAGTCTACTCCTACTCTAGTTATTTCCCATAGTTTGCTTCCACAAGGATGTTGCTTTTTTGTTCTTACAATATCACCTATATTATATAACATATCATACCTCCAATGATTGTAATTTACTTTAGCTTATATTACCTTCATATATTTCAAATCTTGGTAGTACTGCAAATACTTGTTTAACTATTGCAAGATATTGTCCATATTCGTCAAATCTTTTACGCTTTCTATCTTGTCAAAGGAAACTTCTATTTGATTTTTGTTATTCATATCTTTTATTAAGAAACTTCCTTTTTCTATTTCGTCTTCTCCAAGTATAATTACATATGGGATGTTTGCTTTATTTGCATAATCTAAACATTTTTTTAGCTTTCTTCCATTCATGCTAATATCTACATTAAATCCTTGTTTCCTTAAGTCTATTGCAAGTTTTAAGCTTTCTTTTTCTGTTCCCATTGGTATTATATAAAAATCTAATTGTGATTTCTTACTTAATTCTGCTCTATCTTTTAATATAGCATACAAAGATGTTAAGCCAAAACTTACACCAACTGCTGGGTATACATTTCCATCATTTATAAAGTCTGTGATGATTTTATCGTATCTTCCGCCACCACCAATGCTACAATTTAATACTCCGTTTTTTTCGTATACTTCAAATACTGTTCCTGTATAGTAATCTTGCCCTCTTGCCAATGATGATGTGAATTTGCAGTATTCTTGTATATTTAGAGCTGTTAGATAATCGTTTAATTCATTTAGCTCTTTTAAACCTTCTTCTAATACAAGATTTTGTGTATCTTTAAACATTTCATTAATTTGCTCTAATGTCATAGAGAAATATTGTTGTAATTTTTCTGATTGCTCCGTTGTTAATCCAATTTCTAATAGTGCTTTTTCAAAATCTTCTTTTGATAGCTTTTCAATTTTATCTATTATAGTAATTGTTTTAGATGTTAAGTCTTCTGCTACACCACTTTCTAAAATTAATCCATTCATTAACTTTCTACTATTATATTTAATTTCTACATCGATTTTTAATTTCTTGAATGATTCTACATATAGACTTACTAGTTCCGCTTCTATCATTTGACCTTCTATACCAACAACATCAACATCACATTGTGTAAATTCTCTATCTCGTCCAGCTTTAATTGGACCATCTCTAAATACTTTTGCTATTTCGTATCTTTTAAATGGCATTGTTAATTTATTTTTATTTAGAGCTATTAATTTAGAAAATGGTACTGTTAAATCATATCTTAATCCAAGTTTTCTTTTTCCTTGGTCTGTTAATTTATATATCTCATTTAATAAATCATTGCTCTCATCATATTTTCCTGCTAATATATCATAATAGCATAAAATTGGTGTTTCTATTGAACAATATCCGTATTGTTCAAAAACTTCCTTTAAAGTATTATTTATGTAGTTTCTGATATTTTGCTCCTCTGGCAAAAAGTCGTAACCACCTTTTACATTTTCTATTTCCATAGGTATTACCTCCCTTACTTTTTTCTAATTTTATGTTTTACATTTTATTTAATTTATTTTATTTTCTCATGGTATATTATTTCTTTTCCATTTGCTTTAGCATATTCAATTTCCTTTTTTGTGCTGTTTCCAATGTATCCATCTATATTTACAACATAGATAGCATCGCTTATATCAATTTTCTTTCTATGAATTCTATCTAGAATATTCGCATCTAATCCCTCATATTTTTGACCATCCACATTGTAAACACATTGAATAACAGCATAACCATGTTTTAATTCTAGCTCTTCTGATATCTTCATCATTTCTTTTGAATATCTCATGCTCCCACAGATTGTTATTACTTTTACTTCCATAATATCTCCTAATTTTACAAGGTTTTAGATTTCACATTAATATCTTAAAATCTATAATAAATACTACCAACCATATTCACTATATTTAACATTGCTTTTATAATTTTCTATAGCAGTTATTCTATCATCAACAACATTAGTTGGCAACTTATTTATATTGAACCACTTTAATTCTTCATTTTTTGAAGGTTCATTAATTTTTGGTGTTCCAGTCCATTTTATTGCTTTAAAATATCCATTGTAATAAATAACTCCATTTGTATTTTTATGTATCATACAGACAAATTCCAGATTTTCTTCATCAATTTCTATTCCAATTTCTTCCATTGCTTCTCTACATGTGGCTGCTTTCATAGATTCATTATTTTCAACATGACCAGTTGCTGCTAAGTCATAATATCCATCACAATATCCAGTATTTTTTCTTTTTTGAAATAAGACTTCCTCTTCTCCCATTTCATTTTTTCTTATCAAAAGCAATCCAATTGCTGATAAACTTTTAAATCTTTCACTCATTACGTATTCCTCCATATAAAATAAATGTTTTCGCGAAGCTTTTATCTACAATTTACACCAAAGAGGATTTTCCATCAATGAAAATCCTCTTAGATGTTGTTTTTATTTACTTAGTCTTCTCTTAACTTCATCTTCGCCAAGTACATTCATTATTTCATGAAGGTCTGGTGTATTTTGTCTTCCTGTTAAAGATACTCTTATTACAGTACTTATATCTCCAACATGTCCTGGCCATTTTTCTGGATCTGCTTTATATTCTTTTACTTCTCTAGCGTAACCAAGCTCTTCTGCTAAATCTTTTAATTTGTCAAACCAAGTTTGTTTGTCGTCTTCTTTATTATAATATTTTTCTACATATAATTTTAAAATTTTAGAAATTTCATCTTTATCTGATATTGTTCCATAATTAAATTCAGATATTTTGTCAAATTCTTCCTTATACATATATGAAATATTTTCTTTTAAATCTGACCATTTTGCTATATCTTTTCTTGGCTTTTGATTTCCTCTTTCTATACCTAAAACTTTTAGAGCATATTCTTTATTCTCTAATAATTTTACTAGCTCTTCATCATATTTTTTAGCCCAAGTTAACCCCTCATTATAAACCTTTTCTGCTGTATATCTTGATATTACTATTTTTGCAACGTCAAATAATTTTACCATATCGAATAGAGCTCCACTTACACTCATCTTATTTAAGTGAAAATCAAAGTCTTCTATTTTAGCATCTTTATTTTGTTTTCTCCAGTTTTCAAATGTTGAGTTTGCAATATTTATTAAATATTCTTTAACTGCATCTGGTGGAACACCAAGCTCATCATAATATGAAACAGCAGCTTCTGGATCTTTCCTTTTACTTAATTTACGTTTGTTTCCGTTATCATTTTTCATGATTGGAGCTATATGACAATATTTTGGTGCTTTAAATCCTGCTTCTTTAAATAGTTGTACATGTAGTGGAACTGATGATAACCATTCATCACTTCTTATAACATGAGTTGTTCTCATTAAATGGTCGTCAACCATATGCGCAAAATGGTATGTTGGTAAACCATCTGATTTTATTATAACTATATCTAAGTCATTCTCTGGGAATGTTACTTTTCCTTTTATTCCATCAGAAATTTGTATTTTTCTATCTTCTCTTCCTGGAGACTTGAATCTAACAATATATGGCTCTCCTGCTTTTATTTTTTCTGCCATTTCTTCTAATGTAAGATTTCTACATTTTGCCCATACACTATAGTATCCGGGCCTAATCTTTGCTGCTAATTGTGCTGCAGTTCTTTTTTCATCATCCTCTGGAGTACAGAAGCATGGATATGCTTTTCCTTGTTCCATCATATATTTAGCATATGCTCTGTATATGTCTCCTCTTTTTGACTGAATATATGGACCATAATCTCCTGTCCATTCTGTTTCTGAAATCATTCCTTCAGTTGGAGCTATTTCAAATACCTTTAATGAATTAACTATATCTGTTACAGCATTTTCTGTTAATCTTTTTTGGTCGGTATCCTCAATTCTTAGAAAGAAAACACCACCTGTTTTTTCAGCCTCCATTTTTGCAGCTAAAGATTGATATAAACCTCCAATATGCACATATCCTGTTGGACTTGGTGCAAATCTTGTTACGACTGCTCCCTCTGGTAAATTTCTTTCTGGATACATTTCCTCATAATATGATATATCTTTTACATCTGGAAATATTAAATTTGCTAACTCTTTATAATTCATATAAATCATCCTTTCTTTAAACAAGGTATTTATTCTTATTTGTTCATCTATATCTTTTTCCTATTATATAAAAAAGCCTCTATGCGCTATATTTTAGCATAGAAGCTATCTTTTTTCAATATTTTTTATAAATCATAATTAATATTTTTTGTAAACCTGTCACCTATTTAAAAAATTTAAAATTAAACCCCGTCCCTCATTTAAAAACTTTCTTGGTACTCTATCACTTATTGTGCACAATATTTCATAATTAATAGTTCCGCATTTACTAGCTAAATCTTCTACTTTTATATCTTCATTATCCCATATAAATACAACGTCCCCAATATTAACATCTTCAATATCTGTTACATCAACCATAAAGCTATCCATACAAATTTTGCCTATTATTGGTACTTTTTTATTATTTATTTTAACTTTCCATCCATTTGAAAAATCTCTTCTAAGTCCATCTGCATAACCTATTGGTACTGTTGCAACCTTTGTTTTTTTATTAGTAATATAACTTCTACCATAACCTATACTTGTCCCTTTATCAACCTCTTTTATATATGTTATCTTAGATTTTAGCGTTGCTATAGGTCTTAACTGAATCTTTTCTAGAGTATTTTCTGATGCAGGATATCCATATATTATAATTCCTGGTCTTACCAAATTATAATGAGATTCTGGATAGTTTAAAATTGCATTTGAAGCTGCTGCATGTATATATCTAAGTTTAGGGAAAAATTGTTTAACTACATTAAGTGCATGATCAAATGATTTAATTTGTTTTTTAGTATATTCATCATCTATATCTGCTGATGACATATGCGTATATACTCCATCAACATGGACATTTTTTGGCACAAGTTTTATAAATTCTTCTACTCTATCTGGATGAATTCCTGTTCTCCCCATTCCAGTTCCTATTTCTATATGTATATTAACCATCTTATCATATTCTGCAAGTTTCAACATAAATTTCTTTGAGCTAACACCTACTATTATATTATTATCTATAATTTTATCAATTTCAGTTTCATACGCTTGATTTAATAAAAAGATATCTTTTTCATAACCCAAATTTCTTATATAAACACCTTCATCTACAGTTGCAACAGCTACTATATTAAACATATTCAATATGTCTAATCTTTTATTTACATATGTACCATAGCCATTTGCTTTTATTACTGGCATTATTTCAACATCTTTTCCTACATTTTTTTTTATTTGAGAAATATTGAATTTAAAATTATCTAAGTTTATTTCCAATATTGTTGGTCTTGTAATTTCATTTGTATCCATATGGCTAACTCCTATCTATTCTTATACCGAATAATAAAAACAATTCAAACTAGCTCGGTATGTGCTAAATATACCACAGTAATTATTTTATAAAGGGCTTGAAATCAAGCCTTGTTCTATACTTCCATAATTATTGGCAATATCATTGGGTTACGTTTTGTTCTTTGGAATATATACTCACGTAAATTTTCTTTTAATGTAGTTTTTATTGTTGACCAATCTGTTATATTCTTATCCTCGAATTTTTTTACTTCTTCTCTTATTTGTCTTTTTACATCATCCATTAAATTTTCGGATTCTCTAACATAAACAAATCCTCTAGATATAACGTCTGGCCCAGATACTATTTCTCCCGTGTTTCCATCCATTGTCATTACTATAATTATTAATCCATCTTGTGATAAATGTTGTCTGTCTCTTAAAACTATGTTTCCAACATCTCCAACACCTAATCCATCTACCAATATCTTTCCTGATGGTACTGCTCCTGCAAGCTTTGCTTCTTTTTCATTTATTTCTAAAATTCTACCATTTTTCATAATAAATATATTTTCTTGTGGAATTCCCATTTCTTTTGCTGTTTCACTATGAGCTATTAATTGTCTATATTCACCATGAACTGGTATAAAGAATTTTGGTTTTGCTAATGCAAGTATTAATTTTTGCTCTTCTTGGCAAGCATGTCCTGAAACGTGTACATCTTCTAATGCACTATACACAACTTCTGCACCAATTTGCATTAAATCATCTATAACCTTTGAAACTAATTTTTCATTTCCAGGTATTGGAGTAGCTGATATTATAACTAAATCATTTTGTGTTATAACAATCTTTTTGTGCTCTCCTGAAGCCATTCTTGTTAAAGCTGACATTGCCTCTCCCTGACTTCCTGTTGTTATAATTACTAATTGGTCATCGTTATAATTTCTAATCATATCTATATCAATAAATGTTTTTTCTGGAACTTGAATGTACCCTAAATTTGTTGCTGTTTCTATCATGTTAATCATGCTTCTTCCGCATACAGCAACCTTTCTATTATGCTTTACAGCAGAGTTTAATATTTGTTGGATTCTGTGTACATTTGATGCAAACGTTGCTACCACAATTCTCTTTTTACAATTATGGAATAATTTTTCAAAAACATCCCCAACTGTGCTTTCTGACATTGTATATCCTTTTCTCTCTGCGTTAGTACTATCTGACATTAATGCCATTATTCCTTGATTTCCAAGCTCTGCAATTCTACCAAAATCCATTACCTGTCCATCTATTGGGGTATAATCAATTTTGAAATCTCCAGTATGAAGAACTGTTCCTGCTGGTGACTTTATAGCCAACATTACAGAATCAGGAATACTATGAGAGCTTCTAATAAACTCAACCTCAAATTTTCCAAGTTTTATAGTATCTCCTTGATTTACTTCAAATATCTTTGTTCTTTTTAGCATTTTATGCTCTTCTAACTTATTGCTTATTAATCCTACAGATAACTTTGTTGCATAAATTGGCATATTTACCTTATTTAATACATATGGAATTGATCCGATATGGTCCTCGTGTCCATGTGTTATAACCAATCCTCTTAATTTTTCTTGATTACGCTCTAAATAAGTAACATCTGGTATAACCATATCTACACCAAGCATATTATCTTCTGGGAATTCTAAACCACAATCTACTAATATAATATCATTCTCATATTCAAAAACTGTAATGTTCTTTCCTATTTCTTCAAGACCACCTAGTGGTATAATTTTTAGTTTTCCTTTTTTAAATCTAAAATCATGCTCTTGCTCTACTATTTTATTCTCTGTTTTTCTTTTTCCAATCTTTTTATTTATTGTAGTCTTATCGTTTCTTTGAATATCCTTTTTTTCTGATATATTTCTCACTGCTCTTCTACTTACTCTTTTTCCTTTGTGCTCTCTTTTTGATACACTATAATTTTTCTCATTATTATCTTCTACATTTGTCTCTTTTGTCATTATAAAATTTCACTCCTTATTTAATTTTTTATTTAAATCTATATCTCCGTGTAACACTATAAATAATTTAATCGTTATTGTTGATTATAAACTGCATTTTAATCAGAACAATCAAACAGAGCCTTTGTAGCATAAATTTTATTTTTTATACACAAATACATGCTTTAAATTCAACATCTCTAGTAATTAAAGCAAAAAACTATAATGCATAGAGCTCTGCTTATGCATCTTCTGATTTTTATAAAATTCTCCGAACTATCTTTTACAACATTATTAATATTCTTCATCATGAATATTAAATATAAATTTAAATCTCTTTCTTATGCCTTTTCAGGCAATAACTGCTCATATTATACTATTTTGTTCCAATAAAGTCAATACTATACGTACTTTCCATAAAATTATTTTGATTTCATTGACAGCCTTTTTTATAATATTTGTTATTATACAAAAATAGAGCACCTGTTGAAATGTACCTATATTGTTAAACTTTTTTATATGACAAAATAGGTTCACTTCAAGCAGAATGCTCTTCGAAAATCTTTTCATTTATTTTTTCAATCTACTAATTGCCAGTCCATCTCCTACCTCTAAAATCTCTGTTTCTAAGTTAGGATTCTCTGTAGTTTCTTTTATATATTCTCTTAGATTTCTAACAGCTGTTCTTTGTTTGTGTTTATTATAATCGCTCATAACATATCCCTTATATAAAATATTATCAGCAAAGATTATTCCATTATCACTTAACATGCGTAAAGCCTCTTTTAAAAAGAATGGATATTTTCCTTTAGCTGCATCAATAAATACCATATCAAATTTTTCATTTAGTGTTGGAAGTATTTCTACAGCATCTCCTTCATGTAAAATAACCTTATCTTGAACCTCAGCTTTTATAAAATTCTGCTTGGCTTCTTCAATACGATCTGCATCACGCTCTATAGTTTCTATTATTCCACCATCTGCTAAATATTCTGTAAAACAAATTGCAGAATAACCAACAGCAGCACCAATCTCCAATATTCTATGTGGCTTATTTTGCTTTAGCTCATTTGAGATTACTTCTAAAGTATCATCCATTATAATAGGAATATGGTTTTCTAAAGCTTTTTCTTTTATTATCTCTAATTCTGCTCTATTCATAATTATATACATAGAAAGAGATAGACTTTCTATCTCTTTCTATAACTCCTTGTTTATTTTTTACTAACTATATCTTATAAAACACCGGTCTGTGCTCTACAAAATAAGTTGTACCTTATTATTTCATATTTCTTCTTGCTTCTCTTTCACGAGTTTTACTATCTAAAATTTTCTTTCTTAATCTAATATTTAATGGTGTTACTTCAACTAACTCGTCTTCTTCAATAAATTCAATAGCTTTCTCTAGTGACATTTGTAGTGGTGGAACCAAACGTAAAGCATCATCTGATCCTGAAGCTCTAGTATTTGTTAAATGTTTTTCTTTACATACATTAATAGCGATGTCTTCGTTTCTAGAGTTTATTCCAACAATCATTCCCTCATAAACTTCTACACCTGCACCAATTAATAATTCTCCTCTTTCCTGAGCATTATATAATCCATATGTAATAGATGTTCCAGCTTCAAAAGCTACTAAAACGCCTCTTGTTCTTGCAGAGATTTCTCCTTTATATGGTTCATATCTGTCAAATACGCTATTCATAGTTCCTACACCTTTTGTATCTGTTAAGAATTCTGTTCTGTATCCTATTAATCCTCTTGCAGGAATATCAAATTCCAATTTTGTATGTCCAGCTTCTGTAGGTTCCATGTTTTTCATTTCACCCTTACGTCTACCCAATTTTTCTATTACAGTTCCAATTGCATCTTCTGGTACGTTACATACTAATTTTTCTATTGGCTCGCATTTTACACCATCAATTTCTTTAAATATAACTTTTGGTCTTGAAACCAATAATTCAAATCCTTCTCTTCTCATTGTTTCAATTAATACTGATAAATGAAGCTCTCCACGGCCACATACTTCAAAGCTATCTGCAGAATCTGTTTCTTTAACACGTAAACTTACATTTCTTTCTAGCTCTTTAAATAATCTATCTCTTATATGCCTTGAAGTTATAAATTTACCTTCTTTTCCAGCTAAAGGACCATCGTTTACACTAAATGTCATAGAAACTGTAGGTTCATCAATATCAACAAAGTCTATTTTTTCAGGATGATCAAGATCACAAATTGTTTCTCCTATATTAATGTCAGCAATTCCAGATAGAGCAACCATATCACCAGCAGAAACTTCTTCAACTTCTACTTTTTTTAGCCCTATATATGTAAACAATTTAGCGATTTTCCCTTGAACAACTTTATCATCTTTTTTGCATATAGATATAGACATACCATTTTTAATAGTACCTCTTTCAACTCTACCTACAGCAATTCTTCCTAGATAATCATCATAATCAATATTAGAAACTAACATTTGAGTTGTTCCATCCATGTCACAATCTGGAGCAGATATTGTGTTAATTATTGTTTCAAATATACAATGAACATTGTCTGTATCATCTTCTAAGTTCATTTTTGCAATACCATTTTTTGCAGAAGCATAAATAACTGGAAAATCTAGTTGCTCATCGTTTGCATTTAGCTCTATAAATAGCTCTAATACTTGGTCTACAACCTTTAGAGGATTTGCTCCTGGTCTATCTATTTTATTAATTACAACAATTGGTTTAAGATTTAAAGCTAAAGCTTTCTTTAAAACCTCACGAGTTTGAGGCATTGGACCTTCAAATGCATCAACAAGTAGTAAAACACCATCAACAGTCTTTAATACACGCTCAACCTCTCCACCGAAATCAGCATGTCCCGGTGTATCAACTATATTGATTTTTACATCGTTATACATTACAGATGTGTTCTTTGATAATATTGTAATTCCTCTTTCTTTTTCTAGATCATTTGAATCCATTACTCTTTCTGCGACTTGTTCATTTTCTCTAAATATGTGACTTTGTCTTAGTAAAGCATCAACTAATGTAGTTTTACCATGATCAACGTGAGCTATAATAGCTATATTTCTAATATTTTTGTTATTCATTTTTTCAAATCCTTCCTATATTATAACATTTTTTTATTATCTTATTTCTAAATAAATTAGGCACTGATAAGATCTTAGTTATTTCTCATGTTGGGAAAGAATTAAATTTTAACAAGGAAAGTTTATTTTCAAAAGCAAGGGCGCATATGTTTATATGTAACCGCTTTTAAAAATGAACTTGATGCAGTTAAAATTATAATTATTTTCCAACGAACTTATTCAGTGTGATAGCAGACAGTATATATAACCTGTCTGCCATCTATATTTATTATTCTTCAGTTGTTTCTTCTGTACTAGCTATTTTCATTAAAGGTCTATCTTCTTGAACATCTAATGATTTTTCGCCTTGTGCTTCTAATGCCTTTTCACCTTGAGCCTCTATAGATTTTTCACCTGCTGGTATCATGCTAATTTCATCGCTATCACTTAATTCATCGCTTGTTCCTTCAAGCTCTCTTATTGATAGCTCTATTTTCTTGTTTTCTGCATCAATGCTTATAATTTTTGCATTAACTTTTTGACCTTCTTTTAATACTTCTTCTGGCTTTGTTATTCTCTTTTCGCATATTTGAGAAATATGAATTAATCCTTCGATTCCTTTTTCAATTTTAACAAATGCTCCAAATGGTGCAAAATTTGATACTTTAACATTAACTACGTCTGATACTTTGTATTTTTCTTCAACTTTGCTCCATGGGTCTGGACCTTTTTTATCATAAACAAGTTTAATCCTCTTGTTTTCTTTGTCTAATTCTTTTACTTTAACCTTAATTTCTTCTCCTACAGAAACAATGTCTTTTGGCTTTTTATCTCTTTCCCATGTCATCTCTGAAATGTGCAATAAGCCTTGAACAACTCCATCTAAGTCAACAAACGCACCATATTCACTTATACTTGTTACTATTCCTGTATACATTTTATCAACTGCGATATTATCCCAAAACTCTTTAGATTTAGCTTCTTTTTCTTCATCTAATAATTGCTTTATTGATCCTATAATTCTATTTTTTTCTGGATTGTATTCAATGACCTTGTAGCTTACTTCTTTTCCTTTATATGTATGAGCATCTATAGATTTTGGAATTCCAGATAAAGATAATGGAATAAATATTTTTATTGTATTAAAGTTTACTATTAAACCTTTATCGTTTACATCTGTAACAACTGATTTGAATATAGCATTGTTATTAACTTTGCTTTCAAATTCCTTAGCATCAATTTTTTTTCTAGCTTTGTTATATGATAACAATACATTTCCTAATCCATCATTTAATCTTAGCACAACAGCTGATATTCTGTCTCCTAATTTAAATTTTGTTTTTGCTGTTTCGTCAGCATTTAATATATATTCATTTGCGGGAATTATTCCATCTGCCTTATATCCTATGTCGATGAATACTTCTCCTTTAGATGTTACTTCAATTACATTTCCTGTAATTGTTTGTCCAACTTTAATTTCTTTTAAAGTTTGATTTAATAATTCTTCAAATGTTATATTTTCATTCATATTTTCCATAATTTTATCTTACCTACCTTACATGTTTTTTTATTATATATTATATCTTTTTATTTGTCAACATAACTATGTTGTCCATAATAATATTAGTTACTTTTTCTAAGGTTTCTTTATCCTTTTCTTTTCCGTAATACTCGGAAAAATCTAGTGGCTCTCCATAAACTAGTTTTACCTTAGTAAATGGTTTAAAAGATCCCTGGATTCCAAGAGGAATTACTTTTACTCCAGATTTAAGTGCAAAAAATGCAGCACCATTTTTAGCCTTTACATTTTTTTCCATTCCATTTCTTGTTCCTTCTGGAAATATCCCTAAAAGGTCACCATTTTTAAGTGCCTTTATGGTTCTTTTCATAGATTCAATATCGTTTTTATCTCTGTCTAATGGAATTGTATCACCCAGTTTTAATGCCCATCCCAAAATTTTTTTCTTAAACATACTATGTTTACATATAAACCTAACTTTTCTTTTATTGGTACATACTACAGATAGAGCATCCAACATATTTATATGATTTGCACATATAATATATGCGCCTTCTTTTGGTACATATTCTTTATTTACGATCTTAATTCTGTATACTAATTTATAGACAAAAATGAGCAATAATTTTTTTACAAAAGCATATTTGAATCTTTTCATTTTTGAATCTGGAACCACTTCATATACTTTTTCGTCTTCAATTATCTGCTTTTTTTTTTCATTTATTATTTTTATTATTTCATTTGTTACTTGCTCTATTGTCATATTTGTAGAATCAATAACAATTGCATCGTCTGCTTTTACAAGAGCACCAAACTCTTTATGCATATCATTGTAATCACGTTTTTTTAAATTTTCTAGAATTTCATCATATGTAGATTCAATTCCTTTTTCTTGATTTTGCTTATACCTTCTTCTGGCTCTTTCTTCTACATCTGCATCTAAATATACCTTTACATCCGCATTTGGAAATACTACAGTAGTTATATCTCTACCTTCCATGATTACATCTTTATTTTTTGCAATTTTTTGTTGCAATTCTACAAGTTTAAGACGAATCTCTTTTATTGATGATACCTGAGACACTTTTTCTGTAACCCTCATACTTCTAATTTCATCTGTAACATCTTTACCATTCAAATATACTTTTTTATTTTCTTCATCAAGCTTAATATCTATTGTTTTTAATAGCTCTTTTATTTTTTCAATATCTTCTATAGCTATATTTTTGTTTAACATATCTAAAGTTACACATCTATACATTGCTCCTGTATCTATACAACTTAAATTCATTTTTTCTGCAATAATTTGTGTAATACTACCTTTTCCACTTCCTGCAGGCCCATCGATTGCAACAACAAATGACATTTTCATTACCTCCAATTATTTTTATTCATCTAATTTTATTGACTTTACAACTATTTCAATCTTTTGAACATTCATAGATGTTAGTCGCTCTATTTCCTTTTTTATTTTGGTTTGAAATTTAGAAAAGCACTCATTGATATTACAACCATAACGAACTATGGCCTCCATATATATTGAAATTCCCTCTCCGTATTTATCTACTCTAATTTTTGAAAGTTTGCATATACTATTTTCTTTTCTTAGTAAAACATGAATAATCTGCCTAAAAACTGAATCTGATATAGTAAAATTTCCAATATAACTAAATGTTGGTCTAATTATAGACTTTTCTGCAATATATGGATCATTTCCGTTACCATTTGATTTAAAAATTTGAAGTGGGTCTAATAAAAATCCGGAAAAATCTTTTTTAATCTCAAATGTTGGAACTGGAATAACATGTTTACCTTCTGTTGTTCTTATTCTTCTTGCTTTTTTCATTTCTTCTTCGGTTGCGACATCTGTAATATATATTGTTTTGCTTATTTTTGGTAAACCTAAATTTTGGGCAATTTTTTCTACCATTCCATCGGATGTACCAAGTATTAATACTGCCTCTGGTTTTAATCTAATAAATGCATCAATGATTTCTTTTTTTTCTGCATCTTCGTAAAATAAAGCATGTTTTACTGTTTCAATCTTTGTAGGTGCCTTTTTTGCAGAAGTACCTGCAATAACTTCATTATCATCTATTAGTAGACCATCGTCTATAATATACTTTATATTGTTTTCTCCTGCAACTAGCTGAGCTCTATAACTTTTGCCTGTTCCAGAAGGTCCAACAAAAGCACAAACTCTAATATTTTCAAACATATTTGTTTTCCTCCAAAAAACATTTGTATGTATTATAACATTAATAACTATAAAGAAAAAGAGGCAATAGTATTTTTTTTGAAAAAATTTGGAATTCGTTGAATTAAAAAGCAAATGCCCAATTTTATTCCCGAATTCTAAATTCACGTTTAACTGCCAGTTTTTAATGTATTTTGTCTGTTTTTCTTTATCTTTTTCAATCATCTGGATGATTGGCATACACATGTGCTATTGTTTGATGATTATCTCTTATTAATGGCGTAATTAATGTATCTATATCATATGCTTCATGATTATTTTCCATATCATTCTCCAGTCTCGCGATAAACAAACCCTTATGTTATACAAGAAAAAAAGCAATTAACACATATTTATTCTTATGTTAATCGCTTTTATTCATACTTAAATGCCCCTTTATTATGTTAAACGGGTATTTACAATTTTATTTAACCTAGAACTTTATAACTTAAGTAATCTCTTAAAAAAATTTACAAACTTTCTAAAAAAACTTTCTTTATCTTTGACAAGCAATCTATCATTATTACTTTTTTCCGTTTCAGTAAAATCATCTTTCGTATTATTTTCTTCTTTATAAGAAAAAATATCTTCGGGATTATATTTAGATGTTTTTTCTTTTTCAATATTCTTCATGTCACAAATTTGTTTTGCAATTAATTTATCTCTTTGCTTTGGGGTTGCCCAATAATCTCTAAAAAAGTTTACAAAAATTGCTTCTGTTTCATCTAAAATATTTAATTTAGAAAAATCGTCATTTTCAGTGACAACAAAATTATATGTAATGTCTCTATTCTTTTTTAACATTTCTAATATATTTTTAGGAATTTTTTTAACATCTTCTTTTGGCATATATTTCAAAATTTCTAAAACTTCTGTATATGCTTTAGGATAATTTTCCTTCATTTGCACTTGCCTCCTATTTTTCTTCTTAGTTAGCAGGATCTGGATCATCTGGATCTTCTTTTTTCAGTGCGTTTATTATTACTTCTTGTGCTTCAACATCTAATTGTGTATCAATTTTACAAGATCTTAAAAGAGCTTCTTTTTTAGCTTCTGAAGTAACCTGACTTTGTGCTTTAAACATTCTTGATGTTTCTTTTCCTATTCCTAAAGGTTCAAACGTTTCTAAATAATTAAGTTGGATTCCATTATTTTCTAATAGCTCCTTTGCAATCATTTCACTTCGTTTATCCTTTAAAGCTTCTGGTGTATGTGCATCTGTACCAATTAATACATCACACCCATATTCTTGTGCATACTTCCAAAAGTCTGGTACTGGATATGCATATGCACCATCTCGCAATTTTGATTTCATACCAGCTTCAACTGCACTTATATTACCTAAATTTACTTCCAAAGGTATTTTACATCTACTAGCTGCTTCACATATCATTTTTGCTGCATATTCAGCATTTTTCATATATTTATCTTTTTCACTATCTGGAACTTTGTCTCTAGATTGCAAATAAATATCTGGATGTGCTACATAAGCAAATTTTCCACTTTGTATTGCTTCAACAACAGTCATTGCATAATCCAAAGGATATTTTGCTGAACACATATCCGAAGATTTTAACGGAAATTTAATCTTACCATTGTCATCTCTCGCTAAAACTGCATGTTGACCCAATATCATATAATCTAATTTATGTTCAGTCTCTTCCCTAAATTTTTTTACTGTTGGATGTTGCTCTCCTTCGTCACCATAATATTCTGCTTCTAAGCCTATTTTTATATCAATTTTGTCAGAATATTTTTTTCTCAAATCTTCTATCACAGGAACATAATCCTTTTTAAATTGTTCTAAAGTCATTGCAGCTGTAGGATTATCTCTTCCCATTACATTTGGTGTATGGTCTGAAAAACCTAGTTTTGTTATTCCACCTTTAATCGCATTTTCTATATATTCGTGTATCTCCCCACTTGCATGCCCACACAAAGCAGTATGAGTATGATAATTAAATTTTTGTATATCATGGTCTCTGGTACGAAAGAACTCCTTTTCATCCATATTTTCATCAAGAATCACTGAGGCATATACATTCTTACCGCATTTTTCATTCATAAAAGACATCCTATCACTTGTTGACCAAACAGTTAAATAATTGATTCTTCCATCTTTTACCAATTCAATAAATTTTTCTACAATTTTTGATTGCTTAATTATCTCTTCATTAGATAATGGATTATCTCCAACCCTAGCTACATCAAGCTCCGTAACTTCAATAGGTAATTTAAGCTCTCTTTCTATATCAGCAACAGTTTGCTCTATGTCTTCTATAGTATCTCCTGTAGTTAAATGTGCTTCTAGTCCAATAAAATCAATTAACCCTCTATCGGTTGCAGAAAGCTTTCCTTCTGCTCTATATTTTTTCTCGATTTCTTGAATTTGTTTTACAATCTGAATTATTTGTGCCCTTTTTTCAGAATTAACCCAATTCATATCATTATATGTAAATGCTGCATTTGGCATTAACTTTCTTGCTTCTAGAGCTATTTCACATAAATCTTCTATACTAAAATATTTTTGCCACCCTTCTACTCTTGGATGGTATGTATCTTCTTCTTTAAAAACATCGGATTGTCTTCCAAAATTTTGTACTTCTCTCATATCTGGATCATAAATTAATTCATTAAAAATATCTACATTGTCAATTCTGTCACCATATCTTTTACCTATATCTGTAACATATTTTAATAAACTTTGTTTTAGTGCAGCTTTTTTATCTTCTTCAGTTATCTCTCCAGATTTTATCTTAGCATCTAAGGAAGCTTCATACATTTTTGGAAAATCACAATAAAACATAAATGTATTAATTTTTGATTTCATACCATGTCTTTCACAAAATTCAACCATTTTATCTAATCGTTCATGACAAACAGTTTCTCCATCTAAAGCCATATAAAGAGAATATTTTCCTGCTTCATCAAAAGTAATCCTATTATATGTATTCTTTCCATCTTTAAATATATGCTCATATAATTTTCTTACTAAATCTGGTGTTAGCTCTAATATACCTTCCTTCGCTCTATAATCTGAATTTTTTAAGTCTTTCATTAAGCTATCTTGAACATCAGGACTTATTCCATTCTGAGCAAGTATCTCTTTCATTTTAGGAGTATCGCAAATTCTAAAATCTCTAATATTGCTTATATATAGTTGCTTAACTATTTCCTTTTGTTGTTGTGGTATATCTGTGTTATTATTAATTATGCTGTCAAGAATAAATAAAACACGCTTTCCATTTTTCTCAGCATTTGTGGTTCCTATAACCGTTTCTTGTAATTTTTCAATATACTCGGTTATTCGTTTATCTTGTTCCTCTATGGAAAGCGACTGTTCATCTAAAATCGAAAGTAAATCTACCAACTGTGAGTTAAGTGTTATCCCTTTTAGACAATCTATTGAATTTATTAAATTCATTTTTACCACTCCTTTGAACTTTTATTCAATAATATTTTCTTTATATTTAAATTATAGCATTATTCAAATTTCGTTTCAATAAAGCTATGAATTTTTAAATGGATTAGAACTCTTATCTTATGGTTTCTACCACTTGATATACTCCCTTATCATTAGCCCATAGGTCCCCACGTTTCATATAGACGCCTTCATCCACATGCAATACCTTGGCTTTTATTAGCCTTTCCTTAACACATTAATGCTTTCATCATTGAACCATATTGTACTAATTTATACGTTACGGCCCAACTGCGAAGAATAAGTATATGTTGCTTTACTATGCGCTTGCAACATATACTTATTCTACCTTGCCCTGTCCTACCTTAACTTCACATTATAAATTGATATTATATCTAGGAATCTTACCTGAAAAATTTTACTTGCTGTGAATATTAGTACTTTTGTACCATTTCGCAAATTATTTCTGCTGTTTTCTCTACACCCATAAAATCGCTATTGATGCATAAATCATAGTTTGATGATTCTCCCCATTTTTTTCCTGTATAATGTTTATAGTGATTACTTCTTTGCTTGTCTATATTCTTTATTTCTTTTTCGGCGTCCTTTTCTTTTATATTATATTTTTCTACTGCTCTTTTTACTTTATCTTCCATATTGCTATAAATAAAGATATTAATTGTATCTTCATTATCTCTTAATATGTAGTCAGCACATCTTCCTATAATAACACATGATTCTTTAGCTGCTATTTCTTTTATAAGCTCTGACTCTTTTACAAATAAATCATCTGAATTAGAAAGATTGTAGTAAATTCCATTGTTAAGAGCATCTAAGGAATTTCTTTTTTGTTCGTTTTGCTCTATATATTCTTCTGACAAACCAGTTTTTTCTGATAATTGTGTTACAAAATCCTTATCATAAAATTTTATTCCTAATTTATCTGCTATAAGTCTTCCAACATATCTACCGCCTGATCCATACTCTCTTGATATTGTAATTATAACCTTTTTTGATAGTTTATTGTCTGTACTTGTATCGTCAATTAATAAATTGGCATCTTCTACTTTTTTCTTACCTAGTGATTTCACTTCGTATATAAGAAGTATTCCCGCAATTACAAATGCCAGAGCATCTGCCACTGGTCCTGCATAAAGTACACCTTTTATTCCAAATAACTTTCCTAACACAAACATAGCTGGAATTAAGAAAGCAATTTGTCTTGATAATGATAAAGCAATGCTCTTGATGCTTTTACCTATTGCTTGGAAGAAAATTCCTGCTGGAATTTGAACACCATTAAATATACATAACATTAAATAAATTCTAAATGCCATACATGCAAATTTAACATATTGCTCTCCTTCACTTCCAAATATCGATATAAGCTTGTCTGGAATTAATTGGAATAATGAAAAAGCAATTGTACTAATTATTACGCTAATTCCTAAAACATATTTTAATGTTTTCTTAACTCTGTCATAATTCTGAGCTCCATAGTTAAAACCGATAATTGGTTGAGATCCAGCAGCAATTCCTATAATTATACTATTTAATATTTGACTTATTTTCATTACTATACCTAGAACTGTGATCGGTATTTCAGCTCCAAATTCTGACTCTGCCCCATATTTACTTAACAAATTATTTTCAACTGCAACTAAAACTACAAAGCTCATTTCTGTTATAAAACTACTTATACCAAGAGATATAATATCTAAACACACATGAATATCTGGTGTTAGGTTTGCTTTATTCATCTTGACTGATTTAAATTTATTAATATAAGCAATATTCATGACTGCAGTAATCATTTGACTTATTATTGTTGCTATGGCTGCACCTTTTACATCCATGTTAAAATGATACATTAAAATATAATCTAATATAATATTAAATACTGCACCGAATATCATAGTAAACATAGCATACTTTGGACTTCCGTCTGCTCTAATAATTGAATTTAAAGTTGTTCCAATTATCATAAACGGAATTCCCATTACAATTATATATCCATATGAAAGTGCATACTCCCTAAACTCTGGTGTACATCCAAATATATTTATAATTTGTGGTAATAAACTCCAACAAATTATACAAATTACTATTGAAACAAGCGTTGACATGAATATTCCATTACCTACGCCTTTTCCAGCTTCATCTGGCTTTTTTTGTCCTAGTTTTAAACTTAAAAATGCAGCACTACCATCTCCAAACATTAATGAAAAAGCCAAACATATTATTACTATTGGAAAAACAATATTTGTTGCACCATTTCCTAAATAACCTACTTTTTGACCTATGAAAATTTGGTCTACCATATTATACAATGAATTTACAAGTAATGATAAAATACATGGAATTGAAAATTTTCTAATTAATTTACCAACTTTTTCTTTTCCTAAAATGTTCTCTTCTGCGTTCATTTTTACCTCCTATAAATTTTACATTTTTTACTTCTCATTTTGCTCTATAATTACATTTCTTTATGTAGTATAACCTTTTGTGTGTTATACATTTTCATACAGAACAAATCAGAAAATCGAAGATTTTCCGTGAATTTGTTCGGCGCGAAATTTTATGCAATAAAATTTCTGTGCATCTGTTTTTGGCGAAGCCTTTTTTATACATTAGGGAAAGTCATCATGACTTTCCCTAATGTATAAAAATATAAAGCAATACTGCTGTATTGCTCTACATAGCTTATCTATTATAACATACTCTCTTTTATATTTCAAACAAAATTTTAATTTACACTCCAACAAAACCATTTAAATCTAATTGACTATCTAACCCCATGTCTATTTCTTGAACTTTTTCTTGAGATAAATTTTGATTTTTAAATAAAATTTCCTCATTTGACTTTTTCATACTTAGACAATCTCTTACTGTAATATCATATTTTTTCATTTCGTTTATTTGATCAAATAATGCTATTATAATATTATTTTGAATTTCTTCTCTGTACTGCTCTAATTTAACAATTAAATCTTCAATACATAGGTAATCGCCCTCTTTTTTAACTCTACCCATTCCAACAAGACGATCTCCGTTGTATACGCAGATGCAAGCAATTGTACTATCAAGTTCTGAACTTAATTCTGACACATCAATGTCTTCATATACTGTTCTTATTAATTCAAAATAATCTACTTTGCTTGGCAATTTGTTTGTATACTGTATCATTACTTACATTCTTCCCTTCTTCTTTTGTTAATGTTCCCTCTAAAATTTTATTTTCATATTACAATTATATATATTAAACCTTTTTTTTACTTTTGTCATTATTTTTTTATGAAAAACTGAAAATTTTATAACAGTATGGTTACAATTCATTGCTAATATAAATTTATTATGATTTCAAAATATAATATCAATTTATAATGTGTAGTTAAGGTGGGGACCGACAAGCTAGAATAAGTAAATATTGCAAGCGACTAGTGAAGCAATAACTACTTATTCTTCGTAGTTGGGGCGAAACTTATAAATTGATATTATATCTTGAAATCCTTGTATGTATATATAGCTGTAAATTATAACAACAGCTTGTAAAATTACCCAGAAAAGACTCCTAGGTATAATATCAATTTATATCTAGGAGTCTTTCTTATATTATTAGTTTGCTGTGAATTATAATAATTCTATAAAATTACTCATCTTTAGTTGCGTTAATTCTAAATAACTTAAAGATTTCTACAATTAAAAGTGGTAAAAATACTAATATAAGAATTTCCACAATATTTTCTTTTGGTAGTACCGGAATGCTAAATATGTGTCTTAGTCCTGGTATAAATAATATTACGCCTACAAGTGCACCTGCTAATGCAATTGCACCAAATAACCATTTGTTTCCGCCAATACCAGTTTTAAATATAGACTTTTTATTATTTCTTATATTAAATACATGAACTAACTCACTAAATGCCAATACTACAAATGCCATAGCCTGACCTATCTCTAATTTTACATGTTGTTTATCTACAATACTTGCTTTATTTGTTGCAATAAGCTCTTCTGCATTCTGAACTTCTTCTATATTGAATATTTTACCATCTAAACTTATTATGGTTGGTAGCTTATCGTCTGGAGTTGCAATTCCTATAATAAATGCAGCAAGAGTTAATAGCCCAATCATCAATCCTTGATATATAACTCTCCAGGTCATTCCCTTTGTGAATATTCCCTTTTGCTTTTTTGTAGGCTTTCTATTCATTATATCTTTTTCTGCTGGATCAACAGCCAACGCCAACGCTGGAAGCGAATCTGTTACAAGGTTAATCCATAAAATGTGTATTGGTAATAGTGGCGTAATTAAACTTAGCTCTATTCCATATTTTGAACTTAATAATGGTGCAATCAAAATTGCTACAAATAGAACAATAATTTCACCAACATTACTTGACAATAAAAATTGTATTGCCTTTAAAATATTGTCATAAATTCTTCTTCCTTCTTCTACTGCAGAAACTATTGTAGCGAAGTTATCATCTGTAAGTATAACGTCTGCTGCCTCTTTTGAAACATCAGTTCCAACAATACCCATTGCACAGCCAATATCTGCAGTCTTTAATGCTGGAGCATCATTTACACC
>JAGBAJ010000013.1 GCA_017939755.1 Clostridia bacterium | reverse complement strand
TGAACTATAATCTATTGCTTATTTCGTTTTATTAAATCATTATATCCTATTGCAAATATTGCAATAATAAGTAACGCAAAAGATGCAGCTTTCCATATTCCACTTTCTAACAATATAATTGCAAACATTCCAAATGTTGCAGCAACTGCATATAAAATCAATACAGCTTCTTTTTGTGTATATCCAAGCTTCATTAATCTATGGTGTAAATGGCCATTATCTGGTTCAAAAATAGCTTTAATTGACTTTCCTTTTATTATTCTTCTAAATATTGCAAAAATTGTATCAAATATCGGAACAGCTAAAACTATTAAAGGCGCAATAATAACAATAATTGTGTATGTCTTCGCAATTCCAACTATAGAAATAATTGAAATTGAAAAACCTAAAAAGTTAGATCCGCTATCCCCCATATATGTTTTGGCTGGATTAACATTGTATGGTAAAAACCCAACAATTCCACCAGCTAAAGCAGTAATCAAAATAATAGATATTATTGGTGAACCATTAATAGCAAAGATTATCAATAATGATACACATGCTATTAATGTTATTCCTGATGATAATCCATCTAAGCCATCTGTCAAATTGATAGCATTTGTAATACCCACAATCCAAACCCAAGTAATAATGTATTCCATTACATCATTAAGCTCTATTAATCTATTTAAAATTGGTATGTTAAAATCACCAATAGTAATTCCAAATGCCATAACCACACCTGCTGCTGCAGTTTGACCTAATAACTTTATAATTGGGTTCAGACTTTTCCAATCATCAATAAAGCCAACTAAAACAATTATTATTAATCCCAAAAATAAACCAATAAGTTTCATATGATATTCAGCTATCATAGCTTGATTCTCTAGTTCCATAGATATTAATAAATATATCATTGAAACAAAGAAACCTGCTATAATACCAAGTCCACCTAACCTTGGCATTTCAACAGTATTTACTCTTCTTGCTTCTGGCTTATCTGTAGCACTTATTTTCTTTGCTAATCTCATAGAATAAGGTACAATTACATATGCTGTTATGAACGCTAATACAAACGCTATTGCTATATCTCCCCACATACGATTATCTCCTTTATTACTTTAATATTTCTACATTGTTATATCCTATAAATAATCCTGACTCAATTACTCCTGGAATTAACTTTATATCTTTTTCTAATTTTTCATTAATCTCATTAAATTTTGCATCTAAAATCAGATTATTGTTTTCAGTTATTATTGGACCATCTTTTCCTCTGCCTGTTCTGATATTGCATTCGTTAGCTCCAAGTTTTTCAAGCTCTTTCTTTACGAACTTAATTGCTTCTGGAAAACACTCTACAGGTATGCTATGATTTTTTCCCAATCTATCTACATATTTTGTATTATCAGCCAATATATATACTTTATTAGAACTTACAATATTTAATTTTTCTTTAAACATTGCAGCTCCTCTACCTTTTATCATCCAATTCTTGTCATTATATTCATCTGCCCCATCAAAGCTCCAATCTGGCTTGTACTCCATTATTGTAACTGTAGGGATGTTTAATCTATCACATAACAATTTAATTTCATATGAAGTTGGAATAGCAAGTATATTCAATTTTTCATTATTTATTTTTTTAGCAATTTCTTTGATAGCAATATATGATGTCGAACCTGAACCAAAACCTATTACATCACCATCATTAACCTTACTTGCAACTTTCTTTGCTAATTCTTGTTTTTCCGCTTCGTTCTCTATATGAGAGTTCCATTCTAAATTTAAATTATTCCACTTCATATGTGTTCCTCCTATTTATATTATGTTTCATCTGATTGATTTTCAGAATTCTGTAAATCTTCGTAATTTTCACTTATAATAGCTTTTTTCTTCTGATATATTTTTGGTATTTCATTTTGTATTGCTTTATACAATTTCTTTAGATTTTCTGTAGTTAATTCATTTAATATAATTCTAGTTGAATCCTCAAAATCTGTATTTTTTTCAATGCTCTCACATATTTCAGTTCTTGAATTATATTCGATAACTGTTTTATCAAAAAGCTCTATATATGCTTTTGAAGAAACTTTATTCTTATCTTCTGATGTTTCATTTGATAATTTAACTTGCCCTATATTCTTTAAATATTCCAATCCAAATTTATAAATTGACTCATCTGATGCTGATTTATTTATCTTTTCTTGTTGAATACAAAATTGATTTTTTTCTCTGCTATATATTAATTTAATTGCCCTGTCATTTTTTATTTTGATATTTGTTTGTAGTAGCTCACCATTTTCTGTATAAGCTATAATCTCAATATATGGATTATCGCTTGCTTCTACAGAATCCAACTTAGATGATTGCTCCGAAAATCTATTTGATAAATAGTTAATTTCTGTATACTTAGATGGTAAATTTAGTAACTTTAGTTTTGATGAAATCATGTTTAATGTTCTGCTATCTTCGGATAATTGCTTGTATAACTTTTGTATAACTTCTTTTGTTTCTCTTTCAGTTAGCGAAACCTTGTACCCTGTTGCAGTGTGAATAACATCATCAATTTTTATTCCAGATTCCTCCTTAGAATAATTATCTTTATTAATTTGTTTTTGTAATAATTCTACATATGTTTCTGTAATATATTTCACGTCACTTGGAGCTAAATACATTACCTCTATATATGATGTCCAATTTATATTGTTTGGAATGTTAGTTACATCTTTAATTTCAAGATCCTTTGCTAGCTCCTGAATATTATTATTTTTTATTGCAATATAACCATTTGCCAAATCATCTTGCTTTAAACCTATAAGATTGCTTTTTTTTATTACATTAAAATTTATAATTGGTGTATCATTATATAGTACATCCACAAAACTTATTAAATCATTTGAATTTTGAGCATCTGTATTTGCAGATATATTATAGATATTATTATCTTTGTTAACTATTAGTGTACTATTTACTCGGTATGAACTATTGGCTTTTCTATTTTTTATAGATTGAATATTTTCGTCATTAAATATATTTGAGCTCTCACTATTTTTTTGAGCATATTTCCAAAATTTCTGTTCGTTATTCTTAAATGTATCTGTTTCAAAGTATAAAAATCCAATTGCCGCTGCAATCAATAATAAAATAATAATAACTATTATAATAACTTTCTTTTTCAAAATAAAATCCTCCTCAAATTTTTATTTTATCTTTTGTTTAAGAGCTTCATATATAACAATTCCAGCTGACACAGAAGCATTTAGTGATGTAATCTTACCCTTCATTGGAATTTTAACAAGAAAATCACAATTTTCTTGAACTAGCCTACTCATTCCAAAACCTTCGCTACCAATTACAATAGCAATAGGTATTTTATAATCTTGCTCGTAATAATATGTTTTTGTATGCATGTCTGTTCCACATATCCAAACACCTTGTTTTTTTAAATATCTTATAGTTTCTGTTATGTTATTAACTCTAGCAATCTTCATATGCTCTACAGCTCCAGCAGAAACTTTATTAACAGTACTATTTACCCCTGCAGCTCTTCTCTTTGGAATTATTATTCCATGGACACCCGCTGTTTCTGCAGTTCTTATTATTGAGCCAAGATTGTGAGGATCCTCTATTCCATCTAAAATAACTATAAAAGGATCTTCTTCGCATTTTTTTGCTACTTCTAATATATCGTGAACTTCACAATAATTAAATGGTGGTACAATTGCTATTACACCTTGATGGTTATCCGTTTGGGACATTTGATTTATTTTGCTTCTTTCTATCTCACTAATAATAACTCTTTTTTCCTTAGCCATTGCTATAATTTTATTTATAGAACCGTGTTTCTCACCTTTTGCTATAAATATTTTATTAATATCTCTATCTGACTCTAAAAGCTCTATTACAGAATTTCTTCCTTCTACTTGATCAGTTTCTTCAGTATTGATATTTCTATAATTCATACTTAATTTTACTCCTCTCTCAAGTTCTAAATAAAGTTGGAAAAGAATTACATTTTGGCAAGGAAAATTTTATTTAATTTCTATTCTTCATCATCCAACTTTAATACTGATAAAAATGCTTCTTGTGGAATTTCGACATTTCCTATTTCACGCATCTTCTTCTTTCCTCGTTTTTGTTTTTCTAATAATTTTTTCTTTCGAGTTATATCTCCACCATAACATTTTGCAAGTACATCTTTTCTCATGGCAGAAATTGTTTCCCTGGCAATAATTTTACCACCTATAACAGCTTGCAAAGGAATAGTGAATAAATGTCTTGGTATAACTGTTTTTAATTTTTCTACCATTTTCTTTCCCTTATCATATGCCATATCTCTATGAACAATAAATGAAAGAGCATCAACATTTTCTCCATTTACCCATATATCTAGTTTTACCAAATCTGACCTTCTATAATCTTTAATTTCATAGTCAAACGAAGCATATCCTTTGGTCTTTGATTTTAAACTATCGAAAAAATCATATATTATTTCATTTAATGGCAATTCATAAATTAGTGTAACCCTGCTTGCATCTAAATATTTCATATCTATAAATATACCTCTTCTATTTTGGCATATTTCCATTATATTTCCAACATAGTCCTTAGGAGTTAGTATCTCTGCAGTAACAAATGGTTCCTCTATATAAGAAATTTCATTTGGAACTGGAAGTTCAGATGGATTATATAAATCTTGAACCTCACCTGACGTTTTGTGAACTTTATATATAACAGATGGAGAAGTTGTAATTAAACTTAAATCAAATTCTCTGTCTAGACGCTCTTCGATAATTTCTAGGTGTAGCAATCCTAAAAAACCACATCTAAATCCAAATCCAAGTGCAGCGGAAGTTTCTTGTTCAAACTCTAAAGCTGCATCATTTAATTTTAATTTTTCTAGAGCAACTTTTAAATTTTCGTAATCACTTCCGTCCATTGGATATAATCCACAATACACCATAGGATTTACTTTTTTATATCCTGGAAGTGGCTCTAAAGCAGGGTTTTCTTTGTGTGTAATCGTATCACCCACACGAATGTCCGATAAATTTTTGATACTTGCTGCAATATATCCTACATCTCCTGCTTCTAGCTTATCACATGGTATATATGTTCCTGGTTCAAAATATCCAACTTCTGTTACAGTAAATACTTTTTTCGATGCCATTAGCTCTATTTCATCTCCAACTTTTACAATACCATCTTTAACTCTTACATATGCAATAGCACCTTTATAATCATTATATAGAGAATCGAATATTAAACATTTTAAATGAGCATTTTCATCTCCTGTTGGTGCAGGTATGTCTGTAATTATTCTTTCAAGTACCTCTTTTACATTAAGTCCAGATTTTGCAGAGATACAAGGTGCATCTTGTGCAGGAATTCCAATTATTTCTTCTATTTCATCTTTAACTTCTTGTGGTCTTGCATTTGGTAAGTCTATTTTGTTTATTACAGGTAAGATTTCCAAGTTGTTATCTATTGCTAGATATACATTTGCAAGGGTTTGAGCTTCAACCCCCTGGCTGCTATCTACAACCAAGATTGCTCCATCACAAGCTGCCAAACTTCTCGACACTTCATAGTTAAAATCTACATGACCTGGTGTATCTATTAAATTAAACTCATACTCTTGCCCATCTTCGGCTTTGTACAACATTCTAACTGCCTGCGATTTAATTGTTATACCACGCTCTTTTTCAATATCCATATTGTCTAGAACTTGGCTTTCCATTTCTCTTTTTGAAAGGACCCCTGTCATCTCAATTAGCCTATCTGCCAATGTTGACTTGCCATGGTCTATGTGAGCTATTATGCTAAAATTTCTAATGTATTTTTTTCTATTATCCACGTCTAAAAAATTCATCCTTTCCTTCAAAAATATCTATATAAATTTAACGTTTACAAAAAATTTTCCATTAATATAATACCATATATAAGTTTATTTTATCAATAGTTGACATATATTTTTTAGACAATACATTGTAGCAATTTCTTATAATTGAATAATATCAAGTTTATTAATATCTTAAATTATCTAGTATAAAATTAGTCTACGTATAATTGTTCGGCGCATGCATTATCCGTAGCTCAGCTTTGCATAAGATATCTGTAGCTCAGCTTTGCATAAGATATCTGTAGCTCATTCCATTCGCACAGCTATCTTGATTTCATTCGCACAGCTATCTTGATTTCATTCGCGCAGCTATCTTAACTTCGTTACGCACGGCTAATCGATGTGCATCTGTTTTCGCGAAGCTTTTTTTATGCATTAGGAAAAGTCAGCATGACTTTCCTAATCTATAAAAAAGCTGGATAATTTCTTATCCAGCTTGTATTATATTTATTTTTAGTTAATTTTATTTTTCTTATTTTTTACAAATGCTACAAATGCTACTCCTCCAACAAATACAGCCATAATTATTATAAGTTGTGATTCGCCTGTGTCTGATATTCTATTTGGAGAAGTTGTAGAATCTTTTTTGTTTCCAGAGCTATTTCCATTATTGTTACCTGAACCGCTTCCACTGTTATTTTCTGAGCCATTTCCACCATTGTCTCCTGAACCGCTTCCACCATTATCTCCTGAGTTATTTTCTCCATTGTCTCCAGAACCACTTCCGCCGTTATCTCCTGAGTTATTTCCACCATTGTCTCCTGAACCATTTCCACCATTGTCTCCTGAACCGCTTCCGCCATTATCTCCTGAGCCATTTCCACCATTGTCTCCAGAACCGCTTCCGCCGTTATCTCCTGAGCCACTTCCACCATTGTCTCCTGAACCGCTTCCGCCGTTATCTCCTGAACCGCTTCCGCCGTTATCTCCACCTTTAGTATCTACAACTTTTATCTTCCATGTAAAATCAAGCTCTTTCTTCTCTTGACCAACAGCAATTTTACCTGTCATTGTTGTTTCGCCTACCTTTTTTGGTCTTATATATGTATAATTATTTTCTTTATGAAGCTCTGCAATATTTGTATCGTTTATTACAGGGTTAATCACCCTTGTATTAACTTCTGGCTCTGTGTTGCCACTAAGATCAATTTCATATGGTAGAGCAATAGTTGCCATTTCAATGGTTACATTTCCTTCCTCGTCTTCTGTTTTATACTCTAAAAATGCAAAAGTTGTCTTTTCATCAAAGGTTCTTGTTGCAACATTTCCTGTTACTGACCATCCATCACTTAACCAATTTGATATTTTTGATTGATCAATTTCTCCCACATGATTAAATGTAACTGTTACTTTTGTGCCTGAACTTGTTTTCGTTCCTATATTTACGTCAGCCATATGTGTATTGTTTTCTTCTGCTCTAACTCTATTTGTTGGTAATACAAATATAAAAGACATAACTATAGCTAATATTAATGATAATTTAAATAATTTTTTCATTTGTTTCATCTCCTTATTAATCCTACTAATATAGTTATAACATAACATTATTTTAAAGTAAACATTTAATAATAAATTTTTCTTTTACCATTGAAAGTTTGACTTTCTTTATATATAATTTTTCTATGAAAAGTTTAATTGTAAATGATAAATATAATAATAAAAAATTAATAAATTTTCTTCAAGACAATATCCCAAATCTGTCCAATTCATTAATTTATAAAACTTTAAGAAAAAAAGATATAAAAGTTAATGGCAAAAGAATATCAGAAAATTGTTTGCTAAGAGCAGGAGATGAAATAAAAGTGTATATAGCAGATGATTTGCTAGAGCACAAATTGGATATACCTGTTGTATATGAGGATACCAATATTATAATTTTTGATAAGCCTATTAATCTTGAAGTTACTGGGGACAATTCTTTATCAAGTTATGCACAAAAGAAATATGGAGCATCAGTAAAACCCTGTCATAGACTAGACAGAAACACATCTGGACTCGTACTTTTTGCGAAAAATAACGAAAGCTTGATAATTCTATTAGATGCATTTAAAAATCACCATATAGAAAAGCATTACCATGCCATTGTTTATGGAATTCCAAAAAATAATTTTTCCAAACTTGAGTCTTATCTTTTTAAAGATTCAAAAAAATCGTTAGTGTACATTTCTGATAAACCACTACCTAAATATCAAAAGATAATTACCTACTATAATGTAATAAAAAAAGATTTAAAGAAAAATATTAGCTTGTTAGATGTTACTCTAGAAACAGGAAAAACTCATCAAATTAGGGCTCATCTTGCCCACATTGGATTACCTTTAGTTGGTGATGGCAAATATGGTATAAATAAAATTAATAAGGAGTTCAAACAAAAAACTCAATTACTATGCAGCTATAGTCTAACCTTTACCATAAAAAAGAATTGCATATTATCTTATTTAAATGGTCAAACAATTTCAAAAGTAGATCAGCCTTTCATTAAATTAATATAATACAAGTTTCAAAAAGCTCTTTTATGAATAAAATATGTATATCAATCTATTAATTGTGAATACTATAATTATTCTGGAAAGGAGCTTTTAATGGTTTCATTTTGTTTAAAAAGTCTTGATAAAAAAAGGGTCATCGACCTTGAAAGTTATATTGAAAATATCAAAATGTCAGATGTGTATTATTCACAAAAAAAGTTCAAAGTTAATTATGCACTAATAGTACATTATACTGGATCTGAAGAGCCTATTTTTTTTGATAACTTTGCTAATATAATTTCAACGTATATAGTAGATAATTATGAAAAAAAGATTATTGATTCAGCTCTTAAGTTTGACTATTTTTATTTTAATAAAAAGGAGCGTGATGGAATCTGCAGCTCTACACTAATAAATTTAAATACTAAATCAAATAAAGCTTATAAAATTTCAGCTCTAAAAAATTGTATAAATAACTTTCACTTATCTACGCAAAAGTACAATATTGATGGTTTTGTTAATTTTAGAATAAATGATTACAAGATATTTGTCTCAAATATATTAGATCAAGAAGTTCATAATTTTGTTGTACAAAAGGAATACATTGAATATGTTGATTTATTAAGAGAATATATTGCGTACCATACCCCACAAAATAATGTTGTACATCTTTTTTATGGATTAAATGATAAATTTCTTTTAGATGAATTTGGAAAATTAATAACAACAACTTCTTCAAAAAAATATTTATCAGATATATCATTCTCAACAAGTGATTTTTTACTTAATTCAATTTTAGCTTTAATGCCAGAGAAATTAATTGTTCATCAACATTGTAATGAGGATAATTTCATTTCTTTTTTGAAATCTGTATTTCAAGATAGATGCGAAATATGCCTTGGATGTGCTGCTTGCTATCAATACTTTTCAAACAAAAATATGAAAAACCAATAATTATGAATCTACTTCATAGTTATTGGTTTTTTTTAGACTAAATTGTATACATCTGTATACCCCAAAGAATTTAATATTTCTTGTGCTTTTCTGCTTCTATGTCCTGTAGTACAATATACAATAATAGTGCTACTTTTGTCACTAACATGCTTAGCTATCTCTTCTTTTATTTCATATAATGGTATATTTATTGCTCCATCGTAGTGACCCTCATTATATTCTTGATTGCTTCGAATATCTATTAGTACTATCTTCTTTTTTCTCATAATTCTAACTAAATCTTCATGTCTTATTGTTTTCGAATTTAAATTTCTGCAACAGAATCCTCTTCTCACGCTAACCCCCCTTTATCTTGATTTCATTCACACGGCTAATCGATGTGCATCTGTTTTTGGCGAAGCCTTTTTTTATACATTAGGAAAAGTCAGCATGACTTTCCTAATGTATAAAAAAATAACGAATATATTTTATTATATTCGTTATTTTTACTTTTGATATTTATTGTTTTATTAATTTCTTTTCAAACTCTTTGTTTAGTAATATTAATGCAAAAATGTATATAGCAAATGCAGCAATTATAACGATTTTATCTATTGCAACTCTTGTAATTGCTATTATTGACATATATACAAGCTCTGAAATAATAATTGTTGCTATAGATGTTCCAAGGACCTTAACAATTCCTAACTTCATAAATCTAACTGCAAAATAAACAACTACTATTATTGTGGCAATTGTTGTATAAAAAATATATTGTTTGGCCATATCTGTTAAACGTACTCTTGGCATATCCTTTTTCATAACAACATTTTCAGCGCTAACTGATTTTACGTCATTTGTTAAATTAAACTTTTCATTTAATTTATTGTTCAAATTTTCCATGTCCTTTTCAGTTATCATGTTTGCTTCAATTTCGGCATATTTCTCATTATCCTCAACCTTTTTAACAACTGAGTCTTCTTTTCCAAATACCTCATTAGCCACTGTTTTAACATCATCTATATTATATTCATCGCTTATTGGAACATGTATTTTTTGATTAATATTGTATTTTTCATTTATTTTATTTTTTAAACTATTAATTTGATCATCATTTACATCTGCTATATCTATAACAACTTCATCATTGTATAAACCAGCCATACTAACAACAGCTTTCCCTTTTCCAAAGACTTCATTTGTAATTGCTGTAATATCAGACATATTTACATTTTGTCCAATTGGTACAATTATAGACTTATGGGCTCTATATTGTAAGTCTACATTAAAACCGGCTGCAACTACTACTATAATACCAATAAGTATTAAAACAATTGACCCTATAAAAATTTTCTTTTTCATTCACTACACCTCTTTCTACAATTATTTTTTAATAAATATTCTGGTTACTAATGGATTATATATACACATTGTAATTACTCCCCAAAATATGGTCATTCCAAAACTTGCTAATTGTAAATATGGTGCACAACAGAATACAATTGCTATTATAAAACAAGGTATAAATGTTATTAATTCTTTTATGAATGCTTCATTAAATGATTTGTCTCCACTTAAAGTTTTTATTATTATATTATTATTCAATAAAGTTACTATTAATACTGCTAAAGATGTAAATAATGTAATTTTGACATTTGTATATCTTAAAACTAGTAAAACTAAAGCAACATATCCAATTAATGACATTGCTGGTAATATAGCTCTCTTTTTACACTTAATTATATCAAATATAAATATTGCTATACCTATTATTATCGCAACTATTACTACAGACTTAGCTTTTATATTTGATGATACAAGTTCAAGTGCTTCTATTTCATATTCTACTGGAATTTCTCCACATTTAATTATAGCTGTTATTGCTAATGCTCTTTGATAATCTTCTTGAAGAGCTTCACCCTCATCAGATTGTCCTAAAACTAAATCCAATTGTCCATTGTTTGCTGAATCTATAAATGTAGTTGCAGTATCTGTATATAGTGTTTCACCATCTAAAGTTACTGCAAATGAAGCTTCAGTTTCTTTTCCTTCTTCGTTATTATACACTCTGCTTGTCTCATTAAGCTTTTTCTTAGCGTCGTTTGTAAATTTTAAATTTATTACAACTATTGGTTTTGAATAAGTTGTTGTGTCCATTTTCGTTAAAGCATCTTTAAATCCATTTCCATCAACAATTACTTCATTTGTATTAGTATTTTTTATTTGTACTTTACCCTTTGAAACAATTTGGCTTAAATATGTTGAATTTAAGTCTGCTGGTACTTCAATTACTAATTTTCCTGTTTCATCATCTAATCTTATGTCATACTCTTCTGATTTCATTGCTGTAAGTCTTTTTGATATATTATTTTTCGCATTTTTATAATTTTCTCTTTTCTGCTCTGGGGATACATTCTCATTTGCTTGTGTATCTTGATTTCCTGATTCTGTATCTTTATTTTCTTCTGACGATGCATCTTCTGTTTCACTACCTTCTTGAGTTGCGTTATCATTTTCTTCTGATACTTGATTTTGATTGTTATCGGAAGCCTGTTCTTCGCTCTGAACAATAGAATATGTTGCAACTTTTCTTTGACTAAAATCTTTTCCTAAAGTATACTCCTTTAATAAATTTTTTCCTTTGTATACACCTACAAATGATACCAAGGATACTAATACAACGATTAACATTGCTAATACAAGTTTTAATGTGTAATTTTTCTTCACTTTGTTTCCTCCTTTTTATCCTTTTATAATAATTTTGTATCATTAATTATAAACAGATTGGATATTATTTTTTTATAAAAATATTCCCCTCATATTCACAAATTTTATATTAAAATATTAAAAATATCAACCTTATTTAAAAAAATTTTTAATTTATATTTACACCTATTATTCCTCCAATTGTTCCAAGCACTATACCTATAGCAAACATTACTATTGTAGACACTGAAATAAAAAAATTACCACCAATAAAGCTTGATATTATATATAAAATTATCATATAGATAATAGAAATTACTCCACCTGCTATAGAGCCTCTCTTCTTTAGTTTTTTAGCTGAAATCGACGCACCTATTAACAATGATACCCCAGAGATTATAGTGACTATACAATCAATATAATTTTCATTAAAATTAGTTTTAGCCAAAACTAAAGAAAATATTAATATTAATAACATTGTTAATATTGTTGATACGCCTACTCCAAAAAAAATAACTTTAATATCTTTCATAAAAATATCCATTCCTTTCTAAAAGGCACACATAGTTTGGAAAAAATTGTAATTATTTTCAAACTAATATCCTTTCAAATAGTTACAATTTACAGCTATATACATACAAGGATTTCAAGATATAATATCAATTTATAATGTGTAGTTAAGGTGGGGACCTACAAGGTAGAATAAGTAAATGTCGCAAGTGACTAGCGAAGCAACAACTACTTATTCTTCGCAGTTGGGGCGAAACTTATAAATTGATATTATATCTTGAAATCATAATAAATTTATATTATCAGTGAATTGTAACTTCAAATAAGTTCATACCATACAATATTAATTATTTGAAAAAATAGAACCATGCAATGTATTATTTTCTATAATAGGAAAAGTCAGTATAACTTTCCTAATATATAAAAAAATGCAAATATTACTACTAATAATACTTGCATTCGATTTTAATTAATCTTGGAAATCATAAACATCTTTAAATTTTTCTTTAAATATAGCATAAACAGCTTGTAATGTCTTTTCATCTACACTTAAATACTCATCTAGTTCACCTTCTGTTTCCTGAACTCTTAGAATAACAACTTCTTCGTTATTGTCTTCTAATGGATATAGGACAACGTAGTTTTCATTTTCTAATTCGATTAAATCTAAAAACTCAAATTTAATTTCGTTTCCATCTTCATCGTTTAGAGTAAATATATTATCGTCTTCTAATATAGCTCCGTCATCTATTTCCTCTTCCCCAAAAAAATCTTTGCTCATCTTAATTCTCCCTTCATATATTATTTTTTCTTAAATACGTCTCTAATATATATACTGCAGATATTGTATCTACAATATCTTTTTTCTTATATTTATTTACGTTTAGAAAATTCATCGTTTTATGAGCCTCTACGGTTGTTAATCGTTCGTCAACCCTTTCAATTTTAATTTTTCCAAACTTGCATTTAAGTTTATTTATAAATTTTTCGGTAACCTCCACTCTTTCGGTTTTAGTTCCATTCATGTTTACAGGTATACCAATAACTATAGTTTCTACATTATATTGAGTAATTATCTCTTCTAATCTCTTCAAAACTGCTTTGTCGTTTCCACCATGATGTATAGTCTCTACTCCCTGTGCAGTGATTCCCAACGAGTCTGTCATAGAAATACCTACCCTAGCATCTCCGTAATCAATACCAAGAATTCTCATTTATCCATCTATCCCTATATAAAATTTTACCAACTTTTCTAATAACTCGTCTCTTTCTACTTCTCTTATCATATTTCTAGCATTATTATGACTTGTTATATAAGTAGGATCACCTGATAATATATATCCAACAATTTGATTTATTGGATTATAACCTTTTTCTTCAAGAGCCTTATATACATCTTTTAGAATTTCCTTTGTTTTATTATTCTTTTCTTTTTCAACATGAAAACTTACAGTCTCGTCTGTCATAATATACCTCCTTTATAAACAAGTTATATCACTTTCGCTCGCATCAGCTTCTTCCAAGTATTTTGCAAGACTATTTATTACTTCTTCAAGAGCTGTCTCTTTATAGTATGTCATTAATACCATATTTGTCTTAGGAGCAATAGTTTGTCCATTAAATTCTGCTCTTAATGAACCTACTATTTTTATCCTCATTTTTGCTATAGTTTCCTTTACATTTTCAAGAAACTTAGATACACCTTCTACATCACTTCCAGAAAAAGCTATTACAAATGTGTCTTCACTATATTTTACCAATATATATTCTGGGGATAAACACCCCCTTATATAATCTATAATACTTTTTTCGGTCATTTCCGCTGTCTTTCTACTAGTTTTATCTTCAATCTGTCTAAGGTTTGTAATCTTAATCAATGATACTATAGATGTTGGATATTTGTCAATCGTTTTTCTTGCCTTTCCATACAAATATTCATACGTATACACTCCAGTCCAAGAATCTTGTCTGTACATGTTTTCTATAGTTCTTTGTCTATTAATAATCTTCATGGCAGAAGTAAGATTATCCTTCACAACATTTAAAACCGTTGTATCAATATTATCAAATTCATGAGGTTTTCCACCTTCAATTAGCCAATATCCCATATATATATTATCTACATATATTGGATAGAATATTGCTGACTTTGCACGTTCAAACTCCATCTTCATATAAGGTAGCTTTTCACCTTGATCTATGGTTATATATTTAGGAGTAGCATTGTTAATGCTCTCCAAAAATATATCTTGATTGTGTAGATTTTCAAACTCTGTCCAGTGTTTATCGCTAACATTTGATGCCTCAACCCTATACTTCATTCCATTGAATAATACAATCGTTGAATATTTTATCTCATATTTTTCAATTAGTTTTTGATTTATGGATTTCATTTTCTCATCAGTATCTATTGAGCCATTTCCAATAATTTCCATAAAATCCTGCAGAATATTTAACGCACTAACTTTTTGATTTGTATTTTTTAATTTTTTTAAATTTTCACTCATCCTAGAGCACTTATATAATAATACTAATATAATACATAATATTATGAATATAAATAGTATTAAAAGTATTGTCCCTGTGTTCAAAATATCACCACCATCTACACAATATTACTTTGCTTTATATTTTTTTCCATTTATCGGATATACTATTTTAGCTAACTTATTAAGGCTGTTAATTAAGTTCTTTGAATAACCTCTTATTGTTAACTTACACTTAACCACATCATCTAGGTATTTGCAATAATTTTTTTCTTCAAATGGTACTATAACGTATTCTACCTTATTTCTATCGAATAAGTCAAGTTGATACGTTGTGTCAGGTGAATTGTAAACAGATACTGCCGCAACAATCGCCCTCTCGTTTATAGAATTTAAACTAACATGCTTGTTTATTACAACTTTCATTTTATTTTCATATTCAACTTTGTTCATCTTCAATTTCTTAATAAAAGAAGTTAGCCCTTGAATTGTCAAAATATCAAATGATTGAACAAAGAATATATCTTGAGATATACTGAAATACTCTAAATCTGTATCAAAGTCACAATCTAATAGTATCAATGAATAATTATTTAGTAATGTACTCATAGCAATTTCTTTATCTTCAATTTCTGAGTCTGAATTTGGTAATGCAGTATATACAGTTAAGTTTTTATTAACTTTTATTCCATCAGCAATACCGCTCTTTAATTTTTCAAAACTTGAATATGCAATATTTCTCATATTCTCTTCATTTTCTGTATAAATATAATATGAATTTTTGTTTTTAGTTAAATCAACTATCGCCGTTTTTACACCTTGCTCTGATAATAATTGTCCTAAATTATTCACCAGAAATGAATTTCCACTATTATGTGATCCAACAAAAGCTACAACATTTTGATTATCGCCTATTTCTATCGTATTACCTGCTACTGAAGTTTCATCTGAATCGTCATCTCCGTTTATAGCACTAATTTGTTTTGATATATCGTAATCTGTTGTATAGTTCTTGTTTCTTATACCGCTAAAAGAATTACCATCCTTAATCTTTAGACTATTGTCTGCATTTAATGAAAAGTCTTCTTTATCATCGTCGCTATCAAAACTAAATAAATCATCTTCATTGTTGTTATCATATTCTTCGTCAAGATTCATAATATCATCAGAGCCATTGCTTGAATCATCTTCGATGCTATCTTCGTCAGCAGTATCGTCTAAATCAAGATCTAGTATATCATCATCTGAGTCATCTTCAAAGTTTAGTAATCCATCATCTGTATTATCACTTTCATCTTCAAAATCTAATAAACTATCTTCTGTATTATTCACTCTTTTTTGGTTATTCTGGCTTAGTATATCTTCACCTGAATCATCCTCTAGATTCATTATATCTTCTGAGTCGTCATCCAAATTCAATATATCTTCTGAATCGTCATCCAAATCGTCTCCAAAACTTAACAATCCATCATCATCTGAATCTTCATCTAAATCGTCATCTATTCCATCATCTAAATCCATTATATCTTCTGATTCATCTTCTGATTCATCTTTTAAATCGTCTCCGAAATTTAATATTCCGTCATCATTTGAATCTTCTTCTGAATCATCATCTAAATCATCTCCGAAATTTAATATTCCGTCATCATTTGAATCTTCTTCTGAATCATCATCTAAATCATCTCCGAAATTTAATATTCCGTCATCATTTGAATCTTCTTCTGCATCATCATCTAAATTATCACTTATACCATCATCTAAATCCATTATATCTTCCGACTCATCTTCTAAATCATTTTCGAAATTTAATATTTCGTCATCATCTGAATCGTCATCTAATTCATCACCTATACCATCATCTAAATCCATTATTTCTTCTGATTCAGCTTCTAAATCATCTTCGAAATTTAATATTTTGTCATCATCTGAATCTTCTTCTGAATCGTCGTCTAAATCATCACCTATGTCATCATCTAGGTCCATTATATCTTCCGAATCATCAAAGTTTAGTAAACCTTCTTCTGCATCATCATCCTCCTCAGAACTTGACAAATCATCTTCATCTGAATCATTAATGCTTAATAAATCATCTTCACTATCATCATTTTCATCATCAAATTCAACCGTGTCGTCGTCTTCTACAAAACCAAGATTTTCATCATCGTCTTCAAAATTCATGATATCATCTTCTGAAATTTCTATTTCCTCTTTGTAGTCATCATCTTTGTCGAAGTTATTATCAGAATCAATAATTTCTATGACTTCACTATTATCATCTTCTAAATCATCAAAGTCGTCCTCTTCTAGCTCTTCATCTTCCTCTATATCGTCAAGATCATCCTCTTCTGGCGCTTCATTTTTTTCTATATCGTCAAAGTCGTCCTCTTCTGACTCTTCATCTTCCTCTATATCGTCAAAATCGTCCTCTTCTAGAGCTTCATCTTCCTCTATATCGTCAAAGTCATCCTCTTCTAGAGCTTCATCTTCCTCTATATCGTCAAAGTAGTCCTCTTCTGGCTCTTCATCTTCCTCTATATCGTCAAAGTCGTCCTCTTCTAGCTCTTCATCTTCCTCTATATCGTCAAAGTCATCCTCTTCTAGAGCTTCATCTTCCTCTATATCGTCAAAGTCGTCCTCTTCTGGCTCTTCATCTTCCTCTATATCGTCAAAGTCGTCCTCTTCTGGCTCTTCATCTTCCTCTATATCGTCAAAGTCGTCCTCTTCTGGCTCTTCATCTTCTTCATCCATATCAAAATCTAATGGATCATACTCCATACTAATTTGTTTATTGTCATCTTCAAAGTTAAGATCAAAATCATCATCCGCAATATCGATATCATTTACCCTAGCTAATTCTTCATCATCATCCTCTAAATCCCAATCATCAAAATCATCTTTCTTCTTAACTGGCACAACATTTGCAGGCTCTTTTTTCTTTTTTTCCTCCACTTTATTATTTTTTTGTTTGTCTTTTTTAGTTTCTGTAGATTTAACAGACTTCTTTGTTAATTCTGCCTTCTTACTTACTTCATTCTTTGTTTCTTTGTTAACTTCTTTATCCGCCTTTTTATTAACTTCTTTCTCAGCTTTTTTATCTACTAATTCTTCGGTCTTTTTGTCTACACTTTCAATTTTCTCTATAGGATTTTTTCTTGGTCTACCTCTTCCTCTTTTAACTTTTGGAGCAACTAATTCGTCCGGATTTACAACCTTACGAGGTCTTCCTCTCCCTCTCTTCTTAACCTCTGGCTCTGCAGATTTTTCTTCTCTTTTTGCCACTTGTTTCCTTTCTGTTATATTATTCTGTGATTTTTTTTCTACTTTTTCCTCAAAATCTCCCTCAGAAGCTTTAGCTACTTTTTTATTTGATACCTTTTTTTCTTTTATTTTTTCTTCTATTTTTTTGAATTTTGGACTATTTTTTCTTAAAACTTTTCTTACCTCTGCATTTAGTGAATCAACAAGGATTATAAGATTATTTCTACTTAATTGGCTACATGCTTTTTCAAATCTATCTATACATTTATCATCTTGTATATTCTCTTTTTTAAAATACTTGATATATTTCTCTACACTAGGTACTTCTTTACTTGCATTTGTTATTTTTTCATTTTTCGTTCCTGAAATCTTATCTTTCTTTTTCGTCTCATTTCCAATCTTTGGTAATGCTGAAGATTCAAATATAAGTTTATGATACTCATTTGCTTGAGACTTATTTCTGCTCTTTTTCATAAGCTCATAAATATTCTTTTTTGTAATATCCTTTCCAACTAAGAAATTATAAATATTGTTGTCAATAGCAACTTTAGCTATTCTTCTATTGTTTGCTAGAAAAATAACCGGAATTTCTTTTCCATTTTTTCCTTTCGCAACACTAAGCAATCCTTTTAATTTCTTAAAAAGGATTGCTTCTTTCTCATCACTTTGATTGACTCTTTTATCAAAATCATCGCTTACTATTATTCTATCATAATCATTATTTTCTTGTAGTTCTCTTATAATTGCAGTAAAGTTATTTGCCTCTTTATACAGCAACTCTTTGCCAAAATCAGCTTTATATTTTCGTACTATGCTATTTATTATATTGTCATCATCCCTTATTGCAAATAATACTCTCATTTGTAATACCTCCATATATCTCCCGTTAATTTTTATTTGGCTTTCCGAAAAAACGCCTTCTATTGCTATCTGCACTTCCTGGAATAATTACGCCTCTTCCTGTAGATGTTTCGTTTTTACCTGAACCACCTAAGTTTTTCTCCTCTAAAGTGCTCTTCTTAGTTTTATACGTGTTTTTAACACTAACCTTTGCATATGATAAATATTCTTCTGAATTCTCTTCTAATAAAATTCTAACATTTAGTGGTAAATTTTCAATTATAACTTGTATTTGATCTTCATTATACTCTCTAACTAGTTTTGAAAAACCTCTTACGCACTTATCAGTTTTATCTGCATAAGTAGAAAAAAATCTTATAATACTATTTAGCTCTTTTCTATTTATTACACTTTTAGGTGCTTCTTCTTTATATTTTAATTCCTTAGGCTGTAAATTATATAATAGTTTAGCTTTCTTTTTATTTCTAGGACTTTCTATTAAAGAGCACACATTTTGAATAGTTCTTTCTTTACCAATTAAAACATTGTACACTCCTAGTGTAAATAACTGCGAAACTATAGGATCTTGCTCCGTTCTTCTATCTCTACATATAAGAATAATAGGAATGCCTGTCCCATCTTCTTTATATGCCTCATCAGTAATTTGGTCAATATGTCTATATAGATTTTCATCTTGACTATCGTAGCTTTCATTTATACTCTTTTCTAAGTCTTCACTTAAAACAATTAAATCATATCGATTATTATTTCTTGTAGCACGTATTTCATCAATTATAGCATCATAAAAAAAAGCTCTCTTATATGAAATTATTTTTTTATACAATCTTTGATACTCGTTTTGTATTACCTCGACAATATCATTCTTGCTATTGTCGTCATTTGAAACTGCAAAAAGAATTCTCATTTTTTATTTTCTCCTTATACATTAATCATTTGATTTTATAACTACTGCAAATATTAATGGTAAAATCTGGCATATTATAAGAATTGTTACCATAGATATCATTGTATAAAATCCTTTGTCTCTTATATCTAATCTCTTTAAACCAATAATATATTGATATATTCCGCAAATCGCAATACCGACAATTCCTATTGGAATGCTATATACTTGTATTAAATGTAAAACATATGCGGCAAACCCATATGTATCTGAACCATATTTTGCTTTATAATCATCTAAACTTTTTAATTGTTCATCTTTTATTTTTAATATTGTAGTTGCTGTTCCCTCTTGTTTTAATTCATTACTATTTTCTGATGTGCTTACATTATTATTACCATTATTCACGTTATTATTTTTTTCGTCAGCAAAGACAACAGATGTACCTAATATAGAAATCAATAATGCAATTATTAGACATAATTCCTTAAATTTATGCATTTTTTTCTCCTTTCAAACTACATATTTGAATATTTTTACTTATTATATAATACACTACAAAACATAAAATATCAAGAAAATATTTACATTTTATATATTAAAATAAAAGTGCTAGCGTGATTTTCCTAGTAAATAAAAAACTACATTGGAGCGATTATCACATTGCACTCTAATGTAGTTTTAAATAACTATTCTATTGATGACTGTATTTGCCTTAGTTTCTATATTTAGGCTGTTTTTAGTTCTAATCTTAACTTGTCAGCTACCATAGCAATAAATTCACTATTCGTTGGCTTTCCTTTCATAGCTGATACCGTATATCCAAAAATACTTTCGACAACATCTTGTTGCCCTCGGCCCCATGCAACCTCTATTGCATGACGAATTGCTCTTTCAACTCTTGATGGAGTTGTGTGATATTTGTGTGCTATATCTGGATATAATTGCTTTGTAATTTGATTTATTACATCTATGTCATTAACTACCATCATAATTGCTACTCTTAAATATTGATATCCTTTTATATGCGCAGGTACACCAATCTCATGGATAATATTTGTTACTAAAGCCTCCAGATTTTCTTCATTTTTCTTTTCTCCTGGAGCGAGCTCTATGTATGATGATTTAATCTCTCTGCTTATGCAATTATTGCTCTTTACTTGTGATGGTCTGAAATATTTTATCTCTTTTATTCTCTTTATTAATACACTGATTTCAAATGGCTTTACAATATAATATTGAGCACCCAAAGCTATTGCATTTTGAGTTATTATATCTTGTCCAACAGCTGACAACATAATACATGTTGGAGTTTTGTCCATTCTATCCTCATGTAACTTTTCTAATACACCTAGTCCGTCTAATCTTGGCATTATTACATCTAACAGTACAATGTCTGGCTCTGTATTTTTTATAAAATCATAAGCTTCTATTCCGTCTCTTGCTATCCCCACTAATTCAAAGTCTTCTTCCGCCTTAATATATCCAGCTAAAGTTGAAGCGAAATCACTATTGTCATCCGCAATTAATACTGTTATCTTCTTATCCACCATAAAACCTCCTATTTATTTTTTACAACAAAAATTATACTTTTTTTATTTGCATAATGCAATACAAAAAGGTTGATTTTACGGCTTTTCGTGTTACTTTAATTTACATTATTCGACAAAACAGATACATTCTTCTGTCGAATAATGTCAAAAGTTTTCATATTTAAATTGTTTCGCCCACTAAAATCACGCTCTAAAATCTCTTTAAGCTCTTCGTTTAGCTCTATTTTACAAATTACACTATCTAAATATGTATAATCTAAAATTTTAATCCTATTTTTATTACAATAATATTTAAAATTTTCTAAATCAGCATAATTTAGACTAACACTAATTTCATATCCATGCTCTAAATTTACTAAAGTTGCTTTTTCTAGAGCCAGCTTAAGTGAATCGGAATAGGCCCTAACAAGCCCACCAGTCCCCAATAAAATTCCACCAAAGTATCTTGTTACAACAATAACAACATTTCCAATTCCTTGTTTATCTAGTATTTCTAGCATTGGAGCTCCAGCCGTTCCGCTTGGTTCACCATCATCACTTGATTTTTTAGTAATCTGATTATTATTATTTATTATGTATGCAGAGCAATTATGTTTAGCGTCAAAATACTTCTTCTTTACACTCTTTATTTTTTCTTCGGCTTCTTCAGTAGTTTCAACAAAAAACAAACTTGCAATAAATTTTGATCTTTTTTCAACCAACTCGGCATTTATCTCTTTTTCAACTATTGTTTTAAATTTATTCATAATATTTTATCCTTAAAAATTAATTATTCATTCCTGCAGTATAACCCGTAGAATATGCTATTTGTAAATTAAATCCACCTGTATATGCATCAACATCTATTAATTCGCCTGCAAAGTATAGATTTTTAATAATTTTTGATTCCATAGTTTTAGGATTAATTTGCTTAATGTCTATTCCACCAGCAGTTACAATAGCTTCTTCAACTGGTCTAAATCCAGATATAGTTATTGAAAGTTCCTTTATAACTTGAGCAAGCTTAATACGCTCTTTTTTTGATACTTCATTTACTTTCTTCTCCGGATTAATACCAGAAAGCTCAATTATTGGCTCTATAAGTTTTAGTGGTAGCAATTCATTTAAACTATTTTTAAACAATTTATTTTTTTCTTTTCCAAAATCTCTTAAAATTCTATTATCTAATTTTTCTTTATCAAGTGCTGGCTTCAAGTCTATATTTAAAATTATTTTTCCATTTTTAAGTAACTCATCTATATTTTTGTATCTAATAATGTGTGATGATGCACTTAAAATAGTTGGTCCAGATACTCCAAAGTGAGTAAATAGAAGCTCTCCAAAATCTTCATATATACATTTGTTTTTGTCTTTATCTATAATTGTAACTTTTACATTCCTTAGGCTTAACCCTTGTAATTGTTTACACAATGATTTAGAATTTTTATATTTTGATTTCGCATTTATATCAATATCTAATTTATCATTTGCAACCATTGGTATTAAAGATGGTTTTATCTCTGTAATAGTATGCCCTAATTTCTCAGCAATTTCATATCCATCACCTGAAGATCCAGTAGCCGGATAACTTTTTCCACCTGTAGCTAAGATAATTTTATCAGCGTTAACGCAATATTTTTTTCCACCAGAAACATATTGGGCGCCATTTGCGATTCCATTATTTACAACTATATCTTCAACTTTAGAGTTAGTTAAAATTTTAATATTTAAAGCTCTAAGCTCTTCATAAAATGCATCTAAAACATCCTTCGCTTTATCGCTAACAGGAAAAATTCTATTTCCACGCTCTTCCTTAACCTTAACTCCATGCTTTTGTAATAAGTCTATTATGTCTTGGTTTGAAAAATTTTGGAATGCACTATATAAAAATCTACCATTCCCAGGAATATTATTAATAAACTCAGAAATATCTATTCCACTTGTAATATTGCAACGTCCTTTTCCTGTAATTAAAAGTTTTTTCCCTAAGCTATTCATTTTTTCTATTATTATTACATCATTGCCAGACTTTCTTGCAGAAATTGCACTCATTATTCCAGCAGGTCCTCCACCAATAACTACAACATTCATATTTTGTTTCGTTCCTTCCTCAAGGCATTCAGCCTAAAAAAATTAAATTTTGGCAAGGAAAATTTTATTTAAAAAGCAAGAGCGCATACTTATTGTATGTAACCGCATTCTAAATGAAATTTGACACCGCCAAAATTGTAATTATTTTTGGGCCTCCCCCTCTTTTTTAGATAATTTGAGATATAGCCTTCATAACACCCAATTTTCCATATTCATATGTTAATCCACCTTGTTGAAATGCTATATATGGTGGTCTAATTGGAGCATCACAAGAAAGCTCTATTGATGATCCTTGAGTAAATGCACCTGCAGCCATTATTACTTGGTCTGTATATCCAGGCATATCCCATGGCTCTGGAATAGAATTAGAATCTATTGGAGACCCCATTTGAATTCCTTGACAATATTTTATAAGCTTTTCTCTATCGCCAAATTCTATAGTTTGTACAATATCAGCTCTTTTCTCATCGAATCTTGGTACAGGTTTAAATCCAAGCTCTTCCATCATTTTACTTGTAAAAATTGATGTTTTCAAACTGCTAGCAACAACACTAGGTGCCATAAATAAACCTTGTAAAATATATTTATTTATTCCTAATGTAGGTCCTACTTCTTTTCCTAATCCAGGTGCTGTAAGTCGTTCTGCTGCAAGCTCCACTAAATCTGCTCTACCAGCTATATATGCACCATTTGGTGCAATTCCACCTCCAAGGTTTTTAATTAATGACCCCACCATTACATCTGCACCAACGGCTAAAGGCTCTTTATCATCAACAAATTCACCATAACAATTATCAACCATAATAATTACATCATCATTAACAGCCCTAATAGCTTTGATAACTTTTTCTATTTTATCTATTGTTAAACTTTTTCTTGTAGCGTATCCTCGAGATCTTTGAATTTCAATAAGTTTAACATCATGCCTGCTTGCTCTATTTAAAATAGCTTCATAATCAAAATCATTATCAATTAAATCGATTTGTTCATACTTAATTCCATACGATTTTAAAGAGCTTTTATTATCTACAATACCAATAACCTCATCTAATGTATCATATGGTTTTCCGCAAATACTAAGCATCGTATCATTTGGTCTTAAAAATGCAAACAGAGCAACTGTTAACGCATGTGTCCCAGAAATAAACTGACTTCTTACGATGCAGTCTTCTGCACCAAGAACTTCTGTAAAAACTTTTTCTGTTGTATCTCTTCCAACATCGCCATATCCATATCCTGTTGTTGTTCCAAAATGCATATCTGAAATATTATACTTGTTAAAAGCTTTTAACACTTTTAATGTATTAATCTCACACCTTTTGTTAACAGCATCAAATACGTATGTTAGCTCATGCTCTATTTTTTCCGCTAAGTTTACAACCTCATCCTTAATTCCAAATTCTTTGTACATTTTAACCTCCATTTTAATTTTATATAACAAATCGGAAAATCAAAGATTTCCCGTAATTTTTTCACTATGTTTAGTTTGTATAATATGGATTTCCATACCCCAAATCGACTTCGTAATATTCTTTAATAAAATTAGGATTTTGCTCTAATTTATATGTTGGATCTTTTATTATATTTCCACTGCTATCTATAACACCCCATAAACTATTTTTCTTTATTCCTGCATAACCATACACATTAAATTCTGTAACAAAATCATATTCTGCCTTAACTACCACGTTTCCGTTCTTATCTTTAAATCCCCACTTTTTATTTTCATTATATGAGAACAACTTGTTTTTTGGATAAACTTCTGTGCTATCTACAACTTCACCTTTGTTATTTATATATTTAATATCAGAATCATTTGATAATTTTAAATATCCATTAATAGAATGTACTTGTCCAAACTTCATCTGAGCTATTTCTTCAAACTTTTTATTTAAAATTGTTATTGTTTTATTTTCTGTAATTAATTCTATTGTTTCAAATCCGTCTCTAGGTTGTATTACGGTATATTTAAATTCTATAACAACTTTTCCTTCATCGTCTATAATTCCAAACTTTCCATTTTTACTTGCAATAAAATATTTGTCAAATAAATACTGAATGTATGAATAGTTATCTTCAATTACTTTATTAGTTCCATTTATTAATATTTTATATTCATCAAGCTCTTGTTTTGAAACGCTAACTACCTGATATTTATTATTGTATGTTTGCTTACTTATGTATTCCGCATTTTGCTCTTTATTTCCATTAGCATCATACAAGTCAATATCATTATTTTCATTGCTTTTTTGGCAATTTATAACATTACCTATAAAGAAAATGTTTGAATATTCCATTGGTACAACATATGTTCCATCAAACTTAGCGACTCCTTGTTTACCAGCCTTTTGCATTATTAATAGGTCATTGTCTTCGTTGTATACAATATCTTCATAGTCGTGTTTAATTATATTCTTTTTGTTTTGATATACGCCAGCTTTGCCATTTTCGCTTGCAACTAAATAGCAGTTATTTTTATCATCCTTTTTATTTATTCTATATATATCATTATACTCGTTCTTTAATAATTGTTTACGATTTGAGTCTATGTATCCATATCTCATACCTTCATCGCTTCTTTTTCCAACTATGTATCCACTTGAACTATACCCTTTTTCATCTGTATAATAAGCATCTGAAATAATTTCATCATATTTGGGCTTTATGACCTCTGCGCCGTTCATATTAATTATGCCATATTTCCCAGATTTTGTTACTTTTAGTAATCCTTCATTGTATTCAAATCCTTCAATAGATTCATATATAGGTTTTGTTATCTTATTTCCTGAATAATCAATAATTCCATACTTTCCCTCAGACTTATACTTTAAAATGCTTTTTTCGTAGTTGCCATTATCTTCTACATTGTTAAGAGCTATACCTTCTACAATATAGTATTGGTATAAAATAGCTTCCTTTTTACTATTAAACACTTGAACTTGATATTCATTACTATCAGCGTTGTAATTATTTTTGCAAATAAACAAATCTTTTGACGGATTTGGTATTTCAATAACATCATACATAGGCTCAATTATAGTATCTCCATTTTTATTAATGACACCATATTTATTATCTTTCATCAACAGAAAATAATTGACGTCACCTAATTTTTCAATTGTAAAACTATATTTTTTCTTATATTTATTAATATTTATAATGCATACAATTCCTATAATTAAAATTATACCAAAAACAATCATTAAAACTTTTTTCTTCATATGTTTATTTCCCTTCAAAAAAATCTGCAACGCTTATCTTTTCACGCTTTAATTATATATTTGACCATATAATATGTCAAGGAAAATTTAGTTAACCAGGCTGTTGTTAGTCTGCCATATTTGAAAAGATATGTAATAAAAAGGTTACAATTCACTGCCATAAAATTATATAACAAAGATTAGCGGTATAATGTAAATTTATAATATGAAGTTAAGGTGGGGACCAGCAAATTAGAGAATCTAATTTTTACAAGTGAATAACGCTGTAAAAATGTAGATTCTCTTATGTAGTTGGGGCGTAATATTATAAATTTACATTATACCGCTAATCTTATATGAAATTAAACTATGAATTGTAACATATATATACTAAGACTTTATTACTTTATTTTAATCTTTAGCTTTATTTAATTCAAAATAAAATTCTACACCATCTTTTTTATTATTAACACCATATTTATTTTTATAATTGTTCATAACAGCTTTTACTAATGAAAGACCTATTCCTGTTCCTCCATTTTCTCTGTTTCTTGATGCATCTATTTTGTAGAATCTGCCCCAAATAGCTTTCATTTCATCATCTGTAAAATTCTTTCCTGTATTATAAACAGATACTCTTACAAACTCTTTATTTTTCTCAACTATATCAATTACAATTGATTTTTTTCCATTAACCTCCTGTAGGTATTTTATTGCATTGGTTAAATAATTTGTTAACACTTGCTCAATATAAAAATCATCTGCATACACTTGTATTGGCTCTGCATTTTCAAATGATACATCTATATTTTTCTCTTTAATCATAACATCGCATTTTCTAATAACTTCTTGGGTTAATGCAACAACGTCAAAGTTTGAGTTATTAAATTCTCGCTTACCATATTCTAGTTTCATAAGCTCTAGTAATTGTTTAACTAACTTGTCCATTTTATCTGCTTCATCTAGAATAACTTCAGCATAAAATTTTCTTGACTCATCATCTTTATTTACATTTTCAATTAGCCCCTCTGCATAGCCTTGAATAAGAGCAATCGGGGTCTTTAATTCGTGAGAAACATCAGATATAAATTGTGTTCTCATTTCTTCAATTTTTGATTTTTCTTTTATGTCTCTTTCTAGTCCATCGTTATTATCTTTAAGCTCCTTAATAGTATGCTCTAATCTCTCAGACATCATATTTATACTAATTCCAAGTTCATCTAATTCATCATAAGAATCACTTGGCACATATTTCTTTGAAAAGTCAAGCTTTGACATTCCTTTTGCAATACCATTTAATTCCAAGATAGGATTTGAAAATCTTTTTGATACGATAGATACGATAATTGCCGATACCATTACAGATATTATTCCAACAAAAATTAAAACTTGATTGCTTATTCTTAAGCTTTCCTTTATTGCTGATACTGGCGTTCTTATATATAGTTCGTACTGATTATCTAGTACTCCTTGCAATACAATATGTGGTTTGTTTGTTACTTTATCTTTAACTATTTTTATAACAACATTCTCTGATTTATATAATACATCCCTCCATTTTGCATTTTCTTTTATATTGCTTAATTTATAAAAGGTTTCAATATTTTCAATTTTAAATTTTGAGTTTGTTAATATTTCATTTGTACTTGGATTCCTTATGTAAATATCTACATTGTTCCTAGATGATTGCTCTCTTACAAAATCTTGTATCTCACTATATGAATCATTATGATTATATTTGTTATTCAAATCATCATATATATTTTTTACAGAATCCTTTTTGTTATATATGTAAAATGTTTCTAAAACTAAATTATTTATGATAACCAGAAAAATGATTGTAATAATAATTGTTATACATAGAGATAAAAATAGCTTAACTCTAATCGATTTTGCCTTTTGAAATTTACTGCTCGCTCTTTCCTTCAACATCGAACTTGTACCCTACTCCTCTCATAGTATGTATATATTTTCCTTTTTTGCCTAGTTTATGTCTTATTTTTTTTATATGACTATCGATAGTTCTTGAATCACCATAATAATCATAGTTCCATACATTATTTAGTATTTTATCTCTTGAAAGAGCTATTCCTTCGTTATCCACTAAATATTTTAAAAGTTCGTATTCTCTTAAGCTTAAATCTACTTTTTTAGAATCTACTTCTACAGTACGACCATCAGAATCAATAATAATCCCGCCATAATTTTTTATATCTTTTTCTTTTATATGAGTTCTCTTTAGGATTGCTTCTACCCTTGCGACTAATATCTTGGGGCTAAAAGGCTTTGAAATATACTCATCGACTCCTAGTTCAAATCCAAAAAGCTCATCCTGCTCTTCTCCTCTTGCAGTAAGCATAATAATTGGTACATTAGATATTTGTCTTATTTGTCTTAGTACCGACCATCCATCAAGCTTAGGCATCATTACATCTAGCAATATAAGGTTAATATTTTCGCCTTGTTCCTCGAAGATTTTTAAAGCTTCTTCACCATCACTTGCCTCTACAATGTTATATCCTTTAACCTTAAAAAAATCATTTATTAGTTTACGCATTCTAGATTCGTCATCAACAACAAGAATATTAATATCTGACATAATTTCCACAATCCTTTCAAAATTTGAATTTATTATACATTATAAAGGGCAAATATGTCTATAATGTGAATTAATTGTTAAAATTTTTTGGGGAGTTTTTAAATTATATTTTATTCCTTTTTGCCTTTCACTTTTTATCAAAAGCACTTCTTTATTGCGAAAAAAAGAAAGCATTCGATTTTTATGCTTTCTTTTAATAATTTATTTGTTTAATTTTCAAACAAGTTTTCTTTAGTAAAATTGTAATTTCTTGAGATATAAAGTTTAATAGGTACTACAATAAAAAAACAAATTAAAACATACTTCTATTGATCTTTGTATGTAAAAAATCAAACTTTGAGAGTAAATTTTTGAATTTATTTTAATTTTTCTCCTACATATTTATATTCTTTAGTATTCCATAAATCTACCGCCAAAGATTTTCCTGCAATTAATACATATACTTTGTCGCCTTCTTTTAAAGTATTATATTCATCTTCGCTAATTTTAATTTTTTTTGAATATTCACCTACTTTTGCTTCATAGACTTCATACTCAACATCACTATCATTTTCATATTCCGTATGATGACTTAAGCTTGTAATAGTATGTATTTCAATTCTCCAATTTTCTTTATTTTCGTAACTATTCTTAATCATAAATATACCTCCTAATTCTAGTAGTGCCAAAGTTATAGTTGCTATAAGTAATCCTATAATATTATTTTTTAAGTTTCTAAATCTCTTTTTATCTTGTTCTACTTTTGTCTGCCTTTTCAAACTTATCATTACGCCTATAAATATTACAGTAAAAACCAATAAAATCACTAATATTATTATCCATGTAGAATTAAATGAATCTAGGGATTTTTGTACTATTTCATCTGTTAATTCTTTCAAAATTATTACCTCACTTTCAACTTTCTATTATCAAATTTATATTCTTTTAATTTTTTTCTTTGAAGTTATAATAAAATAAGTAGGATAACTGTTTTTGGCATATTCTATACAATGTTTATCATCTATTACTTCAACTTTTGATAAATCACTTCTCCAACAATAATTAATGTTATCTGTAACTATATTCCATATTTTTTCTTTATCACAATTAAATTCTTTTTTTATATTTTATTTAATCATATCCTTACTCCTAACTTGACTATCTAATTTTTGTCAAGTCCTTTTTAATAAATTTATTATATTATTTTTTTGTATAACAAACAAGCGAAAACGATATATTAAAAAAAATTGTATCTCTTTCACTTCTTTTATGTTAAAATTTAATTATCGTTAGTTTTCTAAGAATTGTTTATTATTTTTATACATAGAATATAACATTCTTAGAATTTTTGTAGAACAAGCAGTTAAGCTTTCATAATAATGTTTGCCTTCTGCTTCTTTATTTTGGTAATAAATATATACTGGATGTTCTGGATGGTTTGAAGCACCCAGTTTTACTACCATTTGACTACAATTAAATAATATATATCTTGCGTATTTATTTTCTCTTTTTGATATTTCTCCTTTCACATTTATACTTTTTCCAGACTGTTTTATTGTTGGATCAAGTCCACAAAATGGGACCATCAAACCTCGTTATATCTCCTAATTCTCCAAGTATTTCTGCTGTTAATATTTCCCCAATTCCATAAAATGAATTTATTATTTTAAAATATGAGGATTACTTTGCTGTTTCTATCATTTTATCTCTAAATTCATTTATGATATTGTTATTATTTTCTTTATATTTCTATTGCAACATTCCAGCTAATTCACTACAATATTTTCTAATAAATTTTATTCTACCATGAGTGTTTTCAAAATTTACTTCAATTGAAATTAAAGAATCTTTATCCCTTATAAAGAACTCTTTTATTTTGTATTCTAATAGCAATTGCGAATACAAATAATAAGTATATGATGCTACACTTTAGCCTTCATCATATACTTATTAATATATCTATTTTAAATTATTAAGACTATATTTACAATATTAGTACATTGCATCTATTGGTGCAACTTCTCCATTAACTTTAGCATTGTTGCTACATTCCGAAACTTTTTCTGTTACCAAACATTCTGTTGTTAAAATCATCGAAGCAATAGACTCTGCATTTTCAAGTGCACTTCTAGAAACCTTAGTAGGATCTACAATCCCTGCTTTTTTCATATCTGTGTACTCACTATGCTCCGCATCAAAGCCTATATCCATATCACTTGATTTAACCTTTTCAATTATTACTGCTGGCTCTAAACCTGCATTGGCAACAATTTGCTTCATAGGCTCTTCTAACGCATTTAAAATTATTTGACCACCAATCTTTTCGTCTCCCTTTAATTCTTCAACGAATTTAGATAACTTAGGAATTATATGAATATAAGCTGTTCCTCCTCCTGGAACAATTCCCTCTTCTACTGCAGCTTTTGTGGCTGATAAAGCATCTTCAATTCTGAGCTTTCGCTCTTTCATTTCAATTTCTGTAGCAGCTCCAACACCAATAACTGCTACGCCACCAGATAGTCTTGCTAATCGCTCTTCTAAGTTTTCCTTTTCAAGTTCACTATGCTCTTCCTTAAGCAGATTTTTTACTTGCTTAGTTCTTTCAGATATTTCTTTTTTGTCACCTGTTCCATCAATAATAAGCGTAGTATCTTTGCACACTTTTACTTGTCTTGCTCTTCCTAGCTGTTCAATAGTTGTCTCTTTAAGCTCAAAACCAAAGTCATCTGTTATAACTTCTCCTCCTGTTACTACTGCAATATCTTGAAGAATATTTTTTTTCTTATCGCCATAACTTGGAGCTTTAACAACTACAACATTTAAAACACCCCTTAGCTTATTAACAACTAGCGTTGAAAGGGCTTCCGCTTCTATATCATCACAAATAATAATAAGTTTACCTGATTGTTGTATTAAAGTCTCCAATATAGGCAAAACTTCTTGGATATTACTAATTTTTTTATCTGTTATTAAAATGTACGGATTGTCAATAACAGCTTCCATTTTTTCTGTGTCAGTTACCATATATGGAGACACATACCCTCTATCAAATTGCATTCCCTTAACAACATTTAGCTCTGTTTGAGATGTTTTTGATTCTTCAATTGTGATAACACCATCTTGAGAAGCCTTTTCCATTGCCTCAGCTATTAACTCACCAATTTCTTTATTATTTGCTGAAATACTTGCTACCCTTACTATATCTTCTTTTCCATTTACAGGAGAGCTAAAACCTTTTAACGACTCAACTGCAAATTTAGTAGTAGCATCCATTCCTCTTTTTATGCCCATTGGATCTGCACCTGCCGCTACATTTTTAACACCTTCTTTTATCATACTTTGTGCAAGTACAGTAGCAGTTGTGGTTCCATCACCAGCAACATCATTTGTTTTTACAGAAACCTCTTTAACAAGTCTTGCTCCCATATTTTCAAAAGAATCCTCTAACTCAATTTCTTTGGCAATTGTAACTCCATCATTAGTAATAAGTGGTGAGCCAAATTTCTTATCTAATATAACATTTCTTCCTTTTGGTCCCAGTGTAACCTTTACAGCATTAGCTAATTTATTAACGCCATCTAATAACTTTCTTCTAGAATCTTCTCCAAATTTAATATCTTTTGACATATAAACCTCCATTCCTTCTAGTCAAAATTCAATTATCTTTCACACCAATTATTCTAATCAACAATAACTAATACATCTGATTGCTTAACAACTATATAGTCTTCATTATTATATTTAAACTCCGAACCAGCATATTTATTTATAATTACCTTGTCTCCTTTTTTTACGTACATTTCAACTATATTTCCGTCAATTCTTCCTTCTGGGCCAACCTCAATTACTTCTGCAATTTGAGATTTCTCTTTAGAGCCGCTAGTTAAAATAATACCGCTCTTTGTTGAATCCTCGCTTTCAAGCATTTTAACAACAATCTTATCTACTAATGGTCTTAACACAAAATTACCTCCTTTATGCATAAAATAGATCAATATATTAAAGTATAGTATTTATTATATTCATAAAAGCGATTTTTAGAATTATTTTCCTATAAACATTTGTACATATATTTTTCCATATTTATTACTATTGACAACTCCTATTCCAGTATAATTAAAACTGCTATTTAATATATTGGCCCTATGACCCGAAGAATTCATCCACGCAGTTACTGCTCCACTATTACTTGAATTTCCTGCAATGTTTTCGCCCGCAGTTCTGTAGAAAACGCCAAAATTTTTTAACATATTAAATGGTGTACCATATGTTGGAGATTCGTGCGCAAAATAGCCACTATCAACCATATCTTGAGCCTTTATTCTTGCTACTCTCTGAACCTCATAATCTATCTCTAAAGCCTTAAGTCCATTTGCAACCCTTTCCTTATTTATCAAGTCAAAAACTTCTTTTTCGTTAGAATTTAAGTTTGAATTTGTTGTTACGCCACTACCCACGTTACTTTGCTTATTTGATGTTCCTGGATATATTGGTTTTATGTATTTTTTACTTACTGCACCAATGTAGTCTCCCTCAACCTGAACAATATACCAATCGCCCACGCCCGCAAAAACTCTAATATATTCGTTTCTATTTACAGAAGCAACAATTTTATATTGTATTCCTGGCCCACTTCTTACATTCAATTTATCAGCAGTTACTAAACCTGTTGAAAAATCTATTTTATAGTAATGTTGCATCCCAAAAGAAGTAGTATATCCAATTATAGCCAAACAGCAAATAAGACTAATGGCAATTTTAGTAAGTTTTTTATTCTTTATAATAGAAAAATTTATTTTCATAAACATCCTCCTTCTATAAAAAGATATTTTTGCTATATGTATAATAGAACAAAAAAAGAGCTCAAGAAACTTCACCTTGATTGGTTTCCTAAACTCAAACTTCTAATAAAATATTAATTGTCCCTACCTTCGCAATTAAATGCTATGATTTTTTATTGCTGCTTTTACAAATTCTCTAAATAATGGTGCTGGTCTGTCTGGTCTAGATTTAAATTCTGGGTGGAATTGTCCAGCTATAAAGAATTTATTACTTGGAATTTCGACCATTTCAACAAGTAAATCATCTGGAGATGTTCCAGAAATAACCATTCCAGCTTCCTCTATACGCGCTCTGTAATCATTATTAAATTCGAATCTATGTCTATGACGCTCAGAAATTTGTGAACTACCATATATTTTTTCGGCAAGACTTCCTGCTTTTACTTTACATGGATAAGCTCCTAATCTCATTGTTCCACCTTTTTCTGTAACATCTTTTTGTGTCTCCATTATATGAATTACAGGATTTTCTGTTGTATTACTAAATTCTGCTGAATCTGCATCTTTAATTCCTACAACATTTCTTGCAAATTCAACAACAGCCATTTGCATACCTAAACATATACCTAAAAATGGCACATTATGCTCTCTTGCATATTTAATAGTATTTATCTTTCCTTCTGTACCTCGATTTCCAAATCCTCCTGGAACTAAAATACCATCATATTTTCCTAAAAGTTTTTCAGCCGTTTTATCATCCACAATAAGTTCAGAGTCAACAAAGTCTATATTAACTTTGACATGATTTGCAAATCCACCATGTCTTAAACTCTCAACAACTGATAAATATGAATCTCCTAAACTTACATATTTACCAACTATTGCAATATTAACCTGCTCTTCTGGTGTTATTGATTTAATATTGTCTATAATTGCTTCCCATTCTTTATTTTTTGGCTCTGCTTGCTCTAAATTTAGCTCCTCGCAAACAACTTTTGCAAGACCCTCTCTTTCAAGCATTAAAGGAACCTCATAAAGAACATCAACAGTTGAATTGTGGATAACATTTTCTTTTCTAACATTGCAGAATAGAGCTATTTTTTCTTTCATTCCATCTGGAATTGGTAAATCTGACCTGCAAACTAATACATCTGGCTTTATACCATAAGACTGAAGTTCTTTTACAGAATGCTGTGTAGGCTTTGACTTTAGCTCATTTGAACCAGATATGTATGGTAACAATGTTACATGTATAAATAAGACATCCTCTCTTTTCTGCTCAAGCCCAACTTGTCTAATTGCTTCTATAAACGGTAAACTTTCGATATCTCCCACAGTTCCACCTATTTCTGTAATAACTATATCTATATCTGAATCATTGAACTTATATACTTTTTCTTTTATAGCATTCGTTATGTGTGGAACGACTTGAACAGTCTTTCCTAAGTAATCTCCCCTACGCTCTTTTTCTATAACTTCAGAATAAATTCTTCCCGTTGTAATACTAGAATTTTTTGTTAAGCTCTCATCTATAAATCTTTCGTAATGTCCTAAATCAAGGTCCGTCTCTGCCCCATCATCTGTAACAAAAACCTCTCCATGTTCACATGGATTCATTGTGCCTGGATCAACATTAATGTATGGATCAAACTTTTGTATTGTTACTTTATATCCTCTGTTTTTTAATAGTCTACCTAAAGACGCTGCTGTAATTCCTTTTCCTAATCCTGATACTACTCCACCTGTTACGAAAATGTACTTTGTACTCATAATAAATCCTACCTCCACAATTCTTATAAATTTTGATTTGTAACAACAAAAAAAATAGATTAAAAAAGTTAGCCCCCTTTTAGGGGTTTTTTTTTAATCTATCTTAATAAACTATACTATGCATTTTACCATCATTTTTATTTTTTGGCAAGCCCTTTCGACATCTTTTAACAAATTAGTCTGCTCTTTTTTCAACAATCTCTCCTTGTTTTTTATATATGCTGTTTTCTTTTACGACACCTCTTACAGAAGATAATGGGTAAATATTTGAATTTTTTCCAATAACACTTCCAGGATTTAATATTGATCCACATCCAACCTCAACATTATCTCCTACCATGGCTCCAAATTTTTTTAGGCCTGTTTCTATTTTATTATCACCATCTTTAACGATTACCAATTTTTTATCTGATTTTACATTTGATGTTATAGATCCAGCACCCATATGTGATTTATATCCTAAAACGGAATCCCCTACATAGTTATAATGTGGAACTTGCACATTGTTAAACAAGATTACATTTTTAAGCTCTGTAGAATTTCCTACAACTGCATTTTCTCCAACAATTGCATTTCCTCTTATAAAAGCACAATGTCTAACCTCCGCATTTTTGCCAATTATAGCTGGCCCGTTAATAAATGCTGTTGGCGCAACTTTTGCGTCTTTTGCGATCCACACATTTTCCCCAATTTTGTTATATTCATTTGAATCTAAATTCTCTCCTAATGCTATTATAAAGTCTTTTATTTTTGGAAGCACCTCCCATGGATACTCACATCCTTTAAAAATATCTTTTGCTATTGTTTGATCTAAATTGTATAAATTTTTTATTTTACAGCTTTCCATTCTCTGTACCTCTCCTTTTTATTAATTATTAATATATTATGATTTTAACTAATATTATATATTGCATATTATATACTCTTTACTTAGGTTTTGCAACAATGATATAATAACAAAAAAAAAGGAGGTAATTTTATGACACCACATATTAATGCAAAAGAGGGAGACATTGCCAAAATAGTCTTAGCACCTGGAGATCCACTTAGAGCTAAATATATAGCAGAGCATTTTCTAGAAAATACTCGTTTAGTAAATACTGTGCGAAATATCTTGGCCTATACAGGAACGTATAAGGGAAAAGAAATTACTATATTCTCAACTGGTATGGGCATGCCAAGTATGGGAATCTACTGCTATGAGTTATATAAATTTTATGGGGTTGAAAAAATAATTAGAATCGGCTCTTGCGGAGCATATAGTGCAGATTTAAATCTATTTGACACAATCCTGGTAGACCAAAGTTATACAGAGGGAAACTTCGCTATGGCACTAAATAATAAAGATTGTCACATTGTTGGAGCCTCTAAAGAGCTTAATGCTATTTTAGAAAAAACAGCCGAAGAAATGAATATAAAGTATGTAAAAGCAAATGTTTTATGTGGCGAATGCTTTGATTATTATATTGAAAGCATTCAGACATTAACTGATAGATTTCCAAAGGAATACAATATTACAGCTGCTGAAATGGAATCGTTTGCTTTATTCTATACAGCAAAATATTTGAACAAAGATGCTGCATGTTTACTAACAGTTGTTGATTCACATGCAAAAAAAGAAGAAGTATCTTCAGAGGCAAGAGAAAAATCCTTAAATGATATGATTAATTTAGCTTTAGAAAGCAGCTTAAGTTTATAGAATCTCACATAAAAGCAGTATTATAATTGATGGGCCGTAAATTTTAAATTATGACAAAAAAATCATTGAAAATACACATGTAAATTCAATGATTTTTATTTTTATTTCAAAAAAAACTGCAATTTTTAATTTACCTGATTTTCTTCAGCAACTGCATCATCTTCAGGCTCTGAATCTGCTTTTTCTTCTATGCTATACTCTGAATACCCTTCATTATTTAGTATACTTGATATTGGAATATAAGCCTTTTCCCCATTTTCATATATTACATCTGCTCCGTAACAATCTTTTGAAGTTCCATCTGCCAAAACTAAATTGTGCTCTGTAGGCTCTATTTTAACAATTGAATTAGGATATAGTCCATCTGCCAAAATATAATCGTTGTTTGTAATATAGAAATCTTCACTTTCTCTAATTACTTTTTTCAAATCTATAGAAACACATTTACGATCTGTCGTACTATATGTTAAAGTTAAATCATGATTGCATGCCAAATGTCCTAGATATATTGATGTTGCATTTGCATACGTCTTTGGTTCATTATAATTATCATTTACTTGATTACAATGTCCAATTGCCCATAAATTATATCTATAATTTTCTAATAGTTTTTCTGAAGCACCCAATCGCTCTTTTGCACCAGTTTTTAATTCAATTGAAATACTTCCGTCTTCCCTTAATATTGCAACAACATTTTCATCTTCTTGTTTGTCTATAATTTTGGAATCAGATATTTCATAATCATTTAATGTTATGTGTGAGTCAAGTTTGTGTATTACAACTTTGTTTGGCTCTTTCAAATTAACAATTATGTGCTCTTCTTCATCATTTTCTATGCTCTTAACACCTGTAACTAGCTTTGTAGTAGTTCCATCTAATCTACTTAAATGATATAAACATCCATCACTAATGTAATACACATTGTTAGAAGCCTCTTCCCAACCAGAAGCAATCTTGTAATCGGCAGCCTTAGCATTGACAGGATATCTTCTCTGTCCGTCTTGTGATGAAAATACAATTGACTGAGTTGTGTATTCATTCATATCCACATCATATAAATCATTTATTATCTTTTTACTACCATTAGAAAATATGGCATTAACATAATAAAATGGCTCATCTGATAATACATTTTTCTCTTGTTTTTCTTCGAATCCTGTAACATTTCGTAGCCCCTCAATTTTACCTTGGTCAAAGAAACTCAATTCATATTTGTTAGATTCATTTAATGTAGTAGTACCATAATTTAATTGAACACAATGTACATATCCTGTATCTGTTAGTAAAAATAAAACTACATTTTCTGCGTTATTTACTGACCCCACAAAAATATCTGCAATTGTTTCGCTAATATCAGAGACCTTGTACATTTTATTTGTATCTATTTTCAATTTATATGCATCTTTAAAATCATTTTTTATTTGAATTGCCACATCACCTTTACTTGTTAAAATTGCTTTTGCATATTTGTTTTCACTTACTTTAAGTTCAATCTCTTCTTCAACTTCTACTTCTTCATTTTTTACTTCTGCAGTAATATAATCTGCTGCATTTGTGCCATTCATTATATTTATACTTGAAATTTGTGATTGCTCTGTGTTATCGGTCATATATTTATTATTTCTTCCCGAAGTCAACAATGCTGATCCTGCACCTATAGAAGATGCAACAACAACTGAAGCTGCGATGGCTGTTAATCTTTTTAGTGAAAATGGTGAACTATATGTTTTATTAGTATTTTGCTTTGTTGATTTCTTACTATCTTTAGATTCTATTTTGTTAATAAATTCGATTTTATTCTGATTTTCAGATACAGTCTTATTAATATCTTTGATTTTATTCTGATTTACATTTTCTGTTATTTCAATATCTTCTGATACCTTAATATTTTTAGAGTTTTCATTGTGAGTATTTTCGATTTTTCTTAGATTCGTATTTTCTAATTTTGCATCATCTCTTAAATCTGTTTTATTCATTTTGTAAAAATTTTTAAATACTTCATTTGCTTGCTTTGAAATTATTTTGTCTTTCTGTAATACACGTTTTAAGAATAAATCTTTTTCATCATCTAACATAATATTCACCTTCCTTTCCTAATACTTCAAATAACTTTGCTCTAGCTCTTGATAACCTAGATTTCACTGTTCCTTCTGGAATTGATAATAGCTCTGATATATCTTTAACCGAAATATCATCATAGTAAAACATTATAGTAACTGCCCTTAAATCTTCGTCCAAACATTTTAGTATGCTTTCCAATCCAGAATCATTATAGTTGTCATATGTTTCAAGCTCTGGATTTCTTGCCTCAGAAATATCTATAATTTTTTTATTTTTCTCACTATTTTTTCTTGCTATATCGTAACATTTATTTATAACTATACGTGTTAACCACGTTGAAAAATATTCATTGTTTTCTAGCTTTCCTATTCCCTTATATGCTCTAATTAGTGAATCTTGTATGGCATCGCAAACATCGTCTTCATTTTTTAGTATTGCTTTAGCTGTTTTGTATATCTTAAACTTATGTTGCTCTATAAGTTCATTGAAAGCCTCACTATCACCCATTTTAGCTTTTTCAATAATATCCTCCATTTGGTTCCCCTTCCTATGTATTAGACTCTCCTGCAACACAAATTGGTTCACATTTTATCTAATTTCGTCATCCATCTCTTCTCTTTCTTCTTTTTTATCTTGTACATTTACAGAGTCCAAACCTTTATAGTTCAAATCAGTAGTACTTGTGTCAACTCTTATTGAATCATAAAAGCTAACTATTTTTTTACTTCTAGTCTTATGTAGTGCATTATTTTGACTTTCTACGCAATACTTATCATTTAGTGCTTTCATCTTTTCTTTTGTATATATTCCAATTCCTTGAATATAATTTTCTGGGACTTCTGCTAATTTATCTGCACCATAAATCATAGCTGTCATTGGTCTATATTCATTGATACGTGGCTCTTCACCATATGAATTAAACATAACAATTTCTCCATTACGAAAAATTCCTACCCCTGGATTTGTTGGATCCGCAACCAATTCAACATCATCTTCTATAGAATGGAATATTACCACTGCATGATTACCAAAAGCTTTAGTTATAAAATCTGCCATTGTTGAGTTATCATGACTATTATCTTGTGTTGCATCCTCAGGAGTATATTCTGATCTTTCAATATCAGGAAAATTATATTGCTGCCCCTGCGCATACACATTGATAACTCGTGCATTATACTTATCATCGATAGCATTCAATTTTCTTGCAAAATCATCTGCCATATTTCTGCATACACCATATCCGTTACTATCTGCTAAATCTAATCCTGGATATGAGTTTAAATCTAATGATGGCTCTCCATAGCCAAGAGTTCCTTGCCACATATCATCCATAATGTACATTACATTTTCTAAATCTGAGAAATTATTTTTTTTAACTTCTTTACCATATGCCTCAATATCATTCAAGTACTCTTCTATTTCTACTTCATACATTTTTAGTTCTCTTTTAGCTGTATTACTTGCATTTAGCATAGCCGCTGGTGGAAATCCAAGAGCAATAGTGGCTGCAGTTGAAAATGCACCTGTTTTCAAAAAATTTTTCATCAAGTATGCAAATTTTTTTATCCTACTTCCAGATTCATACTTTATATCTTGTGCTCTCATATCAACTAAATGACTATTATATTCTCTTTTACCATGTTTGTTATATATACTTAGGAATCTTTGCTCTTTTAATAATTGTTTTACATCTTTCTTTCTATATTTACTAGGCACAAACTTATGGTATGCCTCTTGTCCATATCTTTCATATATCACATCAAATCGTTTGTATGCATTCTTTTTTATTTCGGATTTCGTTTTTCTGTCAGATGCATTTTTAAAATCTATCGAAATAGCTTTCTTAATATTTTTTATACACTCTTTTACTTCTTTTTCATTCATAACTAGAACTCCTAAAATTTTTACATTAATTTTACTATAAACTACATTATAAGTCAAAATTAAAAGGAACAGAAACTTTTGTTCTGCGCATGTATTATCCGTGGCTTACTTCGTTACGCACGGCTAATCGATGTGCATCTGTTTTCGGCGAAGCCTTTTTTTGTACATTAGGAAAAGTCAGCATGACTAATATATAAAAAACGAGGGACATGGTTTGATTGCTTAATCAAAACCTGTCCCTTATTTAAAATTTTTAAAATTGAACCCCGTCCCTAATTTACCTAATTTAAAGCTTCGCTACATCTTTGGCATATTGTAGGATGAGCTGGATTTTTTCCAACTGTTGTAGAGAACATCCAACATCTCTCACACTTTTCGCCATCTGCAACTTCTACTTTTATTTCTGATTTACCTTCTACTATTTCTAATTGTGAAATTATGAATACTGTTAATAATAAATCTTTATTATCATTTAAGAATTTTAGCTCTTCGCCTTCTGCTGATAAAACTACTTTTGCGTTTAAAGAATGTCCTATCATCTTTGCTGCTCTTGCCTCTTCAAGAACTTTTGCAACATCTTCTTTTAGTTTTAATATTTTATCCCATTTAGCTTCTAATTCTTTGTTTTCAAATTTATGATTTACTTCTGGATAATATGAAAGCATAACACTGTCAAGGTTTTCCCCGGCTCTATGCTTCATATATTTCCATATTTCTTCAGCTGTAAATGATGCCATTGGAGCAAGCATTCTAACTAGGCTATTTAATATTTCATACATTGCAGTTTGAGCAGATCTTCTTTCTATAGAATCTGGTTTTGCTGTGTACAATCTATCTTTTATTATATCTAAATAGAAATTACTCATATCTACAACACAGAATGTATTTATTGCTTGGTAAGCTTTATTAAAGTCATATTCATCATATGCTTTTGTGCAATCTGCTACTAATTTATTTAATCTTGTTAATGCCCATTTATCTATTTCTTGTAAGTCTTCGTATTTAACTGGACTATTTACATCAAAATCATCAGTATTTCCAAGTATATATCTTGCTGTGTTTCTTATTTTTCTATAAACCTCAGAAACTTGTTTTAATATTTCTTTAGACAATCTAACATCTGATTGGTAATCTGATGATAGTACCCAAAGTCTTAATATATCTGCACCATATTCATCTACAACTTCTTGTGGGTCTATACCATTTCCTAAAGATTTATGCATTTGTCTACCTTGTGCGTCAACTGTCCAGCCATGTGTTAAAACTTGTTTGTATGGAGCTTTTCCTGTAGTTGCTATAGATGTTAATAATGATGATTGGAACCAGCCTCTATATTGGTCAGCACCTTCTAGGTATAAATCTGCTTCTGGCAATCCACGCTCTTTTAATACTGATTGATGAGTTGATCCAGAATCAAACCAAACATCCATTATATCTGTTTCTTTTCTAAAATCTTCTCCTCCGCATTCTGGGCATTTTGCACCCTCTGGTAATAAATCTTTAACATCTAAATCATACCAACAATTAGTTCCATTTTTAGCAACTAGTTTTTCTATTTTTTCTAAGCTTTCATCTGTAACATATGGCTTATCGCATTTATTACAATAGAATATTGGGAATGGAACTCCCCATGTTCTTTGACGAGATATACACCAATCGTTACGCTCTTCTATCATTTTTGTTATGCGCTCTTCTCCCCAGCTAGGTATCCATTTAACATTCTTTATTTCTCTTAAAGAATCATTTCTAAATTTATCTATTGAAGCAAACCATTGCTTTGTTGCTCTAAATATTATTGGCTTTTTACATCTCCAACAATGTGGATAAGAGTGGTTTATTTTCTTTCTAGCAAGAAGCATATTTTTTTCTTCTAACCAATTTGCTATTTCTTTGTTAGATTTAGCATAGAACATTCCGGCAAATGGTCCAGCTTCTTCTGTTTGATGACCTTTATCGTCAACACAAACTATCATCTCTAAACCATTTTTCAAACCACATAAGTAGTCCTCTTTACCATATCCAGGAGCTGTATGAACTTCACCTGTACCCGTTTCTAAATCTACATCAACTGTGTCGTGGCTTCCCATAACAACTTTAGATAATCTATCTAAAAATGGATGCTTACATGTAATACCTTCAAATTCTTTTCCTTCAAATTCTTTTATAGTTTTATAATCTGTTATTTCAGCTTCTGCCATTACTTTCTCTACAAGTTCAGATGCTAAAACATATTTTTCTCCATTAGCCTCTACTAAACTATATTTAAAGTCTGGGCTAACTGTTATACCTGTATTTCCTGGTAGTGTCCATGGAGTTGTTGTCCATATTACAAAATATGTATTTTCTTTATCGAATAGACCTTTAGAATCTTGGGCTTGGAATTTTACATATATTGTATCTGAATCAACATCTTTATATTCTATTTCTGCCTCAGCTAAAGCTGTTTCGCAATCTGTACACCAGTAAACTGGCTTTAACCCCTGGTATATATAACCTTTTTTATACATAGTTCCAAAAACTTTTAATTGCTCTGCTTCCATTTGAGGTTGATATGTTATGTACGGATTTTTCCAATCTGCCAAAACACCTAGTCTTCTAAAACCTTTTGTTTGAAGCTCCATATATTCTTTGTTAAAGCTTTTGCATGCATCTCTAAATTCTGAAACTGGAGTTTCATCTCTATTTAGTCCTAGTTTTTCTATAGCTTTTTTCTCTGTAGGCATACCATGTGTATCAAATCCTGGTATAAATGGTGTATAGAAACCTTTTAAATTCTTGTATCTAACTATTGTATCTTTTAATATTTTGTTAAGTGAATGTCCTATATGAATTCCACCATTTGCATATGGAGGTCCATCATGTAATACAAACGGAGTTTTACCTTCATTTTTCTTTAACATTTTTTCATATAAGTCATTTTCAAAGACTTCATCAAATATCTTTGGCTCATTTTCTGGTAGATTTCCTCTCATTGGAAAATCTGTTTTCGGTAAATTTAGTGTTTTACCATAATCTTTCTTTTCTTCGCTCATTTAAATCTCTCCTTTTCGTAAATTTTTATACTAGGACGAACTAAAGAACAAATCCGAAAAAATCAAAGATTTTTTCAGTAAATTTGTTCGGCGCCAAAATTTATGCAATAAATTTTGTGTGCAATGTATTATTTTGTATAATAGGAAAGTTCTACTTTCCTATTATACAAAAAAAGCTATTCGTCTCTAGTAAAAATACTAGGACGAATAGCAATAAATACTAATCCGCGGTACCACCTATATTAGTTGGCTTATAAATAATTTATAATATCAACTCTCTTAATTTCTTTTAACGCAAGATTACGGCTTAATTTACTGGTACTTCAATTAAGCAACACATAAAGGTGATAACATCAAAATTATTATCTTACCGAAATTACACCATCTCTTCGGCTCTCTATAAGTTTTACGATTGACGTGTTGTCCTCTATATAGTTTTTAATATGCTATATAATAACATGCTTTTTCAATTTTTTCAATAATTTTACCGTATTTTTTTATTTAGAAATTAAAATACCTCCATGTTATATTTGTTACAGCTTTAGTCTTTTTGTCAAATTCAAATTCAAAGTATTTGTATGATCCATCTTTATAAGTATATTTTACTCCTAAGTTCTCATACTCTTCTCTCATATCTTTTTCTGTTGGCTCTCCAAATACAGCAACTACATCATCCATTGATGTTCCAATTGTAATACCATTACAAATTTCTATATTCTTATCTACCTCATCATAATTGTATTTTGTAATTGAAAATCCTCCAATTGTAGTTTCTGGTGTTTTCACAGTTTCACTTCCAAGATTTATTGGCATTATAGAAAATACTGTTCTCTTCTTGTCATTATGAAAATAACCACCACCTATTAAATAGTTCTTTGACGGAACATCTTTCTCAATAGCAGCGCTATCCTGTGTATATCCTGTTTTTTCAGTTATCTCACTTAACTTTGTATCAATGTTAAATTTTTTACCATCAACTACAAAATAGTATGAATCTTTGTTTTTGTAGTCTACTGGTGTTTTATCAACTTGACTTACCTTCTTTTCCTTTTTTTCTTCATCATTTTTATTATTTTCAGTATCATTTGTTGTAGTATTGTCATCCTCTTCGTTTTCTACTACACTATTGTCTTCTGTATTTTTGCTCTTTTTAGATGAACTACTTTTTTCTTCATCTCCACATCCTGATAATACAAATAAACTTGCAAATAGCATAGTTACAATTGCTAAAATTGAAATTAATTTTTTCATAAAAATCCTCCCTTTTTATTGTTTTTATTTTATAATAAAATATACACCTCTTCAGGTATTTTATTAACAAATTGTCATCTGATGTTTAACATTATATAGAAATTCAATTATTTTGTAAATAGACTTTTCTATATAAACAATTAACTAGTAATTATTTTGTTACAATTCACAGCTAAATAGCAATATATAATAATTTAAAGATATAATATCAATTTATGGTGTGAAATTAAGGTGGGGACCGACAAAATAGAATAAGTTAATGTTGCAAGCGTGCAGCAAAGCAACAATTACTTATTCTTTGCCGTTGGGGTGGAACACATAAATTGATATTATATCTTTAATCTCTAATAAAATCTTATTAACTGTGAACTGTAACATTATTTTACTTGGCTTACAAAAGAATAAATTTCATCAGCCAATATTTTTTCTACACCAGTATAGTTATGTGTTGCTCCATTAATAAATCCTATATTCTTTTTCTCATTATGTATCTTATTGTTGCAAACTTCTACAACATCCTCTGCTGGAATACTAATAAGTTCTTTATTATTTCCCCACCTCATAAATAACGGAACTTTAATGTTATTTATCTCCTTAAATTCAAAATCATTCGTTGTATATTTAGCAAAATCTATATCTTTATTATATTTATAATATCTCATAAATGTTTTTACACTGACATATGGCATGAACGGTGCACATGTTTCAATTATGTAATTCAGCTCTCCTTTTTGCTCTTTTTCTTTTGCTAAACTAACAATATCAAGGTTTGGCTTACACTTATTTAACATATCCATAACATTAACCAAATCAACTAATGATAATAAAATAATTGATTTTATATTTTGCAACATTTTATCATCTTTATTGTGTAGCATTTTATTATATGTATATACAACTTTGGTTGAGCCTAAACTATGACCCATTAAATGTATTTTTTTATAGCCTATTCCCATTAATGTCTTAATAGCTGCTGTGATATCATAATAGCAATCTGTTACATCTTCAAAAACAGTACCTTGATTCATTTTTCCTGTATCTGTATGAACCCCATTTATCAATCCTTGTCCTCTATTATTAAATGTAAAATATGATATATTATTATCAGTAACTTTTTTAGCTATAATATCATCTCTCTTTTTTAGGCAATTGCTTCCCATACCATGAACTGAAATAATAACTTCCTTTTCTTCTTTACTTTCACTTGTATGCAGCAGTCCTGTTAGCTCTAGTCCATCTTTTGTCTTAAAATATACTTTTTCTATTCTCATATTATCATCCTTACTTTATATTTAGTTTTGTTATTGTCCAATCGTATTTTTCCAATTCAAAAATGCTTCCGCAATAAGGGCATTTTCCACTTTTATTAATATCTAAATTGGCCCCACAAGATGAACATTTTCTCACATTACCAAGAACTTTATTATCCTTAGGTTTCTTAAATACAAGTACATTGTCTCTTTCTGTTCTATATTTATTGTTACCTGATAAATACTTTCTTGTAGCTCTATTTATATAATACTCTAGTGCCTTTGAATGCACAATTACATCAATCTGAAAGCAATTATCAAGCTCTTGTATGTTTGATATTTTAACATTAGAAACATTTAACTCGTCATACATTTGTATTCTATTATTTTTTTTATCATCTTCAACTTTTGCAGCAATATTTTGATATACTGAATCACTAACAAAGTGCCTTATTCTTTCTATTTTACCTGTCATTACAGATAGCATTATCTGTACAAATTCATTTTCAACTTTTGATTTAAACTTTGATTCAGAAAATTCTGGATCCTGGTTTACTATATTTTCAATCGTAGTATTCATATTCTCCCTCCAAAATTAATTAAAAATAATCCTTGTAAAAATCGTGCACAATTATGCCTTTGTTTAATAGGAAAAGTTTAACTTTCCCTACTAAATAAAGTATTGAGACTCAACTCTCTCACTTGTTAATACCCATTTTTTATTTTCTGCAACAACTTTTGATCCACAATATTCACAGCGACCTGCCCCATTAAAGTTTGGAAGTTTCGCACCACAATTTGGACATTTATCTAAGTTTGCAGCTTCATCAATTGTTAATCTAAAACACATCTCTGAGAATATTCTTATTTTTTTATTACTTGTTCCACTAGTTACCTTACCTGTTGATTTATTTATAATGTAATCATATAAATCAATTGTGTATCCAGTCTTTATTGTTACAACTCCGTTTTGACAACTAACACTTTTTAATCTTGAACCATGAAGAGTTATATCTTTAATAATATTTTGTTCATCTTTTACTTCCATTGCATCTAATTGAGATTGATACATATTTAGTAATTCATCCGTTATTCTGTCTTGGACATCTTGAATTCTAAAATTCATCCAAGCGTTTTGTACATCGCAATATGTCTTAAATCCTTGTTTTAAGAATTCTGCCTTATTAAAATCTGGAATGTATTTTTTGATTTCTGCTTCAATTTCATTTTCATCCACAATATTATTCTTAGGTGTAGTCTGTTTGCTCTTCTGTATTGCCTTGCAGAATATGATAATAAATATAGTCATAAATATTATTGTAATTATAATAGGCGCAGGGCCTGCATCTTCGATACTTCCACTTGAACTACTTCGACTACTACGGTGGCTACGACTACTACTGCTACTATGACTGCTGCTATGGCCACCGCTACTATGACTTACACTATGTCCTGCCGAAGCAAATGTAGTTCTTTCTTCTATAGTTGTACAGAGCCCAAATATAGAAACAGATAAAATAATTAATATAGCCAATTTTTTTATTACAGATTTTATTACTTCCTTAATTTTTTTCATTTATACTACTATTCCTTTCTAATGCCAAGATATGGTTGGAAAAAATCTAAATTTCTCAACCTTTTATAACTCCTTCCACATATGCTATAAATATTATAATAAACTTTATGCACAAAAAGTACAAATAAATCCAAAAGGGTTATTTGTACTTTTTATTTTATACATTAAATCTAAATAAAACTATGTCACCATCTTGCATAATATATTCCTTACCTTCAGAGCGTAATAAACCTTTTTCCTTTACAGCATTCATTGATCCTTCTCTCATTAAATCATCATATGAAACAATTTCTGCTCTAATAAATCCTCTTTCTATATCTGAATGGATTTTTCCCGCTGCTTGAGGAGCTTTTGTACCTTTTTTTATTGTCCATGCTCTAACCTCAGGTTCACCAGCTGTTAAAAATGACATTAATCCAAGAAGATCATAGCTTGATTTAATAACCTTATCTAAACCAGATTCAGTTAGTCCAAGCATCTCTAGCATATCATTTTTTTCACTATCATCTATACTTGCTAGCTCTTCTTCAATTTTTATACATAAAGGAATAACTTCTGCATGCTCTTTTGCTGCAATTTCTTTTACTTTTTTTACGTTTTCGTCATTGTCGCTATCTGCTAATTGGTCTTCATTTACGTTTGCAATATATAATGTTGGTTTAATTGTTAAAAGGAATGCATCTTTTATCAGTTCATTTTCATCTTCTGAAAGATCGACTGTTCTAGCTGTTTTGCCAGCTTCTAATGCAGCTTTTAATTTTTCTAATACATCTATTTCAGCCTGATATTTCTTATCAGCTTTTAAATTTTTCTTAGCTCTATCAAGTCTTTTCTCTATAGTTTCTAAATCTGCAAATATAAGCTCTAAATTGATTGTTTCTATATCTCTTACTGGATCTATATTTCCGTCAACATGTACAACATTTGGGTCTTCAAAACATCTAACCACTTGTGCAATACTATCTACTTCTCTAATATGAGATAGGAACTTATTTCCAAGTCCTTCTCCTTTGCTTGCACCTTTTACTAAACCAGCAATATCAACAAATTCAATAATTGCATGAGTAACCTTTTCTGGGTTATACATCTTTGCTAAATCATCTAACCTTTTATCTGGTACTGGAACCACTCCAACATTTGGCTCTATTGTACAGAATGGATAATTTGCACACTCTGCACCAGCATTTGTAATCGCATTAAATAAAGTGCTTTTTCCAACGTTTGGAAGTCCAACTATTCCTATTTTCATTATATCAATTCCTTTCATTTCCAAGTATTTATTTTTACACAATTTATCGTAATAAATTTAACATAACAACAGTATTTTTGCAAGTGTTTCTATTAACAAATCTCGCTCTGTGAACCTTTTCTTTATTTGATATGAAAAAAGAGGATGAAGTCAGTATGACTTTCATAATGTATAAAAAAAATCAACCATCTCTGATTGATTCTTTGTTTCATCTATTCAATAAAGTTCGAACAGATTTACTATTGGAGCCTATAACCGGATTTGAACCGGTGACCTCTACCTTACCAAGGTAGTGCTCTACCTCCTGAGCTATATAGGCATTCTTCCTTTTTCATCACAGCTAAAGTTTATAGCAGAATCAAAAGAAAGTCAATAGAAAACTTTTTTATTTGCAAAATCCTGTTAAAAATTACCTGCACATTTACGACAAAAAATATCCTATTTTTATTTACAAATTAGTACCTTTAATATAAAATAACACTAGAATAAATTTAATAAAAAGGGTGAAAATATGTACAAATTTATTTCAAAATCTGAATCTGATACAATTAAATTTGCCAAAAATCTTGCATCAAAACTATCAAAGTCAGATGTTGTTGTTTTAACGGGAGAGCTTGGCTCTGGAAAAACAAAATTTACTCAAGGTTTTTTAGAATATTTTGGACTTGCAAATGAAATATCCAGTCCAACATTCACAATTGTAAATGAATACAACACTAAAGATGGTCAAAATATATACCATTTTGACGTATACAGATTATCTGATACGGAAGAATTTTATGCAATCGGTGGCGAAGAATATTTTGAAAACGGAATATGCATAATTGAATGGGGCGAATTGATATTAGATGCCCTCCCAAAAGATTATATTCATATTACATTTGAAAAAGATGTTACCGATGAAAATTATAGGCTTCTGAAAATAGAAACCATAGGAGAAAAATTTAAAAACCTTTTCCCTTCAAAATAAAATATAGAAAGGACTAAAGTATGAAAATACTAGCAATTGACACATCTTCTAAAATTTGCTCTGTTGCAATATTAGAAGATGATATAGTAATTTTAGAAAAACATACCAATGATGAAAAAACTCATTCTCAAAATTTAATGCCTTTGCTTGATGAACTACTAAAAGAGTGTAACCTAACTTTAGATAATATAAATTTACTATCATGTTGCCAAGGACCTGGTTCATTTACAGGAATTCGTATTGGAATTGCCACTGTAAAGGCATTTTCTGATGCCAAAAACATACCTGTAGTTGGTGTAACCTCACTTGAAAGTCTTGCATACAACATTACAGAAAATGGCCTAATTGTAAGCTTATTAGACGCTAAAAACGATAATGTATATTATTCATTACATAGTTTTGATGGTAAAGTATATAAACAAATTGGAGAATTACGCTCTGATAATATTCAAAATATTTTAGACGATTTATCAATTTACGATGACCAGTTAATTTTTGTTGGAGATGGCTCTGTATCGCATAAAGATAAAATAAAAACCTTTATAAAAAATCCAGTATTTGCTAAGGATAATCAAAACATTCAAACAAGTATTAGTATTGGTAAATCTGCGTATACTAAATTTAAAAATGGCATTTTGGGAGATTCTAATAGTATTTCCCCTATCTATTTAAAAAAATCCCAAGCAGAAAGAGCACTAGATGGAGAAAAATAATATACTAATTAGATTCATGAACCTTCAAGATTTACAATATTTAAAACAACATTTAAGCATACAATTTGATGACTTTTGGACATTTTCAATTTTAGAAAAAGAGTTTAATGGAGAAAATACTACATATATCGTTGCAGAAGAAAATAATGAAATTCTAGGATTTGCTGGAATCTTAACAATAATTGATGAATCAAATATTATGAATATAGTTACAAAAAAAGATAAAAGACATATGGGGGTTGGCTCCCTGCTTCTTTCGGAGCTAATAAAAATTTCAAAAAAATTAAATATGAAATCAATAACGCTTGAAGTTAACGAAAACAATACCCCTGCAATTAAGCTTTACAAAAAATATAACTTTGAGCAAATTGGAGTTAGAAAAAAATATTATGATAATACTGACTCTGCCATACTAATGACTTTATATCTATAATAGATAAAAATTAAGGAGGAACAAATGAAAAATAAAAATGAATTAAACTACAAAGATTTAAAAGCTTTCTGTGATCCTAGTATTTTCAAGTTTAAGACAACAGAAGAGCTTACAAATATTGAAACAGGAATTGGACAAGATCGTGGTATACGAGCTTTAGAATTCGGTCTAAACGTTGATATAAAAGGATACAACCTATATCTCGAAGGACCAAGCGGTGTTGGAAAAACAATGTACACAAAACATTATTTAGATAAGCTCTCAAAGAAGAAAAAAACACCTTGCGACTGGTGCTATATTTATAACTTTAATAATCCAAATGAGCCAATTGCTTTACCTTTACATGCTGGACAAGGCCGTGAATTTAGAGATTATATGGACTCATTCATCAAAGATATAAGAAATGATTTAAAAAATACTTTCAGTAATGATGATTTTGAAAAAGAAAAAACAATGATTACCCAGGCTTACGAAGAAAAGAAGACTGCTCTTATGGAAAAGTTAAATAAAAAATCTAAAAAATATGGCTTTCAAGTAAAATCAGCCCAAAATGGAATTTATATGATGCCTGTAATAAATGGAAAAGCAATCGAACAAGAAGAATTTGATCAACTTGATGATGATGTTAAGCAAAGCTTTGAAGATAACTCAAATATCGTTCAAGAGCAAATATTGCAGGTAATTAGTGAAATTAAAAACATAGAGAGAGATTCTCAAAAGAAACTATCAGAATGGCAATCTAATGTTGCATTATTAACAATAAATGCACATATAAACTATATTAGATCAAAATTCAAGAGAAATAAAAAAATTAGTACTTTTTTGGAAAATATAAAAAAAGATATATTAAAAAATATTGATAGTTTTTTAGCTGATCCAAGTGCTGAAACTCAAACTCAACCTACACCTGGTAAACCAGAGCCACCAAAACCATGGCTAAATTACAGAGTAAATTTATTTATTGATAATAGTGAACAAGAAGGTGCTCCAGTTATTATGGACTCTGATTATTCATATCATAATATATTTGGAAAGCTTGAATATGAAAACTACTTTGGATCATTAAAAACAGACTATACTATGTTAAAGCCTGGTCTTCTTCATCAAGCTAATGGTGGATATATTATATTTCAAGCAAGTGACCTAGTTGAAAATGCAATTTGCTATGAAAATTTAAAAAAATCATTACGACAAAAACAATTACTTATTGAAAACACTGCTGACCCAAGATCATCAATGGTATTAATTTCTTTAAAACCAGAGCCTATTCCTTTAGATATAAAAGTTATAATTATTGGAAGTGAAGAAATTTACCAGACGCTATCAACTATAGACCCTGAGTTTATGAAGTTATTCAAAATAAAGGTAGAATTTGAAGATTCTACTGATAACACAGAAGAAAATATGAACAAAATTGCAAAATTTATTCATGGATTCTGTGAACAAGAGGAGCTACCTCCTTTAGATGCTAGTGCTGTAGCAAAAATTATGGAGTATTCATCTAGACTTGCAGATAATCAAGATAAATTATCAACCAGATTTAATGATTTGTCACAAATAATTGCAGAAGCATCAACATGGGCTACAATGAATAAATCAAAGATTGTCACATCTGAATTTGTAGACATGGCTTTATCTGAGCGTGTGGCTAGAGTAAAAAAATATGACTCAATGTATTTAGAAATGATAAAAGAAAATACACTTTTAATTGACACATCCGGATTTAAAGTTGGTCAAATTAATGGATTAACTGTAATAAATATTGGTGACTATAGCTTTGGAAAACCGGTAAAACTTACAGCCAACACTTACACTGGAAAAACTGGTGTTATTAACATAGAGCGTGAAGTCGAGTTATCTGGTTCATCACATTCAAAAGGTGTATATATATTAAGTGGATTTTTAGGAGAACGATTTGCCCAAGAAATTCCTCTATCACTTACTGCAAGTATATGTTTTGAACAATTATATTCTGGTGTAGATGGTGATAGTGCTTCAAGTACTGAGCTATATGCTATACTTTCAAGTTTATCTGGTATTCCTATAAATCAAAGTTTTGCAGTAACAGGATCTGTAAATCAAAAAGGTGAAATCCAACCAATTGGTGGTGTAAACGAAAAAATCGAAGGATTCTTCCAAATCTGTAAAATGAGAGGTTTAGACGGAACACATTCTGTTATGATACCAATTCAAAATGTAAAAAACTTAAATTTATCTGACGAAGTTATTCAGGCAGTTAAAGATGGTAAATTCCATATTTATGCAATTAATACAATAGATGAAGGTATCGAATTACTTACAGGCGTTCCTGCCGGAAAAAAAGATAAAGATGGAAACTTCCCTGCTGGTACAATAAATTATTTAGCATACGAAAAATTAAAAAAATATGCTTCAATAAAAGTTGATTAAATGCTGTTTTTAGGGACTACTTTCAAAAAACATCTTTTGAAAGTAGTCCCTAAAAACATTTTATTTTAATATTCTCTTTATTTAATGTTTTTTGAAGCAGTCTCCAAAAACAGCAATGAAATCATAGCCTTGGACATCTGTTATTTTAACTTTTACAAATTGACCTTCTTTATTTTCTTCATCGCACTTAACAAAAATAACTCCATCAATATCAGGAACTTCCATATAACTTCTTGCAATATAATACTTTCCGTCGAAACTACGCTCTTCTAATAGAACCTCAACTTCCCTTCCAATGTGTCTACGAGCAGCTTCTTCACTAATTTCAGCCTGAAGTTTCATAATCTTATTATACCTGCTCTTTTTAGTCATAGGATGTATTTGCTCTTTTATTCTTGCAGCTGGTGTTCCATCTTCTTTAGAATATGTAAAAGCTCCTAATTTATCAAATTTTGCATCTTTTATAAATTCGTATAGCTCATCAAAATTCTCCTGTGTTTCTCCTGGAAATCCAACCATTACAGTTGTTCTTATAACAACATCTGGTATTTCCTTCCTAATTTTTGATATAACAGCTTTAATGCTTTTACCATCACTATGCCTGTTCATACGCTTTAATACTTTGTCGGCAATATGTTGAATTGGAATATCAAAATAATTGCATATTTTCTCATTATTTTTAACAACTTCTAACAACTCATCCGTTATTGTCTCTGGATACGAATATAAAAATCTTATCCATTTAATTCCTTCAATTTTACAAAGCTCTTCTAATAGCACTGCAAGTTTTGATTCACCATAAATATCAATTCCATATTTTGTTGTATCTTGAGCAATAACAATAAGCTCCTTTATTCCAGATTTTGCTAACATTTTTGCTTCTTCCAAAATATCTTCTATTTTTCTGCTTATGTATTTACCACGTATATATGGAATAGCACAATATGTACAATTATTATCACAGCCTTCTCCAATTCTTAAAAACGCATAGTTTTCTCCAGTTGTAACAACTCTCTCCATAAAATCTAGATTTTTTTGATTTTGCTCTTCTGATTTACCAACAACCGCTTCTATTTGACTCCATATAGTATCATACTCACTAAATTTTATAAACAAATCAACTTCTGGTAAAGCTTTTTCTAGATCCTCTTTATATCTTTCTACCAAACATCCCATTACAATAAGATATTTACATTTGTTACTTTTGTATTCTGCCATTTCCAATATAGTGTTTATTGCCTCTTCTTTTGCAGATTCAATAAAACCACATGTATTAACTACAATAATGTCAGCCTTTGATGGGCTATTTACAATATTAAATTTGTTATTTTTAAATAATCCAATTGTTCTTTCAGTATCCATAAGATTTTTGCTACATCCTAATGAAACGAATCCTACATTCATCATAAAATTTAACCTCTTTCTTATTTGCTCTAATTATAAATGCATCTATTTTGCGAATAATATTAAACTTAATTTGTATATAAGTGCTTTCTTGTCATTTCTAATAAATGCAACTTTGTAAATCCAACTACTTGAGTTTTTGCTCTATCTTTTTTAAGCTCTTTTTCAAGTAGCTCTACTATTATTTTTTCACTTTCTTCTTCTTCCATGTCTATATAATCAATAATAATAATTCCACCTATATCTCTAGCTCTTAATTGCTTTGCAATTTCGATGGATGCTTCTTCATTTACCTTAAGTATAGTTTGCTCTAAACTATCTTTTCCTGTATATTTTCCAGTATTAACATCAATTGCAGTTAGAGCTTCGGTTCTATCTATTGTAATAAAACCCCCACATTTTAACCAGATTTTTCTGCTCTCTAATTTTTCGATTTGTGCCAAAATATCATCAGAAAAAATCTCTTCATTTTTTTCGTGCAATGTAATCTTTTTACTTATCTCTGGATATTTGTTTATTATAAATTTATAGACATCTTGATCATTTACATCAATCTTTTCGGTATATTCCGCCAAGCCCATTATTATTTTATTTGTTATACCACCAATTTCAAATACCTTTGCAGGAAAACTACATTCATCTATTAATTTTTTTGCTTTATTGGCAATTTCTTTATATAACTTATCTAGCTCTTCAATTTCATTTATTATTTCTTTTTCTGATTTTCCAAAAGCAGCTGTTCTAAATATAAAACCATATTGCTCTTGAACGTGCTCTTTGATAATCTTTTTTAGTCTATTACTCTCTGCTTCATCTTCAATTTTACTTGATACAGTAACAAAGTTAGAATTTGGAACAAGAGCAACATATTTTCCTGGAATATTAATATTTGTTGATACTCTAGCCCCTTTAGTTTCAATCTTGTCCTTCTTAATCTGAACCATAATTGGCATTCCAACTCTAACATATTTTTTTATATCATTATTGCTTAGCTTTTCGTTTTTATTTCCAGTTATTTCACTTACTTTTGGTAATACGTCCTTAATATGTAAAAATGCATTCTTCTCTTCTCCTATATCTACAAAAGCTGCCTGCATTCCAGGAAGAACACTTACTACTTTTCCCAAATATATATTTCCTTCAATAGTTTTATTATTAAAAAGTTCCTTATAATGCTCTACTACTTTTCCGTCTTCCAGAACAACTATATTGCTTTTTTGATTATCATTATTAATTATAATCTCTTTCATTTTACCTCCATGTGCAATGTCTAACGAAGCTCTTTATATCATAGGAATTGAGTAACAATTTTCTTATATATATCGCTTTTAGGCATTATATTTATTCATTGCATTATCAATTCCATCTTGTATTATTGAAGCAACCGCACTAGACGCTTTTTTTATTCCGTCTTTTAAAATATCGTAATCTTCATCCTTTATGTTCTCTAAAACAAAATTTATTAAATCATTTTTAAATTTAGGATTACCTATACCAACTCTAATTCGAGGAAAATTCTCTGAATTCAATCTACCAACTACAGATTTCATTCCATTATGAGTTCCTGGTCCGCCTTTTCTACGAATTCTAATTTTTCCAGGTTCAGTATCTATATCATCGCAAATTACAATTACATTTGCTAAATCTATTTTATAAAAATTAACAAATTCAATTACGCTATCACCACTTAAATTCATATATGTTTGTGGTTTAAGAAGAATAACTTTTTCTCCTTCAATTTCTCCAGACCCATACAAGCCATTAAACTTTTCTCTAGAAATTGCAATTTTATATTTATCTGCAATTTCATTTATTACATCAACCCCCATATTATGTCTTGTTCTTGCATATTCTGCCTCTGGGTTTCCTAGACCAACAATTAGATACATAAAAACCTCCTAATCTACGTAAATACTTACAAATTATAGCATATTTTCCTTCAATATTCAATATAATCGTTTTTTATATTCAGGATAAAAAATTATTATTTGTTACCATTTAATAGTATAAAATAAAAAGAGGCTTCAATCGTATTTGATTTTAACCTCTTAATTATTTAATAAAATTATTTGCATAATAAGAAAACCTAGGATAAAGATACGTAATTACTATATACATAGTTTTTAATTAAACTATATGGCACTTCACATTTAAATTCGCCATTTACGTTACCATCAATAATTTCATATAAAGGAATTTCTATACACATAATTCCATTGCTAGTAAAATATCCAGACATACTTTCTAGCTCCTTATTTATAATGCTCTGCGCTCCAGATTTTAGTGGTAGAGAGCTCTCATTCTTTTTTAATTTTTCAAATATGTAATTTTTACAAGCTTTGATGTAATCTTCACTAGATATCACTACATCACGTACATTAATTACTTCCCCTGTTTCTCTATTAAAACTTACACCACTGCTTTTATCCCACGCAGCACCACCAAGTCCACCTTTTAAATTATAAACAAAAGTTATTATTCTTTTATTTCTTAGCTCAACATTATATGATAATGTAAATCCAATTTGGCTATCATTACCATTTTCTGCTCTATATTTTAGTAACTCGTTTATCTCATTGTCAGGCGTGCTCTCATTTATATCTTTCCATACATCATTAGATAATTTTGATAAATGGCTCTCTATTTTTTTTGCAACCTCATCATCTAACCCCTCTATCTTAGGAAAATTTTCTGTACATACAAACTTTGCTTTTCCGTTTTCCAAATTTCTTATAGTCTTAGTTTCATACTTAATTTCAAATGGGTCATCGCTCTCGCTAAAATCATTGTCATATATATTTTGTTCACTTGAATTGTTTTGTTGAGGAATAAAATTGGTATTTGAAACACTATTATTGTTTTTCTTTTTACCTGACTTTAAACTAAAAATATACAGTATGATTATTATGCATGCGATAATTATTCCCACAAAAATTACTTTTTTCTTATCATATTTCTTCATACGCAATCTCCTATATAATAATTATAACACAATGTCTCTTTTTAGGAAATTATTTTTTACAAATCCGCTTCCAATAAATGTACCATTATTATATATCCTATATATACCATCAGAGACATTTACAGAAATATTTACGCCATTGAGATATTTATCAATTTTTTCATTTCCTATATTAATTTCTTGTGAATCGATTAATAATCTTTCTAATGTTATTATATGATTTCGTAACCAATTTTTATCATCTTTATACTGCTCTATTTCTTCAGTACTTACTGAATCTTCTATTTTGAAACTACCAACTACTAATCTATTAAGTTCTTTCATAAATCCAATTGTTCCAAGAGAACTTGCTATATCTTCACAAAGAGCTCTTATATATGTACCTTTTGAGCATTCAACTTCAAAAACAATTTGGTTTGTTTCCTTATCAATCGAAATCAAATCAATGTTGTAAATTTCTATTTCTCTTACTGGAATTTCTACATCTTCACCTTTTCTTGCATATTCATACAGCTTCTTTCCATTAATCTTTATTGCTGAATATATTGGTGGAGTCTGAATATTTTTTCCAATGAATTTTTTTAGCGCTTTCTGGATATTTAATTCGTTATAAATTGAACCATCCACATTTTGCTCTTCGATTATTTTGCCTTCTATATCAGCTGTAGTCGTTTTTACTCCTAATTGCAATGTTGCACAATATTTCTTATCATGATTTATTAAATATTTTGAAAATTTAGTTCCTTTACCTAATAATAACGGCAAAACTCCTGTCGCATTAGGATCTAATGTCCCTGTATGACCCACTTTACATTTCAGTATATGTTTTACTTTGTTTACAACATCATTCGACGTACACCCTTTGGATTTATTTACAATTATAATTCCTTCCAAAAAAATCCTCCTTAATTGTATATATTTAATATTACAAATCTATTTCTAGATAAACTATTAAATAGTAACCCTTAATTATATAAATAGTGTCTAACCTCCTGAAGTATCATTTCTTTTACTGATTCAATATCACCTTTTGTGGAAAATCCTGCAGCTTTTTGATGTCCACCACCACCATACAATAATGCTATTTCATCAACATCCACAGCTTCGTTTGATCTAAGCGATACCTTTAATCCCTTTCCTTGTATTTCCCTAACAAAAATTGATACCTCTACACCTTCAATATCTCTTCCAATATCTACAATACCTTCATGGTCACCATATGAACATCCGAATTTTTCATAGTCATCAAGTGTTACATATGTAAAAGCCACTTTTCCATCATTGAAAAACTCTAATCGGTCACCAGCAACCCTTGACAATTCAAATGAAGACCTTGTCTTTACCTGCAAAACTTTTCTATATGTATTTGATACATTGACACCTTTATTTAAAAGTCTAGCAACAAACTCAAATGTTTCTGCAGTTACACCTTGATATTTAAACCCTCCTGTATCAGTAATAATTCCTACTAATAAACAAGTTCCAATATTTTTATCTATATGGATTCCAAACTTGTTTAACGCTACGATCATAACTTCTGCACAGGCTGGTGCATCTGGATTAACAAAATTAAAATCACCATACATTGTATTTGTTCCATGATGGTCAATAACAGTTGTTGATTCTGCATTTTCAAAATAATCTTTGTCTTCACAAAGCATGTCAAATGAAGCACAATCAATAGCAATAGCCAAATCGTAATTATTAATTTCAGAAGTTTTCTTTATTTCTTCTGCACCTGGTAAGAACATAAATGTCTTTGGACATTCTGGAATTATTAAATCAACCTTGCTCTTTCCATATAGTTTTAATGAATTATACAATGCTAAACTCGTTCCTATCGCATCACCATCTGGATTTTCGTGAGTCAAAATAACTATAGAATTTGCATTATTAATTTCTTCTAGAATCTTGTCTAAAGTTCCCATATTTTTAATCCTTTCTTATAGAAAAGTCTAATATATTTCTAATATTCTTTTCTAATAACAACAAAAGCTGATTCCACAAGTTTACGCTGTAGAATCAGCTTTAACTAATTTACATTATACCATAAATTATTTATTTTCACCTTTTATTTCTTTTAAAATATTATCAATTCTCATTCCATATTCCATAGAATCGTCTAGTTCAAAAGAAAGTTCAGGTGTTACTCTTAAATTAATTGTTTTAGCAATTTGACTTCTAATAAAACCCGCAGACTCCTTAAGACCTTGCATTGTTTTTTCAACGTCTTTGGAATTTAATACACTAATATAAATCTTAGCATATTTAAAATCTGGAGTTATTTTTGCCCTAGTAACGCTTAATAGACCAGTAACATTTGGATTTTTTAATTCAAATGTTAATATATTGCTAATTTCTTTTTTTAGCTCTTCATTTATTCTGTTTAATCTAGTTTCGTTTTTGGCCATAAAATCTTCCTTTCTATCTTTTAACCTCTTCCATAACAAAAAACTCAATAACATCGTCTTCTTTAAGATCGTTATAATTTTCGATTTGGCATCCACATTCGTATCCTTTTGTTACCTCTTTTACATCATCTTTGAATCTCTTTAATGATACTAGCTTACCTTCATGGATAACCACAGAATCACGAATAACTCTAACACCAGCATTTCTCTCAATTTTTCCATCTGTTACAAAGCATCCTGCGATTGTACCAATACTTGAAACTTTAAATGTTTGTCTAATCAATGCATTTCCTATAATTTTTTCTTCATATATTGGATCTAATAATCCTTTCATAGCTGCTTCAACATCTTCCAATGCTTTATATATAATTGAGTATTGTTTTATTTCTACGCCTTCTTTTTCTGCAACTTCTTTAGCTGCTCCTATAGGACGTACGTTAAATGCAATAATAATAGCTTTTGCTGCTTTTGCAAGTTGAACATCAGATTCATTAACAGCACCTGCAACTGAGTGGATAACCTTAACCTTAACTTCATCATTAGATAATTTTTCTAATGATTGTTTGATAGCTTCTGCAGATCCTTGAACATCAGATTTTACAATTAAATTTAATTGTTTTAAATCTTCACTAGCCATTTTTTCGAACAAGTTGTTTAGAGTTACTATATTTGTATTACTTAATGACTTCTCACGCTCTTGAAGTTTTCTCTTCTCGATTAAATGTTTAGCCATTTTTTCATTCTTAACTTCGTAGAATACATCACCAGCTTCTGGAACCTCTGTTAATCCCATTACCTCAACAGGTGTTGATGGTCCAGCAGCTTTAACAGTTTGACCCCTATCGTTCTTCATAGCTCTTATTCTACCAATTGATGTACCAACAACAATAGTATCCCCAACATTTAATGTACCACGTTGAACAAGCATTGAAGCAATAGGTCCCTTAGATTTATCAAGTCTAGCTTCAATAACAGCACCTTTTGATTGTTTATTTGGATTAGCTTTTAGCTCTTTCATATCGGCAACTAATAGTACCATTTCTAATAAATTACTAATATTAATTCCCTTTTTAGCTGAAATAGGAACAAATATTGTGTCTCCGCCCCATTCCTCAGAAACTAATTCATATTGCATTAAATCTTGTTTAATTTTATCAACATTTGCGTCTGGTAAATCGATTTTGTTAACAGCAACAATAATTGGAATATCTGCGGCCTTAGCATGGTTAATAGCCTCTACTGTCTGAGGCATTACACCATCATCTGCTGCAACAACTAATATTGCAATATCTGTAATTTGAGCACCTCTTGCTCTCATGCTTGTAAAAGCCTCATGTCCTGGCGTATCTAGGAATGTAATTTCTCTATTATTTACATTAACCTTATATGCACCAATATGTTGTGTAATACCTCCAGCTTCGCCTTCAATAACATTAGTTTTTCTAATTGTATCTAATAGTGAGGTTTTACCATGATCTACGTGTCCCATAACAACGACAACTGGTGGTCTTGGAAGTAAATCTTCTTGTCTATCTTCAGACTCATCAAATAAAATATCTTCTTCGTTAACAACATTCTTTTTAGTTGCTGTAACACCAAACTCACTTGCAACTAGGAAAGCTGTATCAAAGTCTAACTCATTATTTATTGTAGCCATTATACCTAATCCCATAAGTTTAGTAATAACTTCGCCACTTGTTTTTTTCAATTCTGTAGCTAGATCTTTAACAGAAATGCTCTCTGGTATTGTAATATCTGTTAATTTAAATATTTTTTGTTTTCTTCCTTCTGCCTCATTCTTTGCAGATTTCTTTTTATTTTTCTTTCCTCTACCAGAAGTTAAATCGTAATAATCAAGCATTCCGCCATCTTGGTCTTCAAACATATGCGATAACTTGTCAACTTGTTTTAAATCTTTAAGCTTTCCTCCATCAAATTCAGAAAATCTATCTTGCTTTCTATTCTTTGTTGCCTTTTTGTTAACATTATTTGCCCTATTTTCTTCAAATTTGCTTTGCTTAGCTTTATCAATTGACTTGTTTCCATAGTCCCTTTGAGATTCTTTCTCAACAATTTCAACAGACATAATATTTTTAATGTTTTTATCAATGCCTCTTTCATCCAAAGGTCTGTTTGATCCATTATTATTTCCATATCTATTGTTATTGTATCTATTGCTATCATTACCATATCTATTATTTCCATCATTATTGTATCTATTGTTACCATCATTATTATATCTGTTATTTCTATAATTATTATTTTGACTTCCGTCTCGATTATTATATCTTCTATCTCCGTTATTATATCTATTATTATTGTTATTATAGTGATTACTTCCATCACTATTACTTCTTCTGTCTCCGTTGTTATATCTGTTATTGTTATTGTAGCGATTATTTCCATTGCTGCTATTATTTCTTCTATCTACATTATTATATCTATCACCATTATTTCTGTTGTCGCTGTTATATCTGTTATTGTTTGTAGTATTATTATAGTTTCTTCTACTATCATAACTATTTTCCATTTTATTGTTTTCTTTTTTTGCAGTTGCTTCCATACTTATATTTTCAGTTTTTTCAGTTTTCTCCTTTACAATTTTTTGCTCTAAATCATTTTTTTCTTTTAATTCTTGTAATTTTCTTTGCTCTTCTATAGCTTTCTGCTCCTCTAATCTTTTTTGTTCCTCAATCTTTTTAGCTTCTGCTTCTTTTCTAGCTATA
>JAGBAJ010000012.1 GCA_017939755.1 Clostridia bacterium | reverse complement strand
TTTGGCAACGATAATATGTAATTATCGAATGGAGGATAAGTTTGAAATTCATATCAAAAGAAAAATGGAAAGAGTTATTAGAAGAAAATTTAAAAAAAGTTCACGAAGGGGTGTTTAGCGATTGTCAACAGGGTCTAAATAAAGGAATAAAATTCGAGATTCTTGTTGAGTATCTTTTGGAGCAGATGTTTTTGGGAGATGGTATTGTATTTACTGGAACTAAAACCTCTCATGATGGTAATAAAGATTTTTGGGCTATCGATGAAACGAATGAAGTGTGGTGGGCAGAATGTAAAAATTATAGCAAAAACATTTCATTGCTTACTTTAGCTCCTACACTTATTTTGGCAGAAATAAACAATGCGCAGCATCTACTTTTTTTTAGTTACTCAAAATTAAATACTAATTTAAAGCGTCGTATTGGACAATATGCTTACGAGCACAGTAAAGAAGTATACTTATATGATGATGAAGTATTGGAAGCATTATTGTTTTATTATGATCAGAACCGGTTAAAAAAACTTCTTAAAATTCCAAGTGAAGAGGAACTGTGTTTTGATACAGAAATAGAACATATTTTTTGGAATGAAATAAATGCAAAAGCAGTTGATTATAAATATTTTAATGGCGATTATGAAATCGATAATTTACATGTGGGGGAAGTATACGATTTAAACACGGTTTTAATCAACCGAAATATACACAATAGTTATCAAGTATGTATTTCTGTGATAGAGCATCCTGATAATTATTATTTTGATTTTCTTTCTGATGATAGTGAAATAAAATCAGCTCATCATGAAAAGACACTTGAAGTAAAACCGAATCAAATTTTATTGGTAAAAACTATTGTCAAAATTGTTAAATTCAAAGAAAAATTGCAGCTTCCACAATTGACTATTAAGGTAAAACGCTCAGACACTGTAATAAAAGAAAGTGACTCTGTGGTAACCAGCTATTGCTGCTTATCAACAAAAAAAGATGTCTTAATTGGAAAAGACTATGAAAATTTACTTGGTAAATTTAAACAGCTTTGTTTAAATAAAAACCAAGTAAGTGGCTTATTAGTTTATGGCTCTAGTGGAACAGGAAAGTCTAGAATTTTAGAAGAATGTGTGACAATATTATTAAAATCCAACTATAGGATATTAAAATTTGCTGGATTTGGTTCGGATAGTTCATGGAAAAATGTTGTTCGTGAAATTGCATTTAGTCTATTTGAGATTTCTGAAGAATTGGAGAACGATATAGGATATGATGTATCTGAAATCATAAATCCCAAGATAAAGGAACCATTAAAAGAAAAAATTATAGAATTCATATCTATACTAAAAAATAATTCTAGTATTCAAGTGAATATAGAAGAATATTATCAGATTATATATGAAAAATTGAGTAAAGGGAAATATGCAATTATTATAGATAACCTCCAATCATATAATACAGAAATTATTCCTTTTATTATTAAAATGATACATTTTTTTGGTTCAAAACAAAATCCTAGTTCTTTAGTGTTAGTTTTTGCAATAAATACATCACTAATTTTTGATAAAAAATATTTTGATTTTATTAGTGAATTTGAAAATGTAAATGGTGATAATATAAATACGCATCTGATTTGTCAACAAATTAGAGGTTTCGCTGATGAGAAAAGTGCTATAGTTTATTTAAAAACACTTTTGTGCTTAGATGATTATCCTTTAAATCTATCTGCACTACGTAAAATTTTAGAAAAGACATCACTTAAGCCCAAATATATCGAACAGGTTGCTAATTATTTGCTCCAAATTGGATGTGTTACTATCGACAACCGCCAGGGATTAATTCAAGAACAGAATCGACTAGAATCTGAACTAAGGAAAATTCCCTTAAGTTATGAAACATTATTTCAAAAGACATACAATATGATTTTAGCACAAAATTTTGAAAAAAGGCAGAATTATAAAAATATAGTCTCTATCTTGTATTTATTCTCTGAATTAGATGAACGATTGATAGAAGTGCTAAATTTAGATAAAGAAACGGCTATGATTCTTGAAAAACATGATATTATTCGCAATATAGAACGCGGCGGTAACATTTGCTATATATTTGAACATGATTTGGTTGAAATGTGCCTAAGTAAGGAAATCTATACAGATTTATTAGAATATGCATTTAATTATATTGGCAGATTTTCTAATCTATATAATGGTATCCTAAAAGATAAAAGAGCACAATATACTTTATGTCAGTTATATAACAAGGAAGTTTCTTTGCAACAACTTATAGAGATTAGTAATCATATAGAGTATTTCAATATCCCTAATAAATTCATATATAAGTTTTTTGAATACATCATTCATAATTTCATCTTGTATAAAGACGAATTAGATATGGATTTATTTATAACTAATACATTACATTGTTGTAAATTTGTTCGTGATCACATTAGTGAAATACAGGCAGAGCTACTTTTTGAACAGATTTTTCCGCATATATTTGATACATTACTAGACACTTCTGCTATTATGAAAGCGCATTTTTCGTTTGTTATACATTATTGTGAAAATAAAAATCGGTTACATAAAGCAGAAAAAAGCATAAATATTTATTCTAATTACTTAGAAAAATTAAATTACCTGGAAAATAAGTTTCCTGATTTGCACAATAAGTTCTTTTATGCACGGGCATATATAAATAATCGGATTTTTGTATGTGGAAAAATTGAAGGACACATTAATAGATATTTTGAAGAATTAAAGCTGTCCATTAGAATTTCAAAAAAGAATAAGTACTATGACATATTATTTGAAAATTATTTTGATGCTGCTAATTTATATTTCCAAGGAAAAGGAGATAAAGAAAAAGGGTTGCGGCTCTTGGAAAAAGGATTCCAAAGCTTTAATTTTATGCCAATTGATATTAAAGAAAAATTTATAGTCAATTATTATGCGAAAAAAATTGTTTACTATTTATTGAAAGGAGATTTGGAACAAGTCGAAACTAGTCTTCAAAATGCATTTGACAATATTAGAGAAAATCAAAAAGTTAACTACCACATTTTTTTTAAAGGACGTTATATGAAATACAAAATCATTAAGCTGCTCTTAGAAAAGAGATTTGATGTAGTTCTGGATAAGGCGTTTGAAGATTATGGAGAATTACTACAAATCATTAATAATACTGAAGATTTCGAGTGGTATTTTCTACAGGCGAAATATGCATATTACTTAAATAACGAGAATATTTTTAAGCAAATGTTTATAAAATGCTATAATTATATAGAAAAGAATATGTATATTGGTGCAGAATCACGTGAAGTGTATATGATTAAAGATTTGTCTGTTATGTGGCGGAATTTAGTCTGTAGTAAAGAGGAAATGGATTTTTTAAATTATCGCACAGAAACTTTGAAAACTGTTAATTATATTTTAACATTGCCAGAAGAGAATTTCAAAATATATAACCTAAGTTATCAAAGTTCTGCGCCTATAGTAGATATCGAAAGGAGAGATGGGTATTTTACGTGACATTAGCACATACCACTAATGATTTCACTTAAGTAAACAAGACTTCCATGGCAATCCAAAACCAAGTCTCTTTCAATATTACGCATATGTTGCCAAATAATATTATTTTGCAATGCAGGTATATAGTCTACAAAATAAACTATAGGTAGATTCACATTCATAAATGTATAAGGTAATTCATCATAAATTTGAATAGGATTAGAATAGTGTGGTAAATTTTGCGGATAAGAAAAAATTTCACAATATTCTAATCCTGCAGCCTCTTTTAAGCAAGAAGCATACCACTCGTATTCACTCAATGATGATAGATTTACAAAATAATACATTGGATCCAACTTTTTATATTGACACAAATGTCGGACAAATGATGTAATCATTTCATTTACAGTAGGGCGAATTATACCATGATTTTTAGCCCAAAACATATTTGTTGAATCATTTCTTAAGTGCGAAAAGCTGCTACTTTTACCGTTTTTAAAAGAACTACTTCCACGATGATAAGCTACCGAATTTGCTAAAACCCAGTTTTCCAAACCCAGTCCTCCGATCTTGATACCAATGTCGCAATCACTACAACAATAAGACATATCTAAGTCCATTCCATTGACTTGCTTGTAAACATCCTTCCACATAGTCAGGGTAGCACTTGTTGAGGAGGTTACTTTTCGGTCCATCATGGCAAGAGGATGGTCTTTTTTTAATCCCCGCAAGGGATGAACTATTCTGTATTTGGAATATTCGATGCCAAAATCGATAATGCGATCATTTATCGGATTTAGCAACTTTGAACTAACTGAACCGATTTTTGGAGAAGACAATAGTTTTTCTATAAGGGGACTATACCAATCATCATATCCATATATATCTTGATCACAAAGGGTAATAATATCTCCACTTGCCAATTCAACTCCTAAATTTACAGTTTTTGAATATAGCATAGATTTATCATATTTAATATATGTAAAACGATCTGACAGCTTTACATTAAGTTCTTCACTATTATTATTATTTCCTACAATGATTACTTCCACGTCCTTAGGAAGAATACTTTCTAATAAAGTTGTTGTGTATACAAGCATTTCCTTATTTCGATGATATGGCATTATAATACTTTGTTTTGGAGTGTTCATATTTTCCCTTGTATGATTATTAAGAAGCTTATAATCATACGTTCCTTTCTTTTTATACTGTGCCATAATACATTCAGATGCTGTGGACTTTTTATTTTTTCCTGTAGCTTTGACTACTTTAAAGGAGTGTATTGCCGCTACATTATCT